>SHZW01000020.1 GCA_009692155.1 Nitrospiraceae bacterium
GACCGTCAACGACAAAATAGCCATCCGGGTGACCCCTGCCAGGTTGTTGCAGGCAGGCCCTTGAAGGGGCTTAAGGACGGCTTTCGCACAGCGCCGGCCTGGTTGAAAAGAGCCGCAGGGGACTGTAAAATCAGGCAGTTTGTGAGGTCCAAAATAGGCTTGACTTCACTTTTGGCTTTCCCTATCATGCGCGAGGTTATCGCGCGCTTCCCGTGGGATGTGGGGTATGAGTACGAAGGAGAGCGAGCGCAGAATGGGTGATCCTGCCGTCATGGCTCCGACTCTCGGAGTGATCAAGGATTCTCCGGCCGTTGAACGGGCGCTTGGCCGGAGCAAGGTGTATCTCCTCATTTCTTGGGGCCTGTTATACCCGGAAGACGACGAGTTCCTGGATTATCTCCAAAGCGGGGAATTTGTCGAGGATGGGCGGTCTGCGCTCGAAGGATTGAGCGCGGCACTGGCCGGGCAGGGCGGAGAGAAAGCCAGGCTGAAGGTGGCCTCACTGCTCAAGCATCTGGATACGATCGAACAGTGGGTGGCGACGGAATGTACGCATTGGACGCTCACCGATCTGCAAGCGGAGCATCGGCGGGTGTTCAGTAACGTGATCACGCTCGATTGCCCGCCCTACGAAACCCTCTTCGGTAACGACCACGTCTTCGGCCAGGCCCATGTGATGGGCGACATTGCCGGATTCTATAAAGCGTTCGGCCTGGAACTCTCGCGCGACATTCACGAGCGGCTGGACCATTTGAGCGTGGAACTCGAGTTCATGCATTTCCTGGCCTACAAAGAGTCGTATGCGCTCTGCCACGACAGCGCCGACAAGACGCAGATTGTGGTGGACGCCCAGAAGAAATTCGTGAAAAATCACATCGGACGCTGGGTGCCGCTCTTCTCGCGGATGCTGGTGAAGAAGGCCGACACGGGTTTTTTCCGACACTTGGCGGAGTTCACGGCCGATTGCATGGATTTCGATGCCGTCTATCTGGGTGTCGTCCCGCAGCCCTATTCGGAGACGGATTACCGGCCGGCGACCTTCAGTGCGCCGGAGGGGCAGATTTACGAGTGCGGGGCGCAGGATCAGGGCAACGAATTGAGCGTGCTGCTCAACGAAGTCGGTGCGCAATCGTTCATCGATGAGAAGGGTAAGGAGAAAGCCGACTCAGGGCCAGTGGGAACGGCCTGAGGAGGCAGATTTTTCGGTTCGTTATATCAGGTGTGCGTACAGTCGTAATCTTTAATCTAGAGGAGGGTACATTTATATGAGAGTGATGCAGACACGCAACAAAAAAGTGGTGTTTGGCATTCTGCTCTCTGCCTTGGTTGTCGGCATCATGCTGACGATCGGGCAGGTCCCCCTGGCGGTCAGCCAGCCGGTAACCATCCCGGTGAAGCTGATCAAGGGGCCGATCCCGATGGATGGTGCAAACCCCATCTGGGAGAGTGTGCCGGGGGTCGTCGTGCCGCTGAGCGGACAGACGATCACCACGCCAATGCACCCGAATATTTCCGTGAAAGCGGTGTTCGTGAAAGCGGTGTCCAACGGGAAGGAAGTTGGTTTCCGGCTGGACTGGGCCGATCAGACGCTGAACAACACCACCATCGGACCGCAGGACTTCCGCGATCAGGCGGCCCTTCAGTTTCCGGTCAATACGTCGGGCGCTCCGCCGTTCCAGTGCATGGGGCAGTCCGGAGGGACCGTGAACATCTGGCGCTGGAATGCCGAGTGGCAGAAGGATATCGGCAAGGACAGCGCGGGTCTGTGGGATGTGGACGATCAGTATCCGTCCATTGCCTGGGACTACTACTTTGAAGAGCCGGCGGGCGGCGTGACCTATCCTGACCGGATCGGCCGCAGCCTCGGGCCATTCAATCCCGGCATCTGGTCCGGCAATATCATGTCGGATCCGACGCTCCGGAGAAGCTCGGTCGAGGATCTGAACGCCAACGGGTTCAGCACATTGACCACGCAGGCGCATCAGGACGTCATCGGAAACGGCGTGTGGGAGCCCTATGGATCGGTCAAGGGCGGCTGCTGCACGGGTCCGACGTGGCGGGTCGTGGTCAAGCGCGAGATGTCGACCAGCGATCAGAACGATGTGCAGTTTAAGGCGGGTTCGACGGTCCCGGTGGCCTTTGCCGTCTGGGATGGCAGCAACGTCGAGCGGAACGGGATGAAGGGTATCTCCACCTGGTTCACGCTTAAACTGCCCTGAGGATGTACCCCGGTAGGGGGCGTTAGGCGGGAACCCTTCCTGATCTGACGAGTCGGTCAAAAAGCCCCGAGTCACCAGCACCATGGTGCGGAAACTGGCTCGGGGCTTTTTATTGTTTGCGCGAGGCTGTCGTTCCGCCAACCGGCATAACTCGTTGTGGTTACAGGGTCTTTTCAGAATTGAGAACGGCGCGAGCGGTTGCATTTGCCGGAGAGGACAGTGTATAAAATAACTGAATTATTCGTGACGGATGGCCTTCTGTAGGCGCGTTCATCGAGCCCTTATTTTCCAGCGATTCTAGAAGGCAAGAAGGATTGTTGTGAACGTTTCCCTGATCTTTCCTCCCAGTTGGCACCCCTCGCAACCCTATTTGAGCCTGCCGTCCCTGACAGGGTTTCTTGTCCAGGCCGGTATAAAGAACGTCAGACAACGGGATCTGAACATCGAGGTTCTGGATACCGTGTTGACGGAATCCTATGGCAAGGAAATCCATGCCAAGCTGCAGGATAAGGTGAAGCAACTGGAACGTGTGCGGCAGGGGGAAACAGGGCCGTCGAGCGAGGAGCACTATGCCAGGGCCGTCGAAGCCCTCGAGCGGTTTCCCTTTCTGATCGATCGGGTCGAGGTGGCCAAGGAGATTCTTCGCGGGGAAGAGTTCTACGACCTGGAACGGTACCGGGATGCGCTCTTCCTGATCGATAAATGGATGGAGATGGTGTCCACGCTCTATTTTCCGACGCGGATGACCGTGGTGGACAACCAGGTCAGCGGCTATTCCATCTATTCGTCCAAGGATCTGCTGAAGGTCATTCAAGATGAGGAGCAGAACCCCTACCTGTCGCTGTTCCGAGAGCGGTTCCTGTCTTCGATCCTCGCCGACCAGCCGGACATGGTCGGGGTGTCCATCACCGCCACCTCCCAGATCATTCCCGGCCTCACGCTCTGCCGGCTGATCAAGGAGGCGAACCCCGCGGTGCATCTGACGATCGGGGGAAGCATTTTCACCCGGTTGGTGGACAATCTCCGGCGGTGCCACGGCCTGTTCGATCTGACCGATGACATCATCGTTTTCGAGGGCGAGACGGCGCTGCTCGAGCTGGTCAATCAACTGGCGGGCAAACGGGATTTCAGCAAGGTGCCGAACCTGATCTACCGGCAGAACGGGAAGATCACCGTCAACCAGCCCTTTTATTCGGAAAACATCAACGAGCTGCCGGCGCCCAATTACGACGGGTTCCCCCTCGACCGCTACCTGGCGCCCGAAACGGTGCTGCCGGTGCAGTTCTCGCGCGGCTGCTACTACAAGGATTGCGCCTTCTGCGCCTTGACGCTCGACCACCAGAATTTCCGCCAGAAGGATCCGGGCAAGACAGTGGACGAGCTGCAGATGCTGTCCAAAAAATACAACACGCCATTTTTCTTCTTTACCGACGAATGTCTCGCGCTCTCGCCGACCAAGCGGCTGTGCCAGCAGATCCAGGACCGGAATTTGAATATACAGTGGACGGCGGAGATGCGATTTGAAAAAAACCTTTCGCGCGAGCTGTTGACGGGCATGCGCGAGGCCGGCTGTTTGAAGATCGTCTTCGGGCTGGAGTCGTTCAACCAGCGCGTCATGGATTTCATGAAAAAGGGGATCAAGCAGGAGAGCGTCCGCCGTATCACCGAGGATTGCCTCGATCTCGGGATCGCCATCCATTGCTACATCATCGTCGGGTTCCCGACCGAGACCGAGGAGGAATCGCTGGAAACGATGAACTTCATCGTGGAGAACAAGCGGCTGAACTCCTCCTATGGTTTTTCCTGCCAGCCCTGCCTTTTCGATCTGGAGAAGGAAGCGCCGATCATGAGCGATCCGGGTGGCCACGGCATCCAGCGCATCATGCGGCCCGCCTCGGAGGACCTCAGCCTCGGATTTTTCTACGAGGTGTCATCCGGGATGACGCCGGAAAAGGCGGAGCAGGTCTACCAGCACGTGTATGGGAAAGTCAGTGAAGTCGTCTGTGAACTGCCGTTCAACTATTCGATGGCGGACGGGCTGCTTTACATTGCGCGCGCGAAGGCGCGGGCGCAACAGGTTCCCCTGCCAGCCGGCCCATAGCCGAAGGCATCGCGTCGAATCCGGCAACCAGCATCAGAGGGCAAGCGGAGCGTCGGGCGCGCGGGGCGCCACGCGAGAAATGGGTAGCAGGAGCGGGTCATGAGGGTGTCTCGCGTCATGGACAAGGCGGCCGGGTGGGCGGACGAACAGGGGCTGCTCTTCGATACGGCTGCCAAGTTCCTCCTGTGGGCGGCGTTTTTCGAACTTCTGTTGTACCGGCTCGTCTCGCGATTAGGCATGCATCTGAGCAAGCTGGCCGCCAAGTATGAGTCGGTTCGGATCACGTTCAAGGTTCTCTCCTCGATGGGATTCACGCTGCTCAATGTGGTGTCCATGCTGGTCTTTCTCGTCTTCTCCATCGCGCTGTTGAACAAGATCCGCGCCATCGGAAGCGGGCGCTACGATGCGTGGCTGGTCCCGGCTGCGTCTTTTTTACTGGTGCTTACCGTGGGGTTTCTCATTTTTCCTCCGGCCATGCTGGGGTCCGTCGTCTATAACGTGATCACCTGGGCGATCTTGATTCTCCTTGTCGCGGACTACCTATCTGTCCCCCGTCCGTGGAGCCAGCGAATCATGATCGTGGTGTATCTGCTGGGCGTGTCGGGCTGGCTGTACTATCAAGTCGTGTCGACGTCCTATGGATTGATGGGTTTGGTGCAGGCTCCGCCGTTCGTCCACGAGATCAACCGGCTCGGTGAGGCGCTGATGGTGCTGGCCAGCATCCTTGTGTTCTGGGCCTACGGCGGATTCTCGCTCACAACCAAAAACAAGCGTCAGCAGCGCCGGACGGTGGCATTCACGCTGACGGTGGTCGCCTCGTTTCTGCTGTTGCTGTTCGTCGATTCTCTGGCTGGCTTGTACGATCCGGCGCTGGCGGAGACTCTGCGCAAGGCGGGCGAGGGGATCGGGTGGATCTTTCAAATGGGCATGGGCTACACCTTTTACCTGCCCTTTGCCCTGTACATGATGGGACTGCTGGCCTGGTCCTACACGGTCGTCAAGCTGTATACGATGGGGCGGTACGAAGGCATCGGCATCGGGCTGATGTTTCTGGCCGGCTATGCCCTGCAACTCTCGCATTTGACCTTGATGGTGCTGCTGGGGGTCATGCTGCTGACGTTGGAGCGTCGGCGTACCCTGCCGCAGGCTGGTACACGAACGGAAGCATCTGCGCTGGCAGGGGACGCTCGTCCCATGCTCGGCCAGCAGGCGTGATAGAGGAATCAGAACCATGGATGAACAACAGACGACACCACAAGCGGATGCGGACGCGGCTGCCGTCGACCAGCCGGAGCCGCAGCTGACGCCCGACGAGGAAATCGCCGAGATCGAGAAGTTGCTGGCGACGGATGGGGAGGATTTTCAGGCCCGCTGCCGTCTTGGCGAGCTGTATTTCAGCAAGGGCCGTTTGGACGACGCCCTGGCCGAGGTCAAGAAATCCATCGAAATGGCGGAAGGACTGCGCCAGGAGATGAACCGGTCCATGGCCATGTACTATTCCAACTTCGGGACCATTTATGCCACCAAGGGCATGGCGGAAGAAGCGGAGACGCAGTTCAAGCGCGCGCTGGAGTTGCATGCCGACGACGTGCTGGCGCTCTTCAACATGGGACGCGTGCATTCCGACAAGCGGCAGTTCCGGGAGTCTCAGAAGTATTACGAGCGGCTGGTCGAAGTGACGCCCGATGATCCGATTGCGTGGTACAATCTGGCGGGTGTCTACGTCGAGCTGGATAATCCCGAGGTGTCCGATTACAACACGATGGACATGGCGATGCAGTGCTATCTCCGGACCCTGGAGCTCGACCCCAAGCATCTCGAAGCCAGTTTCAAGTTGATGGAAATCGCCTTCAACCACAAGAAGTCGGATCTGGCCATCCAGGTGCTGGAAGACGCCGTCGAGCATAACCCGGACGAGCCGCTCGCCTATTACAACTTGATTAGCGCCTACGACAAATGCAAGATGTTCGAGCAGGCCGAGCAGACGCGGCAGCGGTTGAAAGACCGGTTTGCGAAGCGTCCGAAGGATTCCGGCACGGCTTAAGCTGAATTTTAGCGCAAGGAGAACAGGGCACATGTTTGGAAGCATTGGTATTACGGAATTGGTGCTGATCCTGGTCATCGTCATGATCATTTTCGGGGCGGGCAAGCTCCCGCAGTTGGGCGAAGGGCTGGGCAAGGCCATCAAGGGCTTCAAGAAGTCCGTGCATGAAGCGGATGCGATTGAAGCCGAGGCCCAGGCGCAGTTGGCGGCCGCGCCGCAAGCGCAGCCGGCCCCGGCGCCACCGCAGGCCGCGGCGGCGCCTGCGGAGCAGCAGGCCGCGCCACCACCCCCTAAAGCCTAACGCGGAGGTAGCTGATGGAAATGCAAGTCGAACTCGGCGTCGGGTTCATTGAAACCTTCGCCGGAAACGGAAAAGCGCGAAGCACCGGAGACGGCAAGCTGGCCGTGAAGGCCGGCATTCCGCTCCCGCACCACGTCGCGCTGGATCGGGACGGACGATATCTGTATTTTGCCGAATCCGGATCCGACCGGGTGCGGCGCGTGGATTTTCAGACCGGCACCCTGCATAACTTCGCCGGCATCGGCGAGACCTGTTACAGCGGCGATAGCGGGCCCTGCGGTGAAGCCGGTCTCTACCTGCCGCTCGATGTCGCCTTCGATTCCCACAACCATCTCTATGTTTGCGATTCCGGCAGCAATCGGATCAGGCGGATCGATCGTGACACCGGCGTGATTACCACCGTCGTCGGAACCGGGCAGCATGGCTTCAACGGGGACGGTCCGGCCCTCGAGGTCAATCTGACCTGGCCCGCCGCCATCGCGTTTGATGCCGATGATGTCCTGTACATTGCCGATACCCAGGCGCATCGGGTTCGCCGGTACGATCCGGGGACGGGACAGGTGACGACGATCGCCGGGGCCTGGTCGGCCGAGGACGATGCCCGGGAGCAGCCGCTGGTCGCCAGGAATCTGGTGGTGCTGTCCGGGGATGCCATCGGGATCGACTTCAGCGACGACAACGGGTGGCTGATGCCCGTCTGCTCGGATGGGCTCGATCTTTCGATGTATCTGGATGACGGGCGTCCCGCCAAGGAGGCCCGGCTCTACGATATCGTGGGCATTGCGGTGGACAGTCGGGGCCATGTCTATGTCGTGGACAAGGGCAGCCACCGTGTCAGAAAAATCGACCGGTCCAGCGGGGCGATGTCCACGGTGGCCGGTGTCTGCCGCTATGGGTATGACGGCGACGACAAGCCGGCAATCAAAGCCATGCTCCACGCCCCGGAAGCCGTTGTCTTTGACTCAAACGACAATCTCTATATCTCGGATACGATGAACCATCGTGTCAGGAAAGTGGACGCCAGGACGGGGATGATCACAACCGTTGCCGGCAACGGCGAGAGCGGATACGAAGACAAGAATATGGGCGGCTGCGGCGCGGCGCGGTTCGTCGCCAAGGAATCCGCGGGCAAGGTCAAGCACGGAGACGGCCTGCCGGCCTTGGAGGCCGTGGTGAATTCTCCGGTCGGTCTCGCGCTCGATCCGCAGGGGTTGTTGTATGTCTGCGAGCGCGGGGAAAACAAGATTCGCCGCGCCAGGCTCTGGTAGTTTGCGGCGGGTTGCCTTAATCGCGCTCTGATGAGGGGTCGGCATGGCCCGGTTTCGTAACCGGACTCATTCCATCATACCGTTATTTGCCGGTCTGGTCGTCGGGTCGCTGGTCCTGGGATGGCTCGGCATTCCCATGGTCAGTTCCGAAGGCATGATCGTCCGCTCGCATCTCGTGGCGGGCGAGCTTCCCTCCGTGCCAGAAGATCCCGCCTGGGACAAGATTCCGGTCATGGCGATTCCGCTCAGCGGCCAGGTGATCACCAGGCCGGTCTGGCCTGAGCCCAGCGCGCGGGCATTGAGCCTGCGCTCGATTCATAACGGGACGGAGATCGCGTTTCTGCTGGAATGGCAGGACAACACAAAAAACGATCGCCTGACGCCCGGCACGTTCCGCGACGGGGTGGCGATCGGCTTGCCGCTCGGCGACGCGCCGGCGTTTTTCTGCATGGGGCAGCTCGATCATTACATCAACATCTGGCATTGGAAAGCGGATTGGCAGAGCGATATCGACCGGCGGGCCGCCAAGGCGTCGGAAGGGAAGGCGAGCGGGGAAGTGCGCCGGTTCGAAGTGATTCCCCGGCGCAAATCATCCGTCGAGGACTTGATCGGCGGCGGATTCAGCACGCTGACGACCAAGGACGACCAGGGCCGGGTGCAGGGCAAGGCGACGTGGAAGGACGGTGTGTGGCGCGTCGTCATGCGGCGTCCGATGGGCAGTGCCGGCCAGGAGAACGAAGCCAGGTTGGAGCCGGGCCGCCTGCAAGCGGTCGCGTTCGCAATTTGGAATGGAGAGAACAAGGAGCGCAACGGGCAGAAAGCCGTGGCGCCGTGGTTCCAATTGGCCATTGACCCGGTCTCGAGCCTGTGACCCTGAGGGTGCATTCGCACAGGCCGGCCGGACGACAAGCCCTCCCGCTGGGTAGGGCTTGTTTGATGCTCCTGATGGCGCTCGGTCTGTGGGGAAGCGATCTTCAAGAGACGCGTGCCCAGCCGCCGGCGGCTCAAAAGGCCGCTCCGAAGAAGGAGATGACCAAGGAGGATGCGGTGCGCCTTGGCGAGGAGTTTGGAATCGTTGTCGAAGAGGTGGACGAGGACATTCGAAAAGAACTGAATCTCCAGCGGGTCGAAGGCGTGGCCGTGCTCGAGGTGATCGGAAACTCCCAGGCCGATTACGCCGGCATCAAGGTCAGGTCCATCATCAAGGAGATTGACAAGGTCGAAGTCAGAAATTTGATCGACTTCGGCAAGGCGCTCACGCGTGCCCTGGAACAATGCAATTTTACGGTGGGGACATACGAGACGGCGGATCCTGGAGATCCCGTCGGCTGGGGCGTGAACTTTCATTTCGTCGGATGCAAACGGGATTGAGCAGGGGATCGGGAGGACGGCTGGGTCGAGCATGGGATTATTGAAGGCAGCGACGATGACCGGCGTGTTTGTGCTCGCCGTGGCAGCCGGCTGGTTGCTCTCCGGACCTGCCGGGGCTCAAAAGGCCGACAGCCAGGTGCCGGCCGACTGGGTCGAGCAGATCGAGAAGATTTTCATCCGATCGGAGGACTGCAAACAGTGCCATGACCGGCACTATGAGGAATGGAAAGGCGCGCGCGAGCAGACGCCGGACTTGAAGACGTTCGGGCGAGTGGATGCGGCGCTGTTGCACGGCACGTCGCTGGAGTCGCCGATCTTCCGAGCGGTGCTGGGAGTATGGCTGCAGACCAATCCGACGACGGACCAGAAGCGGCAGTGTCTTTCCTGCCATGTCCCCTCCACGACCGTCTTCCCGCAGCATGTCGAGAAAATTGCCACCCAGGTGCTGGCGGGGAAAGTCCAGGTTGAGGGCATCGGCTGCGCCTCCTGTCATTTGATCCATGAGACGTCCAAGGATCCGGCAGCCCCCGTGCCGACGTTCAAACTGAAGCCCGGCAAGACGTTGTACGGCCCCTACGCCGATCCGGAGGAGAATCTGGTCCATCCGGCCGCACAGTCGGATCTCTTTCGGAGCGTCAATTTCTGCGCTTCCTGCCACTTCGATAAAGTCAAAGACGTCACGAAGCGTGAATTGCCAGGCGAAATTCTTCAGGGGACGGTCTGTCAGGATTGTCACATGGAGCCGTCGACCGGCAGTTCGACGTCCAAACGTGGCTCGATGACCCGCGCCATCGGCCGGCACTGGTTCCGGGGAGTCGTGATTCCGGGGGTCATGCTGAAGAACCGCAATCTGCAAGCCGAATGGATGCCGCGCGTGGACATCGAAGCCGCCAGGTCCGGCCAGGCCATTCAAGGCACGGTGTTGGTCCGGGTCGGCAGTCTGCCGCATAGTTTTCCTGACGGCGATCCGGTCTTGAAGCAGTTTTTTGTGACGATCACGGCCAAGGATGCCAAGGGCCAGGTGCTGGCCTCCGAGGTCAAGCGGTTCGGCCTTCCCTTCGAGCAGATTGCACGGGGGCCCTTCCCGGAGCCGTTTATCAAGGGGGGCACGACCAGGCGGGTGCCGTTTTCCCTCGCGTTCAAGGCGGGAGCGGCGCCGGCCAACATCGAGGCGATGCTGACCTACGCGCTTATCCCAGAGCCATCCCCCGGACTTCAGGAAAAGTACCTGGCCACGCTGGCGGGCGAGAAGGAACGCGCCGATGCGGTGAAACTGATCCAGGAATATTCCCAGCCACGGGTCCTGACGTTTCGGACGAAAGCGTTGTAGATGGAGGCACGCGCGACGTTGATGGCGACATGGCGGCGACATGCGTGGACGCTGGTGCTGGCCGGCGGCATCGTGGCAGGGCTCATATTCTGGGGAGGCGGGCCGATCGGGTTGGCGCAGGACGCCAAGTCCAAGGGATCGATGGAGAAGGTGTTCCCTTCGTCCGCCAAGTGCAAGCGCTGCCATGAGCGGGCGTTCGAAGAGTGGGAAACGTCGCCGCTGTCCCGGTCCATCCATTCTCCCGTGTTTCGCGCGACGCTGGATCAGTATCTTGCCTCCGCCGTGGCCAAGGACAAGGTCCTGTGTCTGCGATGCCATGCGCCGCATGTGAATGAGTATCCGGAGCAGGCCGCCACCTTCCTCGCAGAGGTGAAATCGGGCGATCCCAAGATCGACGGGGTCGGGTGCGCCCAGTGCCATCTCATCAAGCAGGTGGACCGGACGAATCTTCAGCCGAGTCCCAAGTACGAAACGGGCGGCAAGGCACTCTTCGGCCCGTACAAGGATTTCGTGCAGAATCTGGCGCATCAATCCGTCGAATTGGCGTTGTTTCGAAAGTCCGATCTGTGCCTGAACTGCCACCTGGCAGTGCCGACGGCGGCCAATCTCGGCAAAAGCAACGATTTGCTCGGCGGGTGGGAGACGAGCCAGGCGGTCAAGTCGGGGAAGGAATGCCAGACCTGCCATATGCCCGAGCAGGTCGGCGAGTCGGCCAACGGCGAGAACAAGCGCAAGGTGGCCAACCACTCGTTCCCCGGTCGGATCGGCAAACTGCGCCAGGAAGCGGCCAAGCTGGAGATCGCCACCGTCGTCAAGGGCGACCAGACGACCGTCAAGATCACCGTCCAGAGCCTGGTTCCGCACAATCTGCCCGCGACCCATCCCGGTTGGGCGAAAGTGGTGCTGGAACTCGCGATCAAGGGTAAAAATCTAACGACGGTATTTTCAGGGCAACGTTTGTACGGCCGGACCTATGCCAATGCGAAGAGCCAGAAAACGGTCTTCGACTTCGAGGCGGTGAAAGTGCTGGACGACACAGTGCTGAAGCCGGAAGAGACGAGAGTCGAAATTTTTACATTCCCCACGCCGAAAGACACCAAGACGTTCGACGTCGAGGCGTCCCTGGTGTATGCACCGGTGTCCGGCCCTCCGGCGTTTCTCCAGCGCATCGAGGCCGAATCTTCAGCGGGCGCGCAAGATCCCGCCTTCCAGCCGATTCCCATTGCCAGGCAGGTGGTGAATGTCCCGGTGACACCGGGCGGGTAGTTCCCGCGAAACAACCTGAATTGTTTCGCGGAATGCTCAATGTTCAATTGAGAATTGTAAATTAATAATTGAACATTGGGGCGCGAATAGCGTTTCGCTATTCCGCCACAATTGTCGAGCCGGGCGATTTCATCTTGAAAATTTGAATCGCAGCGTACATCCCCTTGGCGGGGTGATTGAGGATCAGGCGGGAGTTCGTCACGCGGGTATCGATCAATTCGTACTGGCCGCCGCTGTAATAGACGTCGCACGCATCGATCTGGCAATTCTTGTAGACGTGATTGTCCAGCACCAGCTTGGTCTTGCTGAACGTCTGCCCGTCGACGACGATATAGTTCGGCTCGAGTCCCATCGATGGTTTCTCCAGCGCGCACTATAGCAAGTCCCGTCCCTCATCCGCAAACGCAAGCATCCATGTGTTTACTGCCGCATGGCATCTGTGTTAAGTAGCGCGCGGTCGTCTGTACGTGCAACGTGGCGTCGTACCGTGCCGTGCGTGATTGAGTCCGTGCGAACGTGTGAAAGGATGAATGGCCAAGTCAGCTGCAGCGCCAGCCAAACGCAAGGCTCCAGCCAAGCCCGCTCCTGCCCCAGTCGAGTCCACGAAACCCGGTTCACGTGGAAACCGCCAGGCGGAGTCCGTGACTGCCGTGGAAATGGGCGCGCGGCAACGGGAGATTTCCGTCTCCGAGTTCTTTACCAAAAATCGACATCTATTGGGATTCGACAATCCGCGCAAAGCCCTGCTGACCTGCGTGAAGGAAGCGGTCGATAACGCGCTGGATGCCTGCGAGGAAGCGGGGATTCTTCCAGACCTCCTGGTCAGGCTGGAGGTGGTGGCGAACGGAGAGGCCACGCCTGCCGTGAGCCAGGCGACGCGGTTTCGGATCACCGTCGGCGACAACGGGCCCGGCATTGTGAAGCAGCAGATTCCGAGGATTTTTGCGAAACTGCTCTATGGGTCGAAGTTCCATCGCTTGCGGATGAGCCGCGGCCAGCAGGGGATCGGCATTTCCGCCGCCGGCATGTACGGCCAGCTCACGACCGGAAAGCCGGTGAAGATCATCTCGCGCACGGGTGCCCGGTCGGCGGCCCATTATTTCGAAGTGCAGATCGACACGAAGAAGAACGAGCCGCGCATCCTGGATAACAAGCAGCTCGACTGGGATCAGCCGAGAGGGACGCAGGTGACAATTGAAGTGGAGGGGCGCTACCAGAAAGGGCGCGCCTCGGTCGATGAATATCTGGAGCAGACGATCATCGCCAATCCGCACGTCCATCTTGTGTACGCGACGCCGGAGGGCGAGACCAAAACCTACCCGCGCACGTACAACGAGTTGCCGCCCTCGCCGCGTGAAATCAAGCCGCATCCATACGGCATCGAGTTCGGGATGTTCCTCAAGATGCTTCACGATACCAAGAGCCATTCGCTGTCGGGTTTCCTCGCCGCCGACTTCTGCCGGGTGTCGTCCGCACTGGCGGCGGAGATGTGCAGGACGGCCAGGCTTGCACCGCATGCCCGCCCGCGCAACATTCACGGGCATGCGGCGGAAACGCTCTACAAGACGATTCAAACCACCAAGATCATGGCGCCGCCGACGAACTGCCTGGCCCCGATCGGCGAGCAGGCCATTCTTTCGGGTCTCTACAAGCAGATCAAGGGCGAGTTCTACACGGCGGTGAGCCGTCCGCCGACGGTGTATCGCGGCAATCCCTTCATCATCGAGGCGGGGCTGGCCTACGGCAAACGGCCGGAGGCAGCCGCGACGGAGAAAAAACCAGCGGACAGGCCGCTGGCGGAAGGGGAGGAGCACGAGGGGGACGACGAACTGGCCCGCGTGATTCGCTACGCCAACCGCGTCCCGCTGCTCTATCAGCAGTCGGCCTGTGCGACGTTCAAGGCCGTGCTCGATACGACCTGGCGGAACTATGGCGTGACGCAGTCGCGCGGAGCCCTGCCGGCCGGTCCGCTGGTCATCTTTGTTCACATGGCGTCCGTGTGGGTGCCGTTCACGAGCGAATCGAAGGAAGCGATTGCGGATTACGACGAGATTCGAAAAGACATCACGCTGGCGCTCCGCGAGTGCGGCCGGCGGCTGGGGCTGTTTCTCCGGCGGCGGGAGCGGGCGCAGGGCGAGTTTCGCCGCCGGAACATTTTCGAGCTATACATCGAGGAAGTGGCCGAAGCGTGCAATCATCTCAAGGGCGGGAAGTTGAACACGGAGAAGCTCAAAGCCCAGTTGCAGAAGATCGCGAACTCGCGCACCGGCGGCATGAAGACGGATGAGACCCTGGGGAAGACCGGCAGCGGTCCCGAAGGCCTGCCCCACTCGATCATCGTCACGGCCGAGGGGATTGAAGGGGAGGTGGCGGCGGCTATTGAGGGCGTGGGGGCTGGTTCGTCCGAGATTGCATCAACCCCGCAGGCTGACCTGCTTTCCAGGGAGTCGCTGCCAGGAAAACAGAGCAAGACCGGTTCGAAACCGGCCAAGCCTGGTCCGGCAGGGAAGCCTCAGAAAGGCACGGCGGCACAATTGGGGCTGTTTGCGGGCACATCATCCGGCAGCAGGAAATCCCATGCGAAACCAGGCAAGGCAGGCAAGACCTCCACTGCCAGGCATAAGAAGTAGGACACCATGGCCAAGACAAAACACAAGCGTAATGGTGCAGTTGCGAAAAGACTGATCGGTTTGGCCGACGTGGTCATCGACGCCGCGGATCGGTCCAAGGATCCGACGCTCGCGATCCCCATCCGCGCCCTGTCGAACGTCTCGTTCAACCCGCGCAATGGCCTGATCGAGATGGGAAAAAAGAAACAGGCGCGGTCCTTCTTCAACGTGGCCATGGCGAAGAAGTTCATGCAGACGATTCTCGTGGCCGACGCGCTCTCGGAGCTCCAGCGCTCGGACCTCACCACCTCGCTCAGGGAAATCTATTACCGCACGAAGCACACGATCAAGGACTCGCACGAAAACACGTTCGACACGCAGGATGAATCGGACCCGGTCATCGAGGATCTGGAAGTGTCGCTCGCGGCGCTACGTGAAGAACTGCACGTGCGGGCGGAGAACGGCGGCAGCGTGGTCGGGCCGCTGGTGCTGGAGGACGACGGCGACCGTGTGGACTGTGCCAGGTTGGGCAAGGGCGGCTATTCGGTGCCCTCGATCGTGGAGCCGGGGTATGTGGATATCCGCCGCTGCACGGCCGACTTCGTGCTGCTCGTCGAAAAGGGCACGCAGTGGAACCGGCTGTCTGAGGACAAATTCTGGAAACGCTACAACTGCGTGCTGTTGACGGGCAACGGCCAGCCGCCCCGCGGAGTCCGCCGCCTGGCGCGCCGGCTCCACGAGGAATACAAGCTGCCGGTTTACGTGCTGGTCGATAACGATCCCTGGGGCTACTACATCTATTCGGTGGTCAAGCAGGGTTCGATCAATCTCGCATTCGAAAGCCAGCGCATGGCGATTCCGAAAGCGAAGTTTGTCGGCCTCTCCAGCGCGGACCCCGAACGGTACGGGCTGCCGCGCACCGTGGGGATCAAGCTCAACGACAAGGACATCACGCGTGCGAAGGAATTGCTCAACTACCAGTGGTTTCAGAAACCGGCCTGGCAGGTGGAGATCAAGCGGATGCTCGCGAGCGGGCTCAAGTACGAACTGGACGCCCTCGCCAACAAGGATTTCCAATACCTCACCAAGAAATATCTTCCGCGGAAACTGAAAGAAAAAGACTGGATCGATTAGGTTCTGGTCCGCCCCAGGTATTTTGTCTTGATACCCCCGCATCATCTGTATAGAATGGCCAGACTTTTCAGTCAGTTAGATACCTGACGCGAATCTGGATTGCCCGTCGTTTCCCCTTCTCAATCACCGGGTTTGGCCGGGTTTTGATGGGTTGAAGCAATGGGTGCCGTACAACAGAAGAGTTCTTAATCACGGGAGGAGATTGAAGTGAGCGACTCAGCGATTGTCACGTTTGCACTCATTGCGGCGGTGACCGGGATTGCCTACGGCCTGTATCTGGCCATGTGGGTGTTCAAGCTCAACGCCGGCAACGCCAAGATGCAGGAAATTGCCAAGGCCATTCAGGAGGGTGCCGGCGCCTATATGAACCGCCAGTACAGGACGATCGGCGTCGTGGCGGCCGTGCTGTTTGTGATTCTGTGGGCGGCTGGTTTTGCCTCCGACAAATTCGGCATGCTCACGGCCATCGGCTTTCTCGTGGGGGCCGTGGCTTCGTCGATTGCCGGCTATATCGGCATGATTATTGCGGTGCGCGCAAACGTCCGCACCGCGCAGGCGGCTCATGACGGCATGAACGCCGCCCTGACCGTGGCCTTCCGCGGCGGGGCGGTGACCGGGTTGCTGCTGATCGGCTTGGGATTGCTGGCGATCACGAGCTTTTATACGCTGGCCTCTCAGTTCGCGGGTCAGGGAAAAGCGATCCATGCATTGCTGAGCCTGGGATTCGGAGGCAGTTTGATTTCGGTCTTTGCGCGTGTCGGCGGCGGGATTTATACCAAGGCTGCCGATGTCGGCGCCGACCTGGTCGGCAAGGTGGAAGCGGGGATTCCGGAAGACGACCAGCGCAACCCGGCCGTGATTGCCGACAACGTGGGCGACAATGTCGGCGATTGTGCCGGCATGGCCGCGGACCTGTTCGAGACCTACGCCGTGACAACCGTCGCGGCCATGGTGCTGGCGTTCACCCTGTTCAAAGGGCAGAGCGCGCCGATTCTCTATCCGCTCGCGCTCGGCGCGGTGACGATCTTTGCGACGATCATCGGCATCCTTTTTGTGAAAGTCGGCCCGGGTGGCGGGATCATGACCGCGCTCTATAAAGGTCTTTTTGTCGCCGGGGGAATTGCAGCGGCGGCGTTCTACCCCGTGACGACCAGGATCATGGAAGGAGTCGGGGGCGTCAGCGGCACGAGCTACTACATTGCCGCGTTGGTGGGCCTGGTGGTGACGCTCGCGCTGGTGTTCATCACCGACTATTACACGTCCAAGAGCTACGCGCCGGTGCAGGCCATTGCGAAGGCGAGTGAAACGGGCCATGCGACGAACATCATCGCGGGACTCGCCGTGGGGATGCAGGCCACCGCCTGGCCTGTCGTCGTCATCGGAGCGGCGATCCTTGGCAGCTACTGGATTTGCGGCGGCGCGGCGGCAGGCGGGTTGTATGGGGTCGCCGTGGCGGCCGTATCGATGCTCTCGATGGCGGGGATTGTCGTGGCGATCGATGCCTTCGGTCCGATTACCGACAACGCAGGCGGTATCGCGGAAATGGCCCACCTCGGCAAAGAGGTACGGAACATCACCGACCCGCTGGATGCCGTCGGGAATACGACGAAGGCGGTGACGAAAGGCTATGCCATCGGGTCGGCCGGACTGGCGGCGGTGGTCTTATTTGCCGAATACGCGCGCGAAGTGGGCAAGGGCAGCGGGGCGAGCACCTTCGACCTCTCCAATCCTTCCGTCCTGGTCGGGCTCTTCCTGGGCGGCATGCTGCCGTTTATCTTCGGGGCCCTCTGCATGAAAGCCGTGGGGGAGGCGGCCGGTCTCGTGGTCGAAGAGGTGCGCAGGCAGTTCAGGACGATCAAGGGGATCATGGAGGGCACCGGTAAACCAGAGTACGGCACCTGCGTCGACATCGTCACGCAGGCCGCCATTAAAAAAATGATGGTTCCCGGATTGATTCCTGTTGTGTTTCCCATCCTCGTCGGTTTCATTTTGGGTCCGCAGGCGCTTGGCGGCGTGCTGGTGGGCAGCATCGTGACCGGTCTGTTCGTCGCGATCTCCATGACCAGCGGCGGCGGGGCCTGGGACAATGCCAAGAAGTACATCGAAGAGCAGGGCAAGAAAGGCAGCGACACGCACAAGGCGGCGGTGACCGGCGACACGGTCGGCGACCCGTACAAGGACACGGCCGGCCCGGCGATCAATCCCATGATCAAGGTGATCAATATCGTGGCGCTCATGATCGTCTCGTTGATCGTGTAGTCACCGCGAGGTTGCACGGCCACAACGGTTTGCTTGACGAGTGCGGGGACGTGGGGTATCCTGACTTTACGCTCGCATGAGATGCTGTTGTGTCTCTTGCGGGCGTGATGAGTCTCAGGAGGTGCTCCGATGGAAAAGCAGGAGCGGAAACCAGAGTCCAGGAAAGACCCGCAGTCCAAGGAAGACGTCAAGGCGAACCCCAAGGTCGTCGAGTCCGGCAAGAAGCTGAAAGAGGAAATCGACAAGCTCGTGGACGAAATCGACAACGTCCTTGAGGAAAACGCCGAAGAGTTCGTGAAAAACTACGTGCAAAAGGGCGGGCAGTAAGGCCCGCCTGCTCCCGCCTCCATGATTTTTCTTCCGTGACCGTTCCGTATGTACCCGCAGCCTTCCCGCGGGCTCGTTTGACAAACATTTCTTGACCGTCTAGTATCTTCTTTAAATTCAGCAAGTTGCGATTTTCCATCCGACCGGTGCATGCCTGACGTCCATGCGTTGGGCAGGCCGGGCGGGAGTCCACCCACGGTTGCCGATATCTGCCATGCCGAACGAGACGATCACAGATCTCGATCAACTGATCAGCCGGGTCCAAAGCTACAACCCGAATGCGGATGTGGAATTGGTACGCCGGGCCTATGCCTTTTCCGAGAAAGCGCATGCGGGCCAGACGCGGCGGTCCGGCGAACCCTACCTGCAGCATCCGCTGGCCGTGGCCAGCGTGCTGACCATGTTGCGTTCGGACGTCACCGCCGTGGCGGCCGGACTGCTGCACGACACGCTGGAAGACACGCTGGCGACTCCGGACGAGTTGGAGAAGGAGTTCGGCAAGGATGTCGTGCATCTGGTCGACGGCGTGACCAAAATCGGGAAGATTCCGTTCCGAAACTACGAGGAAAAGCAGGCGGAGAATTTCAGAAAAATGGTGCTCTCGATGGCGGACGACATCCGGGTCGTTCTCATCAAGCTGGCCGACCGGCTCCATAACATGCGCACGCTGGAGCATCTGCAGGAAGCCCGGCGAAGGCAGATCGCCCAGGAGACGCTCGAAATCTACGCGCCGCTGGCCAACCGGCTCGGCATCGGATGGATGAAGAACGAGTTGGAGGACCTGTGCCTCAAAGCGTTGAAGCCGGACGCCTTTGCCGAACTGAAGATGCGCGTGGCCAAGCGCGACGAAGAGCGGCAGCAGTACGTTGAGGATGTCATCCAGCTCGTGAAGCAGGCGCTGACCGAGGCAGGGTTGAAGGGGGAAGTGCAGGGGCGGCCCAAGCATCTGTACGGGATTTCCAAGAAAATGGAACGCCAGGCGGTCTCCTTCGATGAAGTCTACGATCTGGCGGCCATCCGCATCGTCACGGATACGAAGATGAATTGTTACGCGGCCCTGGGACTGATCCATTCCCTCTGGCGTCCGGTGCCGGGCCGGTTCAAAGACTACATCGCGATCCCCAAGTCGAACCTCTATCAGTCGCTCCATACCACGGTCATCGGTCCGAAAGGCGAGCGCGTCGAGTTTCAGATCCGGACGGAGGAGATGCACTGGATCGCCGAGTATGGCTTCGCCGCGCATTGGAAATACAAAGAGCACGGCACGATTGACAATCAGGAGGGCAAGGCCTTCAGTTGGCTGCGCCAGTTCGTCGAGTGGCATCAGGATCTCGCCGACAACCGCCAGTTCATGGATTCCGTCAAGCTGGATCTGTTTCACGACGTCGTCTATGTGTTCACGCCGAAAGGGCTGGTCAAGGAGATGCCGCTCGGCTCGACGCCGGTGGATTTTGCCTATGCGATCCATACCGAGATTGGAGACCGCTGCGTCGGGGCGAAAGCCAATGGGAAGATCGTGCCCTTGAAACACCAGCTCAAAAGCGGCGACACGGTGGAGATTCTGACCTCGTCCACACAGATGCCGCACAAGGATTGGCTGAAATTCGTCCGGACCTCACGCGCCAAAACCAAGATCAAGCACTGGCTGAAAGCCGAGCAGCAAAAACGCAGTGTGGAAGTCGGCCGGCGTCTCCTGGAACGGGAATTCAAGCGGCAGGATCTGCCGCCTGCGCAGATGCTGAAATCCGACCGCCTGCTGGAAGCCGCGCGGAAGTCCGGTTTTGACAACCTTGATGAACTGGCAGCCGCCGTTGGCTTCGGGCGCGTGGCGGCTTCAGAGGTCGCGAGCTGGCTGTTGGCGCCGGTCTCTGCGGGAGCTTCTCCCGTTGCCGGCGCGCCGGTCGCGGAACGCGCTCCCGCCGTAAAAGACGAGGAGAGGGCCGTCAAGGTCAAAGGTGGGCGCGACCTGCTCATGCAACTGTCCCGGTGCTGCAACCCGGTCCCCGGAGACCGGATCATGGGCTATATCACCAGGGGTCGCGGCCTGACGATCCATGCGGTCGGCTGTCCGAATCTCGACGCGTTGGATTATGACCGTGATCGCCTGGTCGACGTCGAATGGGATTTCACGACTCCCAGCACGCATCCCGTCAAGGTCTCGATCGTCGCGGTGGACAAACCCGGCGTGCTGGCCAACGTGTCGTCGTCCATCTCCGGCGCGGAGGCCAACATCACGCGTGCCGAGATCGCCACCAGCGAGAATCGAAAGGCCATCCTCGATTTTGTGGTCGAGGTGCAGGACACGGCGCATCTGGAACGGGTGCTGAAGGCGATTGAACGGGTTGAGGGTGTCATCACCGTGCGGCGTGTCCGCGCCTGGCACGAGTGACAGGGTTTTGAAAAAGCTTCCAGCGTTGCTGCTACGGCCTGCGTGATGGCTGCTTGGCGGGAAGGTCCGTGGGAAGCTGGAAGCGGAGTGTCGCGCCGCGGTCAAGTTGAAGCGCCTCCGCCGATCCCGACGCGAGTTCCAGGACATACAGCGCGTTCTCATTCGGCTGATATTGCGGACAGCCGTCGTCGGTCCGGCTGCAGGTGGGGACGCTGCGCTCGATGTGGACGATCTTTTTGTTCCCATCCATCCAGATGATATCCAGGGAAATGCGGGTATTCTTCATCCAAAAGCTCCACTGTTGCGGCTCGGCAAAGGTGAAGAGCATCCCGCGGTTCTTCTCCAGCGATGGCCGGAACATGAGCCCGCGCGCGCGTTCCTCGACCGTATCCGCCATTTCGGCCATGATGACGGTTCCCTGCGGCATCGTCACGGCTATCAGTCCTCCGGCCGCCGGCCGCTGTGCCAGTCCTGCCGGCGCATGAAGGCCCACGACCAGGCCGCACAGGATGGCGGCGCGTCCAAGTTGTCGCAGGCACGTCCCATGATGCATCGACGATCCGTTCGACATGCCTGCGATCCTAGAGAGGCGTCCTTGACCTGTCAAGGCGGTCCTGCCGCCGGTTGTGCCTGAACGATCATGGACCGCGCCTGGACCTCGCAATACGATTCCCACGTGTCCTCCACGCTCTCGTATCCCGAAGAGTCGTTGCCGCAGATGCTCGCACGCTTGGCCGCGCGCTTTCCTGATCGTCCCGCGGTCCTCTTCTACGGCCGCGTCATCCGCTACCGTGAGCTGGATGCCCTGACCAATCGGTTTGCGAAGGCGTTGCTGCAGATGGGGATCGGCAAAGGCAGCGTCGTGGGGATCATGCTGCCGAACCTTCCTCAGACCGTGATTGCGTTCTACGGCAGTCTGCGGGCCGGCGCCACGGTGACGATGATCAATCCGCTCTACGTCGAACCGGAGATCCGGCAGCAAGTGACGGACTCGGGCTGCGAGACGCTGCTGGTGCTGGATCAATTCTATGGCCGGGTTGAACCGCTGCTCCAGGGCACATGCCTCAAACGGGTCATTGTCACCGGTGTCGAGGACTATTTGCCGTGGCTCAAGCGGCTGCTGTACCCGCTGAAAGCCTGGCGGGAAGGAAAACGTGTTCGGAGGCCCGTGCATCCGGCCGTCCATGCCTTCCGCCGCCTGCTGGATGTGCCGCCTGAAGCTCCAACGGTCCCGGTGGCTCCGGATGACACGGCGCTGCTGCAATATACGGGCGGGACGACCGGCGTTCCCAAGGGCGTCGTGCTGACCCATCGGAATCTCATGGCAAATACGTGGCAGATTCATCAGTGGTGTCCGTCCATCAGGGAAGGCGAGGCGGTGTTTCTGGGGGTGCTGCCGTTTTTCCATGTCTATGGCATGAGTGTGTGCCAGAATCTCTCTCTCTGCACCGGTTCGGCCCTGGTGCTCCTGCCGCGGTTTCAGGTCGGTGAGGTGCTGAAAGCCATTGTGCGTGAGCGGGTGACGGTGTTCCCCGGCATTCCTGCAATGTATTTCGCGATCAACGGCTATCAGCGGTTGAACCGCTACAATCTGCGCTCGGTCCGTGTGTGCATCAGTGGAGCGGGCCCGATGTCCCCGTCCGTCCAGGAGCGGTTTGAATCGTTGACGGGAGCCAAACTGGTCGAAGGGTACGGGCTCACGGAGGCCAGTCCCGTGACCCATTGCAACCCGATCGAGCAGACAGTCGGGCCGCGTCATCCGAAAAGCATGGGCCTGCCGCTGCCGGGCACCGATGCGCGTATTGTGGATGCGGACACCGGACAGCGCGAGCTTCCCGTCGGCGAGGTTGGCGAACTGGTGATCCGCGGGCCGCAAGTGATGCGTGGCTATTGGCGTCGGGAGGAGGAGACCCGTCAGGTCTTGCGGGACGGCTGGCTCTATACGGGCGACATGGCTCGGCGCGATGCGGACGGCTATTTTTACATCGAGGATCGTAAAAAAGACATGATCAAGTCGGGCGGGGAGAATGTCTACCCGCGCGAGGTGGAGGAAATTTTGCTCCGACATCCGGCGGTGAAGGACGCCGTCGTCGCGGGCATTCCCCAGGAGCTGCGGGGCGAAATGATCAAGGCCTATGTCGTGCTGAAAGACGGCGAGAAGGCGGCCTCAGCCGATCTGCTGGAGCATTGCCGGAAAAATCTGGCAAAGTTCAAGGTGCCGAAGCGCGTGGAATTCAGGAGCGAACTGCCCAAAACGATCGTCGGCAAGGTGCTGCGGCGTGTTCTGATCGACGAAGAATTGAAGCGCCACGCCGCGCCTCAGGAGGGCGGAGCGGGCGAGTAGCCCGGCTTGCAATCGGGCCGTGGGGTATGCGATTCTGCTGCCTCGCGTCGCGGAATTACACGAGGGATGGCATGCAAGAAAAGCGGAAGGTGCTCTACAAAAAAGGCGTGTTCGTCTGCCCCAAATGCCGCCAATCCTATGTCCAGGAAAAATGGATCGAGGAATTTCGCATCCGTTGCCACAAGTGTGATTACCGGGGCACCCTGACGGAAGTGTCGGTCGAAGAGCATATGGATGAGGAAACGATCAGGCGCTAGTTTTTCCCCTCGTTCCCCGCTACGTTCCCGCTGTAGTTCAGTTCACGTCATGCCGGTCTGCTCATACATAACGGCTCATCACGAGTCAGGAGGTCGTACTATGCGCCAGGCATTCCTCATGGGATTTCTGCTGGCAGGCCTGTTGGCAGGATGGACGGGTGCGGCGTCGGCCGCCGAGGCGCCGGCCTCCGTCACGGTCCTGGTGGCCTATCATTCGGCGACAGGCCATACCGAGAAGATGGCACAGGGCGTTGTCGAAGGGGCTGCGCGCATACCGGGGACCAAGGTCGTGCTTAAGCGGGTGGGCGACGTCGCCGCAGGCGATCTGTTTTCGGCGGATGCCGTGGTGGTCGGGTCGCCGGTCTACTGGTCCAACATGTCCGGAGACGTCAAAAAGTTTTTCGACGATTGGCAGTTTAAATTCGGCGTCTTTCCCGAGTTCAAAATGCGCAACAAAGTCGGGGCGGCCTTTGCAACCGGGGGACAGGTCTCGAGCGGAAAGGAAGTGACCATGCTGACAATCCTGGCCGCCATGCTCGGCAACCAGATGATCGTGGTGAGTGGTGGCGGTGCGTTCGGCGCCTCCGCGACGACGGAGGGGGACAGTCCTGGAATTGACGACAAGGAACTGGCATCAGCCAAGGAATTGGGCGCACGCGTTGCCGAAGTGGCCTGGATGGTCAAGCGGGGACGGCAGCAATAAAGGAACGCTACGCTGCGGTGCGTTCGAGTTCAGACACCATCGCGGCAATCGTGTCGAACCCTGACTGCCAGAATGCCGCCGACCGGATATCCACGCCGACATCCGTCAGGATCGCCTCCGGGCTTCTCGATCCTCCGGTTGCCAGGAGGTTAAGATATTTGGGCACGAAGGCCTGGCCCTGCCGCCGGTATTGCTGGTAAAGCGCCAGCACGAGCAGATTCCCAAAACTATACGCGTAACAGTAGAACGGACTCCCGAAGATGTGGGGGATGCTCAACCACTCCCAACGAAACTCGTCAGGCACCGGCACGGCTTTGCCGAACTGTTGATGGAGTGTGTCGAGATACGCGGCGCTCAGATCCCTCGTGGTGGCGCCCTTCGCGATCATCTCATGCGCAGTTTTCTCGAACAGGACGAAGTAGGCCTGGCGGACGACGGTGGCATAGATGTCGTCGAGCTGGCTGATCAGCAGGCCCTGCTTGACGGACTTCCTGGTTTCCTGCGCCATAAGTGCGTCAGACAGAATACGTTCGCCGAACACCGACGCCGTTTCGGCCAGGGGCAGGGTCGCGTGAAACGTGAACACGGAATGCTCAGCCGCGAGCATGCCGTGCACGGCGTGCCCCAGTTCGTGCGCCAACGTGGCGACGTCCCGCGCTTCTCCGGTGTAGTTGAGCAGCACGTAGGGCGTGAGCCCCGGCACGACGCTGTAGCAGTAGGCGCCGGATAATTTTCCCGGCCGCATGCGCGCGTCGAGATGCCGCTCGTCAATGACGCGCCGGACCAGATCGGCCAGTGTCGGTGAAAAACTCCGATAGGCGTCGAGCACCATGCGCAGGGCGTCCGGATAGCGGTAGTGCCCGCGGTCGGCCGGGTGTGGCGCGTAGAGGTGGTACCGGTTCATCGGCGCGACCTTGCAGAGGCGTCCCTTCAAGCGGAAATAATCCTGAAACACGCCGGCATTTTTGACGCAGACCGAGAGGAGGGCGGCCACGGCCTCGTCGGGCACGTCGTTGCTGAGGTTGCGGGCCGCCACCGGCTCGGAGAATTTCCTCAGAGTAAGGTTCTCGTTCTTCCAGTCGCTGACGAGCGTGGAATACATCTCGCCGACCATGTCCTGCTGTCCGCCGAAGACCCGCTGCAGCTCCTTGTAGGCGGCCTCCCGCACGCGGGCCTTCGGGCTGCGGATGTGGCTGGAGAGCTGTTCGCGCGTCAGGGTTTTTCGCTTGCCGTCGAGCGTCAGGGTGAAGGTCAGGCCGTTGGTCAGGAGGTCGTAGAGTGTGTTGACGGCGCTGCGGCCGGTCGTATTTTTGAGGTTGATGAGTTTTTCTTCCGGCTCGGACAGCGTGTGCGGTTTGAACCGGCGGATCGTCTCCAGGTGGTACCGGAGGTCTCCGGATGCCGCGAGCAGGCGGGTGGCGTTGGCCTCGTCCACCGACTGCCACCAGAGATCGAAGAAGAGAATCCGGTTCTGGATGGCCGCCAGCCGTTCTTCGACTTTGGTTTTGAACGCCCGCGCCTCCGACTGTTTCGTGTTCTCCGAAAACCACAAGTAGGCATAGGCGCTGAGCTTCGAGGACAGGGCGGCGATCTCCTCGTGGAGCCGTAGAACGTCTCGAAACCCCTCGGCGGCCATATCCGCCGCGAGGGCCGCGCGTTTGGATTCGACTTGTGAGACCCGCTGGTCCAGTTGCTTGAGGATCTGCTCGGAGTCCTGGGCGGGATGGCGCAGCAGATCGGACAAATCCCATTCTGCCGGAACAGCCGCGCCCGGTCTGGTTGAGCGAATCATGCGGGTGTCTTGTTTGGTTCTAGGCATGGGCGGGTTTCATCATACCATTCCTGCGGGCGTTTCGGATGAACAACAGGCTGCTCTATAATAGATGCCGTTATGACCGATCAGGAAATCAACCGGGCCGTCCAGTATGTGGTCGCCAGCACGTCGTACGGGCGCGACATGGTGGCGCACATCATCACGACCGGTTTTGCCGAGCTGTCGGCCATGGCGGCCACGTCGGCGACGCAATTCGACCGGTCGACGTTACTGGAATACGTCTGCCGGTGGACGATGGCGAAAACGGGCCAGCCCGAACCGCTGGTGCGCGAGGTGCTGGGATGTGCGGGCCGGTGGCTGGACGAGCTGTATGACGCGCTGCTGCGGGAGCATCCCGAGTGGCAGCAGAAATCAGATAAATAGTAGGGTGTTCAAAATGGCCGTCCAGCGAGGCCGCAGCGAGTGAAGAGGCGAGACGTACTTTTTCTCGTACGTTGAGTCTCTGAACGATGCGAGAACAAAGCTGGCGGACTTTTTCAACACCCTGTTAGCGCGTCACCCCAGGCTCTGTTTCAAAGCCTGCAAATTTTTCGTCACCATCGCGTCGCCGTTCTTGGTGGACACCTCGATCCCCTGGTCACATATCTGGCGGCAGCGGTCGAGCTGCCCTAATTTCTGCAGCGACTCGGCCAGGGCAAAGTAGGCGGCCGAATAGGTCGGCTTGACCACGATGCAGCGCTCTAGGGCGGTGGCTGCCTCCTGAAAGCTCCCGTCTCCCTGATAGGCCTTTCCCAGACCGAACCAGGCCACCTCGTCGTTCGGGTCCATCGCCAGTAGTTTTTTGAGCGGTTCTATCTTCGAATTTGCCATGATGCACCGACGCTAGCACGGTTTTCGTCGGATTGTCTATCGCGTTTGGGCCATGCTACGATGCCCACGAAGCGTAACGCGTGAGGCGTAATCCGTGATGAGTGGAACACGGAGCTTGTCTTGTACGCATCACCCATTACGCATCACTCATCACGCGGGCGACTATGGCCAAGACCGGTTTCGTCTATCATCCCGATTATCTGAAACACGACATGGGTGCCGGCCATCCGGAATCCCCGGAGCGGCTGCGGGCGATCGTCGCGCGGCTGGATCAGGGCGGCGTCATGCCCCGGCTGGTTCGAATCGACCCGATTGCGGCGGCGGATGAGTGGGTGACGCAGGTGCATAAGCCGTCGTATGTGACGGCATTGAAACAGCATGCGCCGGCCACCGGCCGCGTCATGCTGGATGCCGATACCTCGATGTCGCCGGGCTCCCTGCCGGCCGCCTATCTGGCGGCAGGAGGCGCCCTGGCCGCGGCCGATGCCATCATGGCCGGACGCGTGGACAATGCCTTCTGCGCCGTCCGTCCGCCAGGTCATCATGCCGAGCACGATCGGGCGATGGGGTTTTGTCTCTTCAACAATGTCGCGATTGCGGCCCGGTACTTCCAGCGCAAGCATGGTCTCGCGCGCGTGCTGATCGTGGATTGGGACGTCCACCACGGCAACGGCACGCAACATTCGTTTTACGACGATCCCTCCGTGCTCTTTTTCAGCACGCATCAGCATCCGCATTACCCGGGCACCGGACGGGCGTCAGAGAGTGGAAGCGGGAAGGGCGAAGGGGCGACGATCAACGTGCCGATGGAGGCCGGGGAGGGCGATGAGGAGTATCTGGCCGTTTTCCAGAAAGTGCTGGTGCCGGCGGCGGACGCGTTCAAACCGGACGTCATCGTCATTTCGGCTGGCTTCGATGCGCACCGCGACGATCCTCTGGCGGGCATGGGCCTGACGGAGAACGGGTACGCCGAACTGACCCGGATCGTGGCGGGGATTGCGCGCCGTCATGGCAAGGGCCGTATCCTGTCGTCGCTCGAGGGAGGCTATAATCTCCAGGCCTTGTCCGCCTCTGTCGAACGGCATGTGACGGCGCTGCTTGAAGCGTAGCGGGAAGTAAAAAGTGAAAAGTAAAAAGTGAGAAGTCAGAAGTGAATCGGACGGGAAAAATAATCATCGGTTGCGTGGTCGCGGCGGGCGCGATCTATCTCTATTACACCGAGGTCAAGCCCGTCGTGATTTTCGGCCTCCGCTCCGACTACGCGCACGCCATCCCGTATCAGAAAATCCCGGCCGGCCTCGACAGTCTCAAGGCGGAATCCTGCGGGAGCTGTCATCGCGAGATCTACGAGGAATGGAAAACAAGTATTCATGCGAAGGCGTTCGAGGACCCGTTTTTTCAGGCCTACTGGAAAAAGGACAAGAACATCTGGGTCTGCCTGAATTGCCACACGCCGCTGGAGAATCAGCAGCCGACCCTGATCAGGGACATTCCACGCGGGCGCGTGGAGAAAGCGGTGGAGGAGCCGAATCCGCATTACGACGCCGACTATCAACGCGAATCCATCACCTGCGCGGCCTGCCACGTTCGGGACGGAGTGATCTACGGACCCTTCGACGATTCGGCGGCGCCGCATCCGACGAAGTTTGATCCCACGTTTCGCACGGCGCAGGTCTGTTACCGGTGCCACAACGTCGTCTCGGGGCCCGCGCAATTTTACAATGTCGGTCCCTGCGGAACCTACGCCGAGTATGAAGGCAAATACTTCATGCAGGAGCGCGGCTTCATCTGCCAGAGTTGCCACATGCCTGATGTCGAACGGCCGGTTGCGCACGGCGGACCGATCCGGCAGGGACGCCGGCATCTCTGGCGGGGCGGGCACGATCCGGAGATGATCAAGCAGGCGGTGGCCGTGCGCGTGCAGGCCGATCCACCGGCCCCCAAACCGGGCGAGCGCGTAACGTTTACCGCGACGCTGATCAACGCGGGGGCGGGGCACAAAATTCCGACCGGAGACCCCGATCGGCATTTCACCGTTGAATTTCTCGTGCAGGACAAGGACGGGCGCACGGTCTCGCACCAAACGGACACCATGGGCCGGTGGATTCTCTGGCAGCCGGTCGTCGTGGAGGTGTACGACAATCGTTTGTTGCCGCTGGCCAGCCGCGAATATAAATTCAGTTATCGCATGCCGGAGCAGGCGGCCGGGCTGACGCTCAAAACCCTCGTGCGCTACCATATTTTGACGGACGACCAGCACGAGATGTTGAAGACCAAATATGGTCTGACGGCCGACGATCCCTACCGGTTCACGATCTACGAACGGGCGTTTCCTCTCTCCAGCGAACTGAAGGCAGCGCTCAATCTGGACGCCTATGATCCGAAGCTGGCCTGCGCAGTGGACGGGAAGAATAAAAATCTGTATAAACCCTCATGATTCACGCGCGTTTCTACTGCAACCGCCGATGCGCCGCTACGACAAGCCGGCCTGCGGTTTCACGCATGCCGGCGGGCGGGCTCGCCCCTCGCGACCTCAACATACTGTTTCAAGTATGCCTCGGCCTCTCGGGGCTCCGTGCGCCCGTCTCGCATGGCGTCTTGGCGGTTTCGTCACGAACCGTCATGAATCATGAGGGTTATGCAGGCTGAACCAGGGAGAACCACGATCTTATGATCCATCCGATGTTGATCGATACGGCCACGCTCGATCAGAATCTTGGGCGCGAGGGCCTGGTTGTGATTGACGTTCGCGGGAAGGCGGCCTATGCCTTCGGCGGGCACATCCCGGGCGCCGTGAACGCCACGTGGCACGAGTTCAGCGACCCCGACGCGGCAGCCAAGGGGCTGCTGGATCCCGATCATGGCCGGCTCGAGCAGAAGATCCGCGCGTTGGGCATCAATCACGACAGCGACGTCGTGATCTACTCGAATCCGTTCGACAATTGGGGCGACGAGGGGCGGATGTTCTGGATGCTGCAGTACCTCGGTCACACGAGACTGAAGATCCTGGACGGCGGCTGGGTCAAATGGACGGCCGAACGCCGCAGGTACGAGCATGGCGTCGTGACGCCGAAACCGGGCGCGTTCAACGTCGCGGTGAACGTCGACGTGATCGTCGAGAAGGAAGAATTGAAAAAACTCGTGAAGCGGCCGCATCCGGAAACCGTCATCGCGGATGCCCGGAGCCTGGAGGAATACGCTGGCAAGGAGATCTCCGGCATCCCCCGTCCGGGCCACATCCCGGGCGCCGCCTGCATACCCTGGAACGTGTTTTTGAATCCGGATGCGACAGTCAAGGATCTGGACAAGATTCGCGAGGGGTTCGATGAGAAGGGCCTCCATCCCAGTCACGCGGTGATTTGTTATTGCACGGGAGGCGTGCGTTCGGCCTGGCTCTATGTCGTCCTGAAGTTGCTCGGCTACCAGAAGGTCAGGAATTACCCTGGGTCCTGGTGGGAATGGAGCCGCGACTTCGCCGCGCCGGTCGAAAAAGATGCGCAATTGCTGCACAGGATCATCGGTCAGGAGAAAGGGAAGCCGTCTTGACCGCTCCCAGGTCGCGTGGTAAGGTCACGCATACATCCAGGCGTGAAACACGCGCGTAGAGAACAATAAGAAAAGAATCGCACCAGTCATTCACAAGGGAGGCCAAGAATGAGAACGTTCATGGGGTTTGTGATCGCAGGTGTCGCAGTGATGCTGTTGAGCGTGCCCGCCTGGGCCGGCAACAAGCACGTGGACGAAGCGATTCACCATGCCAAGGAAGCCGTCGATCATGGCAAACAAGGCCATGCCGATGCCGTCGTGAAGCATGCGTCTGTGGCCTTGGAGCATGCCCAGGGAGCGGCCAAGGATGTGAAGAGCCCGCATCTCGATGAAGGCATCAAGGGACTCAAGGGCGCCATCGAGCACGGCAAAGCCGGCCACGCGGACGTGGCGACGAAGGAAGCCGAAAGCGCGGTGATGCACCTGTCCGAGGTGAAGTGATCGGTTCTACAACAGAGTGATCCAAACGGGCAGGAGCTGATGCTCCTGCCCGTTTTGTTTTTAACCCGGAAATATGACTGTTCCTGTTTTTGCTGGAGAAATCATGAAAGTTGGCTACTACCAGTTCAATCCGGCCTTCGGCGAGGTGGCGCGCAATCTCGAGATAGTGGCTAAAAAACTGTCCTCGGTTCGTTGCGACCTCATCGTTCTACCGGAGCTGTTTGCGTCGGGCTACCAGTTTGTCTCCAAGGATGAGGTGGCGGCCCTGGCGGAGCCGGTGCCGGATGGGCCCACGACCAAGCGTCTCTGCGAAGTGGCGCGGGAGCGCTCCATGCATATCGTAGCCGGGCTGCCCGAGCGGGACGGGAGCCGGTATTACAACTCCGCCGTCGTGGTCGGGCCGAAGGGCGTGATCGGGTGTTACCGCAAGACGCATCTCTTTTCCGAGGAAACGCAGTTCTTCACGCCGGGCGACTCGGGGTTTCAGGTGTGGGACATCGGAGCGGCAAAAATCGGGGTCATGGTGTGCTTCGACTGGTTCTATCCCGAATCGTCGCGGACGCTGGCGCTGAAAGGCGCCGACATCGTCTGTCATCCGTCCAACCTGGTCCTGCCGCATTGCCCGGATTCGATGGTCACGCGCTGCCTGGAGAATCACGTGTTCAGCATCACGGCCAACCGGATCGGTTCTGAAAAGCGGGGCGGGAAAAGGAAACTGACGTACATCGGCACAAGCGAGATCGTCAACCCGAGCGGAAAGATTCTCCACCGGGCGCCGGAGAATCGGGAGAAGCTGGCGATCGTTGACATTGACCCGAAGGAGGCCCGCGACAAGTCGCTCAACCCGTATAATGATTTGCTGCGCGACCGCCGCACGGCCCTGTATCAGGCCTGACAGGATGTTGAACGTGGTAGAATAGACCCATGGATGTGACACTTGGGAAAGGCATTTTTCTCGTGGCGGCGCCGTCGTTGCGCGATCCAAATTTCCGCCAGACGGTGGTGCTGCTCTGTGAGCATGGATCGCAAGGCGCGTTGGGTGTTGTCGTCAACCGGCCGACAGCCATCCATATTGCCGAGGCTCTGCCGCAGGTTCCTGTGCTGGAGGGGCAGCACCACATGCTGTTTGCAGGCGGGCCCGTGCAGCCCAACCATGTGTTGATTCTGTTGCGGACGGGGCAGGAGCCTGACAACACCCACCACATCTTCGACGGCGTGTACATGGGCGGGGATATGACGGCGCTGGAACGGATTCTGACTGTCCCCAGCGGATCGGCCGCCTTTCGGGCCTATGTGGGCTATGCGGGCTGGGCGGCAGGCCAGTTGGAGAACGAGATGAAAACCGGCTCCTGGATCACGCTGCCGGCCGATCCGTCCATCGTCTTTGAGAAAGACCCGCTGCGCATCTGGGCCGACATCATGCAATCCCTCGGCAGCCGCTACGAAATGTACGCACAGATGCCGTCTGACCCCAGCCTGAACTGACAGTGCTGAGCGTTGAGTGCTGAGTCCTGAGCAAGGGCAATCGGCTCTTTTAAACTCAGCACTCAGGACTTAGCACTCAGGACTGTCTTCAAAAATCGCCCCGTGTGCGACTCCGCCACTTGCGCGATCTGTTCCGGGCGTCCTTCTGCGACGATGCGCCCGCCTTGCTCGCCGCCTTCCGGACCTAAATCAATGATCCAGTCGGCTGTCTTGATCACATCCAGGTTGTGCTCGACCACGGCCACCGTATTTCCAGCGTCCACCAGCCTGCCGAGCACCGCCAGCAATTTACGGATGTCGTCGAGGTGCAAGCCGGTGGTCGGCTCGTCCAGGATATAGAGCACGTCGCGGGCACTTCTATCTTTTAATTCCGCCGCAATCTTGAGGCGCTGCGCTTCGCCGCCGGACAGGGTGGTGGCCGGCTGGCCGAGGCGGAGATACCCCAGGCCGATCGAGGCCAGCAGATGGAGTTTCTCGCCGAGCCTGGTCGAGCCTGAGAAAAACGTCAGCGCCTCATCCACCGTCAGGCCGAGTACCTCGTGAATTGTTTTATCGCGATAGCGGACGTTCAGCACGGCCGGGCCGAACCGCCGCCCGCCGCAGGCTTCGCAGGTGGCATAGAGGTCCTCGAAGAAATACATCTCCAGCTTTTCGTAGCCGTTACCCTCGCAGCGCTCGCACCGGCCGCCCGGCGTGTTGAAGGAAAAATGAGCGGGTGTCAACCCGGCGGTTCTCGCACCTTGCGTGTTGGCGAACAGGGCGCGGATGTCGTCGAACGCTTTCAGATAGGTGATCGGATTGGAACGGGGCGTCCGGCCGATCGGCTCCTGGTTGATCAGCCGCACGGACCGGATGTATTCCAATCCTTTGATGGCGCTGAAACGTCCGATCGGCAGGGAGTCCAGGTGGAACGCCCGGGCGAGCGCGCGGTAGAGCGTGTCTTCCACGAGCGTGCTTTTCCCGGAGCCCGATACGCCGGTGACGCAGATCAGCATGCCCAGGGGGAACCGGACGTTGAGGTCCTTTAAGTTATGCTCGCGCGCGCCGGCGAGGCTCAGAAACCTGCCGTTGCCGGATCGGCGCGTGCGGGGGATTGCAATCGTCTCCTCTCCACGGAGATACCGGCTGGTGAGCGATTTTTGATCGGCGCGAAATTGCTTGAAGGGCGCGGCGCAGATTATCTCGCCGCCACGTTCGCCGGACCGGGGCCCCATCTCGATCACATGGTCGGCGGCCTGGATCATCTGCCGGTCGTGCTCGACCACCACCACGGTGTTGCCGGTATCGGCCAGGTCGCGCAGGATGCCGGCCAGGGTGGCGGTATCGCGGGCATGGAGCCCGATGGTCGGCTCATCCAGCACGTACAGCGTGCCGACCAACCGGGAGCCGAGTTGATTTGCGAGTGTGATCCGTTGCGCTTCCCCGCCGGAGAGGGTTTTGGTCTGTCGGGAGAGGGTGAGATAGCCCAGGCCCACCCGGAGCAGAAACCCCAGCTTCATGCGGAACTGGCGAAGGATATCGTGAGCGATCTCGGTCTCGAACTTGGAAAGACTCAATCCTTCAACCCAGTCGGCGGCCTCACGGATCGTGAGCTGGACGATCTGATGGATGTCGCGGTCTGCGACTTTCACGAAGAGCGCATCCGGCTTCAGCCGGCTGCCGGCGCAGGTCGGGCAGGGAAACGGGTTGCGGTAGCGGCTCAGAAAGACCCGCACGTGCATCTTGTAGCGTTTGTGCTCCAGGTGTTTGAAAAAATCGTCGATGCCGTCGAACTTTTTATCGCCCTTCCAGAGAAGCGCCCGTTCCTCCTCGGAAAGTTTGCCATAGGGGGTGGTAAGGCTCACACCCTTTCGCTTCATGGCCAGCAGCATCTGTTTCTGCCACCAGTCCGTGCTGGGCTTGGTCCAGGGCTCGACGGCGCCGTCGGCCAGCGAGAGGTTGCGGTTGGGAATGACCAGATCCTCGTCGTGTTTGAGAATGTTTCCGAAACCCTTGCACTCCGGGCAGGCGCCCAGCGGGTGATTGAATGAAAACAGAATGGGCCGGAGGGGCTCGAAGGTTCTGCCACAGGGCTGGCAGCGGAACTTCGTGCTGTAGGTGTGCAGCCCCTGGTCGATGACCTCCGCACGGCAGAGTCCGTCGCCTTCACGAAACGCGGTTTCGACCGCTTCGATAATCCGGTTGCGGTTGTCGGGACGAATGACGAGACGATCCAGCACGACGTAAAGATCGGCGCCCGCTGCTCTCGGCAGGGTGGCGCCGGGTTGCAGATCGATCAACGCATCGCCGCATTTCAACCGCACAAAACCGCGTGTCAGCAGGGATTCAATCAGTGCGCGATCGTGGCCAGGTCCCAGGTCTTTCACCGGGAACATGATCATGGCGCGGCCCTCGGGGAATCGGGCGAGCAGGTCGTCGGCGACGGAGCCGGGATGGTAGCCGCGCGCCTCCTGCTTGCAATCCGGACAGACGGGCTTGCCGATTTTGGCGAAGAGCAGCCGGAGGAGGTCGGCCATTTCGGTCGCTGTACCGACCGTTGAGCGGGCCGTGCGGACGGGATTTTTCTGCTCGATGGCAATCGCGGGGCGGATGTTGACGATCCGGTCTACATCAGGACGGTCCACCTTTTCCAGGAACATGCGGGCATAGGTCGAGAGCGATTCGACGTAGCGCCATTGGCCTTCGGCGAAGAGGGTGTCAAAGGCCAGCGATGACTTGCCGGAGCCGGACACACCGGTGATCGCGGTCACTTTATTGTGGGGGATGCGAACGGAGATGTTTTTGAGGTTGTTCTGCCGCGCGCCCTCGACGATCAGGTCGCCGGATTCACGGGATGGCTGGCTAGTGCTTGGCACGAGGTGTCCCTCATGACGGAGAGAATTTGACCATCGTAACAAGCTCTCTGATGAAGGTGCAACCAAACAACTCTGGAGTTCTGAGGCACCGCGTGGTATTTTTTCTCAATCGTGTGCGTAAATAAAGAGCAGGTGCCCGTTCCATTTCACTTCCGATTTAACGGGTTAATGCCGGTGTAGTTGTTTTTCAGCGAGAAGCGTTACGAACATGCGAGAAATCTTAGCCTTGATCAGGGTGCTCCTCAAAAAAGTCGTGGCTTGTTTTCAGCCAAGAAATGCCATGACTTTGCGCGATGTTATGCAGTCTACGCAGAATGATCCCAATTGGGATAGACGAAGGCAGGATGAAGAGCGTGAGCAACAGCGCTTGAGGCAGGAGTTGGAAGCGCTCAAGGAGCGTATTCAGTACAGTCCCGCGAGCGTGCCGGATTTCGAGATTCTGGAGGGAGTTCGCAAACAGTTTAATCTCACACTCTCAAGCGACTTTCTTGAAGAGGCGCCCTGGCTAATGGAAGCTCTGTCATTTACACGCATGGCTATTTCCCCTGATCGGATCCATGAAGCATGGGGTAAATTCCAGGATGAGATGGAGCGTTTTTCGGGGTTCGTGCTTGATGAGTTTCAAATTTTGGAGGGAATAGCTGAGTGGTATTTCCACCACAAAGATGACGCAACACGCATAGAGTCTGAAATGATAGCGCGGGCGCTTGCTGTGTACGAACAACTATTGCTGCTAGTTCGTGGTAGGGAGGCGGAATCAGATTTTGAAGGATTGTTGTCAGGCATAGGCCTCACAGTTTATTTCAGTTACTGTGGGCTTGGGAACTTTGAACGAGCCAAGTTCTACTTTCATCTCCTGGAATCAGAGTTTAAGAACGGACGTCTTTCTGAAGAAGACTATCTGAAGGTTTTAAACTTCTACGGGCAAATTTTAGTCAGAGAGCGAGGCAGTTCTCTTACTTCGACGGAAGAGGACCGACGTGACCCCTGTTTTAGTAGCAGCTTGATTTAGAGTCCATCGCTGCAAACTGTACTCTGTTCTGTTGCGCCTGAGTTCGCGAGCGAATTCAGGCGCGCCGCGTAGACGGCCGGTGGCACCCCACCTAGATCCTTCTTCGGGCGATCCTCGTTGTAGTCCCTGCGCCACGCCTCAATGGCCATTCGCGCATGCGCCAGGCTCGTGAACCAGTTCTCGTTCAGGCATTCGTCGCGCAACCTCCCGTTGAAGGATTCGACATAGGCATTCTGGTTCGGTTTGCCCGGTTCGATGAAGCGCAAGGCAACATTGTTCGCGTGCGACCAGATCGCCATCGCACGCCCGCAGAACTCCTTGCCGTTGTCCGAGCGAATCACCTTGGGTAGCCCGCGTTCGTGTTTGATTCTCTCCAGGATCCGCGCCACGTAGGCGCCCGAGATCGCCGTATCGGGCGTGATGGTCACTGACTCGTGCGTGGCATCGTCCACCACCGTCAGGCACTTCAGCGACCGGCCATTGGCCAGCCGATCGAACACGAAGTCCATGCTCCAGACCTCATTGGCCCGGCTGGGCCGGATGAGCGGCTGCCTATCACAGAGCGCAACCTTCTTCCGCTTGCGCTTTTGCACCATCAGGTTCTCCTCCCGGTACAACCTCCTGACCCGCTTCACGTTCACTCTCCAGCCCGCCTGGCGCAGCCGCAGGTGAATCATCCGATAGCCGTGGCGCCGGTGCCGATGCGCCATCGCCACGATCCGCTCGCGTAGCTCCCCGTTGCCATCGTCCTTGCGCTCATAGCGCAGCACGCTCGGGCTCATGCCCACCAGCTTCAACGCCCGGCGCTCACTCATGCCCCGCCCTTGAGCAAACCGCACCAGCTCGCGCTTGGCTGGTACGGTCACCACTTTCGCCGTAGCGCATCGCGGCTCACCTCCGCTTCCAAGAGCGTCTCGGCCAGCAGCTTCTTCAGCCGCGCATTCTCCGTCTCCAAGAGCTTCAGCCTCTTCGCATCGGGCACTGACATCCCGCCAAACTTCGCCCGCCAAAGGTAGTAGCTCGCCTCCGAGAACCCGTGCCGCCGGCACAGATCCTTCACCGCCAGCCCCGCCTCAGCCTCCCGCAGAAACCCGATGATCTGCTCTTCCGAAAAGCGCTTCTTCATTGGTCCGATCTCCCCTGGTTGAAGTCGGACTCCAAAGCATAACGCTACTAAAATCGGGGATCACGTCGGCCCGCGTAGAGCTTGCGCGGACGCTCGGCATTTCCGACGTTGCTGTCAGTAAGTGGTGCGGAAAGCTCCGCATCCCCGTACCTGGTCGTGGCTACTGGGCGAAGCTGGCGGCGGGGCACAAGCTGCCGGTGCCGCCGCTCGCGCAGCCCCTCGGGAACGGGCGGCAGGGGCAGGAACGTGCCGTCCGCACAAAACACCCCGTCGGCGGCGAGAACGTGGGCGTGAGGATGGAAGTTCACCAGGTCGCCGAAGAAGCCTTGGTTCGGGCTGGTTTTCATCCCTGATGCACGATGCCG
>SHZW01000021.1 GCA_009692155.1 Nitrospiraceae bacterium
GTTCGTGACGAAACCGCTGAGACGCCATGCGAGACGGGCGCGTGGAGCTGCGAGGAAGGGAGGCAGCCTTGAACAGGCTGGTGACCGACCGAGCGGCGAGCCCGCCCGCTTGGACGCGCCGAGCCAGCGGCCAGGCTTGTCGTAGCGGCGTATCGGCGGTAGTAGTAGAAACCGTCATGAATAATGCGGGTTAGGACCGGTTTAGAAACTGATCGGACAATCGAAAGGAGGCCGCCAGGAGTGCGGGCCGCCTGATGCCACAGTGGAAACGATCACCGCTTCGCTATTCCTCGTCTTCTCCGGAGAGTTCGTCCGGTTTATCGAGATAGTCGTTCCGCCCCTCTTCTTCGATCGGCTCATCGTCGTCCATTTCATCCCGCATTGCAGCAGGCACCTCGTCCGCGAGATCGTCATCTATCTCGATGTCTTCCGGCAGCGCCTCCCGCAAGGAGTCCTGCCGGGAAGACTGCGGCTTCACGGCACGTACAGGCGGCTGAACCCGCTGCGGCAAACTGGCAGGCGCAGCGGCTGGCGGCGTCTTCGCCGTCGCGGTGATTTTCTTCTTGTCGGCCTGCGTGGCTTTCCGTGCGCTCTTTGTTTTTCCTGCGGCGCGCTTTTTCACCACCTTCGCCTTACTGATCGCCTTCCGAGCCGCACGCTTCGCCGTTTTCTTCTTCGCCATCTCCTCCCCCTTCATCCTCAGCACATCGCTGTACGTCGTTGCGGCCCCCATCTAGCATGAAAGGGTTACGGCTTGCAACCAGCCTGCAGCACACGTCATAAAATTAAAGCAATACAGCTGGTTACGGCTCAACCCAGACATTCATGACTGCAGGGAAACTATCCGCGCCTTTAACCAAATCTGGGCCTTTCATGTCCGTCACACTGAGCCGGAACTGGAGCAGCCGGCGAGCCGAAACCTTGGGAGCGACAAACGTCGCCGTCGCAGAATCAGGATCCAGCAACGAAACCTTCTGTCCACGGATTTGAGTCCATTCATACTTCAACAAATCTCCATCGGGGTCGGCACTCTGCAGGCCGATCAGAACCACCTTCACGCCTCCCTTCACGGTCAGATCAGGCCCTGTCCGGGCTATCGGCGCTTTGTTCGAATCCGCTTCCCCTTTGACGATCACCTCCAGGACGCCGGATTTGCCCCGATTGCTCACCGTCAGCATGGCCTTCCCGTTCCCCACAACCCGCACGACGCCGCCCGGATGGATTGCGATGATGCGCGCGTCGGACGACTCGTACCGGCTTCCGGTCGAACCGCCGCCAATCCGTCTCGTCACACCGTCCGCAAACTGGCCGAGCACCGGCACCTCCAGCAGCCTGCCGATGGTATCCAAGCGCCATGGCTTTTCGACTTCGAATTCGATACCGATCAGTTCGACACGCGGCTCGACCCGGAGCAGAATTTCGTCAAATTCTTCCCGTCCGGCCAACCGGCCGCGGGACACCTCTCCCACAGCCAGCAGCCGCATCGTGCCGATCGCATCTCGCGGGACGGTGAGCGGACCGCCGTAGGCAGGCTCCGACAAGGCCGTTGCACTCAGCGCAGGTGGCGCCTGCTGGAGCGGGGCCGGCGCCTCGCCCTGCCGATACCAGAAATAGTGCACGCGATGCACGCCCGTCTCGGCTCCAAGATCAATGCGGGCTGTGATGATCTGTCCCGGTGCGACCACGGCATCCGGCAACGGTTCCCGAATCGTGAACGCATCGGCTGCAGCAGGAGCCAGCGACAGACTCAATGCTGTTATTGTGATGAACCACTGGAGAAGCATCGTCGGCTCCGTCAGGAAAGTATAGCGAGGCCTGTGCAACGAGTCCACGCGCGCCCGCACGGCGCGGGCTATCGTGTGACCGCACTGAGAAATCGTTCGATCAGATATGTACTGATATGTCCGCACGGACCGTTGAAATGCACATCACAGCCGTGAGTCGCCCAGGGCAGTCGGAGGAAATAATGCGGCCGCTGCGCCTGGACCAAACGAGCCGCCAACCGCTCGCTTTGCGCGACAAACACCAACTCATCGCGCACCCCATGGATCAGTAACGTTGGCACGGTCGTGGACGAGACGAACCGAATCGGTGACGCCGACTCATACGTGGCAGGAACTTGAGAGGGGTTCCCGCCCAGATACGCTTCCAGAATAGCGCGTGAATCCAGTACCCAGGGATTGCTGGGATGCTCGTAGCCATACTTCATGTCCGCCGGCGCATAGAGTGAGACTACTCCGCGGATGGCCGGGTCCGGCCCCGCGTAAGCCACCAACAATGCGAGTTGCCCGCCGGCAGAACGGCCCAGCAGGACCAATCGATGCGGATCGAGGCCGTACTCACCGGCATGCGCTTTGAGAAACGCAATCGCCTCACGCACGTCGTCCCGGGCCGCCGGAAACGGCCACTTCGGCGCGAAACGGTACCCGACCGAGGCCACCACATAGCCGCGTGCGGCCAGATACCGATTGAGAGCGGCCAACTCTGCACGATCTTCATGTTGCCAGGAGCCGCCGTGAATGACGATCACCCCCGGCACCGGACTCGCCCCTGCCAGCTGCCCTGCCGTCTGATAGAGCTCGATCGACAGGCGTTGATCTCCTTGCGTCGCGTAGACAACGCTCCTCATCGTGACGTTCGACGACGATACCCCGAGCAACAGATCGGTCAATACGATAGGCGCCGTCCGCTGGAGAGAACTGGGCGTCGCTTGCGGGGCAGCGTCCTTGAAAAATGCAGGCAGACCATCCGGCCATGCCTGCACGAACACCGCAGCACGAACCAGCGGCGCCATCAAGAAGAGTGCGGCAACGAGACCCAGCCACGCGCCGATTCGTCCGTTCCGCGAGCTTCTCCAACCGGGTAGCCAGGTCAGCACCGGTAATGGCGCAAGCCAATAGCCCCACTCCGTCAGACCAAGGGCGGCAAGCCATAGGACAGAGGTCGGCGCTTCCACCACCGTCAGCAGCGACAGGCCTGCCCACAAGCCCCCAAAAACCAAGCGAATCCTGGCGAGATGAATCCCCACTTGCCTCCGTGTCTCTAAATGGTTATAGAAGTGATATCATACAATTAGATGTTGGCAGACGTTGGGAGGATCGTCCCGTGACCGCCGTTCGAATCGTCATCATGTGTGCCCTATTCATAGTTGGAGTCGTGCCGAGCACGGCCACGTCCCCGCATTTCGAGATCACCATCGAAAACGGATCGCCGTACTTTTCCCCTCCCATCGCAACAGTCACAACCGGCACGCCGATCCGATGGGACAACCCCACTCCCACGGAACACACGATCACCCATGACGGCTGCATCAGCGACGGTCCCTGCGTCTTTGATTCGGGCACGATGCCACCCGACGGACGCTACACCGTACCAAGCCTGCCTCCCGGCCGCTATCCCTATCATTGTCGCGTCCATCCCATCATGCGGGGAACCTTGACCATTACCGACTCCGCCGTCCCACCGCAAATCTGATCGGTTCCAACAGCGATCGCTTGCTCCTCCTCTGACCCTTCGTGTACCCTAGCCCGCATTATTCATGAACGATTCTGCTGCAATCGTGGTTCCGCTGCTGCGACAAGCTTGGCCGCGGGTTTCGGGCAGCCAAGCGGGCGGGCTCGCCGCTCGGTCGGTCAACATACTGTTCAGTATGTCTTCCTCCCTCGCGGCTCCGCGCACCCGTCTCGCGACTCGGCCCCGCGATTTCGCGACGAACCGTCATGAATAGTGCGGGCTAATGCGCCATACCGACCATTGGTTGTCTTGAATCACGTGCCATGAAACCGGCTGCCGTCGCCCATCAACCGCTCACCCTGACCGATCAGGTCCTCGCGCTGCGCGCCTGGCGCATGCCGGACATGATCACCTATCAGCACGACGCCGACGAATGGTGGCTCACGCCGCTGGATGACGCGCTTCCCCTCGTCCGGCTCAACCGCGCCGGCCTCGAGCTGCTGACCGCCATGGACGGCCACATGACCGTCGGCGAACTGCTCGGGCGGTTCGGGAAATGGGTCTGTGGACCGGAGGGACAAAACGGCTGCTGGCATCTGGAACGCTGGTCGCTCCCCAATTATTCACTCTGCTACTACGGCACCGAGCCCCCGACCGGCGGGCACCGGCTCGACATCAAATGGGATCTGCTCCTCCAGCAAATCAGGGAAGGCTGGTCCGGGCGGCAGGGATTCGAGGGAGGTGAGCAACTCATTCAGTTCCATACCCGAGACATCTCGCAGCACGAAGGCCATTTCGACACGATCGAGACGACCGTCTCCCATCTGTTTCGTGAACCCAGCGAAGCCCTACAAGGGCTGACCTATGGGCGGTTGCTCGCCAGACATCTCCGGCAACTCGGCTGGTGGGCGACGAAACCCCGTGCCCTTGTCGAAGTTGGCGGAGGTCTCGGCTACGTGTCGCGCGAGATCGCCGCGGAATTATCTCCGGCTGAACGCAACGGCCTCCACTACACCTTCCTCGATCTCACCCCGCCGTTCATCAAAGCACAACTGAAGCTGGCCGGGACAGCCGGCTGGCACTGCAGTGGCACGCAGACGAACGCCGAATGGCTCCCACTGCACGACGCCAGCGTGGATATCGTCATCGACAATGAAAACCTCGCCGACATGACGCCGGTGAATCTCTCACGCGCGGAATTGGAAACCGGCAAGGGCCGCACAGCCGTCCACCAGGAAGCAATCGACTGGATTCGCCGCATTCGCCTGCCGTTCGATCCCGACCTGCCGGACGAATTCGTCTTCAATCTCGGGCCCGTCCGGTTTCTCTCCGAACTCTGGCGCGTGCTCAAGCCGGGCGGCCGCGCGATCCTGATCGAGTTCGGAGTTGAAACCGGCTGGCCCGAGCCGGTCAAACTGCCCGGCCACACCGAATACGAAGTGCAATACACCCACATGCGTCATGCCGCACGTTGGCTTGGCTTTCAGGAACAGTACGCCGCGCTGCCGGCGTTTCTCATGATGAAACCGGATACGCAGGTCCTCTGCACCGGCGCCGCCTATGCCATCCAACGATTCTGCCAACCACAGGGCAAGCCCTTCGCCATCCGCGCCTACACCGAGAAGGAATTGGCCCATGCGTTGGGCGCCATGCTGCCGAAACTGTCAGGCTGCCATTATCACGCGGTGAGCGATCCGGCCTGGTTCGGCCTGTGGGATTTCAAAGTGATGTTATTGGAGAAACCGGGCGCGGCGCCCAGGCCGACGATCAAGGAAACAAAAGGATTCCGCTGGTACTCACAACGCTAGGGCGAGTAATAAGTGACGAGTCATGAGTGAACAGTTAGACGAGTCTGCGTGCGCACCAGTTACTCATCACTCATTACTGATCACGCATTACGCCCTAGCAGCTTCACTGCCAGGTCGAGCAGAATCCCTTCCCGCAGACCGACGTCGCTGACCAGACCTTCCGAAAACCCCAGCGTTTCCATGACGCCGCGCAGGATCAGCGTGCCGGCCACCACCACATCTTCACGACCCGCCTCCAGACCCGGCATCTCCCGGCGCTGCGCTGTCGTCCGGCCCAGCAGCTCCCGCTCGAGCCCGCGGATCGTCTCAAGACTCAGCCGGTAATTATGGATGCGAAGCGGCTCATAGGTGGACAGCTTCTGCGCCATGGCCGCCAAGGTGGTGATGCTGCCGGCGGTTCCGACAAGGGTCACGCCGCCAAACTCTCCGAGCATCACCCTTGCCTGCTCCGCTTCTTTAGTAATGAGTTCTCTGGCAGCTTGGATTTCATCTGTCGTCGGCGGATCGCTCGTGAACAGACGTTCCGTCAGCCGAACCACGCCGATTTCGACCGAATGAACGATCGGCGCATGGCTTGGGCGATCGAGAATGAACTCGGTGCTGCCGCCGCCGATGTCCAGCCCCAGCATGCTGGAGACGCCGCCAGGCAATCCGGAGCGAATTCCCAGGAGCGTACGGCGGGCTTCCTCCTCACCGCTGATGACCTCAACGTCGAACCCGACTTCCTGCTTGACTCGTCCGAGAAATTCCTCCCTGTTCCTGGCATTCCGTACGGCACTCGTCGCCACGGCAACCTGCGCATCCACATGATATGAATTGATCACGCTGCGCCAGTCACGCAGTGTCTCTACCACGCGCGCCACAGCGGCAGGTCGGAGCAGACGATCGCGGTCCACGCCCTCGCCCAGACGAAGGATGCGCCTGTCCGAATGCACTTCGGTCAGCCGGCCGTCGCCGGCCACGCGGCCGATGAGCAAGCGGCACGTCAGGGTTCCGATGTCGATTCCGGCTAGGAGCATCGCCGCGTGCGGTCAGTGCGCAGTCTCAACTGCGCACATCATCCATGTCTGCAAGGAGTTTTGCTCTCTCTGCCCGAAGCGACAGTACCTGTTGCACGATCCGATTCATCTCGCGATCCTCCAGCACATGCTCGGCCGACTCCCCGCTCTCGTGCAAGTCCACCGCTCGCTCGCCGATATCGCCGCAGAGATCCTTGATGCGCTCATCCAGCTTGCGCAGATCCAACCGCAACCGGAGCAATTCGGTTTCTTCCAGGGCGCGGGTGGCCGCCTTGGCCGTCCCGTACCGCAACGACACCCAGCCGGCACGGACATCGTGTTTCATGCGTTGCAGCAATCCCATGCGAACTCCTTTGGCGCGAGGCCCGAGGCTCGTGGCTCGAGGCCTAACTCACCGACCCCAGCACCAGCTTGGTGTGCCAGCGCCGCCGCATCGCGTCCCGCGCCGCCTGATGGCCGGGTTCAGACAGCCGAGGGTCCTCGCGCACCGTCGCAAGCGCTTCGCGGCGCGCCTGTTCCAGCAGCGCATGGTCACGGATCAGATTGGCCACGCGAAACTCCGGCACGCCCCATTGCCGGGCACCGAAAAACTCGCCCGGTCCACGCAAACGCAAATCTTCCTCGGCAATCACAAACCCGTCGTTCGAAGCGACCAACGCATCGAGGCGCCGGCGCGCCGCGCTCCCCTCGTCGCCGATCGCCAGCGATGCCAGGAGCAGGCAATACGATTGCTGTGCACTCCGCCCCACGCGGCCACGCAACTGATGAAGCTGTGCCAACCCAAACCGCTCCGCATGCTCGATCACCATCACCGTGGCGTTCGGCACATCCACGCCGACTTCAATGACCGTCGTCGAGACCAGCACCTGAATCTCACCGGCTTTGAACGCTGCCATCGTACGCTCTTTGTCTTCGCCTTTCATCCGGCCATGCAGCAGGCCGACTCGAGCGGTCCGAAAGATCGATTGTTGCAACCGCGCGGCGCCCTCGACCGCCGCGCGCAAATCGACCTTCTCGGACTCTTCCACAAGCGGATATACGATGTAGGCCTGGTGGCCGGCACGCACCTCATCCTGCACAAACTGATAGGCCCGGCGACGCTCCGGCTCTGCAAACATCCTTGTCCGGATCGGCTTGCGTCCCGGCGGCAACGCGTCGATGACAGACACGTCCAGATCGCCATACACCGTCATGGCCAGCGTGCGTGGAATCGGCGTGGCCGTCAGCACCAGCACATCCGGGCGGTAGCCCTTCGCGAGGAGCGTCTTGCGCTGGAGCACGCCGAATTTATGCTGCTCGTCGATCACTACCAGTCCCAACCTGGCGAACTGCACGTGCTTTTGAATCAAGGCGTGTGTCCCGATTGCCACGTGTGCCTCGCCCGCCTGGATCTGTTTGCGGACCGCCACGCGCGTTTTCGGCGTGCCGCCACCAGTCAGCAGCACCGCCTTGAGTCCCAGTTCCTCCAGCAGGAGGTGCAGATTTAGATAATGCTGCTCGGCCAGAATTTCCGTTGGCACCATCAGCGCGGCCTGGCAGCCGGACCCGCAAGCTGTCACCATCGCCAGCAGCGCGACCACGGTTTTGCCGCATCCCACATCGCCCTGCACCAGCCGGTGCATTGGACGTGGAGACGCCATGTCCCGCTGAATGTCCCTCAGCACCCGCTCCTGGGCCGATGTCAGGCGAAACGGCAACAGCGCGCGCAATTGGCCGGCCAGCGGAGTCGCCGCGTCGAACCGGACGCTCTTGGCCTCCTCCCTGACCGATTGCTGCTGCGAGGCCAGCCCCACTTGCAGCAAAAAGAATTCTTCGAATGCCATCCGCCGGTGAGCCGGCGTCACCCCTTGATTCAGAGCATCGAGATCGCCGGGCGCGAGTGGAAAATGCACCTCCCGCAGAGCCGCCCGGATCGGCAGCAGGCGCTGCCGTGACCGAATCGCGTCCGGCACAACGTCGGCCAGCCCCTCCAGATGCTGATCGAGCAGTCCTTTGATCAGCGTGCGGATCTGTCGGCTCGTGATACCCTTCGTCTCGGGGTAGACGGGCACGATCCGGCCAACATGCAGCGGCGCATCTTCATCATCCAGCACTTCGTACTGCGGCACGTCCATCCGGAGATCCGTCCACCCCTTGCGACCGGCCAGGACCATCCCGCTGACCATCACACGACAGCCGGGTTTGAAGACATCCTCCAAATAGGGTTGATTGAAATACACGCACTGCAACGCGCCGGTCTCGTCTTCGATCGTCATATTCAGAATGGTCATGCGCCGGCGGGGAATCCGGCTCAAACGGGCGCGGGCCACTGTCCCACAGACCGTGGCGGCGACGCCGGGGACAAGCCGGCCAATCGGCAGCAGCGCCGAACGATCCTCATAACGTCGCGGGACGTACCAGAGCGCATCTTCGACTGTGGCCACGCCGAGCTTGGCCAGCAGGGCCGCGCGTTTCGGCCCCACCCCCTTCACATACTGGATCGGCAGACTCCACAGTTCAGCCGGTGCAGAATGGGCGGGCGTCTTCTGCTCGAACACGTCCGGCATATTGAGCCGGCTCAAAATCGCCTGCGCATCAACGACCCGCTGCCGGCGTTCGGCAAGATCGGTCAATGCATCGAAATCTCCGAATACAGCACGGAGTGCCAACAGATCGGTTTCAACGTGTGCAGGATAGACATCACCGGCGAGTGCATCGAGCACCTGCGTTGAAATATAAGGCCCCAGATTTTTTACGTTCTCGAGATGGGCATAGGCATCGCGGATGGAAAATTCGATTGGACGGGCAAGGCGCTGCACGAGCTGCTGCAGGCGCTCCAGATGGGTCGGCGGCGGTGCGGGGAGCTTGTCAGGCAAAGCGGGCCTATGGTAGCATAGGCTTCGGGTTCAGACAAAGAAGGCGTTTTACTGAGAGAAGGAGTTTCAACCGTGGCATTCACGTGTGAGATCTGCAACAAACGGCGTCAATCCGGGAACAACGTCAGTCACGCCAACAACAAGACCAAGCGGGTCTTCAATCCTAATCTTCAGACCATCAAGGCCTTGATTAACGGCGCCTCCAAACGCATCAAGGTCTGCACCCGCTGCCTTCGCTCAGGCTTCGTCAAGAAATCCGTCTAGTCCGCACCGTCGCTCGTATCTCGAGGGACGCTCACGAGAAACGCTTCACGTTTCACGAATCATGTGGCATCGGCGGTTCCGCCTGCGGCGTCCGCACGAACAGATACGAGAGTCCGCCCCCAAGTCCCATCATCAGCAGAACCAGCAGGAAGCCGACCGCCCAGAACTGCACGGGCGTCAAACCCATGACCACGTTCACAAAGCTGACCAGCCATAGCCCGACGGCGACCATGAAGAGATGCTTGAACCGTTCTGTTTTGGCCAGACAGCCGCTGATCGTAAATCCCACGGTTCCCCAGAAGAAATTGGACAGCCCGATCACGAGAGCGGTGACTTCTTCGCCCATGGCTTGGATGATCTGCGCGGCGGCAAAGCTGCTTGCCAGCACCAGACCGACGACAATGGACACGTCGCGGATGAGAGCGGACCAACGAATGTGCATGCCATCTCCTAAGGCGCGGACCAGAGTACCTTGCCGCTTCGGTCCGCGAGCTTGAGCGCCACACGGTCGTCCGGAGACAAATACAGGCGCCGATTACCATCCTTGCTCGTCAGAACAAGCCCGACTTCCCCATTGGCATCCAGGCCAAGCCCCGCGCGCGCCTTTCCGTCTTGATCCAACAAAAGAAACTGCTCCGCGCTGACCTCATTCTTCTTGGGTTCGGCGCCGGCAATTCCTCCAGAGAACAGACGTTCCGACATTGCCCCGCCAAGAAAACCTGACAGAATCATGGTCGCAACCAATATCGCATACTGAAAACGTGTCATCACTCATTCCTTTCGTCAAAACATCGCCATGCCACAGTATCCGCGTCTCTCCCCGCGAAGGGAGCGTACCCCCTTCGAAATCCCCCACGTCGTGGGTTCAAATCTTTTGCATCCCTCACACTAATAATGTGCATTTCATGCGTACTGGGGGTGGTGTTTTGGAGCGGGCGATGGGATTTGAACCCACGACAACTTGCTTGGGAAGCAAGGACTCTACCACTGAGCTACGCCCGCCCCGAATCGATGAGGACGAATGAAGTCCTCGCATCGTACCGCCGCACAGAGGGCAAGTCAAGGAAGCGGCTAGGACTTGAATTGCACCAGCGCGAATTTTCGGCGGCCGATGCGGAGCCTGTATTGATGGCCTGATTGCAGCGCAATCATGGTATTGGGGTCCTGCTGCTTCTGCTCGTCTACCTCGACACCACCCTGGACCACCAAACGTCGAGCCTCGCTCTTGCTCGACACCAACCCCGTCCTGGCAACCAGATCGACGATGCCGATGGCGGGAGCCTTGGCATCTTTGACATCGGCGCTGGTCAGCACGATCGTCGCATCCGGCTCTGCAGGAAATTCCTTTTCCTGAAATTTCCGTTGAAACCCTGCCCGAGCCTTTCTGCCGGATTCGTCTCCATGATATCGGCCCACGATCTGTTCGGCCAATGCCTGCTTGGCCTCCATGGGATGCAGAGCCGGCACGCGTCCCAAATCTTCGGTCGTCAGTAATTCGTAGTACCGGTGCATGAGTGCGTCGCTGATGGACATGATTTTCCCGAACATCTCCTGCGGCTGGTCCTCAAGCGCGATATAGTTCCCCGCGCTCTTGCTCATCTTCTTGACTCCATCGGTCCCCTCCAGCAGCGGCATCGTCAGCACCACTTGCGCTTCCTGCCCGTAATCGCGCTGGAGATCGCGCCCCACCAGCAGATTGAATTTCTGGTCTGTTCCTCCCAGTTCGACGTCCGATTTCAGCGCCACCGAGTCGTAGCCCTGGATGAGGGGATACATGAACTCATGCATGCTGATCGGCTTCTGCTCCTGGTAGCGCTTGCGAAAATCGTCCCGCTCCAGCATCCGTGCAACACGATAGTGGGCACTAATAGCGATCAACTCCTCAGCTTTCATCGGACCCATCCAGCGGCTGTTAAAATCCACCGCGGTTTTCCTCGGATCGAGAATTTTGAATATCTGCCGCTCGTAGGTCCTGGCGTTCTTCTGCACCTGCTCCCTGGTGAGCGCCACGCGGGTCTCGGACACGCCGGTGGGATCGCCAATCATGCCGGTAAAGTCGCCGATCAGGAAAATCACCTGGTGCCCCAGGTCCTGGAAATGTTTCAGCTTGTGAATGAGGACCGTATGGCCCAGATGCAGGTCTGGCGCCGTCGGATCGAACCCGGCCTTGATCCGCAACGGGCGCTTCTCCTTCAGCGAGCGCGCCAGCTTGGTTTCCAACTCGCTGTACTGAATCACCTCCACCGCCCCGCGGAGGATCAAATCCATCTGGCGCGTGATTTCGCTCATGCTGGACCCGCATTATGCATGAACACTTCTGCTGCAATCACGGATTCGCTGCTGCGACAAGCCTGCATGCAGCTTATTGCATGCAGGCGGGCGGGTTCGCCACTCGCCCCCTCGACGTACTGTTTCAAGTACGCCTCGGGTTCTCCCGTCTCCACGCGCCCGTCTCGCGACGCGACTGCGTGATTTCGCGACGAACCGTCATACATAATGCGGGTCAGGACCGTCACCAAAGGACGGAGTTGCTCAAGCCGCTTTTTTCCGATCCCCTTGACCTCTTGCAAGTCATCGACCGTCCGGTACCGGCCATGCTCCTTGCGCCAATCCACCATGCGCTGTGCCAGCACCGGCCCGATGCCTGGCAATACTTGCAGCTCGTCCGCGCTGGCACGATTAAGATTCACCTTCGAGACCGCCTTTACTGTCGGCACTGCAACAACCGGCGGAGTTGCCGGGACCTGCACGGAGATCGACTGCTCCGGCTGAGCCTGCAAGAGCTCTTCCTTCAGCACCGGCCAGCCGATCCACAGCACCACGACAATCGTTGCGACCAGCATGGCGCCTTTGATGAGCAGAGATTGAAACATAGTTAGGAACCTATGGCATATGGCCTATGGCTAATAGCAAAAGCGGAACAACTCAAGAACTCTTTCCTCAATCCTGCCATTCGCTATACGCCATACGCTATCAGCTCTTGGTTTTCGGACGTGCCAGATGAATCGCCATGCCTTCGACGTCCTCAGCCGCTTCCATGAGGCCTTCCGACAGCGTGGGATGCGCGTGGATCATCCCGGCCATTTGCGCCGGGGTCGCCCCCAGATGCATGGCCATGGCCGCTTCGTGGACGAGATCGGCGGCATGCGACCCGACGATGTGGACACCGAGGATATTCTGCGTCTTCACATCGGTGATGATCTTGAACATGCCGGTGACGTCGCCCGAACCCTGCGCCTTTCCCAGGGCCGCGTACCGAAACCGTCCTATTTTGACATCCGTGTCCGGATTGCGTCCGACTGCCTGTACTTTCGCACGTGCCTGCTGTTCCGTCAGACCGACCCGTCCGATTTCCGGCAGGGTAAATATGCCGGCCGGGATCAGATTGTAGCTGATCTTGCACGCGTGTCCGAGAATATTCTGGACGGCGACCTTGCCCTGCGCCGACGCCACATGCGCCAGCATCGCCTGCCCGACGACATCGCCGATCGCATAAATCCCGCGCACGTTGGTTTCCAGGCGATCATCAACGAGAATTTCACCTCGCTTGCCGACCTGCACCCCGGCTTTTTCAAGTCCGATCCCGCGCGAGTTGAATCCCCGCCCGACCGACACCAATATCTGCTCAGCTTCAACGACCGTTCCATCCTTCAGTGTCGCGCGCAGGGCTCCCGGCTGCCGCTCGACTTTTTCGACGGTCGCGCCAGTGCACAGTTCGACCCCGCGCTTTTTCAGCTCACGCGCCATGAACGCGGCGATTTCCTCATCCTCCAGCGGCAGGATCTGCGGCATCATCTCCACGACCGTGACCTTCGTCCCCAGCCCGCTGTACAGCGAGGCGAACTCACAGCCCTCGACCCCGCCGCCGACAATGAGCAGGCTCTTCGGGACCGATCCAAGATCGAGCGCCTCTTTGCTCGTGATAATGTGCTTGCCGTCCACCGGAAACAGCGGCAGGTTGGGCCAGGAGGAACCCGTGGCGATCACAATGGCATCGGCCTGCACCGTCACGTCCGTCCCGTCGCGCTTGACGACACGAAGCGACTTCGCATCCAGCAACTCGCCGGTTCCCTCCACGTGCTCGACATTCCACGTCTTGAAGAGCGTCGCAATCCCTTTGACCAGGCCCTCCACCACCTTGTTCTTGCGGGCCACCATGCGGACCAGGTCGTACCCCACCGATCCTTCGACCATGAGACCATAGTCGGACGCTTTTTTGACTTTATCCCCCAGCTCGACCACGGCGAGCAGCGCCTTGCTGGGGATGCAGCCCCAATTCAGGCAGACCCCGCCGAGCGCCTGGTTTTCGATCACCGTCGCCCGCGCACCCAGTTGGGCGGCCCGGATGGCGGCGACATACCCGCCTGGCCCGGCCCCCAGGATGGCGATGTGCTTGGAGTTAGCCATGGGGAGATTGCGTCATTTGATCATTGGTCCATTGATTCATTTGATTTATTCGCCTCGACAATGACCCGATGAACAAATGATTCGATGAAAAAATGAAGAGATCCCTCAATGCTTCTGCGAGGCAAAAAACGCTTCGTACTGCTCGGCGGTCATCAACCCATCCACCTGCTTGGGATCGCTCAGTTCGATGACGGCAATCCAGCCCTTGCCATATGGATCCGAATTGACCACTTCAGGATGGTCCTTGAGGTCCGTGTTGATTTTGACAATCTTGCCGCTCACCGGCGTATAGATGGAGGAGGTCGTCTTCGTCGACTCCACTTCACCGACTTGCTGATTCGCCGTCACGATCGCGCCAACCTTCGGCAGATCGAGAAACACGATGTCGCCCAGCGCGTCCTGCGCAAAATGACTGATCCCGAGCGTGGCCTGCTTGCCCTCGATACGAACCCACTCATGCTCGTTGTGATACTTCAGATCCTTCGGATACATAGGCTCCCTTTGGCTCCAGGCTGATGTTGAGATTTAGGTTGAGAAAGACTCGGCTTCATCGGATCGAACCTTAGCCTGAACCTTAACCTCAACCCGTATTTTTTGGTTGCGTGATCCTAGTGAGTGCTCCCCCGCCTTGTCAAGGAACCTCCAGGGGGCTTTCCAGATAGACCAGGCCGAGGCCGGATGCCAGCGAGGCGCGATCGGCAGCCGGCGCCACGCGCGTCCAGGGTCGCGCGGCGTCGCCTGACGGCAACGGCTTCGTCAGCCAGATATCATCGGCGTTCCCGAGCAATTCTACGGCGCGACTCACGAAAGTGCCGCCGGGACGGACGACGGCCGGAATATTGTTCGGCGGTGGAACCGTCACAAACGACGCCGGCGACGGCCCGTCAGCCGTCACGTAGAAGTCGAACCGAACGGCTTTGGCCTCCAGCAAATCTTCGCCATAGTGCAGCAGCGCACTTACGGGATCGGATACCGCCTCCCGGTGTAATTCCAACGCGAATTGCAGCACCGGTGCCCGCTGCCGGATGGCATGCCGGAGCCGCGTCATCACCGTGACCGTTTCACGCGCTTTCCAGCCGAGCCACCGCCAATATTCCTGCGTCCCCTCCTGGCGTGCCGGCTGGCCGTTCCTGACCGGCGCCACGCGGCCGGACGCCGCCGTCTCCGGAAACACCAGCGCCGCCGGATCGAGCTTCACGGCAAAGTCCCGCTCGAATCCACGCAGCCCATAGGCGGAAAACCCTTCCTGCGGTCCCGACGGCGCGTCCGCGCGGATCAACAGGCCATCGATCCCCGTCGCGGCCAGATCGGCCAGTAATCCAATGAGGTATTCCTGAAACGCAGGATGGAACAGATCCATCTCGGAAGACACTATCAGCCGTCCTGTGGCCCGATCCAACATCACATCGTTCCACCCAAGCTGGCGATCCAGCCAGCTCATCTGCCGCAGGCTCACCGCCGCAAAGACAGCCAGCCCCCGGTGATGCGCCGCCGGCACCGCAGAGCCGAAGACATCCCGGACCGTGGTCGCCCAACTTGTTTTGAAATATGCGCCGGCCGGCAAGGTTTCACGCGCGGCGCCGGGCTTCGTCCCCGCATCCAGCACCAGCATCGTGATGCCGGCCTGGCTGATCCCCTCCATCCACTGGTCTATCGCAGCAGCATCAGGAACCGAACGTGGAGCCACCTGCAGGCCGACCAGTCCGCGAGACGTCGTCGCGAGAATGCCCAGGCGTTGTTCCAGCGCGGCAATGCGGGTGTTCGCCTCCGGACCGTAATTGACCCGCTGCGGTTGACCGTCAGGCGGCAGCGCGGCCAGCAGCCGGTACTCCGCCAGCGCGGCCTTGAACTGACCGATCTGCTCGTACGAGCGGGCCAGCCACCAGCGCGCTTCCGGAACTTTTGAGGATCGTGGGTAGGTGTCGATCAGGCGGCGAAGAATGCCGACGGCAGCGCCATATCGTCCCTCCGCGTAGTGCTCCTGCGCCTGCTGGATGAGCAGCGTCTGCACTTCCTCGGTAGGCACGATGCGGACGTGCGGAGCGCAACCTGCGAAGGTCAGGATGGCCAGAAGAACGAGAAGACGGTGGGAAATCCTACCGGGCAACCAGGTCCATCTCGGGAAAAAAGTAGCCGATCTCGAAACGGGCCGTCTCGGGAGAGTCCGAGCCATGCACCGCATTATACTCGATGTTGGTACCGTGTGCCTTCCGGATCGTCCCAGCCACCGCCTTCGCCGGATCGGTTGCGCCCATGAGATCACGGTGCCGCTTAATCGCATCCTTGCCTTCCAGCACCAGCACCACCACCGGCCCGGATGCCATGAACGTCGTCAGGCTGTCGAAAAACGGGCGCGCCTTGTGGACGGCATAGAACCCCTCCGCCGTCGGCTTCGGCATCCGCATCATGCGGATCGCCACCGGCCGCAAACCGGCCCCTTCATACATTTTAATGATGTCGCCGATCGCATCTTTCTTCACCGCGTCGGGCTTGATGATCGCCAACGTCCGTTCTGACATGAGTACAGCTCTCCTCCGTGTGTAATACAGGTGAACGTGAAAACGCGCGCCATTATATTGAAGGCATGAGGCAAGGGGCAAGAGGCAGCCTCCCCGCGTGACCAAATCCGACCTGGAGGCCCGCTTCGAGAAGTGGCTGCCCAAGCAAGTCGGCGAGAACAAGGACGCGGAAGTGTTCATCTATTACGGCGGCCACGGCGCGCCCGACCCGAACACCAACCAGGCCTTTATGGTCCCCTACAACGGCGACCCGGCCTATCTGGAGACTTCCGCCTATTCACTCACCCGGCTCTATGAAGTCCTCGGCAAACTGCCCGCGAAAAACATCACGGTGGTGATGGATTCCTGCTTCTCCGGCGCAGGCGGCCGGTCGGTGATTCAAAAAGGCGCGCGCCCCATGCTGATCAAAGTTGAAAATCCGCTCATGGCGTCCCAGAACATGGTGGTGCTGTCAGCCGCCGCCGGCAACCAGATCAGCAACGCCATGCCGGAAAAACGGCACGGGCTGTTCACCTATTACTTTTTGAAGGGGCTGCAGGGTGAAGCGGACGCCAACAAGGACGGCGGCGTGGACGTCGAAGAGCTGTATGCGTACATGAAGCCAAAAATCGAGACGGAAGCCCGCCGCATGAACGCAGAGCAGTCCCCCCAACTCCTGCCTGGAGTCGACCTGCTCGGCGAACGGTCGAAACTCAAATTGATTGAACTGAAGAAGTAGCGCGGAAGAGCGACAGAAACAAGGCCGGCGCCTCTCAGGCGTCGGCCTTGTGTATTTTTGCATCGACGGCCACGCCAGGCGGCCCGTCCTCGCTTTCGGATGACTCCTCCGAGGATGGCTCCGCCTCCGGCTCCTCGAACCAGGCCACCAGCATCTCGTCCCACCAGGTTTCGTCCACTTCGGAACCCGGATCGACGCCCAGGATCGCCACATCATTTTTCGTGATGGCGGCACCGACTGATACAGGATTGAACTTTGCCCGTTCGATCACTTCCCTGGTTGCAAACCCGCCGACAATCCAGGAGTCCGGATCGGCACGGCGGGACTTGTAGGCCTTCAAACCATGCTTGAGATAGAGAAACACCTCTCGCTGCGCCCCATCGCCTACGCCGGTCACCGGCAGACTCAAGGTCTTCTCGATCTTTTTTCGCCAATGCCGATCGTCATACCGCGAAGTCAGCAACTGCAACATCCGTTTCCCCTGCTCGGCATCAAGCGCCATCAGTGTTCTCCATCAATAATGCCTCGTCGAGGCCAACCGTATCCGTCAGTCCGCTGCGCTCCAGCATTTCCCGGCAGGCACGATGCTGCACGGCCGGCACATACACAAATAATCCCGTGTGATCGCCGGGCCGCATCATCGACGTGGAGGCAAACGGCTCAAGGCTCAGCGCGTAATCGACGCCATGATCGTTCAATGTGCGCTCCACTTTTTCCGCATCCACCATATTGCCGGCAATATACACGAGACTCAGAGGTGTGCCGTACAATTCTTCAGCGGTTCGTCTCGCCATAATCTGCTCACCGCCCATACAGGGCCGTGAAGGACGTCTTCCCCAACGCATTCTGATTCAGGTAGAAGCCCGTCATCGCGCCCGACGCCTCTTTCTTGAGCGGGAGCTGATCCACTTTCAGAGCGTATACGGTGAAAATATACCGATGAGGCTTATCGCCTTGCGGAGGACAGGGGCCTCCATAACCCGGTTGACCGAAATCGGTCATGCTCTGAATACTGCCTTGAGGCGCGCTGTTGCCGTCCGGCTTGCCGGCGCCTGCCGGAAGCGAGGTGACACTGGGAGAAATATTGAAGATAATCCAGTGCCACCAGCCGCTTCCTGTCGGCGCGTCAGGATCATAGACCGTTACGGCAAAGCTTTTGGTCTCCTTCGGTGCCTGTTCCCATCGCAATTCCGGCGACACGTTGCCGCCGCTGCACCCGAAACCGTTATAGACGTGCTCAGTGCCGATGGTACTCTGGTCCTTCATCGTGGGACTGGTCAGTCGAAAATCGGCCGCAAAGCTTACGGCAGGGAGCGCCGCCATCGCCAAAAGAACCGGGATCCATACGCGTCGCATAGCCAGTCCTCTCCTTATCGCTTAGTTTCCCGCGATCGTCATTTCGCCGATTTTGATCGTCGGGCTGGCGATGCGGCCGCGAAACTCCAAATCGTTCCCCACCATCTGGATATCAAGAAACATGCGCTTGAGATTGCCGGCAATCGTAATCTCCTCGACGGGATAGGCCAGTTCGCCGTTTTCGATCCAGAATCCGGCAGCCCCGCGTGAATAGTCTCCCGTGACCATGTTGATGCCGAAACCGATCAATTCAGTCACGTACAGGCCGCGCTTGACGGACCGGATCATCTCCGCCGGTGTGGCCGTTCCCGGCACGAGGAAAAAATTCGTCGGCCCTGCAGACGGGCTCTCTCCCACACTGCGGGAGGCGTTGCCCGTCGAAGCCAGCCCTAATTTCCTTCCCGAATAGGTATCCAGCAAATAACTCCGAAGCACGCCGCGCTCGATGACCAGCGCCTTGCGCGTCGGCAGGCCTTCGCCGTCAAACGGGCGCGATCCAAATCCACGAGGCATGCGGCCATCGTCACAGACCGTGACCGTCTCCGGCGCGATTTTATTTCCCAGCTGGCCGATTAGAAACGAGACGCCTTTATAGAGCGCGTACCCGGAGAGCGCGCCGCACAGATTACCGAGAAGACTGCCGGCCATTTCCTGATCGAAGATCGCCGGCGCCTTGCATGTCGGCACTTTGCGCGCGCCAAGCCGGCGAAGCGTCCTTCTGGCAGCCTCGCTCCCGACCGACTCCGGGCTCTCCAGCCTGGCATAGGCCCGCTGGATCGCATACCAGGAATCTCGCTGCATCCCCCCCGTTGATGGATCTGTTGCGACGGGCGAGACCGACATGGAGAAGCTTGAGCTGCGGTAGTCCCCCACAAAACCGTGGCTATTGGCCAGCATGACATGGCCGTCCGACGAATTGAAGTCCGCGCCCTCGGAATTGCTCACACGCGGGTCGGCGCCTAACGCAGCCGCTTCAGCGCGTTTGGCCAGGGCAATGTGTTCGTCCGTGCCCAGCTCTGTTGCATCGTAGAGATCCAAATCCGGACGGTCTTTGGCGGAGGCCTCGTGCGCCGGCAATCCTGAAACGGGATCCTCCGCCACGGCCCGGGCCAACGAACAGGTATCGGCCACCAACTGATCCAGCGATGTGCGGGAGAAATCGGAGGTGGAAGTGCTGGCGGATCGTTTCCCGAAGAACACGCGGAGACCCAGCCGCTTCTCTCGTGCTTTCGTCAAGCGGTCCACCGCAGACAGCCGGACCTGGACGGACAGGTTACGGCCATCCACCACCATCACATCGGCTTCGGTGGCACCGCACTGCTTCGCCCGGCTGAGCAGATCGAGCGCGAGCTGCGAATAATCCTGAACCGCAGGCAGTCCGTTGCTCACCCGTTAGTTCCTCCGACTGTGATTTCATCAATCCGAATCGTCGGCAACCCCACGCCGACCGGAACGGACTGCCCGTCCTTTCCACAGGTCCCGATGCCTTCATCCAACATCAAGTCGTGCCCGACCATGGAGACTTTGGTCAGCACCTCGGGACCGCTGCCGATCAATGTCGCGCCCTTGACCGGTTTCGTCACCTGCCCGTTTTCGATCAGGTAGGCTTCGCTGGCCGAGAACACGAACTTGCCGTTGGTGATATCCACCTGCCCGCCGCCGAACGAAACCGCGTAGAGGCCGTGCGTGACTGATCGGATGATGTCCTGTGGATCCGACTCGCCGGCCAACATAAAGGTGTTGGTCATGCGCGGAAGCGGAATGCTCTGAAAGCTCTCCCGCCGGCCATTGCCCGTCAGCGGAATGCCCATCAGCCGCGCGTTGAGTTTGTCCGTGATATAGCCGCGCAGGATGCCCTTTTCGATCAACACCGTCCGGCTGGTTGGTGTCCCCTCGTCGTCCATATTGAGCGATCCACGCCGGAACGGCAGCGTCCCATCATCCACGATCGTGCAGGCGTCCGAGGCGACCCGTTTGCCCAATAGGTGCGAGAAGGCCGAGGTCTTGCGCCGGTTGAAGTCCGCTTCCAGGCCGTGTCCGATCGCCTCATGCAGCAGAATACCGGGCCACCCGCCTCCCAGCACCACCGGCATCACACCCGCAGGGGCATCGACCGCGCTGAGGTTGAGGATCGCCTGCCTGGCTGCTTCCCGCGCATAGTGTTTGTAGCGCTCCTGGTCCTGGTAATAGGAGAAGGCCATCCTGCCACCGCCACCGAACGTCCCCATCTGGCGGTTCCCGTTCTCCTCGGCAATGCAGGTGACTTGCAGACGGGACAAGGGCTGGACATCCCCGACCATTTGGCCCTCCGTCGTGGCCACCATCACGATTTTGTATTCGGTATTGAACGAGGCCATCACGTTTTTGATGCGGGGATCGTAGCGGCGGGCTTCGGCGTCGATCAGATTGAGCAGATCCACGCGCTCCGCCGTCGCAACCTCCGAAATCGGCGTCTCCGCCGGGTAGAGATCGCGGGTCAGCTTCGCGCGATGCGTCAACGGAACCGGCTGCCCTCCTTGCGGCGACTGCGCGATGTAGCGGGCCGTGTTGGCGGCGATCTCCAGGTCGCGCTTGGTCAATTCGTCCGAATAGGCAAACCCGGTTTTCTCACCGGCGGTCGCCCGGACACCGGCACCCTGTGACACGCTTTTGACTGCGCGTTTGACGATCCCCTCTTCCATTGATACGGATTCAGACAGGCAGAACTCAAAGTACAGGTCGGCATAGTCCACGTCACGGACCTTGACAACCCCCAGCGTGCGCTGGATTTCCTGTTCAGTGAGTCCAAATTGTGCGAGCTCAGCACTCGACTTCGTGGCCATTAGGTTCCTTTTTCCCTTCTATATTCGAGGAGCAGTGACGATCATCTTCCTTACATCACGGATTCGGACAGGCAGGACTCGAAATACAGATCGGCATAGTCCACATCCCGGACCTTGACGACTCCCAGTGTATGCTGCACTTCCTTTTCAGTAAGACCAACTTGGGTCAATTCGGCGTTTGGTTGGGCTGGCATCGTGCTCCTTCGGGCTTCGTGACGCGAGGGAGTATAACTGATTCCTTTCCGAGCGTGCAACGCCCCGACCGCTCGGAACCCACTGCTTTTGCTGGCAAATATCGTTGACTTTTCGCACTCTGCCGACTAGACTACATCAATCTTCCATGCAGATCTTCCAAGCTGATTTCAACGGAAAGGACAGCCGGCGGTGATAAACGAAAACGCAACGGCGAATACTGACCATCTGCCGGAAGCCGAACTGCTGGCACTGCTGGGTCGCAATGCGCTTCCCCGGCATATTGCGATCATCATGGACGGGAACGGCCGTTGGGCCGAACTCCGCGGCCTCCCCCGTATCGCCGGACACACCGAAGGCATCAAATCAGTCCGAGACATGATCACCCTATGCTGCGACCTCGGCATTAAAGCCCTCACGATTTACGCTTTTTCCAAGGAAAACTGGAAACGACCGGCCATCGAGACCAATGCCTTGATGATGCTGCTCGAGCAGTATTTGCAGCGCGAATTGGATGCGCTCATCAAAACCGGCGTACGGTTCCGCGCGATCGGACAGATCGACAGCATGCCCTCTTCCGCGTACAACTGGGTTCGGAAAGTCGAGCGGAGCACAGCGCACTTGGACAAAATGACATTGACCGTTGCACTGAGCTACGGCGGCCGCTCCGAGATCGTGGACGCGGTCCGGCAACTGGCGCAGGACTGCATGGACGGCAAGGTCCAGCCGGAAGCGATCGATGAGCCTCTGCTGGCCGGTTATCTGTCGACTCACGGCTTGCCGGACCCGGACCTCTTGATTCGAACCAGCGGCGAGGCCCGCATCAGCAACTTCCTCCTCTGGCAGCTCGCCTATACCGAAATGTACTTTACCCCGACCCTGTGGCCGGACTTCCGCCGGCGCGAGGCGCTGCTGGCACTCCTGGAATACCAGACGCGCGAGCGGCGCTTCGGCGGACGGGTCTCCGATACCCACTATCAGAGCCGCACGTGAGCGCCGGACACACCGCCGGCCCGCGCACAGCCGGCCGGCTCGCGGATCCTCAATGACAACATCGCGATGGGACAGCCGGCGGGTCTATGCCGCGCTCGTGTTCGTTCCTGCATTCTACGCCCTGGTCCGCTATGCCCCGCCGATCGCATTTTTTGCGCTCGTGGCAACTGCCGCCCTGCTTGCCGTGGCGGAGTTTTACCGGCTGCATTTCCGTGACGAGGGATTGCCGGCTGCCGTCATGACCCTTGGGTTCAGCGCCACGGCGCTGGTGCTGGCGTCCTTCCAGTGGCCGGGCGGTATTCCAGAGCGGGCCCTCGTGCTCATGATTATCATGGCCGCGCTGCTGCACCGGCTCGGCGCGCGGCGGACGGTCACGCATGGCCTGATGGACCCGGCCATCGTCGCCTTCGGTCCCCTGTACGTCGGCTTGTGTCTCGGACACCTCGTATTGATCCGCGTCATGCCCGAAGGCGAATTTCTCATCTTCGGTCTTTTTCTGATCACGTGGGCTGCCGACACCGGCGCCTATTACGCGGGTACGAGCCTGGGCCGTCACAAACTGGCGCCCAGCATCAGCCCGAATAAAACGGTGGAAGGGCTGGCCGGCGGATTGCTTGCGGCCGTGCTGGCCGCTTTTATTGCCCAAGCCTGGTTCCTGCCTTCGTTGACGAGTGTGGACTGTGTGGCTATCGCCTGCCTCCTGACCATCGCCGGTCTGCTGGGAGATTTGTCCGAATCGGCCATGAAGCGCGGCGCTGGCGTGAAAGACTCAGGCAGCCTCATCCCGGGACACGGCGGCATGCTGGACCGCCTCGACAGCCTGTTGTTCACCGCCCCCGCTTTCTACTATTATGTCTTGCTCGCGAAGTAACTTAACCATTTGCTACTATGGATCGTATCGCTTGCGAAGTAACGTGGTAGGATCACGGGCATGAAACGTATCATTATTCTCGGCTCCACCGGCTCCATCGGCACCAGCACGCTGGACATCGTGTCCAAGTTTCCGAACGAGTTTCAGGTGGTGGGGCTGACGGCGGCCACCAAAGGCGTCCCGCTCGAGGAACAAATCCGTCGCTTCAAGCCGGCGAAGGTCGCCCTGGCCGATCCGGCCGCTGCAACGCGGCTGCGGAGCCGTTGTAAAGGACTCTCCGTTGAGATTCTCTCCGGCCCCGAAGGTGTCGCGGACGTGGCCCGGATGCCGGAAGGCGAGCTCGTGATCTCCGCCATCGTCGGCGGGGCCGGCCTGATGCCGACGCTGGCCGCCATCCGCTCGGATAAGCACGTGGCCCTGGCGAACAAGGAGCCGATGGTCATGGCCGGCCAGTTGATGCAGGAGGAAGCGCACAAGCACGGCGTGCGCATCTTCCCGGTGGATAGCGAACACAGCGCCATCTTTCAGTCCATGGAAGGGCACCGCCGGGAAGACATCCGCCGGCTGATCCTGACCGCATCCGGCGGTCCCCTGTGGAACACGCCCCGCGAGCAGATGCGGGAGGTGAAGCCGGAACAGGCCCTGCAACATCCGAATTGGAAAATGGGCGCCAAGATCACGATCGACTCCGCCACGATGATGAACAAGGGGCTGGAAGTCGTGGAAGCGCGCTGGCTGTTCGACATGCCGATCGCGCAGATCGAAGTGCTGGTCCATCGGGAAAGCGTCATTCACTCGATGGTGGAATACAAGGACGGGTCCGTGATCGCGCAACTGGGCCTGCCCGACATGCGCACACCGATCTCGTACGCCATGAAGTACCCGGCGCGCGTGCCGCTGGAACTCCCCCCGCTGGATCTGGCCAGCATCGGCACGCTGACATTCTTCAAGCCCGACCACGACCGGTTTCCGTGCCTGCAACTTGGCTACGATGCCCTCAAGATCGGCGGCACCATGCCGGCCGTGTTGAACGCCGCCAACGAAATCGCCGTGGCGGCGTACCTCCAGGAGGGAATCGGATTCCTGGACATCGCCGAGATTATCCGCAGCACGATGGATGCGCATACCCTCCGGCAGATTCGTACGCTTGAAGACGCGCTGGAGGCCGATCGCTGGGCGCGCGAAAAGGCCGGCGCCCGCGTGCATGCGCTGGCGCACTAATGAAAATGATTGTCCTCGAGTCATCAAGTCGTAAAGTCCTAAAGCCCAGGCTCACCTTCTTCGACTTGAAGACTTTTAGACTTTCGGACTTTCTGACCGTTCAACAAGGAGTTTAAACGTGCTCACTGCGTTCGCCTGGTCACCCGATACCGTTCTTCTCGTCATGCAAAAGGCTTTTTGGTTCGTCGTCGTGCTCGGCGTCCTCGTGGCATTTCACGAATTCGGACATTTCCTGATGGCGCGCTGGGTCGGAGTGCGCGTGCTCAAGTTCTCGCTGGGATTCGGCCCCAAGTTAGCCGGCCGGCAAATCGGCGAGACCGAGTACCTGGTGTCGGCCGTCCCGCTCGGAGGCTACGTCAAGCTGTTCGGCGAGGACGAAAGTGACGCCATTTCTCCGGAGGAGCAGCGCCGGTCGTTCTCGCATCAAAATCTGTGGAGCAAAGTGCTCATCGTGGCCGGCGGGCCGGGATTCAACTTCCTGCTGGCCTATCTGATTTTTGCCGCCTGGCTGGCGACCGGTGCGCCGTTGTTCGTCCCCAGCTTTAAGGACCTGACGCCTGATATTGAAGCGATGAAACCAGGATCGCCGGCGGCCACGGCCGGCATGCAGCCAGGCGATCGCGTGCTGCGGGTCAACGAGAAGGACATCTCCACGAGAGTGGAACTGTTTAACGCCGTCGCAAAGAGCAACGGTAAACCCCTCACCCTCGATGTCCGCCGGGGGGCTCAAATCAAAACCCTGGTCGTCACGCCGGCCGGGACAACAGTGCAAGAGGACGGCAAGGATGTCGTGCTGTACTCCCTCGGCATTGAGGAGACGGCGCCGGTCATCACCGCCATCATGAACGGCTCCCCTGCCATGGCGGCCGGGTTCAGGGAAGGCGACCGCGTCGTCGCCATCGAAGGACAACCGATTCATGCCTGGTCTCAGATGACCGGACTAGTCAAGGAAAGCCCGAACCGCCCGCTCAAAGTCGAGGTGAACCGCAACGGGCAGGTCGTTTCGCTCACCGTCACCCCGGTCCTGGAAAAAATCTCCGCGAACGGCAAGACCGTCGAGATCGGAAAAATCGGCGTCTCGGGGCCCGGTCGGTCACTGATCCGCGCATCCAACCCCTTGACGGCCGTCTGGCACGGCCTGGAAGCCACGTGGGGATGGACCGAGCTGACCGCCGTCGGCATTTACAAGATGATTGCCGGAGAAATCTCCAGCAAGAACATCGGCGGACCGCTCACGATCGCCAGCATCTCCGGCGAAGCCGGAGCCCAGGGCATGGCGAGCGTCGTATTCCTCATCGCCATCCTGAGCATTAACCTGGGTGTCCTCAATCTGCTGCCGATTCCCATCCTGGACGGAGGCCATCTGCTGTTTTTTGCCATCGAAGCCGTCATGCGCAAACCGCTCGCGGATCGCCAGCGTGAAATTGCCCAGCAGGTGGGCCTGTTACTGCTCGTCTGCATCATGGTATTTGCCTTCTGGAACGACATCGATCGGCTGCTGCACGGATGAACCGTCGCACCGTCTCCAAACCGGAACGTCGCCACGGTTTTCGACGCACTGAGACCTGATGCCGTTCAGGCTTTCGGACTTTCAGACATCATGCGCACATCCCACACTCTGATCCCGACCCTTCGCGAAGACCCCGGAGAGGCGGAAATCGCCAGCCATCGCCTGCTGCTGCGGGCCGGCATGATCCGCAAGGTCGCCGCCGGCATCTACACCTACCTCCCGCTGGGGCTGCGCGTCCTCCGCAAGATTGAAGCCATCGTCCGCGAGGAAATGAACCGATCCGGCGCGCAGGAAGTCCTGATGCCGATCGCCGCGCCGGCCGAACTGTGGCGTGAAACAGGCCGCTGGGACTTCTACGGCAAGGAACTGCTGCGGTTCAAAGACCGGCACGAGCGGGACTTCTGCCTGGGCCCGACGCACGAAGAACTCATCACCGATTTGATCCGGCGCGACGTGCGGTCCTACCGCCAGCTCCCGCTGAACTGTTACCAGATTCAGACCAAGTTCCGGGACGAAATCCGTCCCCGGTTCGGCCTCATGCGGGGCCGCGAATTCATAATGAAAGACGCCTATAGCTTCGACAGGGACGAAGCCGGCGCCAAGATCAGCTATCAGAAGATGTACGACGCCTACAGCCGCATCTTTACCCGCTGCGGGTTGACCTTCCGGGCCGTGGAAGCCGACACCGGCCTGATCGGCGGCACCTCGTCGCACGAATTCATGGTGTTGGCGGACACAGGCGAGGAAACCATCGTCTACGCGGAAGGCGGCACATACGCAGCCAACGTCGAGCGCGCCGAGACGCTGCCGCCAGCCGAAACCTCTTCCGACGCGCCGCGGCCATTGCGGAAAGTTCCGACGCCTGGCACCCGCAGCGTCGAGGAAGTCACGGCATTCCTCAAGGTCTCGCCGGCACAACTCGTCAAGACGATCCTCTATCAGTCCTCCAAGGATCTGGTCGCGGTGCTGGTCCGTGGCGACCATGAGGTCAATGAGGTCAAAGTCAAAAAGCTGCTGGGCGTGGCGGCCCTGGAACTGGCCGATCCGGCCAGGGTCACGGCCGCAACGGGCGCGCCGGTTGGATTTGCCGGCCCCATCGGCCTGCGGCAGGTGCGGATCATCGCCGACCACGCCGTCAAGACACTCAGGAACGTTGTCGTTGGAAGCAACGAAGCCAACGCGCATTACGTGGATGCCAACTGCGACCGGGACTTCGCCGTCGAACAGTTTGCCGATCTTCGCAATGCCCAGGCTGGCGATCCGTCTCCCAAAGGCGACGGGCCCCTCCGTCTTGCTCGTGGCATTGAAGTCGGACATGTGTTCATGCTCGGTACCAAGTACAGCAAGGCCATGAACGCGATGTTCCTCGACCCTGAGGGCAAGGAATGCCTGGCCGTGATGGGCTGTTATGGCATCGGCGTCAGCCGCGTGGCCGCTGCCGCCATCGAGCAGCACCACGATGCCAAGGGCATGCTCTGGCCGATCCCCATCGCTCCGTTCCACGTCCACCTGCTCCCCTTGAGCCAGTCCGCTGCCGTCTCCGCCACGGCGCAAACCCTGTACGAGACACTGTCGCAGGCCGGAGCCGAAGTCCTGTGGGATGATCGTGACGAGCGGGCCGGCGTGAAATTCAACGACGCAGACCTGATCGGCGCCCCCTACCAACTGGTCATCGGTGAAAAGGGCCTTGCCCAGGGCACCGTCGAGCTCAAAGAACGGAAGACAGGAACCGTCAAGAAAATGGCGCCTGGAGATGTGCTCGCCCAAGCCAGGGAATGGCTCGGCTTGTGAAAAGCCGCAGGGCAACTTCATACAACTTTCTCTTGCGTTTCGAGGTATTTCGTCCTAGCCTAACCTCCAAAATAGGAACGTGGGTTGACTCCTTAGACGGGCAGGAAGGACGCCGTGCCGGACACTAAAATCGCTCCCGACAACGTTCACGAGCTTCAGCAGAAGATCGCGTACGCGGAAGAGGTCAAGCGCATCACCAACCTCATTCACTCCGCGAAGGATCTCGATCAGATCATTCTCGACCTGCACAAGGACCTCCTGGACCTCTTCGATACCGAGGAGGTCACGATCTACGCGATCGACACCGAGAAAAAAGAAATCTTCTCCAGGGCCGCCCATCTCGATACGGTCCAGGAAATCCGCGTGCCGATCAACGAACAAAGCATCGTGGGATTCACCGCCAAGTACCTCCGCCCTGCGAATATCGCCGACGCGTACAACAAAACGGAACTGGCCAACATCCATCCGGCACTGGGGCACGACGCCTCGTGGGACAAGAAAAGCGGGTTCAAGACCAAGCAGGTCCTCAGCTACCCCATCCTGGCCTAAAACAAGTATTTGATGGGCGTCATTCAGCTCATCAATAAAAAAAACGGGCTGCGCGTCAGTCTGCCGAAGGGAGCGAAAAAATCGCAGGAATACATCAAGATCATTGCAACGCGAAAGCCAATCAGTCTGGTCGGCAGCCTGGTCGGGACCGACGCCTCGAAGGATGTCTTTAAAACCTATACCGGCGGTGAAAACGGGATGATCCAGGACGTCATTAAGCGGTTGGCTCAACTCGAGGATGAGGACTGGAACGAAACGACGTTGCCGTATGAAGTGAGACCCTGACGGCGATATAATTCAGATACACGATGAAGGAAAGTGGGGCATGGCGATGAAGCGACAATTCACGAGAGGGATCATGGCGGTGCTGGTCGTCGGAGCGCTGATCGGAGTCGGTGCGACCTGGGCGCAGATGGGCGGTGTCGTGGAGCCCGCTGGTACGGACGGATCCATTGACTGGACGAAGGGCGTGGTGACGGCGACGGGATTTGGGGCGCCGCCTCCCAATGCCGTGAATGCCGGGCAAGCCAGGGCCATGGCCGAGCAGGCGGCGTTTCTGGTGGCGACGCGGAATTTGCTGGAAACCGTGAAGGGCATTCGAGTGGATTCCGCCACGCTGGTGGAAAATATGATTGTGAGCAGCGATGTGATCAAGACGGAAGTGAGTGGGTTCATTCAGGGCGCCCAGATCATCAAGAAGCAGGTCAACCCGGACGGGTCCGTGCAGGTGACGGTCGCGATGAAACTCAACGGGGATTTTTCCAACGCGTTTTTGCCGCAATCCAGCGGGGGCATCGAAGTGATTCCGATGCCGCAGGGGCAGGCCCCTCCGGCGACGTCCTTTACGGGTCTGATTGTGGATGCGCGGGGGATCGGCGTCCGTCCGGCTGTGGCACCGAAGATCCGCAACGAGGAAGGCCGGGAAGTCTACGGATCGGCCTTTGTGAACCGGCAGTATGCGGTTGAACAAGGGATGGTGGGGTATCTCAAGGACGTGGAATCCGCCAAGGGCAATCCGCGCGTGACCGATCGTCCCCTGATGGTCAAGGCCCTGAAAACAGACGGGCCCAATAAAACGGATCTGGTGATCAGCAACAGCGATGCGCAGGTGCTCCATGGAATGAAGGAACACCTCACCTTCCTGGAGAAGGCGCGCGTCATGGTGATTTTGGATTAGTATAAGCGAATAGCAGGTAGCGCGTAGCAAGCAGCAAGACAGTGAGATCAAATTACTCTAAGACTCTGGCTATCAGCTATTGGCTATTTGCTGTTGGCTGTTGCATGAAAGGAGCGTGGCGATGAAAACCCTACTCAGAACAGTGGCAAGCGCGGTGGTCGTGCTGGCATTGGTCGGCGGAATGAGCCTCCTGGCGGCGTGCGGGAAAGGGCCGGCCAAGCCGGAAGCGGCGCCCCGGCCTACGGCCTGATGCAGCTCGTGCCGACAAGCGGCGGCCGCGAAGCCTATCGCCGGGCCAAGGGCTCGGACACCACACCCTCGCGGGAGTATCTCTTTAATGCCGACAACAATATCGAGTTGGGAACCGCGTTGCTGAACGTGCTGAACTACAAACAACTGGAAGACGTGGACAACACCGTCTCGCGCGAGTATTGCGTCATCTCCGCCTACAACACTGGCCTGCGCAACGTCCTCCGCACCTTCTCGAAAGACCTCGTCGCAGCCGTCAACCAGATCAACAGCCTCGAGCCGCCGGCCGTCTACGACAAGCTGCGCCAGAACCTGCCCTACCAGGAAACACGCGACTACCTGGTGAAAGTCACCTCGTTCCGCAAGCAGTTCGTCAGCGCACAATAAAAAACGCCTGCCGGCGAAAAGCCGGCAGGCGTTCAGACTCGCAACGCTTGTTAGCGTCGCAGCGCTGTTTATCGCGGTGAGGCCCCCCGCCAAGACCCTCGCTCCGATTGATGCCGGCCACCCGGGCGTCCGTGAGCAGCCCGGTGGTGCACCGCCGGGCGGTGCGCTCTTTGGGACGCCGCAGGAGCAGGGCTCCCTGTCGCAAGCGGCACGGACTTCCCAAGCAGCTTTTCGATCGCGCGCAATTGGTCGTGATCTTCGGAGGTGACGAAGCTGGTCGCCTTCCCCGTCGCATGCATGCGCGCCGTGCGCCCGATCCGATGAATATAGTCCTCCGGGCAATTCGGCAGGTCGAAGTTGACGACATGGCCGATGTTCGCGACGTCGATGCCGCGGGCCGCAATATCGGTTGCCACGAGGACTCGGAATGTCCCTCGCCTGAACCCTTCCAGCGCCGCTCGCCGTTGCGAGAGGCTTCGGTTCCCGTGAATCACGGCCACCTTGTGCCCGGCACTGCCCAATAGACGCCCCAGCTTGTCAGCCCGATGCTTCGTCCGGGTAAAGACCAGCACAGAGTCCTTGTTCTCCCCCAACAGCGACACCAGAAGATCGGCCTTGCTGTCATGGGTGGTATGGTGCACCGCCTGCGTGACGCCGGTTGACGTCGTGGCCGGCCGGGACACCATCACGGATACGGGATTCTTCACGTTGGCACGAGCCAGTTGATTCAAATCGGCCGGCATCGTGGCTGAGAAGAGCAGTGTTTGCCGCTCCTCCGGCATGGCTTCAAGAATTTGATTGATCTGGGGCGCGAACCCCATGTCGAGCATGCGGTCGGCCTCATCCAGCACCAGAATCTTCATCGGCGCCAGATTGACCGTGCCGTTCCACATATGGTCCAGCAGCCGTCCCGGCGTGGCGACGAGCACATCCGGGCGTTGACGAAGGCCTCGCACCTGCGCCTGCATATCGGCGCCGCCGACAATCGTCGTGGCGAAAATACGCATGCTGCGGCCGAGCTGATCGATGACGCCCTGCACCTGGATGGCCAGTTCACGAGTCGGCACCAGAATGAGCGCGTGTGGCTGGCCTTTCGGCATGGTCGCCAGCCGCTCGATGATCGGAATGACAAACGCGGCGGTCTTGCCGGTGCCGGTTTGCGCGCATCCAAGCACGTCACGTCCCAGGAGCGCATGCGGAATGGCCTGCTCCTGGATGGACGTGGGATTGATAAAACCTGCCTTGGTCAGGTCCCGCAAGAGGGATTCGGACACACCAAGGGTATTGAACGTACACGTAGCAGTCTGCACAAAACTATCCTTTCAGTTTGATCGCATTAAACGGGATCAGAGAACCGAGGGGAGACAGAATCAGGAAGGAATCCGCTCTAGCCTGGACCTAATCGCGATGCGATCGCGAAGTCCGTTATGGTTAAGCATCATCACCGCCGGACCAATACACTGATGACGTAAGCGCACTGTACAGCATGAAACCCCTGGCGTCAAGCTTTCATTTCATCCGGAGAGCATCGCTGCGAGTTTTAACCACCTCCGGATCACGCCCCCGCTACCGTAACCGAGCTTCACTTGTCGGTTAAGAAAACATTCCGACATTTTTTCTTCGACGAAAGGCCCCGCCTTTGTGTACACTGGTAAATAATTCCACGCCGACCAGGAGGACACCATCGGAAAGCCAGCCAAAACAACGCTCGCCAAACGCGACCGTGAAAAATCGAAGCAGATGAAGCAGCGCGAGAAAGAAGCCCGCCGCGTCCAGCGCAAGGCGGAAAAAACAGACCGCCCTCAGACCACCGGCGGAGAAGATCCGGATCTGGCGGGGCTTCATTGGGGGCCGCAAGAACCGCTGTACTAGTTCTCCCTTCGGCCTTCCCCTACTCACGCTCCTCTCCAATCGAGCAGCCTTCTGTCCGTGTTTACAATGTTTCGGGCTGCCCTGTAGACTTGATGGCACCGGACCATGGATCCCCACACGCCCCCACCCACTGGGACAGCCACCGACTCATCACCCGCTGACCCTGTCAGCCGGGTGATCCACTATCATAACCAGACCAAGCATCATTTCTTTCGCTATGCCCGATCATTGGGCCATTTGGATTGGGCCAACCAGCCCAATCCCTTTCGGCGCTTTGTGGACGCTCCCTTCCACCCTCTTCCGTTACTGCAACCGAAACAGGAGCCCCTCTCACCGGCATACGAGGCTATATATCAGCGAGGAATGATTCTGCCTCAGCCGGTCACGGTCAGGACGCTCTCGCGGTTCCTTGAGCTCGCGCTGGCAATCACCGCCTGGAAGCGGGCCGGGCAAACCCAATGGGCGCTACGGAGCAATCCATCATCCGGCAATCTGCATCCCACAGAAGGCTACCTTGTGCTTCCCCCTATGCAAGGACTTGCTGACAGCCCCGCCCTGTACCACTACGCGCCACACGACCATGGGCTGGAATTGCGAGCGGAGATTCCCGCACAGGACGCCACTCGCCTCTTGCAGGTGTTTCCTAGGGAGGCTTTTCTGTTCGCCTGCACCTCCATCATCTGGCGGGAATCCTGGAAATACGGCGAACGGGCGTTTCGCTACTGCCATCATGACGTCGGCCACGCCATCGGCGCGGCCCGCATCGCGGCCGCCACGCTCGGATGGAATCTGACACTCCTTGATGGAACGGACCAGGCAACGCTGGCTTCGTTGCTCGGCATGAACCGTGAAGAAGACTTTGCAGAGGCCGAACACGAACACCCGGATTTCGTGGCGGTTGTCTGGCCTTCGGGCGACACGGTTACAGTGTCCCTATGGCTCGACCCAGCATTGGTCCATGCCCTGTCGCAGGGACGCTGGCATGGACGAGCCAATCGGCTGAGCCATGATGCTCCGGTGCCGTGGGAAATCATTGACGACGTAGCCGAAGCCACGCGAAAAACCAGCATCGAACACCGGTCCGTGACGTTCCCCAGCCATGAGCCTTCTCCGGCTCCACCTGAAACACTCAAGGCAAGCCCGGAGGCCGGGACGATCATCCGGCAACGGCGCAGTGCCGTCTCACTGGATGGAAAGACGTCGATCACCGCCGCGACATTCTTTCGGATGCTGGCCCGCGTGACGCCCGGCGCGGATCGCCCGCAGCAGGAGCGGCCGATGCCGTGGGATGCGCTGCCGTGGGCTCCGGCGATTCACCTATTGCTCTTTGTCCATCGTGTGGAAGGACTGACGCCTGGCGTGTATGTTCTGGTTCGTGATCCGGCCAAGCTGCCGCTCCTCAAGAATGCGATGAACCCCCATATTGAATGGGTCCTCGCCCCCGGCTGTCCCGAGAATCTGCCCTTGTACGCAATCCTGGAAGGAGATGCTCAAAAAGTTGCCGCGCAAGTCAGTTGCCATCAGGACATCGCCGGCGACAGCGCCTTTTCGCTTGGCATGCTGGCTGAATTTGACGAGCGCCTGCGACAAGGCGCCTGGTGGTACCCGCGCCTGTTCTGGGAATCAGGACTGGTCGGGCAGGTGCTCTACCTGGAAGCGGAAGCGGCGGGAGTGCGAGCGACCGGAATCGGCTGTTTCTTCGACGACCCGGTGCATGAAATTATCGCGCTCAAAGACCTCACGTTCCAATCACTCTATCATTTCACCATCGGCGGTCCGGTCGAAGACCCACGCCTTACTACTTTACCGCCCTACGCCCATCTGAAGCGCAGCACATAAACTCAGGCTCACCTGTCAGTTTCACCCTCCCCGCTGTGCCAGACGGGCCTTGATGCGCTGCTACCAGCGAGGGTCCTGGACTTTTTCCAACAACATCCTCAATACCGCTGCCTCGTCCGGGCTCTTCACGGGGCCCAACCCGTGGCCACGACATTCGGCATATCAAGCTTCACTTGAGCGGTTGCTATGCGACAGCGAATAGCGACCGGCCACTCTCTCCCGAACGCTGTCGGTGCGATTAAAAGGGCGGTCTGGGTAATCCTCTTGCTCGCGCAACGCGCGGCCTCAGAAGGCCCTCGTTGGACGCGCGCAGATAGGGATTACCCAGGCCGCCCGATCTGCTGTTCTAGAAAAACAAAGCCCGCTGATCTTTCGACCAGCGGGCTTTGTTTATAACCCGGCAGCGTTCTACTTTCCCACTGCCTCACAGCAGCAGTAGCATCGACCCTGGAGGGCTTAACTTCCGTGTTCGGTATGGGAACGGGTGGGACCCCTCCGGCAAGGCCACCGGGAACTCGTGAAGAAAGTCAGATTTGGTGATCTGGTGATTGGGTGAAGTGAACTTCGCCAAATCCTACTTCACCAAATCATACTTTCTTTAAGACCATGTCTACCAGGAGCAAATGTGCAATGTAAATGTTAAGCCGCACGACCGATTAGTACTGGTTAGCTTCAGCCCTTACGAGCCTTCCACACCCAGCCTATCAAGCACGTGGTCTACATGCGGTCTTTAGGGGGCTTGCGCCCCGGGAGATCTCATCTTGAGGCAGGCTTCCCGCTTAGATGCTTTCAGCGGTTATCCCCACCGGACATAGCTACCCGGCACTGCCGCTGGCGCGACAACCGGCACACTAGAGGTCCGTTCTTCACAGTCCTCTCGTACTAGTGAAAACCCCTCTCAAATCTCCTCCGCCCACAACAGATAGGGACCGAACTGTCTCACGACGTTCTGAACCCAACTCTCGTACCGCTTTAATAGGCGAACAGCCTAACCCTTGGGACCGGCTTCAGCCCCAGGATGCGATGAGTCGACATCGAGGTGCCAAACCTCCCC
>SHZW01000007.1 GCA_009692155.1 Nitrospiraceae bacterium
CACGGCCAACACCTACCTGCACCTGTCTCCTGGGGGGAACCGGAGCGCCGTAGATCTGCTGGACGGAGCCCCGAAAGAGCCTGTTTTAGACGGGAACCGTGACCGGAACCGTGATAGTGAAGGGGCGGTTGAAGTTAAGTCTTTGGTTTAGTAGCAAATACGGTCGCGTCGCAGGAGACGTACTTGATCTGCTTCATCGGAATGATGGTCACTTCCAGCGCGGTATCCACTTCCAGCACTTCCATGTCCTCGCTGATGGTGTGCCGGATGGCGTCTTTCACCAGCAATTCCTGATTATCCACGAAAACCACTTTCACCCAATAGGTCACGTCCAACCCCCTTCGTCGTGTGCGTGCGGCTTATTCATCCTCTTCCGGATTGATCGGATTCATTCCCAGCGGTTTGCACAATTCAAGAATTTTCCGGTCCGTGCTGACGACTGACAGACGTAACGATCGAAATTCGTACGCGAGCATGAGATGGACGGCCTGGGGCGCGCGCAGCACAGGAAAGTCGAGGAGCAGTTGCTTGGTGGCCGTGAACGTCTCGCTTGTCGGCGTGGCGAAGTGGTAGACCCCGCGCATGGATTCGGCTTCGAATTTTAAGAGCACCGAGTACCAGTCGTCGCGGGTCAACTGCCCTTCGCGTGCCTTGAGCGCAAACAATGCGTAGAACTCGGTGATTGTGGGGCCTCCGACGATGATCGTTTTCTCCCGCTTGGTCATCAGGCTGTTGACGATGCGGGAGCCACGTTCGCGGCTGTAGCGCTTGACGAGCGCCGTGGAGTCAAAATAGTAGTACGGCATTAGGCTCTCCTCGAGACGATGAACTCTGCAAGGGCTGTGCGGAGCTTGGACAGGCGGTCCTGGATTTCTTCGATGGGCAGCTCCTCGTAGCCCTGCCGCCGGAGAGGGGTCAGCAGACTGGCCTGGTTCACCGCCTCCGTGTCGCGCTTGAGCCGCTCTACGGCCAGTTGCTTGGAGACGCGGCTGGGCATTTTTCGGCGAGATCCCGTGTCATGGGACTCGGATGAATCGGAACGGGTCGAGCGATTCTTCATCGTCTCCTCATAGTGGTGGTTTGTGAGCAGCCGGTGTCTCTTCGCCACGCGTGCTTTGTTGCGGGCAAGCGGCCGGAGGGAGATTTGCCGGCTGGTTCTGGTCCCCGTAGACGTACCCGGCCAGCGTCCTGGCCAGTTCCGACGAGACTTCTTGTTGCATGACACGGACAGCCTTCGCCGTGGCTTCGGCCTGCGTCAAATGCCCTTCCCGCTCTCCGCGCGAAACGGCCCCGACAACATGCTGCGTGCCTGATTCCAGAATGACAAAATCGCTGCACCAACGGACATAGCGGAAGCGAGGATCGGGCACGTCTATATCGAACAGCCGCACCGTGCCTTTGACCAGTAGCTCCAACGGTTTGCCTCCATCCCGTCCGGCTGCCGGCTCTTCGGCGCCGGCCGGCTTGGCCGTCACCGGCAGCCCTTCCCGGACCAGTCCTTCGATGACGGCGCGGCGAACCGGCTCAATCTGATCTCCCAGGACCTCCACGCTGACCAACAGGTGAGCAGCCATAAACTGTTCGAGCGCTCCTGTCAACTCTGCGACGCGATGTCGGGACGGTGTCCCCTGCCCGCTCGCCCTGATCACGCGGAGATCGGCATTGTAGGCTTCCCGGAGCACGAGATTCTTGATTGCGCGCCGCAGGCTGCGGATTGTGACGAGTGTATCCGCCGTGTGGCGGGATTCCGCCAGATCCGTCTCTGTTGTGCGATCGAGTTCCGTCATCCGTTCGGCGAGGGCCGTGGTGGCTTGCGCGCGATGCATGCCGGCCAAAACATGATGCTGCCTGCTTGCGGGATTCACCCAGGCATCCAGAATGCGGACGCTTTCCAGGACCTTGTCCGTGGAGACGCGGGTCAGTTGATCCAGCGTCAGCCGGCGCTCCGTGTTCGCTTGGCCCTTGGCTTCCAACAGGAGGAAGGATTCCCAGTCCTTGGACTCCGCTTCAACCTTGGCCGTGAAGACCCGGGCGACGGCACCGTAGGCCCGCTCCTCGGCGGCAGGCCGCGAATCGGCCTGCCCGACGCCCAACAGGTATTGGTCGGCGGGATAGTCCCTGCTGTTCCCTTCGACCCAGGCCGGTTGCGTACGGTGGCCCGCGCACCCGGCGAGCACGCCGTTCATGGCCACAAGCACGATGATCAGGACTGTGCGGGACTTCAACATAACCGTCCCTCCATATTCTTTCGTTTTTGACACATCACGCGTCACCCTCACGCATCACGGACTTACGGCATCACCCGTTCCGTGAAGAACTTGGTTTCCCCGCCGCGCAACGTGACGGCGTGGACGGCTTCGCGCCCAACCGGCCCGCCGCCCTTGCCGATGGGGCGGATGCGCAGCTCGTAGGAACCGGGCGGCACCCACAGCCGCGCGACGTGAATTTCATCCGGCAGAGTTTGCCAGATTCGTTTGTCCGCTTCCTCCGTGGAGATCGCCAGAGCCTTGGCCAGGCTGCCGACCAACAGGCCGATCAGCTGTCCCATGGCATCCCGCCCGGCGGCGGCCCGCGCGCCGCGTGCGAAGCCTTCGGCGGCTGCATATTTCACCGCGCCGCGCGCCACGGCTTTCACGGCCACGCTGTTGAACTCGTCGGAGAATTGTTTGGCCGCCAGCGCGCTCACATCCTGCACCAGTTCGGTCCGGGTGCCGTGGGTTCCGTCGGCACCGACCAGGTTCACCTGCCCGAAGGCCACGGCGGTCTTCCTCGGAACCAGCCTCGGCAGCGCGACCCGGACGACGCGACCGTTCAAGCCATACAGTGCGCTCTCCACGGCGCGCGCTTCCCGCTGGTTCGTGTTGGGGCCGATTGCCTGCTTGGTCACCAGGACCAGCCGCAGGGCGTCGAGGCTGATGGGAAGGTCGAGAAACTGGTCCTCCTTGCGCGGCGCGCTGCCATTATAACTGACCACGACGACCTGGGCGAGTTGCTGTAGGTCGGCGGACGGCTGCCAGGGCGTGTCGGCAAAGGCCTCCCGGTACTGCTCGTGTTCGTCGGTCAGATGGAGCGTGTCGGTGATGCGGAGGAGATCGGTCCTGAGCATGGGCGGCGTCGGCGTCCGCGACCAGGCCCGCGCGGCCAGATAGGTGTCGTAGGCTTTCCGGTAGGCAATGAAGGCGTCGCTGAATTCGCCCGCTGCTTCGTACAGGACGCCACTCAGGTACCGGGCCAGGCCGTCGTCCTTGTAGGCGTCCGGCTTGTCTCCCACCCGATCGGCGAGGACATTCAAGCGGTGATCCACGCGCCGCGCTTCCACGAGCGCATCCTGGAGATTGCCGCCCACCGCATAGTTGAGCGCCTTGAGCACGTTGAGCATGACCTGCTCGTAAGGGGCTCCTTCGAAGGGAAGCTCGGTATCGTTGTAGAGAAATGCCCTGGCTTCGGTGGTGATCCGGCGGGTATAGAGCTGTTCGACTTCCTGATCTGCCTTGTCGAGCACGGCGGTGCTCTCTTCGTAGCGGCTGGCCAGGTGAAGTGTCATGCCGCGGTCCATGCGATAGAGGACCTGGCTCTTGGCGTCATAGTCTTTATGGGCCTCTTCGACGATGGCGTCGGCGCGCTGGACATCCCCCGTCCGCAGGCTTTCTTCGATCAGCGCGTACCGGTTGGTGGCCGGACCGCAGGCGCTCAGAAGAAGCGCCAGCAGAACGATGGGGACAAGCGAGGACGAATGACGCGCGATCACGGGTGGCGCGCTGAGTGGGCTAGCAGGCTTGAACAAGACCCGTGGGGCCTAGAATACTGTTCGTTTACGCTCGACGACTTTCTTGATTTTCTTCTGCCCGAACCACGCCTTGACGTTGCTTTCCAAATCGACCAGTTCCAGGTCCACCTGGTAAAACACTGCCTTGACCCCGTCTGCTTCATCGAGGATCGTCGAGATGTACCCCTTCATCATGTAGTCGGCGCCGACCTCTTTGCCGGGAGCTTTTTGCGTATCTTCACGGGCGTGCATGGCCTGCTCCTCCCGTTCCTGGCGAATCTCTTCCCGCTCGCCGCGGCCGGCGACGAAGGTCACTTTTTGGGAGTTGACCAGTTCCCGTTGCAGATCGGTCACGAACGTCTGGACATTGATGTGTTCGTGGCTCTTGTTCGTGATCATGCCGACGACGACGACCGGCTGCTTCCCTCGATGGCTTCTGGTGTAATTGTCCAGCCAGGGCGTGCCAAGGGCTTCCTTGACCATCCCTTCGGCAACCATCCGTGAATCCGTGTCGTTCCACCGCCCGCTCAGGTCCGTGACGACACCCGCGTCCACGCGGGTGACTTTCGTTTCAGCCCCGCAACCGGCCAGGATGGTCAGCATGGCGAAGGCGAGCATCAAGGAAGTGCTGAGTGCTGAGTGCTGAGTGCTGAGGGTATACTTTTCTGCGCAGTCTTGTCCCATCGTCATTCCTTGCTCCTCATGCCTTACTCCTCACGGTTACTTCGGTGCTTGCTTGGTCTCTTCTTTTTCTAGTTTCTCGAACAGGCGGTCGGCGTTTTTCCGGACGAAGTCACGGACTTCCGCGTTCAGTTCTTTCGACTCTTCGAGCTTATTCTTGACGTCTTTGAGATCCAGTTTGGCGAGCACGTAGTAGATGCCGCTGTCTTCATCCTTGTATCGCTCGATGGGCCGGACCCCATTCAGCGTGACGGCGGAGAACGTCTTGATCGCCCGCTCCACGTTCTGCTCTTCGGTGGATTTGGTGAAGTCGTTGGCAGAGGTGGAAGCTGCGTAGTCCTTCATGAGATAGGCCGAGTAGGTCTGGAAGTTCTTGGCGATTTCGGCGCGCGCCCGGTTTTCCGCCGCGTCCCAGGCCAGCGGCTCGTTTTTGATGCCGAAGATCGAGCCGACGCCGTAGAAAGCCTTGTCGTCCTTGCCGTTCATGACGCCGGAGCCTTGAGTGACCCATTTCGGGGTGCCGCTGCAAGCCACCAGGCCGATGACGAGGATAGCGGCTAGGCTTCCGCGCATCGCTTGTGAAATCCCGTGGACTGTGGACATCATGGGTGCATCCTCCTTGGTGTGAAGCTCGATCGGGCTGCTGGAGCCGTGTTCACTGTTGTGTCCTCATCTAAAAATAATGCTAACATGCACCCCCAGACCTGTCAACGCGACGGAGCAGAGCGGGTTGATACGGAAAATCAGTCGTTCCCAGGTATGGGAGGTTTTTTACGAAGGGGGTGCTTGTGGCTGACGTCAAGGTGGAGGATGGCATCATTTCCGTCAAAGACCTGGTGGTGCAGGACCCAAAGGCGGCTGCCGTGCTGATGGAATATCCGGAGGCCAAATGGCCGGAGATTACGCGCCGGGCGTTGAAGATCGGGCTGGGCTATTTGAAAGGCGGCGCTCAGGGCTAAAGAATACAGAGCATATGGCTAATGGCCTCTAGCTATGAAACTTCTTCTGCGCATTCCGTCGGAGCTATCAGCTATTTGCTATAAGCTATACGCTTTTCATTTCGTGCCGGCTTTCTCGATGTAGTCCTTGGCCCTGGCTTCCGTCCCGCCGGTTTCCAGATATTTTCTGTACGACTCCAGGGCTTTGTTCTGATCCTTCAAATCTTCGGCGTAGAGATCTCCGAGAACCAGCAGCGCGTCCGAGTTGTCCGGATTCAGGGCCAGCGCGCGTTGCATTGCCTGTTCCGCTTCCTTGTATTGCTGCTTCTTCAGCAGAATGAGTCCCTGTGTGTAGTGCGAGTCCGGATTCTCCGCCGCATACTTGACGGCCTGGTTCGCCGCGATCAGCGCGTCATCCTGATTGGACAGATATTCCATCAGCACGTAGCTTTTTAAAATATACGCGTCGCCGTAGGTGGGGTTGTATTCCAGGGCCTTGTTCAGGCTGTTCAGCGCCTCCTGCGGCGGGCGTTGCTGCTGCAGCGTTGTGAAGGCCAGATCGTACAGTTCCTTGGCCGCCTCGACGCGCTCCGCGTCTGTTTTCGGCTCGCCGCCGGCCCGGAATGTCCCTCTCTTGCCCTCGACCAGAATCATGTCTCCGTCTCCGTCGAGGCGTACAATTTGGGGATGCTGCTTGCCGGCCGTGGCCTTTTCAACCTGCTGCTTGCTATAGGTTCCGAGTTCACTCACCATCAGCCAGCCGTTTTTGTCTGTGTCTGCCGCGCCCTGCAAGCCGGCGGTGAGTGCGCGCAGGAACAGGCTCTGCCCGTCCTTTTGTGCAGTGGCCTCCCCTTTATTAGCCGCCGTGAGGACCTGCACGGCCCTCTTGTCCGTCTCTTCTTCCGGCGCGCCGCGGCCTTCCAGCGACAACTGCTGCGGGGCTGTGATGTCCCATCCACTGACACCGGCATTGATGATAAACAGAATGTGTTTGGACATCACCCTCCGGGAGAAATCCTTCAGGTCGTCCAGCGTCACGGCTTTGGCGGCGTTGTTGATCTGGGCATCCCAGGGAACCAGATAGCCCAGGTCCTTGCCACTGCTGTCTCGCGTGACGCCGGCGTGGCCGGCATAGAAGATCACGACACGGTCCTGACGTCCGACCTTGCGCAGCAGCACATCATTGAGAATATATTGCATGCTCTTGAAGCTGGCCTGTTTGTCGTATACCTCGACCACTTCTTCGAATCCGAGTTTACGCAGGGCCGCAGCCAGGACTTTGCCGTCGGCGACCGGTGTCGTCAGTTTGGGAGCCAGAAGATAATCGTTGATGCCGAAGATGACGGCCCAGGATTTGTAGTACAGACCTTCGGGGCGGCCGAGCTGGGCGTCTGCTGCAGTGACGGCAAGAAAAACGGCGGCTATGGCGGAAAGAAGAGTCCGTGTCGTCCGGCCGGGATTCATGGGCGCATGCTACAGCCCGGTTCTCAAAAGTGTCAAGGGAACCATCTTGCAGATCGTCAGGCGAGTTGAGCATAATGGCGCGCACGCAAGCGAGGGAATCCCATGACAGAGCCGGCAGAGAAGTTCGAATCACTCCTCCACGAGAAACGGGTCATCCACCCGACCGCAGAAACCAAAGCACGGACCTACATCAAAGACTACGAGTCCGCTTATAAGCAGTCCATTGCCGATCCGGAGGCTTTTTGGAGCCAGGCGGCGAAGGAATTGGAATGGTTCTCGCCCTGGTCCAAAGTCCTGGAGTGGAACTATCCCTGGGCCAAGTGGTTTATCGGTGCCACCTGCAACATCTCCTATAACTGTCTCGACCGGCACGTCAAAACCTGGCGCAAGAACAAAGTCGCAGTCATCTGGGTTGGCGAACAGGGCGAGGAACGCATCTTCACCTATGCGGAACTCCATCGCCAGGTGAACCGCTGCGCTAATGCGCTGAAGGCCCTTGGTCTCAAAAAAGGCGACCGGGTCACCATCTACATGCCGAAGATTCCCGAACAGATCGTCGCCATGCTGGCCTGTGCTCGGATCGGCCTCATTCATAGCGTGGTCTATTCCGGCTTCAGCGCGCCTGCCTTGCAGTCCCGGATTCAGGATTGTGAAGCGCGGCTGGTCATCACGGCCGATGTCGGCTATGACCGCAGCAAGGTCATCAATCTCAAAACTGTCGTGGATCAGGCCGTGGCCAAGTGTCCGACCGTGGAGAAAGTCGTGGTGGTTCGGCGCCAGCAGCCAGCTGTTCCCCTCTCAGCGCTTAAGGAAATTGACTGGCACGACTGGCTGAAGGACCAAAAGGCGACGTGCGAGCCGGAAAAGCTGGATGCCGAAACGCCGCTGTATATCCTGTATACCTCCGGTACGACCGGCAAACCCAAGGGTGTCGTGCACGTCCATGGTGGCTACATGGTCGGGACTTATCTCACCGCCAAGTATGTCTTCGATCTGCACGATGACGATATCTATTTCTGCGTGGCCGATCCCGGCTGGGTCACCGGACACAGCTATATTGTCTATGGTCCGTTGCTCAACGGCGCGACAATTTTGACCGCCGAAGGCAAGCCGGACTATCCAAACCCAGGCCGCTGGTGGAGCATCATCGAGCAGTACGGTGTGACGGTGTTTTACACGACGCCGACTGCGATCCGGCTGCTGATGAAATACGGCGAGGATTGGCCGAAGAAGTACGATCTGTCCTCATTGCGAGTGCTCGGCAGCGTCGGCGAGCCGATCAATCCGGAAGCCTGGGAATGGTTCTATCACGTGACCGGCAGCAAGTATCCGATCATGGACACTTGGTGGCAGACGGAAACTGGCGCGATCCTGATCACGCCCCTCCCCTCCGTCATGCTGAAGCCGGGTTCGGCCACGCGGCCCTTCCTGGGCATCGAAGCTGACGTGGTGGATCGTGAGGGCAAGAGCGTGCCGGCCAATACCGGCGGATTCGCCGTGATCAAGACGCCCTGGCCCTCGATGATGCGCACCATTTACAAGGATCCGGAGCGGTACAAGACCTATTGGAATACGATCCCTAACTGCTACACGGCGGGCGACGTCTGCCGGAAGGACGAAGACGGCTACATGTGGTTCATGGGTCGGGCTGATGATGTGATCAAGGTTGCGGGCAACCGGATCGGGACTGCCGAGGTGGAGAGCGCCTTAGTGAGTCACCATTCGGTTGCGGAAGCGGCGGTGATCGGCGTGCCGCACAAGACAGCCGGTGAAGCCATCAAGGCGTTCGTGATTCTGAAGCAGGGCGAGAAGGAAAGTGAGGAACTGATCAAGGAACTCATGGAGCACGTAGGCAAGGAACTGGGCAAGATCGCCGTGCCGAGGGCGATTGATATCGTGCCATCGCTCCCCAAGACGCGCTCCGGCAAGATCATGCGGCGGGTGCTGAAAGCCAAGGAACTGGGCCAGGATCCGGGCGATATTTCAACGCTGGAAGAATAAGTGAAGCGTCGTGCGGGATCGAAGGTTCGTGCCAAGCCGACACGCAGGAGCCAGCGGAAGAGGGTTGTCCCTAGCAAGGTGAGCAGCAAGTTTGCGGCGGCGGCTCGATTTGCTTCCAAGTTGAAGGATGCGGAGACTACCCCTGACGATCTTTTCTCTAAACTACCGCTAAAACTGCCCTGTCAAGGGCGAGATTCTAGGAACTCGATGGCGGCATCCATAACCATTGGAGCGGTGCTGGTCAGCCATTTGTTTTTCTCAGGATCGTTGCGCGGGACATCGAATTCCACCATCACGAAATACGTTCCGATGATTGTCCATGATCGCAATCCTTTCCACTTGATGGTCGGGTCGGTAAGATTTTCCGTTGGGTCGTAACTCGCAACTTTTTCTCCGTGGTTTGTTGTGCGTTCGGGCAAAAAGGCAATCGGCTTCTGTCCTCTTTTATCGGCATCTTCCTGCAAGATGCGGGGCAGTGTGTCGAAGGCGTTCTGAGCGGATGGTCCATATGCCCCACGCCAGACCCCCACGGTAACGCAGTACCCAACGTTGGTTTGAGCAAATCTGTCTGCACAGAAGATACCTTTCTCTCCAAACCTCACCGCGGCTGTCACTGCAGAGTGACCGGAAATGAGGTTGAAATTATCCGAGGGAGATCTGGAGGGCCAGACAGAGACCTTCTCTGAATCCTTAAAAATCTTATCCTGAAGGAATGTCCAAAGCTGGTCGAGGTCTGGCAAGCTACTTTGCTGCCTCACCTCGAGGACTCGTCTCCTGCGCTCGGCGCTGTCATCTGATAAGTTGCTGGATGTGCCTGTGGAGCTTCTGGACTCCTCATGACGGATGCAGTAGTTTTCGGTTTTCGTTTCTGTTGTGGAATAGGCGCAATTACTTCCTGAGTAGCGCGCGCAGCGTTGTTAGGTGACGTTCCTCGTGCCCCACTGTGCGCAAGGGGTGCAACTAGATGACAGGCTCAGGATGAGAATTCCGGTTATGAGTGCGGAGGCGGCCAACAGTGTTTTCATGAAATACCCTCAACTCTCATGTGTTTTCCTATGACTATGGGCAGCGTTAGTTTTCCAGAGAGATCAGTAACCCGCCTGTGCGCTTGGTCGTGGCGTTGAAGAGCCAGGTGATCAGCCAGGAGAGGATTGCGCCGTAAAACGCTGCGAACGTTGGTATCAGGATCAGAATCATCCCCGGGCCATAATGATGCCGGGCAGCCCATCCCCGACCGTAATCGACGCCACACCGACGGTGTACAAGAGCCAGGCCACCCACCCTACTGCCCCGATAGTTCCCAGTAGCCCGCAGAGCGTCCCGCCGACCAAGGCTGCTGATTTCGGCTCAACTTGCATTAATTTTTGCATCGTGTCTCCTCCCCTACTTCGCGCCGTGTTTGATCCGGGTTCAGATCAATCCGCGTTTCTGCAGGTAGTCCCGATCAATCACGATCTCTGATTTTGGCGGGAGTTGTTCCCTATTTCTCATCTGGCCTTCTCCTGCGGGTCATGACGCCAGAGCGAACCTTTGATGACCGAGAGGTTGACCGTCGTATTTTCAACAGAATAGTTCTGGCATCCAGCAAAATTGTTGCCCCCCCCGCCCGTCATATCGTTGCTGGTGGATAGCAAGTCAAGGCAAGTTTTGGTTGTTTCATTGCCTGTTTGGGATGAGATGTCGACCTTGATGAGATCTGCGCCTTTCCCGGCCGCCTCGTGTTTAATGTCATTGATGTCGGGCGGCTTCACCGACGATATGTCGATTGCGCCAATAGGGGCATAGCCTTTTTGCGAGAGTTCGTCATCGGTGAGCGTTGTCTCGTCCGCCAGTTTGTCGCGCGCGGAAAATGCCCCTGAGGCAGTGATGCGGTGGTATTCCTGGTAGTTCTTGGTGGTGTGCCCGCAAGCGGCCAGCGTGAACAGAATCGGCAGCCCAAGCAGGAGAGACCATCGGACTGGCCAGCCGTGCACCACAGTGAGCATAGGCACCTCCGTGGGAACGAGAACGATGTCAGGAATCCTTTAGCGCCGTCTGCTAAATCAGCCCCCGCTTCTGTAGATAATCCCGGTCGATCACGATCTCTGATTTAGGCAGGATTTGTCCCCGTTCCTGCAACAGCCGCTCGACGTATTTACCGATCACATCCGATTCCAGATTGACTGTATCGCCCTGCTGCTTGAGGCCAAGCGTCGTGACCTTTGCTGTGTGCGGGATGATCATGACGGAGAAGGATCGGCCCGAAACCTCGTTGATTGTCAGACTCACTCCATCCACCGTGATCGAGCCTTTCGGAATACAGTAGCGAAGAATCTCCGGCGGCGCTTCAATCGTGATGACGGTGCCGTTTCCCTCCTGCTGCCGCTCTCGGATCGTCCCGACCCCGTCCACATGGCCTGCGACCAGGTGTCCGCCGATCCGTTCATTGAGTTTCATGGCTCGTTCCAGATTGACCGGTGAGCCGGCTGACAGCTTACCGAGGTTCGTCACACCCATCGTTTCCGGAGACACGTCCACGGTGAATTCCTTGTCGTCCCGTTTCACGACAGTCAGGCAGGTTCCGTTCACGCTGATGCTGGCGCCAATGGGCAGATCGTCCATGACGGTCGAGGCGAGGACGGTCAGACGTGTGCCAGCCAGAGTTTTCTCCAGCGACTTTACGGCTCCCGTTTCCTCGACTATTCCGGCAAACACGCTACTCCCCTTCTTTCTTCAGCAACATGTTCCGCACGACGTAGACAAACAGCACGATCAGGACGACGACGCCAATTGTGCCCAGGACGCCGACAATAATATCGCCCGTTCCGATCTCAGATTTCATGGCGTGAGCGGCATTATAGCACTGGCAAGCCCGGATTATTTATGAATGCCGTTGCGAGGCAACGGAGACCGAAGGCCGCCGTGGCTTCTAGCAAGTGAGGCGACGGAGACGTACTCTCTGCAGTACGTCGAGGAAGCCGAGCGAGAAAAGCCGCGCCGGACGAGAGTATCTGCTGCCGCAGTAGGTATTCATGAATAGTCCGGGTTAGTATCTCCGCATAGTTAGCCAGAACAATCCAGCCGCCAGGATTTGCAGCGAGGCGATAATTACGAAGGCGTTCTGATAGTTCATGCTGGCGATCAGGACGCCGGCCAGCAATGGTCCACTGGCGTGGCCAATGTCGCCGATAGTCCCCTGCATGCCCATCCCTGCTCCGAGCGTCTTGAGCTCCGACAGATCGGCGACGAATGCGGAGGTGGATGACGTGACCACCGCTTCGCCGTAACCGAATCCGGCTGACAGCAGAAGCAAAGCGGGGAACCATGTCGCATGTGGAATGAGTACGAATGTGCCGGCGCAGATGAACAGCCCGGTCAGGATCAGCGGTTTTCGTCCAACACGATCGGACACGCGCCCCATGATCGGCTTGGAAAAGAACGACGTGATGCCCTGCACGCCAAACAGGAGGCCGATCTCGCCGGGGTTGAGTCCGACCGACAGACCATAGATCGGCAGGAAGGCCATCAAGGCGCCGTTCGCGATCATTTTGGCTCCATCGGTAGTGCTGGTCGCCAGCACCCGTGTGTTTTTGGCGACAACACGGAAGCCCTTGAGCATGTCGGCGATTAATGGGCCCATCCCCTTCTCGCCTCGCGGTGGTGGCGGGTTGAGTTGCAGGCTGAAAAAGATCACGAGCGCGACGCTGCCGAAGATACCCGCAGTCACAAAGGTCGCCGGAAAGCCGGCTTGATAGTAAAGCCAGCCGCCGATGACCGGTCCCAACAATGAACCGGCCTGCGTGCAGGCTGTGTAGGTGCCCAGGGCTGCGCCTCGCCGTTCTTTGTACAATTCTGCAACAGTCGCCAATGCGCTGGGCGCGAAGATGGCCGTTGCCAGTCCGTGCATGAATCGCAGTGCAGTCAGCGTGGCGGTATCGCTGACGAAGGGATAGAAGAATGGCGGGATGCCAAAGGCCAGCACCCCGATGCGCAGCAACATCCGTCGGCCATAGAGATCCGACAGGGCGCCGGACGGCAATTTCAAAAAGACGCCAGTGAGCGTGGACGCCGAGACAATCAGCCCAATGGCCTCCGGTTCCGCACCGAGCGATTGCGCGAACAGCGACAGCACCGGCATGCGGACGAGGTTGTAGCTGAGAAAGCAAAAGACCCCGATGCTGCACAGGAGCACGTAGCTCTGGCGGGTTGTCACGGCGAGGCCTGCATGGGGAGCGGTGCGGGCATCTCCGCTGTCGGTGTGGCGGCAGCACGCTGCGGCACGGTATAGAGCCAGCCGATGAGTGTCTGGAGATCCGTGATGGACAGCCAGGGCACGAGCGAAGCCTGCTGCACGACGCGGTCACGGTCCCGCGCGATCGCTGTGCCTAACTGATTGGTCACCTCGAAGCCGCGTGAGAGTTTGCGGGTGACGGCCTCGCCGATGAGGGGCCGCAGGATGCGAACCAATCCGGCCAGCAGAGTCGTATCCAGCCGCGTATAGGCGATGAGCGAGGTCTGCACGGCCGGCAGGCCGTCGGTCGTGGTGACGGGCAGGATGTTCATGAAGACGACCGCCTTCGCGCGCACCATCGGGAACACCTGTCCCTCGTGGTAGCCGTCGATGTGATAGATGCGATGCGCGGAATCCTGGTAGACGAGCGAGAGCAGGCCCTGCGTGCCCTCCACGTCATTGACCCAGAACTGATTCGGTTCCCGCGCCGTGAATTGGTAGGCACCCAGACCGAGCCGCTCCGTGAGCGCGGCGATAGTGGCGGCCGGTCAAGCAGATATTCGTAGAGCTGTGGAGTGACGGGTGTCTGCACCGGACCGATGAGGCCTGTCGTGGTGTATCCGCTGATGACGGCGCCGAGCTGGCAACGGGTGGAGACCTCCAGCTTGTCTACCGGAAACAGGATGCCGCCCTGCTCGGCCGCGATGGTGCACTCGTCGATGGATGGTGAGGCGGTAGCCGTTGTCGATCCAAACAGCCAACAGCCAATCAGCAGCCAGGCAAGGGTTAGGTGGAAGACGATGGACGTGGCGCGCACGGCGTCACGGTAGCATCGTCACGGAGAGCTTGTCAAAACAGAGGGGTCAGGCGGCGTGAAACAGGCTGTTCAGCGCGGTGCTGGTGCTGGCCGCGCGTCGGACTTCCTGCCACTGAGAAGACGGCAGAGCGGTGAACATGTCCACGATCTCAGGATCGTACTGACAGCCGCGCTCGGATTGGATGTAGTTGCAGGCGTCCTCAACGCTCATGGGCGTCCGATACGGGCGGATTGACGTGATGGCATCGAAGGTGTCGGTGATGGCGCAGATGCGCGCGCCGAGCGGGATGTCATCCCCTTTCAGTCCCAGGGGGTAGCCGCTGCCGTTGTAGCGCTCATGATGGGTCAGGACGATTTCAGCGGCGTCGGTCAGCAGCGGATTGTGGCGCAACATTTCGTAGCCGATTGATGGATGCTGCTGCATGACGGTCCGTTCCGTGTCCGACAGCAGTCCGGGTTTCAGGAGCACGGAGTCAGGCATGTGAATTTTTCCGATATCGTGCAGGAAGACACCCCGTTCGAGCGTAACCAGTTCATCCTCCGACAAACCCATGATCCGACCCAGCGTCAGGGAATAATAGATGACGCGCTGGCAATGTGTATGGGTGCAGATGTCACGGGCTTGCAGAGCGGCATCGAGCGCCCGCAGCGTCGATCCGAGGATCGCGCCCGATACAGAAGCTGTGCTGGAAGAGGTGGAAAGCCCGAGAGATGGCGGCGGAGCGAGTTGTTCGAGCGCTTGCATAACGTGCGACAGGATAGAGCAAGCTCAATGCCGAGATTCTCAGATTTGTCAAATTCAGCATAACTACTTGATATTAATTAGATATATTTCTATTCAAAGCTGTCTATGGATTTGTACAGTTTTGTACGGATGTATCCGAAGGCGTACAGCACAGCCAAATGCTTACGGGAAAGAGCTGGAGATCAGAGTGTGCCTTCAATCAAGAGATCGGGGCCTATTTTCTTCACACTTAGGTTGGAAACTGAAAAGGCACGGGCGAGGTGAGGTGGACAGGAACCCCCGATTGCACCCTTGGCATTGGTGCCTCCGAGAAGCCGAGGCGCAACATAGAGGTGCAGGCGGTTTACTACACCGGCCTGTAGGGCCGAGGCGGCAAGTTCACTGCCTCCTTCGATCAACAGGCGGTTGATTCCTATCCGAGCCAATTGCATGAGGCACGCGCGCAGAGAGACTCTCCCCTTTTCACCAGGCAGGACCAGTACGGAGATCCCACGCTGGCGAAGACGGGCGAGGCGCGCGTGCGGGGCGCGGCTTGTGGCGGCGATGACGGTGCCCTTCCGCAGCCGGCGAGATAACACTCTCGCGCTCAGCGGAATTCTGAGTGAACTGTCCATAATGACGCGAAGGGGCTGGCGGGCAATCGGTTTGTCGAGTCTGACCGTCAGTTGTGGGTCATCCGCCAGGACAGTATTGATCCCGACCATAATGGCATCGGCCTGGCTGCGGAGACGGTGGGCATGCCGGCGGGCGTCTGGACCGGTAATCCATTGCGATTCACCGGCGGCTGTCGCCGTTTTGCCGTCAAGCGTCATCGCCATCTTCAAGACGACCAACGGCCGGCCTGTCCGCATCCGATGCACGTAGCTGTCGTTCAATTGCGCGGCCTGCCGTTCCAGGCATCCGGTCGCGACGCTGAGTCCGGCACGTGTCAAACGCCGGAGTCCCTCCCCGTTCACCTGAGGGTTGGGATCGCGCATGGCGACCACGACACGGCGGATGCCGGCGGCCAGGATGGCGGGGACGCAGGGCGGCGTGCGTTTGCGCGTATGGCTGCAGGGTTCCAGAGTGATGTAGAGTGTTCCGCTTTTCGCTCGAGGCCCGGCAGCGTGCAGGGCGATCGCTTCGGCGTGCGGGCCGCCGGCGTTGTGGTGAAATCCCTCCCCGACGATTCGCCTGCCGGACACCACCACTGCGCCGACCATCGGGTTGGGACTGGTGCGCCCTCTGCCTCGAGCGGCGAGTTGCAGCGCCCGAGTCATGTAGCGGATGTCGTGTGCGGCGGTCTTCACCGCGATCGACGGCGGGCCTTCTTGGGGGCGGGCTTGCGTCTGCTGCTCCTGGCGGCGTCTTTGTCGGCCAGCGCAGCCTGCGCAGCAGCCAGGCGGGCAATGGCGACACGATAGGGCGAACAGCTGACGTAGTCCAGCCCCAGTTCATGGCAAAACTCGACGGAGCTCGGGTCGCCCCCGTGTTCGCCGCAGATGCCAAGCTTGATGCCGGGGCGCGTTTGCCGTCCTTCGCTGATGGCCATCCGCATCATGGCGCCGACCCCTTCACGGTCCAGCTGGGTAAAGGGGTCTGCGTCCAGGATTTTGTGCAATTTATAGAAGTCCACGATCTTGGCCGCGTCGTCCCGCGAGAAGCCGAACATTGTTTGCGTGAGATCGTTGGTGCCGAAGGAAAAGAACTCCGCCTCTTCCGCGATGCGTTTCGCGGTCACGGCGGCGCGCGGCAGCTCGATCATCGCGCCGACGAGATACGACAGCTTTACGCCACAGCGTTTCATCGTGTCCTCGGCCACTTCCCGGACCAGATCTTTTTGCGACTTCATCTCGGAGACCATGCCGACCAACGGGATCATGATCTCGGGGACGATCTTCGTGCCTTCCTTGGCGAGCTCGCAGGCTGCTTCGATGATGGCGCGGGCCTGCATGCGCGTGATTTCCGGCATCGTGATGCCCAGCCTGCAGCCGCGCAAACCCAGCATGGGATTGAACTCGTGCAGCTCCTCGACGCGGGCCAGCAAGCGGTGTTTTTCTTCGATCGTCTTGCCGTCTCCGCCCGTCAACTCGAGCCGGGCGATCTCCACCATGAGGTCTTCACGCTTCGGCAGAAACTCATGGAGCGGCGGATCGAGCAGCCGGATGGTGACCGGATAGCCCTGCATCTCCCGATACAGACCGATGAAATCCTGCTTCTGAAGCGGAAGCAGTTGTGTCAGATAGCGCTCCCGCTCCTCCGGCGTGCCGGCCAGGATCATCTTCTGCATGATGGGGATGCGGTCTTCGGCGAAGAACATGTGCTCGGTGCGGCAGAGGCCGATGCCCTCGGCGCCGAACCCCCGGGCGATCTTGGCCTGATCGGGCACGTCGGCGTTGGCTCGAACGCGCAACCGGCGCACGTCATCGGCCCAGGACAGGACCGTCGCAAAGCGCCGGTACTTATCGGACTGGCTCGGCGACATCTTGCCCTGCACGACCTGAATCACTTCGGATTCGACGACCGGCACGTCGCCGGCATAGACGTTTCCGGTGGAGCCGTTGATCGACAGGAAGTCTCCCTCTTTGAACGAGCGGCCGCCGATTTTCAGGGAAGTCGTGCCGTCCACATCCACGGCGTCGCAGCCGGCGACGCAGACCTTGCCCATCTGCCGGGCCACCACGGCGGCGTGACTGGTCATGCCGCCACGGGCGGTCAGGAATCCCTGCGCGGCGTTCATACCGTGGATGTCGTCCGGACTGGTTTCCTGGCGGACGAGGATCACCCGCTCGCCTTTGGCTTTCATCTCGACGGCGCGATCCGGTGTCAACACAATCTTGCCTGCGGCTGCGCCGGGGCCGGCCGGCAGACCTTTCCCAAGCGGTTTCTGACCGGTCTCCGCCTGGCTGTCGAAGATGGGATAGAGATACTGCGCGAGTTGATCGGGGCTGATCCGCTGGAGCGCCTCGTGTTTGCTGATCATGCCTTCCTTGACCATGTCGGTGGCGATGCGGACGGCGGAAATGCCGGTACGCTTTCCGACCCTCGTCTGGAGCATGTAGAGCCTGCCCTCCTGGATCGTGAACTCCAGGTCGAGCATGTCGCGGTAGTGGCGCTCGAGCTTCCGGTACGTGGCGTCGAGTTCCTTGTAGGCCTTGGGCAGGGTCTTGGCGAGCGCAGTGACCGGAAGCGGCGTCCGGATGCCGGCGACCACATCCTCCCCTTGCGCGTTCATCAGGCACTCGCCGAAGAACGTCGGTTCACCGGTTGCCGGATCACGCGTGAAGGCGACCCCGGTGCCGCTGGTCTCGCCCATGTTGCCGAAGACCATTGCGACGATATTGACGGCCGTGCCCCAGGTTTCCGGGATGCCGTAGATGCGCCGGTATTCGATCGCGCGTTTGCCGTACCACGATGCGAAGACGGCGTTGACCGCCTTCTTCATCTGTTCCAGCGGATCGTCCGGAAAGTCATGGCCGGTTTCGTGCTTGACCAGCGCCTTGAATTGAACGACCAGTTCCTGCAGCGCCGTGGCGTCCAGATCGGTGTCGTGCGTGACCCGGCGCTCGGCTTTCTTCTTGTTGAGCAGCTTTTCGAAGTGTTCGCGTTCGATGCCCAGCACGATGCTGCTATACATCGTCACGAAGCGGCGATAGCTGTCCTGGGCGAAGCGCTCGTTGCCGGTCTTGGCGGCCAACGCGCGGATGGTCCGCTCGTTGAGGCCCACGTTGAGCACCGTATCCATCATGCCCGGCATGGAGGCCCGCGCGCCGGAGCGGACGGATACCAGCAGCGGATTTGCGGCATCTCCGAATCCGGCGCCCATCGAACGTTCCACCCGCTTCAATGCCTGCAGGGCCTGTTCCCACATGCCCGGCGGATAGGTTTTCTTGCGGCGATAGTATTCGATGCAGGCTTCGGTCGAGATCGTAAAGCCCGGTGGGACGGAAATTTTGAGGTTCGTCATTTCCGCCAGGCCGGCGCCCTTGCCGCCCAGAAGATTCTTCATGTCGCCGGCGCCGTCGGCTTTGCCGTCGCCGAAGTAGTAGACGTATTTCTTAGCCACGCTGTCCCTTCTAACGAGATTCGCCTCGATGCGTCACAATGGTTTGGTACGGCTCATGGCCTCCAGCCGCAGGCGGTAGCGCGCGATCAGGAACTTCGACAGGGCCATGCCCAGTGCCAGCACTGTACCGGCAAAGGCTAGCAGGACAAACAAGCGTGCGTCCACCCATCCGCCCTGTTCGTAGTGCAGTTTCCCGTCCGCTCCGAGCACGATATCGGTATCTTCCTGAAACGTATGGGTGTTGCCGGTCGGATCGGATAAGTTGATCCATTCGTAGCACAGTCGCACCGGCTGTTGCACCCCTGAAACTTTGTGCCAATTGTGTCGGACGCACTCGTCCCGCCCTGGATTGAAACGATCCGGAGCATGAAACAGGCTGTCCAGGGTGATCCCGCTCGCCCAGATGCTGAGGAGGATGATGGCGTTGCACAGGACGATCAGCGCCAGCGTGATCAGCACGGAGAAGCGACGCACGCGTTTCTGGCGCAGGGCCTCGGCCGTGCCCGCGTCTGTGTCCTGCTCGTTGCGCGTATCTGTCATGCCTGTTCACCGGGCAGCCCGCATTATTCATGACGGTTCGTTGCGAAATCACGCAGTCGCGTCGCGAGACGGGCGCGTGGAGCAGGGAGAACCCGAGGCGTACTTGAAACAGTACGTCGAGAGGGCGAACGGCGAGCCCGCCCGCCTGCACGCCCGGCAAGCCGCGTGCAGGCTTGTCGTAGCAGCGAATCCGTGATTGCAGTAGAAGCGTTCATGGATAATGCGGGCTAGGTTCCCTGCACGATAATCTGAGAAAAGTCGGCAAAGCCCAGAAACAGCTGATCGATCTCGTAGAGCAGGGCGAGGCGATTGGCGCGCAGCGCCTGATCCTGCACGTTAACCATGACACCATCGAAGAAGGCATCGATGGGTGTTTTTATGCCGACCAGCGCGTCCAGCAGGGCCCGGTAATCGCCTTTCGCCAGGTGCGTCAGGGACCCGTTGCGGCTCTCGACAAGCGCCTTGTACAGCTCGTGCTCGGCCGGATGCTTGAACAGCGAGATGTCGATCTTGCGGCGCTCCCACTGCTCCTTTTCGATCAGGCGGTGGGCGCGCTTGAATCCGATGATGAGCGGATCGAACTCGTGCCTGGTCGTGATCTGTTGCAGGGCCTGCATGCGGGCCAGGAGGTCGAGCGGATCGAACGCGTTTCGCTGAGCCGCCTTGAGCACGGCCTCGATGACGTCGTCCCGGAAGCGATGGGCGGTCTTCACGTAGAACCGAAGGCGATCGGCGATGAACGCCAATGCCGAGACGTCGCTGGTGGCCTTGAATCCGTCCTGCTGAATCAGCCGCTTGGCCTGGGCTTCCAATTCCAGCAGGTCCACGCGCAACCGCCCTTCGATCAGGATGCGGATGATGGCCGTCGCATGGCGGCGCAGCGCGAAGGGATCTTCCGAACCGCTTGGGACGAGCCCGACGTGGAAGAATGCCACGATGGTATCGAGCCGGTCCGCAAGTGACAGGATCTTTCCAAGCATGGACGGCGGAATCTCGCCTTCCATGGCCGGCGGCAGATACTGCTCCTGGATGGCGTGGCAGACCTCATCCGGTTCTCCGTCGTGCCTGGCGTATTCCCCGCCCAGGATGCCCTGCAAGCCGGGAAACTCGCCGACCACGCCGGTTAACAAGTCAGCTTTACTGAGCAGCGCCGCGCGGTCGGCTGCGCGACCGAGATCCGGCCGGTTCAAGGCGTCTGCCAGCTTGACGGCCAACTGGCGGACACGGGAAGTTTTTTGTTTGAGCGTGCCGAGCCGTTGGTGCAGCGTCATCTGCGAGAGCCGCTCGGCGCGATCCGCAAGCGTCATTTTCCTGTCTTCATCGAAATAAAACCTGGCATCGGCCAACCGGGCGGCCAGGACGCGTTCGTTGCCCTTCTGAATCAGCGCCATGCCAGGCACCTTCATGTTGGCGACCGACAGAAATTGCGGCAGCAATCCGCCGTTCTTATCGATCAGCGGGAAAAACCCCTGGTGCTCCTTCATCGCCGTCATGGGGATTTCTTTCGGCAGCGACAGGTATTGGGGATTGAACGAGCCGAGAATCGCATGCGGATATTCCACGGTAAAGACCGCTTGTTCGAGCAGCGCGTCGTCCCGATGGAGGTGGCCCCGTGCGGATGCGGCCAGGCGGTTCAGTTGCGTCAGAATCAAGGCCCGGCGCGCGTCCTGATCCGGAATGACACCGTTGCGCTCGAGCGTCGTGACGTAGGACTTCCAATCCTTGACGGCCAAACCCCTGGAGTTTCCGGATCCGAGAAAACGGTGCCCCCATGTGCGATTGCCCGCTTTGATTCCCCCCCACTGAACCGGCACGACTTTGCCGCCGTACAATGCCGTCAGCCATCGAATCGGACGGGCAAACCGCACTCCCGAGGCGTTCCACTTCATGGATTTGGGGAAGGACAAGCCACCGATCAGTTCCGACAGAAGACCGGGAAGCAGCATCGAGGTCTGCCGCCCCGGCTCACGTTTGACGGCAAAGACGTATTCGCCTTTCGCAGTGGTGCGAACTTCCAGATCGGTCACGGCCAGGCCCTGCGATGCGGCAAATCCGAGTGCGGCTTTCGTCGGCTGTCCGGCCGGATCGAATGCCACAGCTTTGGAAGGACCCATCGCTTCCTTTTCAGCCGGGGTCTGGCGGGTGGCCAATTGCTGGATCACCAGCACCAGCCGCCGTGGAGTCCCGACGGTTTTGACGGTTCCGTGAGCCAGCCGCTGTTCTTTGAACAATCGTTCGGACGATTCGGCAAGTGCGTGCAGGGCCGGTGCGACGAACTGGTACGGCAACTCTTCGACTCCGATTTCCAGGAAGCACTCGGCCCCTGCTGCCGCGGCCGGTTTTGAAGTGCCGGTGCGGGAGGATTGTTTCGCGCGCGCCATGCCCGTGCTACCGCGCCTTCGCCGCCGGTGTGCGTGTCTTGAGCAAGGGATGCCCCATCGATTCGCGCTCGTGCAGATAGTGTTCTGCGCAGAGGCGCGCCAGGCCGCGTACGCGCGCGATGTAGCCGGTTCGGTCCGCGACACTGATGGCTCCGCGCGCGTCGAGGAGATTGAACAGGTTCGACGTCTTGATGCAGTAGTCGTAAGCCGGCAGCGTGAGGCCTTTCCCGATCAACCGCTTCGCTTCGGCCTCGAACGCCTGGAATGTCGCCATCAGCATCGGCACATCGGCTTCTTCGAAGTTATATTTCGAGAACTGCACTTCAGTCTGGCGATGAATGTCGCCATACGAAACCGTGTCGTTCCATGCCAGATCGAAGACCGAGTCGACTTGCTGGAGATACATGGCGATCCGCTCCGTGCCGTAGGTCAGCTCGACGGTAATCGGTTTCAATTCGATGCCGCCGATCTCCTGAAAGTAGGTGAATTGCGTGATTTCCATGCCGTCCAGGCGGACTTCCCAGCCCAGTCCCCAGGCGCCGAGCGTCGGTGATTCCCAATCGTCCTGGATGAACCGGATATCGTGCTGCCTGGGGTTGATGCCCAGGCATTTCAGGCTGTCGAGATAGAGAGACTGGATGTTGTCCGGAGACGGCTTGAGGACGACCTGGTACTGGTAATAATGCTGGAGACGGTTCGGATTTTCTCCGTAGCGGCCGTCGGTGGGACGGCGGCAGGGCTGCGGGTAGGCGGCTTTCCACGGCTCCGGCCCCAGCGCGCGCAGGAACGTGGCCGGATGGAAGGTTCCCGCCCCCATTTCAAGATCGTAGGGCTGGTGGATGACGCAACCCCGGTCGGCCCAAAATCGGTGAAGGGTCAGGATCAATTCTTGGAGGGTCACGAATGTCCTTTATGACAGCTCGGGCAGGATGTGAACGTGCGTAAAAAGCGCGTCAAGCTAACAAGAATTATGCGCAACTGTCAAGGCGCAGCGGAGCGCTTCCAACCATGTTTTCGCTCGCACAAGACGGTCGACGCCGGGAGGGTTTTTGTTGTTGCCTGTTTCGCAATGCCGGGGAAAGACTTGACGGGTGCCCCCCGCATCCCTTATTGTCCAAATAGTTTAGTAACTCTGTTTACAATTGACAATGAGATTCTCGAAGAAAAGCGAATACGCCCTGCGCGCGCTGATCGAGCTGACTGAGCAGTACAATGGCAAACTGCTCCAGCGGCATGAGATCGGACGGCGGCAGAATATTCCCGTCGAATTTCTCGAACAGATTCTCCTGACCTTGAAGAACGCGGGACTGCTTGCCAGCCGGCGTGGCGTCGGAGGCGGGTACAGTCTGCTGAAGTCTCCGGACTCGATCACGCTCGGACAGGTTATCCGGATTCTCGACGGGCCCCTCGCTCCGATCGGATGCGTGAGCAAGACGGCCTACCAGAAATGCAAAGATTGCCCGCATGCGGATACCAGGAACTGTCCGATTCAGCACGTGATGCTGGGGGTCCGCAACGCCATCGCCGACATTCTCGACAATTACACGCTCAGTGACTTTGCGGCTGGATCCGGAAAGCGGGCTTCATGAGCACGGATCTGCTCGTTCTGATCTCGATTACGTTTCTGGCTGCCACGGTCAACGGAGCATTGGGGTACGGATTTTCCTCCATCACTGTTCCGGTCGCGCTGCTTTTTTATACGAACAGAATTCTGAACCCGGCCCTGGTGCTGGTGGAGCTGGTGATCAACAGCTATGTGCTGTTGATCAACCGGCATAGTGTGCCGCACATCTGGAAACGGGTATTGCCCATGCTGTTCGGCGTGCTGATCGGTGTGGGGGTCGGCAGCTATCTGCTTTCCCTGGTTCAGCCGGGGTGGGCCAAGTTTCTAACATACGTCACGCTCCTGCCGTTGATTCTTCTGCAGACAGCGGGCATCAGGAGGCCTATCCGCGCCGAGAAAGCCATCGGGGTGCCGTTCGGAACGGGCATCGGCGTGCTCTATTCCGTGACGACCATTTCGGGTCCTCCGCTGGCGTTGCTGTTCAATAATCAAGGCTATGCCAAGCAGGATTTCCGGGCGGCGCTCAGCGTCATCCGCACCGCAGAATCCTCCCTGACGGCCGTCGCCTATTTTTTCATCGGGCTCTACAGCGCCGGCAGCATGGATATCATCCCCTACATCGTTCCGAGCGTGCTGGTCGGCATTCCACTCGGGAGCTACCTCATTCGCTGGATGGAACCGGAGACGTTCAGGCGGGTGTGCATGAGCTTCGATGTGGTCATCGTCGGCTTCGGCTTGTCGCGGGTGCTCGTGGAGCTGCAGCTGGCTCCCGCCGAAGCGGCCTACGCGCTTTTTGCGGCGGTTGTGGCGCTCAATGCCTATTTTCTCTATCAGTTTTTTCGAGCGCACCGGCGACAGTAGGTTTGTGCTCATTCGTAGTTCGGCATGCACTTCGTCCCGTGGTTTTCCGGAATTCCGCTCATTGACTCCCTCCGTGCGCCTTTGCTAGGCTCCCCCGCATCGCACACTCCGCCCGGCGTCCGTTCAACCTCAAAGGAGACTCGATGGCTTCAGCGAATGCTTCCCTGATCACTCTGCTGCGAAATAAAGCGACGACGCTTCGAATTGAAAGTATCCGTGCCACGTCGGAGTCCGGAACCGGCCATCCGACCAGTTGCTGTTCCGCGGCCGATATCGTGGCCGCGTTATTTTTCTCTGTCATGCGCTACGACCCCACGAATCCGCGCAATCCCAATAATGACCGCTTCGTGCTCTCCAAAGGCCATGCCGCGCCCCTGCTCTACGCCGCCTGGGCGGAAGCCGGCTTATTCGATCCGCGCGAGCTGACCAAACTGCGGACATTGAAGTCGGACCTCGAAGGCCATCCCACCCCCCGCCTTCCCTTCGTGGACGTGGCGACGGGATCGCTCGGCCAGGGGCTGGCCGCCGGTGTCGGCTTGGCGTTGAATGCAAAGAAAATTGAGAAGACCGGTTATCGTACCTATGTGCTGCTGGGCGACGGCGAGTCCGTGGAAGGGTCCGTGTGGGAAGCCGTCGAACTGGCGCGCCAGTTCAAGCTCGACAACCTGTGCGCGATCGTGGATGTGAACCGGCTGGGACAGAGCGATCCGACGATGCTGCAGCACGACATGACGGCCTACAAATCGCGCTGGGCCGGATTCGGCTGGAACGCGATCGTGGTGGACGGCCACAGCCATGCGGCGCTGCTGAAAGCCTTTGCCGCTGCGGCCAAGACCAAAGGCCGGCCGACCGTCCTGCTGGCAAAGACGTTCAAGGGCAAAGGGATTTCGTTCGCGGAAAACAAGGCCGATTGGCACGGCAAGGCCTTGAAGAAGGGCGAAGAATCGCAAAAGGCAATCGACGCATTGATGCGGCAGATCAAGCCGACCACGGCGGTCACAACATTCAAGATCCCTGCGACGCCTTCGAGGAGCGCCAAGCCGGCTAAACCCATGGCTCCCCCCGTCTACAAGCTGGGCGACATGGTCGCCACGCGCGAGGCGTTCGGCGCCGCCCTCGCGGCGCTCGGCGAGGCGAACCCATCCGTCGTCGCGCTCGATGCCGACGTCAAGAATTCCACCTTTACGGATAAATTCGGCAAGCAATTCCCCGATCGATTTTTCGAGAATTTCATCGCTGAGCAGAACATGATCGGCGCGGCGATCGGCCTGGCTGCGACAGGCAAAATTCCCTTCGTGGCGACCTTCGCGGCTTTTCTGACCAGGGCCTATGACTTCATCCGGATGGCGGCGATCAGCCAATCCAACATCAAATTGGTCGGGACGCACGTCGGCGTCAGCATCGGCGAAGACGGGCCGTCACAGATGGGGCTGGAGGACATCGCGATGATGGCTGCGCAGCCGGGCGTGGTCGTGCTGTACCCGGCGGATGCCGTATGCGCGTATAGACTCGTGGAGATTGCGGCGGCCCATCGCGGCATGGTGTACATTCGCGCCGGTCGGCCGAAGTCGCCGGTCCTCTACGGGCACGACGAAACGTTCAAGATCGGCGGGTGCAAGGTGCTCCGCCAAAGCGCGTCCGACCAACTCACGATTGTGGCCGCGGGCGTGACGCTGTTCGAGGCCCTGAAAGCCCATGAGCAGTTGAAATCCGCCGGCATCCCCGTTCGTGTCGTCGATCTCTACAGCGTGGCGCCGATCGACCGCCTGACTTTGCTGGAGAGCGCGCGAGCCACGAAGAACCGGATTCTCACAGTCGAGGATCATTATGCGCATGGCGGACTTGGCGATGCGGTGCTGGGAGCCGTCGGGAGCGAAGGCGTGCGGGTTCAGAAGATGGCGGTGCGCGAAATCCCGCACAGCGGGAAGCCCGACGAACTTGTCGACCACTTTGGACTCAGCGCGCGCGTGATTGTTGACACGGTAAAGAAATTTCTGTGATTGAGTTTTTATGAAGCCCGATCCTCTCTCAAAAATCCCTCTCTTCGAGCATTTGAGCGATCGCGAACGCCGCAAGGTTGCCGGAGAAGTCGTCGAGACGCATTATCGAAAAGATGAATTTATCTTCCGCGAAGGCGATCGGGCCACGTCCTTCCACATTCTGAAAGCCGGACCGTCAAGTGCGTGAAGATGTCTCCCGAAGGCCGGCAGGTCACATTGAAAGTCCTGATGCCGGGCGACCTCTTTTGTTGCGATGCGGCCGCCTTGGATAACGGCACGCATCCCGGCTGCGCCCAACCGATGGGCGACGTCAGTGTGTTGAGCCTCAGCAAGGACAGCTATTATGAGTTGCTCCGTCGGAATCCAGACGCGGCATTGCAAGTGATTCAATATCTGGGGGCCCGCCTGAATGAGGCCCAGGAGACGGCCAAGGTGTTGGCCTTGAATCCGGCCGAGCAGCGGTTGGCCGCTCTGCTGGTCAAGCTGGCGGATCGCGCCGGCCTTCGCGAAGGCAACCACGTGCGGTTGACGATTCGTCTCACCCGCCAGGATATGGCCGATATGGTCGGGATGACGGTCGAAACAGCCACGCGCATCATGGGCCGCTTCAAGCGGGAGAAGCTTGCGTCCGGCACCGCCAAGTCTCTCATCATCCGAAACCTCGCCAAGCTGCAGCAACTCGCGACCCCTGTCCATGCGTTGCCGTAAAACGAGCCCACTCCAGCTAATTTTAAAAACATGACCCACGTCATGTTTTTACAGCACCGGCATGCACTATCCTTACAGCCTTATGAGAACGATGTCCTTTTACTCTTTCAGCGGTCTCCTGTACCCATGCTGAACGGGCGACTGGCCATTGGGGCTACGAAGGAACGAGCGGGTCCGAATACTGGGCGCAACTCAGTCAGGAATATGCCGTCTGCGGAGAGGGAAGGGCTCAATTCCCAATTGGCATCACGGATGCGATCCCGTCCAGCCTGGCTCATCCCCAATTCTTCTATCAGAACATGCCCCTGAGAATTCAGAATATGAGAATTCGGAATACTGGTCATACCTTCAAGGTAGCGGGTAACTCAACCGGTTTCATGCAAGTTGGGACAAGCCGCTACGAGCTGGTCGAGTTTCATTTCCACAGACCCAGTGGGCATAAGCTGGATGGGAGGTCCTACGACATGGAAGTCCACTTGGTCCATCGGGGATTAGATGGGGAACGAGCCGTCGTGGGAGTCTTCATGGAAATAAGCGAGAGAGACAATCCGGTCATCTCAAAGGTGTGGGATTATCTACCTGTGAACGAGCGAGAAGAGTACCTGGTTGACCAGGTCTTGATAAACCCGGCGGAATTGCTGCCTTCCAATAGGTCCTTCTACCATTATTCGGGTTCGCTCACGACACCTCCTCGCGGCGAGGGAGTCAAGTGGTACATCATGAAGCACCCGATCGAGGTCTCCGAAGAGCAGGTTGCCAAGTTTTCGTCGCTTTACAGAGTTAATGCACGGCCGGTCCAGCCCTTGAACGGCAGGGTGATTCAGTCTAGTAACAGGTAACACGCCGTGCACGGGTACCCTGGACCGCTTCCTTGTTGTGGGTGTTGGGCATCGATACGGAAGGGTGTCGCCGAGGCACGCGAATCATCATTCAGAAAAGGAGGTGCGAATGGCGATGAGGAAGGTTGGGATGTCGGTCGTGTTGATGGCATCTGCCCTGATTTTTTCAGGAGGGATGGCTTACTCTGAGGAACCAGTGCCAATGCCTCCAGTTCCAGCAGACTATGCCGACAAACATATGCCGGCTGGAGGGTGGACGGATCCTAAGGCCATCGCGGAGGGAGCGAAGATTTTCACCGGCGAGGCTAACCCGCTCGTCAACTGTGCCAGCTGCCACGGCAAGGATGGTCAACCTGTGAAAAAGGGAGCGCGAGATCTTCGTAATCCGAAGAATACCGCCCGTTTCTCGGACAGCTTCTGGTTCTGGCGAGTGTCGGAAGGGGTCCCGAAGACGAAGATGAAGGCCTGGAAACAGTTCCTGACTGAGGAGCAGATCTGGCAGGTAATGGCGTACGAGCACCAGTTCTCGCACGGGAACAAACCAGCCGAACACACGGATTACAAACCCTAAACAGGAGGAAAATCTGAATGCCCAGATAAGGACTGAAATCATTCGGTACGTGCCAAGAAGATGATAGAAGAAACTGTCAGAGCAATCCAAAATCAAAGGAGACTGCGATGTCTACTAGCTTTTCGCGTAGCGTACGTAATGCCGGAATGATCGGCGCATTTGTCATGGCTCCCTGTCTTGCCATCAATCCAGGATTGGTGTCGGCGGCAGAGACCATCAAAGCCATAGTGACGACCGCACCCAATGTTCCCCCTCCCATCACACGAACCGTGCCCGCCAATGTCATAGTAGAACTTGAAGCTCACGAGTGGGTCGGCAAGCTAAGCGACGATAACAACTATAAGTTCTGGGGTTTTGGAACCGCAGGAGCGGCTGGAACCGTACCAGGGCCCATGATCCGAGTGATGGTAGGGGATACGGTTGAAATCCGTCTGAAGAATGATAAGAATAGCCAGGAGAGTCACAATATTGACTTTCATGCGGTCACTGGACCAGGGGGTGGGGCCGCTATGCTTAATACCGAGCCAGGGCAAGAAAGCCGGCTCAGGTTTAAGGCCCTCAACGTTGGCCTCTATTTCTATCACTGCGCCACCGCGATGGGTCCTACCACGTCTTCTCCATCCATTCCTGAACACATTGCGAATGGCATGTACGGCGGGATCTTAGTTGAGCCGGTTGGTGGGCTTAAGAAAGTAGACAAAGAATTTTATGTCGTGCAAAGCGAGTTTTACACCAAGCCTGGTAAGAAGGGCGATACCTTGGAGTTTTCGTTCGAAAACGGGTTAGCGGAGCACCCCTCCCATGTGGTGTTTAATGGAATGGCTGGCGCGCTTGTCAAAAATCCTCTGCAAGCCAAAGTGGGAGACATCGTTCGAATGTTCTATGTCAACGCAGGACCGAACCATGTCGCGTCGTGGCACATCATCGGCGAGATATTTGACAGGGTGTACCCCGAGGGTTCCTTGACAACAGCTCCATTGGAGGGTCTCCAAACCACCGTCGTGCCTGCGGGTGGCTCATCCATGGCAGAATTTAAGGTGGAAGTGCCTGGAACCTATCTCAATGTGGATCACTCAATTTTCCGTATCGCAAAAGGAGCCGTTGGCCTGCTGAAGGTAGATGGCCCAGAGAGTCCGGACATTTACAAAGGCCTGAAGTAATCTGCAGGCAAGTTACAAGGGCGATTTCAAAAGACAACGGCCCCAATAATAATACAGTGTCGGTCAGGTTTTATGGTCTTACTTTAAATCTAAATAGGATCTTATATATGGCTCTAATATTTATGGCACGCATATATATCTTTGCCCACTTTCCATGTCAAGATATTTTGGCAACATACAAGTTGATTTGCACAAAATAATTTCACGACTTACGCGACGGCAATATGCGTGCCTTAAGACCTCCTGCACAGAACAGCAGAGGGGACCATATGATGAACCGCACTGCCTGGACTTCCTTAGCACTACGGTCTTTCACGATCGATGACAATGGTGATCCCGTCCACTCCAGATTTCACCGGCTGGCTCGTCCCCTCTAGGTCTCCGCTTTGTGGCATGGCCTGGCCCGACTTCGACAAACGGGCCACTATCACCACCATCCCTACGTCAGACAGTTTCCTGGACGGCATCGGGCTGGTCGAGTCATCAAGCTGAAACGTGAAGGGCAGATCCTTCTTCGTCGTCCTCACGATCGACACCGGCATTGGTGGACCGCCCATCTCGCGCGCAAACACAAATAACGTATCCGTCGGAGATCCTTTGCCAGCGAGGCCCGGCGCCACAGTCACCGTGCCTCTGATCGTACGCGGTTGTCCAGCCTGCCCAGTGGGCTGGGCCGGAGATGTCGATTCCGCAAACATGGGTGCCGGCTCTTGACCACCGCCCGCTCGACTCCGGGCTTCTGCAATAGCACCCATCAGCTGCTGCCTCATCTCCGGATCTATGTCCGCAGGAAAGTTCGCGCGAGCTTGCTCCCAGTCCTTGGCCGCACGCGCATAGTTCTTTCGGTTGAACGCCACAGTTCCGGCCAACATCAACGCCTTCACATTGCTTGGGTCGATTTTCAGCGCCTGTTGAATTAAGGCTTCGGGCTTCCCATCCAACTTGCGGCCATGGACGATGCCCAAGGTATCGGCATAATCGGCCAGCAGCTGAGCATCGTCAGGAATTAATGTCACGGCTCTCTCGAAAATCGGCGCGGCCTCGTTATAACGCCCCAGTTCCACGTACGAATGTGCGAGCAAGACCCATCCCTTTCCATCGTTCGGATTCTGCTCCATTTTCTCCTTGAGCCGCTCAACTAATCCTTCAAGTGCGTCAGCGGGTGGAAGACCATCTTCCGAACTCCTTTGTGCAGCCAACTCCGCAGCTGATGGCTGCGTCATGGCGAGCGGATTTCCAAGTTGCCAATAAAGCAACACGCTGACAATCGGGACGACAACGGCCAGTGCAACAGCCACTGGTCTGCTACTGACCTGACGTGGTGCCCTTGTAGGCGTCGTCTCTGTGGTGCCCGTTTCCTCCAGCAGACGGCGTTCGAGCTCACGTCGCGCCTGCTCATACAATTCGTCAGTGAGCACGCTGTTGGCGCGGTCTTGCTCTAATTCTGCAAATTGCTGCCTAAAAATAGACAGCGTCTTCTCCTGCTCTCCCGTTGCTGCGGCAACCGTACGCTTCAGCAACGGCCACAATAGAAGGCCGAGGATGAGAAGGGTCATGCTCGATGCGATAAGCCAGAATATGATCGTCAAGGGCGATTGGCTCTTTCTGAAAGCAATTTCATGACACGGCTGTGCTCGGCTTCCGATAATATCACGTCAGTAACTTTTTTCTGTCTCCTGCGTAGCGCAAACACCAGTCCCGTTGCGCCAACTCCCAGCAAGAGGAACGGCCCCACCCAGAGCAATGTGGTTGTGAGCTTCCACGGCGGTCGATATAAGACGAAATCACCGTAGCGTGAGACGAGGAAATCGATGATCTCCTTGTCGGTCATATCTTTTGCGATCATCTCACGCACTTCCCTGCGCAAGTCTTCAGCCAACGGCGCGTTCGAGTCGGCCAAGGTTTGGTTCTGACAGACCAGACAGCGCAGTTCGACGGCAAGCGCTTTCAATCGCGCCTCCGCCTGCGGGTTCGCGGCAAGCGGCTGGGCCTCGTACGCCGTAGCGAGACTGGGAAGGAGCAGCATGAGCACCCACAGCCATCTCACTGGTTTTGCAACTCCCTGACCAGAGGCAAAATCTTTTTTTCTAAAATGTCCTCGCGCAGCGGGCCGATCTGTTTGTAGCGGATGACCCCGGCCTTATCGATCACATAGGTTTCCGGTACCCCGTAGACTCCATAATTAATGCCGACGCGCCCCGGCTCATCCACCGCGACGACCGAATAGGGATTGCCCCACTCCTTCAACCACGCCAGAGCCTCGTTCCGTTGATCCTTATAGTCCATGCCGTAGATGGGCACCACTCCGGATTGTGCGAGGTGGATGAGTACCGGGTGCTCGTCCTTGCAGCCCCCGCACCAGGACGCCCAGAAGTTGAGCAGCCAGACCTTGCCCTTGAGATCGTTTGACGAAATCGTTTTACCTTGATCGTGGAGCTGCGGCAGCGAAAATTCAGGAGCCGCCTTTCCGACTAAGGGAGACGGCAATTCACGCGGGTTGAGCGTCAGTCCGACGGCAAGAAAACCGACCACGACGACGAAGAGCCCGAACGGGATGAGAAACCGGTTCATGAGACGGTCGGACGCGCCATCTGCGTCGCCGCCGGTACCGCGGCCTCTTTCCGCCGCCACGCCAGCCGATAGCGCCGATCACTGACGGCCAGGACACCGCCCAACGCCATGACCAAACAGCCTCCCCAGATCCAATCGATGAACGGCTTATGATAGAGTCGCACGCTCCAGGCTCCACCCTCGATCGGCTCGCCCAACGACACGTACAGATCGCGCAACAACCCCGGCGAAATTGCCGCTTCGGTCATCGTCTGGTTCTGCACGAAGTACCGTCGCTTCTCGGGATACATCATGGTCACCTCATGACCGTCCCGACTCACATGAAACGTCCCCCTCGCCGCGACATAGTTCGGGCCATTGACCTGTTGTGTCCCGTCAAAACGGAACGAGTAGCCGCCGAGCGTGGCCGTCTCACCGACATTCATCCGCACGTCTCGCTCCACTTCAAAGCCCTTCACCATGGTCACGCCGAGAATGAATACGGCCACGCCACAGTGGGCTAGGACCATGCCCCAATAGGCGTGGGGCAGGGCAACCACGCGGCCCCCAATACTGCCGCCCTCGGCCTGGAGCAGCCGCTCCCGCAGATCCACCAGGATCGTCGCCAGAATCCAAAAGGCCAGCAGAAGTCCCAGACTGATCAGCGGCGTCCATTGACCCATGAGCCACGGCACCGCCACAGCGGTCACCAAGCTGACGCCGAAAGCCCAGCGCAGGCGGATGGCCAAAGCCGGCAAGCTCGCCTGCTTCCATTGGGCCAGCGGCCCGATCCCCATCAAAAAGATGGCAGGGGTCATCAGCGGGAGAAAGACGGTGTCGAAGTACGGCGGACCGACCGAGATTTTGCCGAGATCCAACGCATCCAAGAACAAGGGATACAAGGTGCCCAAGAGCACCGAGCCCAAGGCCGCAATCAGCAGCACATTATTCGCCAGCAACATCCCCTCACGCGAGATAATAGCGAAGCCCCCGCCCAAGCCCACGCGGGGCGCCCGCCACGCGTACAAGACCAGCGAGCCGCCGATCACCACGGCCAGGAACACAAGAATGAACAGACCACGCTTCGGGTCTGTGGCAAATGCGTGCACTGAGGTCAAGACGCCGGAGCGGACTAAGAAAGTCCCGAGCAGACTGAGCGAGAACGCCATAATGGCGAGCAGCACGCTCCAGGCTTTGAAACCGCCCCGTTTATCTGTGACCGCCAGCGAGTGCATCAACGCCGTTCCCGCCAACCAGGGCATGAAGGAGGCGTTTTCGACCGGATCCCAGAACCACCAGCCACCCCAGCCCAGCTCGTAATAGGCCCACCCACTCCCCATCGCCACCCCCACGGTCAGAAAACACCAGGCGACGGTGGTCCAGGGGCGGGACCAGCGTGCCCAGGCCGCATCCAAGTTGCCTCCCAACAGCGCGGCGATCGCAAAGGCAAAGGCCACGGAGAAGCCCACGTACCCCATGTAGAGCATCGGCGGGTGGATCACCATGCCGGGATCCTGCAGCAACGGGTTCAGATCGCGCCCATCGAGGGCGGCCGGGATCAACCGCTCGAACGGATTGGAGACCGTCAACATAAATAAGAGAAATCCCACGCTGACTAATCCCATCACGCCAAGAATGCGCGCGCGCATCGCCTCCGGCAGATGAGTGGAGAAGAATGAGACCGCGACCATCCAGATGCTGAGGATGAACATCCAGAGGAGCAGCGAGCCCTCGTGCGCGCCCCAAATGGCCGCGAGGCGATACTGCAGGGGGAGCTGGGAATTCGACGTGGCCGCGACGTAGAGCACGGAGAAGTCTTTCTCGGCAAAGGCATACCCCAAACAACAAAAGGCCAGCAGGACCAGGAGGAATTGCCCGCGCGCCGCCGGCTTCGCCACGGCCATCAGCGCCGAGTTCCCCACCGCGGCCCCATAGATGGGCAGACTCCCCTGCACCACCGCCACGCAGAGCGCAAGGATTAAGGCGTAATGGCCGATTTCAGGAATCATGGTGGCTCCTAGCGTGGATTGACGATTAGCGTGTTGCTGCTCTGTGCCCCTGCTGCCTTGGCCTTGGCGAGCGCGTCCGCTGCCTCTGGCGGCATATAATTTTCATCATGCTTCGCCAGCACTTCGCTCGCAATGAATGTCCCATCGGCTCCGAGTTGACCCTGAGCCACCACTCCCTTCCCTTCCTTGAAGAGGTCCGGCAGGATCCCTTTGAACGTCACGGGCACGCGTTTCGCCATGTCGGTCACGACGAAATGCACGGTCAATCCATCGCCCTCGCGTGTGAGGCTGCTGTTTTCGACCATCCCGCCGATACGAAAGCCGCGCCCTGTCGGCACTTCGGCGTTCGCCACCTGCGTCGGCGTAAAAAAGAACACGAGGTTGCTTTGAAACGCGTTCAGCACCAACATCGACGCCACCGCCAGCGCGACCAGCCCCAGGCCGATGAGGACAAACCGTTTCTGTCGCGGTGTCATCGTCTCCGTCTCCTCCTACGCCACGTCACGGCGCTCGACGGCTGCCGCGGCCTGCCGGCGCCATACTGCGAGTACTTCCCACACCATGCACAGGGCTGTGGCGCCGAACGAGGTCCACACATAGAGACCGTACCCTCCCATCGCCCAAAACTCACTCGGACTCCCCCACTGCATTAGCGCGCCTCCGCCACTTGCTGAATCGAGGCATTCTTGCCCCACGACAGTTGCCGCTCTCGTTCTGCAATCACGCAGCGCACGCGAGCCAGCGTCACCGCGAAGCTATACATCCAAAAACCAAGCGTCATCACCAGCATCGCGGTCACCATCGTCGCCGCCATTTTCGGCGACGCCGTCATGCTGACTGATGCCCCTTGATGCAACGTGTTCCACCAGCGCACGGAAAAATAGATGATCGGGACATTGACCACACCGACCAGCGCAAAGACAGCACTCGCACGATCGGCGCGGCGCAAATCGTCAATCGACGCGCGCAACGAGATGATGCCGATGTACTGAAACAGCAGAATCAGTTCCGACGTCAGCCGGGCATCCCACACCCACCAGGCCCCCCAGGTCGGTTTGCCCCACATCGACCCGGTGAGCAGCGCGAGAAAGGTAAACAGCGCCCCGGTGGGGGCGATGGCCTGAGCCATCATGAACGAGGGGCGCGCATTCAACCCCAACCCGATGCCGGCCCAGGCGGCCATAATGACGTACAGAAACATGGACATCCAGGCGGCCGGCACATGGACGAAGATAATGCGGTAGGCGTCGCCTTGTTGAAAATCGGTCGGAGCGACGAAGAATCCGATATACAGGCCGACGCCGATCAAGGCGAGCGCAGCGGCTGAAAACCACGGAATCATCTTCCCGGCCAGCGGGTGAAAGGCCTGCGGTGACGAATACTTGAACCAGTTGATGCCCATAAAGCTCATAAAGAATGTACTATTCCAACGCGATGCGCAATGCAACAGCCGTGGCCCATGGCGCAAACGCCAGTGAGAGAAGGAAACAGGCTCCGAGTAACGACAGATTTGCTTCGCTGCCGATTCCGGCCAAGCTACTCGTGACGGCGCCGGCCCCAAAGATCAGCACCGGAACAAACAGGGGAAGCACCAGGAGGGCAACCAGCAAGCCGCTCCCGCGCAACCCAAGAGTCAGCGCGGCACCGATGGCCCCAAGCATACTCAACGTTGGCGTACCAAGCAAGAGCGATAACGTTAACACCCACAACGAGTCCCCACTCAGGCCGAATTGCAAACCGAGGAGAGGCGAGAGCAGGACCACCGGCAAGCCGGAAATCACCCAATGCGCGAATACCTTACCAACGACCAGCACCGCCAGAGGCTGAGGGATCAAGAGCGTCTGTTCCAACACGCCATCGAGATAATCAGCCGTAAATAAGCGCCCCAGTGACAACAGACAAGCCAGCAGGGCTGTGACCCAGAGCACACCGGAGGCGATCATCCTCAGAACCGCCTGCTCGGGCCCGACCCCCAACGGAAAGAGGCTCGCGACGATGACGACGAAGAAGACCGACATCGCCACATCCGAACGGTGCCGCATGGCCAGCAGAAGATCCCGCCGGACAACCCCGCGCAACGCCTCACTCATGCTGGGCTGGCTCATCTAGCCAGCCTCAGGTGCTGGATGGAATCGGTTGGGAGGGCAATCTCCTGGTGCGTGGCGATGACCACCATGCCGCCATTGCTCAGATGCGCCTGCAGGCGTTGTGTCAAGTAACTTGTGGCCGCAGTATCGAGCGACGCGAACGGCTCATCCAAAAGCCACAACGGACGTGTGGAAAGCCAGAGCCGCGCCAGCGCCACGTGGCGTTTTTGTCCCTGCGATAGTACCCTCGTCGGTAGACGATGCACTGATCGCCCGAGACCAACAGCCTCCAACGCCTTTTGCACGATTGCGCCGGAACTTTTATCGCCGGCCAGGCAGGCGGAGAGCTTGAGGTTTTCGACCGGAGTTAGCTCATCCTTAATTCCGTTGAGATGCCCTACATAGGTGAGCTGGGCAGTATAGAGTTCCTTGAGTTGGCGGATGTCTTCCCCCTGCCAAAGGATCGCGCCTCCATCGGGCGATAACAGGCCGCACAGCATGCGGAGGAAGCTGGTTTTCCCACTGCCGTTTTCACCCACCACAGCCAGCAGCGTTCCTGGCTTGACCGTCACGCTGACGTCGGAGAACAGCAGTCGTTCCCCACGACTGCCACTCAGTGCGACGGTTTGGAACATATTCTGAGAAATCCCACCGGGACCGAAGAAAAAGAATTGCCGCAGCGTCGAATCTTTTTGGAGCGTGCTGTTCGTGAGCGTTTTTTCGACACCGTCTGACGTCTCATACGATACAACTGTCGCTGAAGCGGTGGTCCATTCGCAAGTCGGTGTCACTATAATGGCAATTTGTGGCCTCTTTAAAGGGAACAAACATCACGAATATCTGCCAGGATGCCCCGCTCGGAAGAGCGGGGAGGAATGGCAGCCCGTAGCGAAGCGGAGGCAAATTCCCTCTTGGTTTACAAAAACCCCGCCTGGAAGACGAAATTCGAGGGGAAGCTCAGGCGGGGTTCTTTACTTTCGCAATTGTTGCCCATCTGACACCGGCGAGTCAAAGACGGTTGGGCGCGGTACGGTATGAACGCATCTCAAGGTCTTGTCAATAGGTGTGTAAATGGAATCAGGCGGCGATCTCCTTTCGAGCGAGGGTGTGCGGTTGCACTCCATCCCCATACCGTGCGCCAGCATAGATGCCCGCAGCAGTTCGGGGGCATTGAGGCGGCGGAAGGTCCGCTCGGCCACCTGGGGGAGTTTCCAGATCAGCGCGGTGGCGGACTCGACCCGCTTGTACCGTTTGCCGGCGGTCGTCCGCAGCCGGACCGCCGCGAACGGCGACTCGACCACATTCATAGCCAAAGCGCCAAGCAAACTTCTCCAAACTCGCGGCGATGGCGGCTCCGGCAAAGAAGGCCTCATCGCCAAAGCCGGCAAGCCGGTTGCAAGTTCGTACCCTTGGAAGAGGCCCGCATGCCTCGCAAGAAGGGCTTGTTGAACGGTCGAGTTGAATGGCCTCAGGAAGGACGGCAGCGAATTTCGGCTGGAACTTTCTCTGGACACTTGGAGGACGCGAGAAAGGGCGTTTTACAGCAGGCTGATCCGTGCCATCACAGAAAGACGGCGAAGGGAAGAAGCCTTCTGTCAGCATCACACAGACAAGCACTTATCGCTCAGGCGACGGGGCTAACCCCGTCGCCTGAGCCCGGAACAACCAGACCCTAGCTACTCCTTCGTCCAATATGCATCGTCCGAGTACCCCAGCGCCTTGCCTTCATAGATGATGCGAATGGTTTTCTGCCCGTGGCTTTTCCCCTCTTCAACCTCCACCGTAAAGCTGATCGCCGACATGATGGTATCGCCGAAATGCTCGTTCATCCAGCGCTGGATCGCCGGGGCGTAGACATCCGTCGCCTCATGTATACGATAGATCGAACCAATGTTCCATCGCACCGGAGGAGCGTTCAAGGGATTTAACGTACCGGAACTCAGGTCTAGTTGGTCTTCCAGACATTTCTGCAATTTCTTCTCCAGCGGCGCCTGCCCGCTCAGGACCGACCCGATGCGAACGACCATCGGGCCGCAAGCCTTGGACAGAGACTCCAACGTTGCTCCCTTTTTTGCCGCCGCCTTATTGGCTATATCCAGCGTCGGCTTCCGCTTGTCATAGCTCTCCTGAGCAATCGCATCCTCCGCGCTGCTTGTTATTGCTGCGAAAGCCGGGGTACTGAACCATATCCCCATAACAATGAAGATTCCCAGAACCATAACAACCGTTCTTCTCATGATATTATGCCTCCCATTGACCACCGATGACCACCGACAGCACATGTACGGCACTCAGAGCTGCCGTCTAGCTCATTGCCTCAGACTGAAGCGATCAGACTTTCCCTCAGGCTATCCCAAGGAGGGTGCTCACGTAGGCGATCTCGCCGGTGCCATTACCGTCACCGTTCCGTTGAGTGCGCGGTAAAGTCAGGGGTTCGGGGCGACAAAGACCAGAACTTTCAACCGGGCATTCGTGTGGTTGCGGACGCCATGCTCGTCCCCGGCCGGCGCAATCGTCCCGTCGCCCGGTCCTAGAACCTGCTTCTCGTCCCCGACCTGGAACGTCCCTTTTCCTTCCAGCACCAGGTAGACCTTGTCCTGTTCTCCGTGAATGTGCCCCTTCTGTTCCTGCCCGGGCTCGAAACAGTAGATATCACAAAAAAACCGTGCGGTTTGAAAGATATTGTTCTTCTTCATCTTTTCACTGCTAAACTTCTGATAATCAGCAAGATTAATCACTGTCATGTAGCGGGTGCTCCTTGTTTTTCCATCCGTTTGAGAATCGACTCAACGGATATGAGATGGTGTGACAGGCCAAGTTCCTTCGCGGGAATGCCCATCGCAAGGCCGATCAGCTGGGGAAGATGCAGGATCGGCATGTCCAGCCTGGTGCCGACGGCCTTCCCTGCCCGTTCCTGGTAAATGTCCAGACTCATGTGGCAGAGCGGACAGGGGGTGACCATAAAGTCTGCCCCTCCATCCTTGGCCTCTTTCATGTTGGCGCCGGCCATCGCCACGGCGATCGCTTCCTTTTCCAGGATGATGGGGAACCCGCAGCACTTGGTCCGTCCTGCGTAGGCGACCGATTCCCCTCCCACCGCCTGAATGACCTTCTCCAGTGAAGTCGGATTCTCGGGATCGTCGAAGCCGACGTCCCATGAAGGCCGCAGGATGTAGCAGCCATAGAACGGCGCCACGCGGAAATCCTTGAACGGAACGCGTATGTGCCGCCGCAGCTCCTGGAGTCCGATGTCGCGGACGATGATCCAGAGAAGATGCTTCACCTGAACCGTGCCGCGATAGGCCAGCCCTTCGGGCGCCAGCAGTGTGTTGATCCGATCCAGCAAACCGGGTTCCTGTTTGAGTCGCTTGTTGGCGGCGCCCATCACGCCCTGGCAGGTGCCACAGATCGTCATGACATCCAATCCCAGCTGTTCTGCTTGGGCAAAGGTGCGGGCATTCAAGGCCAACGCCGCATCGGGATTGGCTTCTGTGACAACCCCGGCGCCGCAGCAGGCCGCAGCCGTCAACTCGACGACATCAATCCCCAACCGGCCGATGATGGCCATGGTGGATTGATAGAGTTCCGGGGTCGCTCCTTGCGCCGCGCATCCCGGGTAGAGAGCAAATTTGAACGGCATAGTCGTGTAATCTTATCAAGAACGGACAGTCAGATTCTTCTTCGCGGCAGAGTATAGCGGCACAGGAAAGAGAAGTCACGACCAGGTGTGTGCGCAATGCCTGGCACAGTTGTTGCGTTTACCGCGCGCAAATTATTTTTCGCAAGGGGTCTTGCGAAGCCGCATCGCAAGGCGTAGGCTTTGACCATCTCACCTAGCATTTCACCGCGCCCGAGCCACTCGGGCAGATGGAAAGGAGGGTTGGGAAATGACCGAACTCACTCCACCTGACTACTTGGACTTGCCGACGGTTGCCCTTAGCATGCGAGAGGACTCTTTCGCCTAGGCACTGGATCGTGGGGCATTCTGCGGAGCGGTCTTTGGCCGGCTGCCCTTTGGGCATCGTACCCGCAATGAATGCGCCTTAGCCTGCCCCAGTCAGGCCGTTCCGGTTACAGCCAGGCAGAGTCTGCTCCGAACCGATCGGCAGGCGATGACAGCTCACCATAGGGATCAGGAGACGTCACAAGCGCCCACGAGGGGCCATCGTTCCGGACGATGGCCCCTCGTGTTTTGAGAACACCGTGATGCTGCCGGACGTTTTCCAGAGCTGTCTTGACTCCTCTGCCTGTTTGACGAAAATCGTCCGCATTCACCACGTGGAGGAACGCCGCATGCCATCGGTAAGCGTCAACGATTTGGATCTGAATTCTTCGGAAGCGATCCGCGTGACCCTCGAGAAGTTCCCGGGCGAACGCGTGACGCTGAACTTAATCGGCGGAGGAGAGCTGTAAGGCTTGGTCTCCAGGATCGGCACGACGGCGCTCTGCATCACGGAGCTGACAGGCAGGGAGTTTTTCGATGCCGTGGTCCGGCTGGATCACATTAGTGCCGTGACGGTGAAGATGCGGAATAAATAGCTCGGCGCGTCCCCTGCCTGTCACGATCAGAACGTCACCCGTATTCTTCCTTCAGGCTGGTCCGGGCGACGCCATGCCCATGGCCCAGCCAGTCGCTGGAAAATATCATTTCAATCGCGGTTCCCCGTTCGTTGATCAGCCGGGAATATCCGAAGACTTGTGCGGCTGTGTGCCGGCCCAGCAGTTCATTTATATTGGCCCCAAAAAACAACGACTCGGCGCCGATATCGGCGGCGGTGAGTTTCGTGTATGGGCCCGCCACCGTTTCACCGGTCGGCAGGGAGACGCTCACCGAGCGATGCCACAGACTGCGGGTGCCCGTGAGGACGGAGCCGCTGTGAAGATCGACGAATTCAACCGTACGGGTGCACGCGACGAAAAGCAGCGCGACGAGCCTACCCGATGACAATGGCGCCGCCACGGGCGTCCCGCGTGTCACCGAACATCGTCACGACACCGGCGATGCGGCAGAGGTGGGAGGTAATTTCCAGCAGCTGCCCTTTGTGGGTATAGAGTTTGCCCTGCAGGATTTGCGCTTTGTCACGGTCCGTCACGCTGGCTTCAAGCACGGTGTCCCCCGTTTCCTTATCGTCGAGTTTCAGCCAGGGGGCGCTCCCGTACAGCGAGGGGGTGGCGGCGGCGGCGCTGAACGCAAACCGATCGTCCATATTGAATTTCCATTCATTGTGGCGCAGGTGGGCGACCTGATGGCCCGATGCATTGTACAGATCCATCGTCAGTATGAGCTGATCGTTTTCTGAAACGATCTCCAGCACGATTTGTTCCTTTCCGTGGATCGCCAGGACGCCGTTCGTGTTGCGGAAGCTATTCGATCCGATCGCCAGGTCCATCAGCCAGCATCCTTCTTCCGCGATGCGGCGGCAAAGATCGCGCGGACCCGCGCGATGCCGGAAATGGCCGGCGCAAGCGGGTTGGGCACTTTCCCCTTGCGCAGCATCGCCAAACCCAAGGGCAGCACTTGCAGGAAGCGCGGCAGATCGAACCCGACGATCTTGATCGGCATCAGCGCTTCGTTGAGCCGTCCATGCTGCCGGATCAGCTCCGTGAACCCTGTGATGTGTCGCGCACCGCCGGTGGATGCCAGGCCTGCGTCTAGCGCCGATCGTCGCAATCGGATGATGGCCTCCATCGGCTGGACGTCTTTCGGACAGACCTCCACGCAAAAATTGCAGCGCGTACAGTCCCAGATGCCATGGTCCTGCTCCAGCACGGTCAGCCGGTGTCGTTTGGCCTCGACCGGCTCACGCGGGTCCGCCACGAAGCGGTTTGCCTTGGCCAGCGCTGCCGGCCCTAAAAATCCTTTCGAGACTTCATGGACGGTGCAGGCTGCCACGCAGGCGCCGCACATGATGCAGGCATCGACGTTATGAAATTCGTAACTTTCAGGAGGCAGCCTGTGCTGGGACAGCTTCACAGGGGCTGATGTCTGTGCGGTGGTTGAGAGCCAGGGTGTGACGTCACGGATCTTGTCCCAAAACGAGGACATGTCGACAACCAGATCCTTGATGACCGGCAGGTTTCGAAGCGGCGCAACGGCCACCCTGCCGTGCCGCTCCCATTCCCTGCGAACCGGGGTACGGCACGCCAGTTTCTCCGATCCGTTGATGTCCATCGCGCAGGAGCCGCAAATCGCCGATCGGCAGGAATAGCGGACGGCCAGGCTGCCATCACACTCATTATTAATGCGGATGAGCGCATCGAGCACGGTGGTGCCCCGCCCGATGTCGAGGTGATATTCCTGCGTGCGGGAGTGGGAATCGATCTCTGGATTGAACCGTCTGACGAGAAAAGCTAGCCGCATGATTGTACGTGACGCGCCACAGGGTACGTGACTTCTAGCCCAGTTCGAACGTTTTCGGGTAGTTCGTCAGGTTGCGACAGCCGTCCCCGGTGACGAGCACCATGTCTTCGATGCGGACGGCGCCGAGCCCCGGATAATAGAGCCCCGGTTCGACTGTGACGACCTCGCCCTCCTGCAGAATGGAACCGTTGCGGCTGATGCGCGGGTGCTCGTGAATGTCCAAGCCTACACCGTGGCCGGTGCCGTGGAAATACCCCTGCATGTGGCCGTTCACGACGCCGGTTGCGTACCCGGCTGCGTCGAACCGGTCGCAGATTCCCTGGTGGATCTTCGTTCCGTCGGCTCCGGCTCGAACCTTGGAGATGGCTTCCTCCTGGGCGTCCTTCACGGTCTGGTAAAGCCGTGTGAGCTCCTGCGAGGCTGCGCCTCTCACGACCGTACGCGACATGTCGGCAAAATAGCGTGTGACAGCCGAGCGCGGAAAGACGTCGAAAATAATGCTGCGATGTGCCGGAAGCGGACCGCTCCCCTCATCATGCGGGTCGCATGCCTGATCGCCTCCGGCCACGATCGTGTGCTGCGCCACGCAGTCCCGCTCCATCAGTGCGACGTTGATGAGCTTCTTGATACGCTCGGATGTCAGTGGCTCACTATCGAGCCAGAGGTTTCCATCGCGGATGGTTGAGGCGCGAAGCGCGGCGTGCGCGGCGGAGACCGCTGCTTCCGTCGCGCGTTGCGCGTCTTCGATGCAGCGGATTTCATCGGCAGTCTTGATCGCCCGGCGTTCGTAGAACGGCTCTTTCTTTGTTTCCAGTTGATACCCAAGCGCCTGTAATTTGACGGCGTGTCCAAAGGGAAAATTTCCAGGCACAAGCAATTGTTTGATGCCATGGTCCTGCAGAACCAGATGCAGGACGTCAACTGAGCCCGGTATGGCGATGCCCTGTGACCGGGCGCGACGTTCCCATTCTGAATACGACAGGACCTGATCGACCGTCGCCTGGCTTCGCGCGCGATCCATCTCCAGATCGCTCATAAGCAGGATACGTTTCCCCTTCACGTCCATGAATATAAAGGGGTCTGGAGCGATAAATCGGGTGGCGTAGTAGAGGTTTGAATCAGATTCGCTCGCTGCGATCATGAGAGTCGCGCGATCACTTGCCATCGAGGTCTCCCAGGATCGTGGATTGTTGATGCCGGTGCTGCGTCGATCGTTTCACGCGTGGAATTGCATTGATGCTAGCATGGGAATTTGAGAGGGTCAAGGCAAGGCGGCTGGTGGCTGTGAGCCGGTTGGTGCCGGAGGAACCGGTTTCGGCGCAGGCTTCTCCTCACTGGGACTGATCATTTCAACCGGAAGCTTGAGCGTGTTGATCAGGACATCGGCGGCCAGGTGCGCCAGTCCTGTAAGGCCGGCGCCCAGGGATTTGATCGGATGCGATTCGATGCGAGGATCGGCAAACGATCCTCTGATGTCCAGGAACGCGGTCGTAAATCCCTGGCGCTCCCCCTTGAACAGCATTCCGAACAACGGAATGCTCCGGAGGAGTTTGGTGTAGGAACCGAACGGGCTCACCACAGCCTCCATGTTGAGCTGGTCTGTCGGGATGTCATAGGAGCCCGCCATGGCAATTTTGACGACGGGGCTGTCAATGAGCAGATTGTCCGTCGTGGCGATGCCGTTTCTGATTGTCACCGTGGCGGAGTGCATGTCGATTGGTATCCCCTCCCCCGTCAGATCGAGTTTGCCCTGCAGCCGGTTCGGAATGTCGAGAATCGTCAGGATTCTTGGAAGCACGATGCCTTTCATAACACGGCTGTTCTTGATTTGGTATTCCACCGTTCCATTCAGGGTGTTGGCCACGCCGAGGGGGTTCCGGCCGTTGCCCTGCACGGTCGCCGTCAGAAACAAATCGCCGGTTGCGACGATGCGTTGTTTGTCATCGAACAGTGGGATGAATTTTTCGTACGGCACGGACGTCAGCTGCACCTTGACTTCAGCCTCGGCCGGTTTGCGTTGCGGCAGGCGGACGACGAGGCGGCCGTTGAGGGTTCCCTCGCCGACCTGTCCGGCGATCTGATTGATGTCCAGGACTTCGTCGCCGATGTTCACGCGGCCGCTCAAGTCGTTGATCGTGAGCTGCTTGTATCGTCCGAGCATGATGGCGACCGATGCCGTGAGCCGCCCCTTGGCGGCCAGGTCTTCGAGCATGTCCCGCACCGGCGAGCGCTCGCCCTTGGGAATCAGGAGGTCCAGATCCAGTTCCGGAGACTCTACCTTGAGGTCCAGCGCCGGTTTGGTGTGCCAGTTCCGGATCATGCCCGCCAGCCGCACGAAGTTGCCCTTGATGCGGAATTCCAAACGCTTGAGATCGGCGCCGTTGCGCAGCAGCTGCATGCGGAGATAGATGTCGGTCAGGGGCGTCTCGAATTTTTTACCGGCCAGCAAGCCATCCGTCAGCGCCACCCAGCCCGTCAAGGCCCAAGTCTTCCACTGGGCGCCTTTCCCGCGAAAGTCCAGCGAGATCTCCAGTGTGCCGGCGTCGATATTGCCCAGGATCATCCCTGGGGGCAGGCCGGCCAGGGGGATCGGGCCGGAAATCAGCGACCCCTTGAACGCGACCGGTGTGCCGAACGTCACCGTACCTTTGCCGGACATGCGGACCGGGGGCATGATGAAATCAAGGCGCGAGGCGGTTAGAGTCCGGTCGCGTGACAGTGCTGCGTCGAATTCGATGGCTGCCGGCTGGCCGGCCGGTTTGTGTAACACGCTTGGAATGGTTACAGAGGCATCGTTGAATTCGATGACACCCTTCATCTGGGGTGCAGCCGCCGGACCGGCCAACGAGAGTGCGATGCCAAGCGGGCCTTGAACGACCGTGTTATCCTGTGCACGGCTGGATATGAGCGAGAGTATCTGATCCGCCGGCGCTCGCGCCCAGACACTGAAGCCTTGAAACTGCGCAGGCTTTTTAATCGTGACGGAGCCATGCAGTTGGAATTGTGCTCGTCCAAGATTCCCGCTGACCCGATCGAATTTGAGGACAGTATTTGAATAGACCAGGCGGCCGGTCAGTCCGGTCACGGCTTCCGGAAGCGTGGGGCTCTTCAAGCTCACATTTCGGAGGGCGATCTCAGCTTCAGAAAATGTCAATCCGTTGGGCTGATTCAGCATCCCGAAGAGCCGGAAGGCGACGTGTGTCTGCCCCTGGATCTTGCGCAGTTGCGCCAGTGGCTTGGCGACAGTTTGCGACTCGATGGATGCGGCCAGCGTGGTCACCAGATCTGCCGCTGGCATCGTACCGCTGACGTCCAAATCGAGCGACGGCCCCTGATCGAGGAACGCGATAGCCAATTTCCCCGCCGTGAGCTGCAAGGGACCGTATTCACCGGTGATGTCGGTGGCCCGCAGACGATCAGGATCGAGCAGCACGGTGCCGGCAAGGTTCTTCGCGGGGACTTTGTTCCGTCCGAGCAGCGCGTGTCCTTGCTGAATTCGAAATTCACCCGTGACCGAGGCGTGGAGGGTGGGCGCTGTGGAGCCGGTGACGGTGGCTGTGACAACTTCGACGCTGCCTTTAATCTCCCGCTCCGTCAACAGGCTTTGAAGATGTGGCGGAAGCCACTGAGCGGGAAAACGGGAGAGCAGTTCGTCCAGACTCACCGTCGTCGCCGACACCGTCAATGCAAACGTCGACTGCCGGGTCATGATGCCTGACAGACTGGCCTGGCCGGTGATCGAAAGATTTTCGACGGCGGCCTTCATATCGGAGAGAACCATGTCGTAGCCGGACACACCTGGAACCAGACGGATCTGGCTTTGAAGGTTGGCGGCGCCATGGACCTGGTCGGGAATCGGTCGAGGCCCGAAGAAGTCCATCATCTGTCGCAGGTCTATGTGCAACAATTCCAGGGCGCCCTGGAATTGCAATGCGGGGAGCTGGGCCGCGTCAGGCGGGCTGGTGGCACGTGTGACGGTTCCCGTCAGTGACAGGGACGCTGTGACCGGTCCGGCTGGAATTTTCCCGGCGATGCGGATATCCATGGGGAGGCTACGGGTTTGCGTCATGACGGCGACGTCCAAGTCGGTCAATTCAAGCGTCCGCAAGCCGTCCGGGCGGAATTCGTCAATGACGGTCACGATTCCCTCGGTCAGTGCCGTTTCCTCGATCAACATGACAAGCCCAAGAGGATTGCCAATCGCGCTATCCGGCTCGGCTCCCCCGCCTCCCCCGCTTCCCGGTGCCAGGAAATTCCACTGGCCGGCGCGGTCACGCCGCAGGGTCATCTGCGGGCGTTCGATGCGCATGCGCTTGACGACGACCTTCATCTGCAGAAGAGGTGTGGAACGGAGGACGAGATCGAACCGCCTGGCTTTGAGGAACACCTGTGACGTGTCCGTATCGCGGATGACGACTTGCGAAAGCTCCAGGTGAGGGCGAGGAAACAACTCGAAAGTTGCTTCCCCTACTTCGATTTTCCGTCCGATGCCGGCTTCGACTTGCTGAATAATGATGGTTTTGAGGTGGTCCGGGTCAGAAAGAAGTGAAAAAAGAAGTATGAGCAGGCCGGCAACGACAACGAGTGCAAGGCCGTTTAGAAACGTCCTGGGGCGAACGGTCACTCTTCCATACCTCACTTCGTGTGAGCCAGCGGCTCAGTAAAGCTTTATCGTATCTGGCGCCGACGGAGAAACCCCTCCAGTGGTCGTCGTATCGTCGCTGTGCGAAGGATTCCTGTATCGCACGTAGGCAGATACTGCATCTTACAAAAAGAATGCGGGGAAAGCTAGAAGGCGGGCGGTTGCAGCGTAATGTAAAGAGTTGATACAGTGGCGGCATGACGATGCAGTTTCAAAAGAAAAATCCACGCGCGATCATCTCGACCGCGTTCGGAGACATCCACCTCAAGCTGTATGCCGAGGAAGCACCCCGGCATGTCGACAATTTTCTCAACCTCGCCAAGATGGGGTTTTACAACGGCACGACCTTTCACCGGGTCGTGCCTGGATTTCTCATTCAAGGCGGCGACCCGTTGAGCAGAAAGCCGGACCGAAGCCTGCACGGCACCGGCGAGCCCGGCTATGCCATGTCTGCGGAGCCCAACGACCGTCCGCACAAGCGTGGCGCTTTGTCGATGGCGAAGATGCCGAAGGAAACCAATAGTACGCGCAATTTTGACGACAATGGCTCGCAGTTTTTTATCTGCGTGGCAGACAGTAGTGGCCTGGACCGTCGCTATACTGTTTTCGGCGAAGTGGTCCGAGGGTTGGACGTGGTGGATAAGATTGTCGCCGCGCCGCGTGACGAACGTGACAATCCCCTGGAGCCGATCTCGGTAACGGTGACAGTCAAGGAATAAAGCTGGTAGCAAATAGCGAACAGCTAATAGCAAGAACTGGCAGATCGCCGCTCGCTAATAAAACGCCATACTCGCGTAGGTCACCGTCGAATTAAATTGGTCCGTAATGCTACGGTCATAACGTAAGACCTGTCCCTTCCCGTCTCCAAGCAGTTTCAGCAACGTATAGATGGCGGCGAAGCCGGAGATGCGACGGACGTCCCCCTCCTTCACGATGAACTGGGTAAAGGCGTTCGCATTCATCTCCTCCACGTGTTTCAGCATGGTCAGATCCGTTTGCATGCAACGGTGGAACGAGAAGTCGGTGGGTGGCGACGAATCGCCGTAGCGCATGCCGAGATGGGCCAGTTCGGCGCTGGCTATGACGCAGGCCGGTCTCCCCGCTGCGGCTAGGGCATCCCGCAACGCTCCGAGAAATGTTTCGATCCGATCGCGCAGTTCGCGCATGTGAGGATCGAAGAACGTGGCAGGCGGGAACGCACATAGAACCGGCACAACGGTGATCGCTTTGGTGAGTCCTGAGGCAAACTGAAGAAACGGCAGCTGAAACTCAATGGAATGTTCGTTCCGGTGGGCCAGTTCTTCGTCAAGACAGAAGCCGGCGGTAGTTTTGAGCCGGTCGAGAATTGCAGGGTCGGTTTTGACGACGCCAAGCGGCGTCTCGAAATCCTTCCCGGTCACGGCATAGCCGTTCTGTAGCCCGGCGTGGCAGGTGCCGAGGACGACAAACAGATCGGGCGCCTGCGCGTCCTGCAGCTCCTTATAGGCCCAGGCATAGATCGGCCCCGCGTGCTTGATCTCATAGTGGGGGGCGACGAGCCCCTTGATGGGCTGTCCCTTATGTTCGGATTCTTTCCGATCCGGTCCTTCTTTTGAAGAAAAGCACCCCTTGAGTTGAGTCATCAACTTCTCGGGGTCCGCCTCGTAGCTCTTTCCGGCAAAGACGGCCGTGCGGATCGGTGCCGCCCGGTAGGCGGCCAGAGCGGCGTGGCGCGCCGCATCCACGCGCTCCCCTTCCAGAAACAGTTTGTCGTTCAGATCGTCGACTAGGCGCTGCAGGCGGTCCGGCACGAGAAACTCGCCGAACTTCCTGAGATACTCGCCGGAGATTTGCTCCAGTGTGTGCTCGCCGTCGAAAAACTGAAGCAGAAAAAAGTAGCTCAACGGCACGATCAGCTTCTCCGTACTCAACCCGCTGGGGTCCCACAGGAGGACGTATTGGTCGTCGCCTTCCTTTAATGGAGAGAATTGGAGATTCCGGAGAAGCTGACATGGCCGTGCGTGTTGGATGGATTCGGTCATTGTGGAGGTTCCGTTCCCTTTCGGCGCGCGTGGAAAACGATCAGCGTGGCGATCGTGATCGCCAGCAGCCACCACGTCGCCCGCCCATATTGCGGCTGGGCATATTCGATCAGGTCAGTGAGTCGTCCGATCAGCAGGGACATGCGCGCCATGACGGTGTAACCGAAGGCGGCGCCGAACGCGATCATCAGGAAGATGATACCGGTTCGCGCGACGGCTTTTCCAGGCCCGGTATGTTCGACCGAGAAGAAGAAATAGAACAGGACGGAGACGACGCCGATCAGAAGCACAATGGCGTTCAGGTTGCTGGCCGGGTTGAGCAGGCTATAGGTGAACGTCGTGCTCCCGTCCGTTGCCAGAAATGCCAGAGGGCGAACGGTATCTTCGATTTGCTTGAGAATATAGGAGGAAATCACCCGCGGGATAGCCAGGCCTGACCCGACACCGACGACGAAGGCAAATGCGATGCGGGACATCCAGGCGGCTTTCGGAACATAGCGCGTCAGCATCAAGGCGCCGATGGCAAGCGGGATCAGCAGCCACCAGTCTCCCTGCTTGACCATGGGCTCGTAGATCAGGCGGATGACCACGGTGTCGTAGGTTTTGACGATCGCATAGCCGACGGAGATGCCGACGTAGAGGTGCTCGGCCAGCTTGAAGAGCGGGTTGTCCTGATAGAGGAATGTCAGGATGAACAGGGTTAATCCCGTTGCCACCCATGCGCCAAGAATGACTTCGAATGACATGCGCCCTAACTCCGACTCTGCTTAGCCCGGTTCTTCGATGTCCGGGTCAGAAGATAGAACACATTGCACAAGATCACCAGCAGGATGATGGCAAAATGCGTCGCCGACTGCGCATCCATGCCGGCAACGGCGTTGCCATTCCTGCCGATCAAAACTTCATATTCAGCAGCGCCGCGCAATCCCCCGATCAGGCCGTTGATCTGTCCGCTGCGCAGCAGCGGGTACAGGCCGGGTGCGATCACGCCCGTACAGCCACCGCCCAGCTCGAATTTATATTTGTCCTTGCCGAAGACGTACCAGGTTTCGATCCCGGTGCTGCCCGCGGCCAGACTGATGACGTAGTTGACATCCCGCAGGCTCTGCACGCCCTTGAGGACCGGCATTTCCGCCGTCGGCTGATTGTTGTAATCAGTGGGGAAGGCTTTGTAGAGATCCTGCCCCATATTGATGATGACCGAGCTGGCGCCCGGGCTCCAGCCAAGGAACACATAGTCTTTTCCGGATACCTTCCCCTCCTCGCGGGCGACGCGTGAGACGACTTCGCTGGCCATGCCGGTGCCGGGCAGCCAGAGCGTCATGCCGATCACGCGCAGGTTTTTCTTGAATGCATGATGCAACAAGGCGACGGCTTGCGGGTACAGTTCGGGTTTGGAGGCCGGATCGAAGTCCAGCGACAGCAGGAAGACCGAGCCTTCCGGAAGCGATTCGATATAGTCATAGACGCTTTTGACCTCGGGCGAGACTTTGATGGCGAGGCCGACCGGATACAGCAAGGGAATCAAGGTGCAGAGGCCGATCATAAAAAAAATGATCCGGCGATCGATGTGCAGCATGCGTTCGGCGAAACTCACGGGATTCATTATTCCTTCCCGCCGCCAAGATATGCCCGTTCGACACCAAAAATAATCTTCAGGGACAGGGCCACGGCGCCCAAACTGACGCCGATTAAAATAGCCCGCCGCACGGAGGCATTCAGGACGTTGAGAATCCATTGCGTGATATCGCCGCTGATCGGGATCAGATGCTCGCCGAGCGGTACACGGCCCATCATGACAATGATGGCAGCGATCAGCAGGACCGCCGCCTCCCGGCTTCTGGCTCTGAATGAACGGTACGCGGCCGAGGCGATGAAGAAGGCCAGAATGGCGAACATCGTTCCCTGCAGCGGCACCATCATGAATGTATAAATCCACCCGAAGGCCGTCGTGACGCCATCCGTCGTTTCCTTCCCGCCATGCCACAGGCCGATCACAATCGTGCCGATCATGCCGGCGTAGAGCACGAAGCTGTAACCCCAGCCCGGCTCCTTCCGCCTGATCTTGACGGCGTGGATATGAAAGAGGCTGGTCACGCCCAGGATCAGGGCAAATCCGCCGATAATCTGCAGCCACTTGGAGACCGAGGTGAGCATCAGTTCGGAAGACGGATGCGGAATGTAGTACTGCGCGGCAAACAGCAGGCCGGTGACGAGCGTAATCAGAAGCGGAAGCTGTCGCCGCAGAAAGGTCATTTCCAATCCTTCACGAGGTCGAGCACGAGCGACACATCCGCATGAAACAGAACGGCGGCCGTGGCGAGGGCGGTTCCGAGTCCCAGGGCGACCAGGATGCAGGCCTTGCCGATATCCTGCCCGCGCAGCGTGCCGAGCTGAACCGGCTCACGCGACAGATAGGCGCTGGCTGCATAGAGCTCTTCGCCGATCAGCGTGTAATCGCAAGTGGTGACAAAAAAAGGCATCTGGTGGTCGGAGTCCGTACCGGCAATCTGAATGGCACCCGTGCTGGCGCCGGTTTCTGTCAGGAGCAGGGATTCGGCAAAGTAGGAGCCCATGAAGAAGTTGGCAGCCGGCTGCTTTCTCAGCATGATGCCGTCCACGGCCGCGGTGTAACTGAATTGGTCGGTCGTGATGAAGAAGTTGGAATCATCCTTGAAGGCATCCGGTTTGCCCGCCTCGAGATAGGACTGCTTGGTGATTTCCTGGCAGACAGCCATGACGATGGGGTCCCGGTGGGGCACCATCAGTTCGGTCTCATAGGAAGCGACTCGTTTGGCAACCCGTCCGAGAATCACGGCAGCGGCAACCGTTGACGGCTCGCTCATGTCCCCGGCACCGGTAAGATAAAGAATGGGTTTCCCAAGTTCGGTCGCGCGGCCGATGGCTTCATCCACCGCATCGAGGCCGGGAATGCGGCGCAGGAAAATTTCCTTTCGCCTGGCAGCCTGGATCGAGCCGAGCACGATAAACCCAAAGATCACGACGATGGCCAGGTTGTTGGCCTGGTTCCAGTTGAACCAATTGGGTTCGGGCGTCGCCTGCACCGGCGTTGCAGGCGCCCGCTGCTCCCCTGCAACAGCTGCGACAGTCACGGCATAGGACGTGCCGTCTTTGAGCTCAATCCCCTTGCCTGACTTGATCGTAAATTGATGCGCGTCGTTCGGGGCCGGCCTGGTCCACCAGGGTGCCTTGGAATCGTGGACGTAATGCGTGTCGGATGCAAATTCCGCAATGACTTTCGGCTCACCGGCATTCGGTTCATGGAGCAGGATTTGATATCGAAGGTCTTTGCCCTCTCCGTTCGTTTTGTCCCATATCACGGTGAGACTTCCGCCGCCGTCGTTTGGAGTGTCGAAAGCATGAACATGCGGCGGCGGTGTCAGCGGGGTCTGCGCTTGAACGGACAACGGAGTGAGCAGCAGCAGTACAAACAGTGCTGAGTACTGAGTGCTGAGTCCTGAGTGGTACAGAAAGGGTCTGACCGACCAATGACGTGTTCCGTCATTCATCGCTCCGCTCTCAGCACTCAGCACTTTTCGCTCAGCACTCATCATTGCCCTTCGATGAGCTCTACGTTCGCCCGTGGGATGACGGCACGAGTCTTATCCGGGAAACCGACTTCGAGCACGCGGACATGGCTCTCGGTTTCGATCTGCCGCAGGTCCGCCGGGAGCGCCGCCACCTGGCCGATGCGGCCGAATAATGGATCGCGGATGATGCGGACCTGATCGCCCACCCGGATGCCGCCCCGTTCGGCGACGCCCGTGTCCTGGATGGCGCGGGTCCCGTCCACCGTGATGATGATCTCCGGCCGGATCACGCCGGCCCTGATCTGCGTCGCACCTGAGACCGATGCCTTCTGTCCCTGGTGTTTTGACAGGAGCGCAAACGTTTTGGCTGCCATTGGGATCGTCCCGAACCCTTCAGTCAGGATGATGGTGATGCCGATCTTTTCCGTGCCCGTGATGGCCACGCCCAGATCGTAGCCGAGCAGGGCCCGCAGGTCCTTGTCGTGGATTCCGCCGACGATCAATGCCGCCACGCCGATTTCCCGGGCACGCGCCAGCGTGTCGGCGCCGAGAAACGAGCCGCCCACGACAATCTTTCCCTTCATGCCCGTGGTCAGCCGATCGGCTGCGAGTGTTTCGTCCGGCGATGCGGCCGCCATCTGTATCTCGCCCCAGGTTTCCCCCCCGACCCCGAAGATGCCTTGCACGAGCGTGCAGGACGTCTCGATGGTGATGCCTTGCTGGGGGTGCACCTCCACGGCCGTTCCGTCAATATATGCGAGCAACTCCAGGCGACGCGGCGGCTCGCGCAGCAGCACCTGCCCTGTGATGGCGGATACGGTCTCGACCGTGCCCTGGATGGGTGAGCGGACGGCTGTTTTGAGAAATTGGATGAACGGTTTGTTTTCCGCGATCACGTCATCCTTCCGAACCGGCTCCCCTTCCTTCGTGATCAGATAGTCGTGGATTTCGTCCGGTGCAATACCCAGGAGATTGGCCACATTGATGGAATGGACCTTGCCGGGCAGTTCCGCCTGGGCGACGACGGAATCAGCCTTGAGCAGGTCTCCCTGTTTGACCATCACGGTTCCGGGAATCGGCAGCAGGCGTCGTTTCCGAACAGTCGTGCGTTCGGTGACCGTCAGCCCTGGTGTGTACGCGTGTCCCATAAATAAAACTTAGGCTATAGGCGATGGGCTAGAGGCTATAGGTAAGATTCCTCGTCCCGCCCATGGCCTATCGCCCATTGCCCATAGCCTTCCCTTGCGGATACAACCCCACCGAGTTGTGCCATCTCGTCAGGGCTGCCACCCTTGCCCTGGCATCAACGGGCAGTTGAAGAGGGCGACCCCGACCGTCAAGCATCAATCCGGCTGCGCCGCCCCGGGCTTCGCGTGTCACCGTTGTGCCTTTGCCTTCACCGAGATCAACCTGTTTCGCCGGCTTCATGGTGACCCGTGCCCGCTCGCCGGCACCCAATGAAATCAATCTCAATTCCCCGAACATTAATGTTCCACTCTCAGGCTGCCTGTCGCGTTCGAAGGTGATCTGGTACTCGGCGCATTTCTCGCCGTCCTTGCCCTGCCCGATCGGCGCCACGCAGGTTCCCAGGTAGACCAGGCAGTCGTGGATAAAGACGTCGGTCGCAGCCTTTTCGTTGACGGTCGAAAGGACACCCAGGTGCGGCATCATGAAAATACTGTCCACTGAGAGTGTGGTGAAGCCGGGGGGTTCGTAGGCATCCACCATCATGAGCATGGATTGGATGCGCCGTGGCGCATGGGACAGGATGCCGCCGCTGCCGACGATTAAATCCAGCTTCAACATGTCGATCAGGCTGTCGCCGGATGTCTTTTGCTCGAAAATGTCCGAGATTGTCCGCGCCTGCTGGACGCCCTTGAGGCCGGTCGCCAACGACTTGTGGTGAATCAGAGCCAGCCGCAGGGCTTCGCGCGCGATAGCCTGCTCGATCTGCAATTCGTCCAGCGTCTGCGGGATGGTCGTCGGACGGATCATCTTGTTCTTGATGCGGTTGCGCAAGGTCTGCTCATCCACGTCGAACGGCACCCACCGCATGATATTGGCGAGCCCGGCTTCGGCCAGCACGTTGGAGATGCTGTAGGACATGCCGAGGTTGGCACTGACCGTGCGGTTGAAGACGCCGTCATACACGGAGAAGACGTCCGTGGTGGCGCCGCCGATATCCACGCCGATCAAATTGATCTTGTCGCGCTTGGCCAGGGCTTCCATGATGAAACCGACGGCGGCCGGCGTCGGAACGATCGGCGCGCCGGCCCAGGAGATCAGTTTTTTATAGCCGGGGGCCTGGGCCATGACGTGTTCGAGAAACAGGTCGTGGATTTTATTGCGGGCCGGCGACAGGTTTTCCCTTTCGAGCGTCGGGCGGATGTTGTCCGTGACAACCAGCGCCGTTTTTTGGCCGAGAATGGCCGTGACCTGGTCGCGGGCGTTTGTGTTGCCCGCATAGATCAGCGGCAGCGAATAGGTCATCCCGAGGCGCGGGCGTGGCTCGGCGGCCGAGATATATTCGGCCATTTCGACGACGTGCGTGACGGTGCCTCCGTCCGTTCCACCCGAGAGGAGAATCATGTCCGGCCGCAGCGAGCGGATGCGCTCGATTTTTTCATGCGGAAGCCGGCCGTCGTTCGAGGCCAGCACGTCCATCACGATGGCGCCGGCGCCCAGCGCGCACCGTTGGGCGCTCTCCCCCGTCATGCTCTGGACAACGCCGGCCACCATCATTTGAAGGCCGCCGCCGGCGCTGCTGGTCGACACGTAGATGTCGACGCCCGTTTTGGAATGGCCGCCTGCGCCGGCCGGCGTGATGATCTTTTCTCCGTCAAGAATTTTCCGGCCGGACAGTTCCTCCACCTCGGCGATGGCGTTCAAGACACCGCGGGTGACGTCTTCAAACGGGGCTTCCACGGTCGTGGGCGCTTCACCACGGAATGTTTGCCGGAATGTGTCGCCTTGTTTTTCGATCAGAACGGCTTTGGTCGTGGTGCTGCCGCAGTCTGTGGCGATGATGACGGACAGGGGGAGATCGGCGGTCTTTTTGTGCGGGACCTGCACGGCAGCACTCATCGGGCGGGCGCTCCTGCAGGAGCAGATTTGGCAGGAGCCGGCTTGGCAGTAGCAGGCCTGGCTTCGATGAGTTCAATTAAGCGGGGGATGGCATCGCGCCGCTCGAGCAGACACGCCGCCCGTTCGATCTCGCGCGCGTCACAGGCCAGATCCAGGATAGGAGCGAGAAAATGCAACGCCTGGCTGCTGAGAAAATTCATCGGTCCGGCTGATTCAAGAAAGAGCAGGGCAGGACCTGCCATGCGCTGATTCACAACGGTGGCGGCGACTTTCTCCAGCAAAGCCTGTTCATCAGCCGAGAGCGGCTGCCCGTCCGGTTGGAGGGCAAAGGCGTGCCGGAGTGAGGCTTTGAGTTTCTGAAATCGTGGAGAGAAGTCGGTTATATTCATGGGAAAAGCTAAGAAATTCAATCGGAAGGCATTATAGGGAGTGGTTCGACGGAGAGTCAATTCAGGTCATGGCCTGCTGCGCCGCATGGTAGGAGCTTCGCGCCAATGGGCTGGCCTCCACGTGGCTGAATCCGAGCGCGAGGCCTTCAGTTTTGAATGCTGCGAATTCATCCGGGTGGTAATAACGCGAAACCGGGAGGTGGTGCCTGGTCGGCTGAAGATACTGGCCGATGGTCAGGATCTCACAATTGGCGGCTCGCAGGTCCTGCATGACCTGTCTAATCTCGTCCGTTGTCTCTCCCATTCCGAGAATGAGGCCAGACTTCGTTGTCATGCCCATGTGTTTGGCGCGCCCGAGCAGCGCGATCGATCGCTGATATTTGCCTTGCGGCCTGATGTCCGGAAAGAGCCGTTCGACCGTTTCGATATTGTGGTTCAGGATTTCCGGCCGTTCAGCCGTGACGGTTTGCAGGGCGCTCTCGCTCCCTTCAAAGTCAGGAATGAGAACTTCCACGGTGCAGGCTTGGTTCAACCGTCTGATCTGCCGGATCGTTTCGGTGAACACTGACGCGCCGCCATCGTCCAATTCATCCCGGTTGACGGAGGTAATGACCGCGTGCTTGAGGCGCATGGCCTGTACGGCTTGCGCCACACGCAGCGGTTCGTCATAGTCAACGGCCAACGGTTTTCCGGTGGTCACGGAGCAGTAATGGCACCGGCGCGTGCAAATATCGCCGAGGATCAAAAATGTCGCTGTACGATTGTTCCAGCATTCCCAGATGTTGGGGCACCGGGCTTCCTCGCAGATGGTATGGAGGCCGAGATCGTCCACGACTTGCCGGATGTCCCGATAGTCCGGTCCCTGCTGGAGACGGACTTTAAACCAGGGCGGCAGGCGTTGGTGCGAAGAGCTGCCATCACCCCTCCGAAGGTCTTCAATCGGAACAAAACTCATGCGCGGGGTTCTCCCTGTCGTAGCCATCCGAACAGCCGGGCAATGATTCCGTCGGGCGGTCGAACGGAGAATTCAGGGTCGGGGTATTCGATCCAGGGCTCCTGGTTGCCGCAATAGGTGTTTTCTCTGAAGCTGAGCTGGCTCCGAAGCTGCCGGAAGCCTCGCGTGTGCAGCAGGAGGATTAATTCTACCAGGGCATCGGCCTGGGTTGCGCGACTGTCCGTCACAAGAAACGTGGTTTCATACCGGAGCATTGCGCGGCACATGCCACCGTCACGCTCCAGTTCGACCACCCGGTTAAACCCTCGCTCGTGCTCATCCAATCCGGCCAGCTGATGTTTTTCGACGATGTCTTTCGGCATCGGCGGGAATGTCAGACGGCGCGAAAGACGGCCAGCAGATCGCTCAAGGCAATGGTTTTGTTTCGTAGAATCGCCTGCTCAGCCTTCAGGAGTTCGACGTCGGTCGTTTTCCCGCCGCCCTTCAGGCACGCCGAGCCCAGGGTCAGCACCCGGTCGCATTCCTGCTCGACCTTGTTCTTGACGACAGAATTGATGGTCAGGATCTCGGAAAGCCTGGCTCTGGTTTCCGCCAGGTGTTTTTTGAGTTCTGATTCCGGGTAGGATTGATGCGCCGCCTCGTTGATACAGCGATCGAGATACTGGTTCAGGAAGACGTAGAGCCGGACCAACAACTCGGTGGTTTCAATGTGGTTTCGACTGGTCGGTTGGGAGGTCATATGATCCTTCCTGGAAACGTGTACGGACGTGGCGTGCGGTCCACGCCGTACGCACGGAATTAGAGTTGAATCTTGACGTCGGTGCCTTCGACTGTCACCGGATAGGATTGCACGCAGGCCGACGGGTTGTTGACGCATCTGCCCGTTTTCACGTCGTAGGTCCAGTTGTGCCAGGGACACATCACCACGTCCCCATCCAGGTCGCCTTCGCCGAGCGGGCCTCCGCGGTGGACGCACTCGTTATCAATCACATGGTAGGCGCCGCCGACATTGAAGACGGCAAGGGATTTTCCGCCTGCTGCGATCGTCGTGCCGGTACCTGGTTTGATGTCTGCGGTGCCCGCGATGCGCACGAATTCTGACATCAGATGCTCTCCGGGAAGGAAGGCTAGCTGCTCGAGGCCGGCCGTTTGATTTTTTTGAGGAGACTTCCGATCCCGCCGCCGGATGCCTGTGTATTCAGTGCCTCGGCAATCTTCGCCGCGATATCCCTGAACGTCTTGGCTTGCGGCGAGTCCGGGTTGGCGGCCACGATCGGCATCCCTTCATCTCCACCGGCCCGGATGGCCAGATCGATGGGAATGGCTCCCAGGAACGGCACGCCGAGTTTTTCAGCCGCCCGTTGCCCTCCCCCATGGGAGAAGATTTCCGCGCGATCTCCGCAGTGCCCGCAGATGTAGTAACTCATGTTCTCGATAATGCCGAGCAGCGGAACATTCACCTTCTGGAACATGGTCATGCCCTTGCGGACGTCGTGCAACGCGACTTCTTGAGGTGTGGTGACGGTGATGACGCCGGCCAGCGAGACCAGTTGTGAAATGCTCAGCTGGGCGTCGCCGGTGCCGGGCGGCAAATCGATGAGGAGATAATCCAATTCTCCCCAGATGACGTCGCGGAAGAACTGCTGGATGGCGGTATGCACCATCGGTCCCCGCCAGACGATGGCGGTTTCCTCCGGTACAAAAAATCCCATCGAGATGATTTTGACGCCATAGCTCTCAGCCGGGAGCAATTTGCCGTCCTGCTGTTCGGGTGGTTTGCGGACGCCCAGCATCATGGGAATGTTGGGGCCGTAGATATCGGCGTCGATCAGACCGACCCTGGCTCCGGACGCCGCAAGCGCGACGGCCAGATTCGCGGCAACCGTGGATTTGCCGACGCCACCCTTGCCGCTGCTGATGGCGACGATGTGCTTGACGTCGGGTAATAGATTGGGCTTGGGCTGTTCGTGCTGGTGGCCTGGCGTACTCTCTGCCATAGACAGGACCTCATGGCGCCGTTCAAACAGGACGCGCGTACGCACACTCTATACGATGGGTTTGACCGGTGACAAGTGGCCTGTGGGGCCTGCCGAAGCGGGGGAAAGACCTAGAGCTGCACTAACTCGAGCGGCGTTGCAGATTATACGCGAGGCCGACCCTGGAGAGGGAGAAGACCAGCCACTTCGATGGATCGAAGTTATACCATTGGGGCCCGTTGCGGTAGTCGCGCAGGTACATGTGGTGATAGTTGTGATAGCCCTCGCCGAACGTGATCAGCGAAACCCACCAACTGTCCCGGCTGCTGTCCTTCGTGCCGTACGGCTGGTCACCCCAGATGTGACAGACCGAATTGATGCAGAAAGTGGAGTTGAGCACCAGGAAGGTGCGGCACACGCCGGCGAGCAGGAAGCAACTGAGGCCACCCATCCAGCCTCCGCTGATGGCACCTACGACAAACGGCAGGCCTAACCCCGAGAGGACCACGGGAATGTAGTAGCGGTGCTGCCACATGATCAGCGGATCCTTGCGCAGCTTCCCGTCATACTTGGCGTTCGCACCCGGCTCCGCTTTCTCGAACAGCCAGCCGCAGTGGCTGTACCAGAAGCCCCTCAGCGCGTTGTAGGGGTCGTCGTTCTCGTCGCATACAGCATGGTGGCGGATGTGGTCGCCGCACCACTTCAGCGCCGAATTCTGCAAGGCCCACCCGCCGGCGAAAAGGAAGCAGACCTTCACCCATCCAGGACAGTCGAAGGCACGATGCGAGATCATGCGATGGTAGCCGACTGTGATGCCGAGGCCCGTCACGATGTACAGGACGGCGAACATCGTCCAATCCAGCGTGGTGAAGTCATAATGATAGGCATACAGCGGCACCCCGATCATGGCGCCGAGCGTCACGATGGAAAACAGAATGATAGTCGGATAATCACGCGGACGTGTAACTGCTTGCACGAGTCCCTCCTGGACAGGCCCTACATGGAACGTTGAACGAATGAGGGGATATTAACAGGCTGTTCGTGATTTATCAAGTGTTTTCAGCTGCGCAGGCATTACGGAGCAAAGCTTCACGGCTATTGCCGGCTTGGTGTCGGGATGGCGGCAGGCAGGGTTTTGACCTCTGCTTCCTCCAGCTCTTCGGTAATCTCGGTGATCCATCCCCTGTCCGTTGCGGCGGGCGGCATCTCTTGATGCTCGGTGTATTTGACCAGCCCGACTCCCTTCGCGAACCACGCGGTGAGTACATCCGTGCTGACCACGGATCGCCTGGATTTCGACAGGTGGATGCGCAGCGACATTCTGGCTTCCATTCGGACGGCATTGGCATAGGAGCCTGCGGGGACTGAGACGGACTCCTTCCCCGCGACAGTCACAGACGCATCCACGTCCACTTTTTCCTGCGTTCCGTCACCGTCCACATCAGTGCCGAAGTCGACGCCCTTCCGGTCGAACTGCTGAAAGGACGATGGAATCGCGATCGGAAATCGAACGATCTGATACGGAATCACCTGCCGTTCGACAGGCGTGCCCGGCGATGAGCCATAATAGACGACCCCGACGGCATCCCGGCGAGAGTAGCTGTCAGTCGGGCCGTGGTTGCCCAGGTTTGTATCGTGAAAGACCATGACGGTCACGCCGTTGATCGTCTGGGTGCCGGAGACGGTGGATACGTTGACGTAACTCTTGGTCTCTGAAATTTTTTGAAGCGGCCATTCTTCAATGCGACCGCGGTAGCGCCACCGGCTCCCGATCGTGTCGGGAAAATACAGGTGGGCATCTTCAATCGCTTCAGGGTGTGTCTTGGGCTGCGCGAGCGACTCGCCAGCCGGCCAGGCGAAGAGGCCGGCCGCGATCAGCAGCGTGGCCAGCGTGCAAAGTCTCTGGGGTTGATGAAGCATGGGGCGTGTGACCGTGTGTGCGAGGCGCACCGTATCATAGAGACTGATGGGCTCGCAACATTGCCGCGCTCTGCCACTCTCTAACATGGGCCACCTTGGGGCCGCCTTGCCATATGTTGAACCGATTGGGATAATGCCATCCACGTATGCCGCGCGCTCGTTTGCAACGACATGGGGCGTCCCGTCGAGTTTCCAAGGTTCGCCAGACCGTTCTGGTGACGGGAGGATCGGGCGGGATCGGCCGTGCCATTTGCGTGGCATTTGGAAAGGCCGGATGGAGAGTCGGCGTGCACTATCGCACGCACGCGCAGGCCGCAGCGCGCACGGCGGCCGCAGTGCGCAAGCATGGCGGCACTGCGATGCTGCTCCTTGCCGATATTCGAGACGGTAAACAGACACAGGAAATGGTCGCTCAGCTGGTTGACCGCTGGGGACGGCTGGACGTGATGGTCTGCAACGCAGGGGTAGCCTCCAGCGGTCTCGTGCTGCGTACGGGATCGGAGGCGTGGGCCGCCGGCGTGGGCACCAACCTGACGGGAACGTTTCACTGCCTCCAAGCGGCCGGCTCGGTCATGATTGCACAGCGTGCCGGTGCGGTCATCGTCATCGGTTCGCTGGCTGGTGCGCAAGGATATGCCGGCCATGCAGCCTATGCCGCATCGAAAGCCGGCTTGTTGGGATTGGTTAAAACAGCAGCAAAGGAATGGGGCCGGCAGAACGTCCGCGTGAACGCTGTCTTTCCCGGCTGGCAGAAAACTGCGCTGGCAGGGTCGGCCTTTCCGGACGAAGTTCCCGCCGATCACGTTCTCGGCCGTACGCCTTCGCTGGAAAATGTCGCTCACTCAATCTACCGATTGGCTCTGTTGCCAGACAGTTCCGGGCAGGTCTGGAATCTCGACAGCCGGATTCTTTGAAGGAATTTTTCATTGAGTCATCGGAGCATTGTCTCATTCGCAAATTCTGTCTCCCGGGTTTTTCGTCTTGCAATGATTCGATGAAAAAATCATCAATGAAACAATCCTTCCGCGGCTGCTTCATCACGGGGACCGACACCGGCGTGGGGAAAACGCTTGTGGTGGCTGCGCTCGCCCTCTGTTTGAAACAGCGGGGCGTGGCCGTGGGCGTGATGAAGCCCATTGAAACCGGCTATGGGGTCGAGGGTGCGGCCGAATCTGATGCAGCCCGCCTCTGCGCTGCAGCCGGCATGACTGAGCCGGTGGAAGCCATAAGCCCCTATCGGTTTCCCGACCCCCTCGCTCCGCTCGATGCTGCCCGAAGAGCCGGGACCGTTATTCGTATGAACACGATCGTTACCGCCTTCCATGCGTTGGCGGCACGGCATTCGTTGATGCTGATCGAAGGTGCCGGAGGTGTCAGGGTGCCGATTTCAGACAAAGCGGATATGCGGGATCTGATCGAGCAATTCGGTTTGCCGGTGATCGTTGTCGGACGTACGGCCATCGGCAGCGTCAACCATGTGCTTCTCACGATGGAGGCGCTTGCGCGGCGCCGGATCGTGGTCACCGCCATTGTCCTGAATCAGACGGCGAGCACGCCGCCGACAAGTGTCGATGGGATGCAACAGGCGTCCACCCTTGCCCTGCTCAGAGAGCGCAGTGGTGTGCCGGTGGTCGGGCCCCTTTCCTACGAGCCGCTCCTTCAGCAGGCCTGGGCGCAGGGGTGTGCCACAATGGCTGGGAGTGCCGCCATTAACGAACTGGCGGATTGCGTGATGGGAACTGCGAGACAAAGCCGCGTGTCGCCGCCGTCACGTCAGCCGCGCGTGCGATCGCGGAAATGACGGCCACCCCGTTCGCGCCGGCTTCGACGATCGAGCGCACATGGTCGAGCGTGATCCCGCCGATGGCAAACACCGGGAGCGAGGTCAGGCGCCTGATCCGGCGCAGTCCGTCCATGCCCACCACCGGGTCGTGGTCCTTCTTGGAGCCGGGTGGAAAGACAGGCCCGAAACCCAGATAGTCGGCGCCTGCCGTGGCGGCGGCGGACACTTGGGCATCCGTGTGGGCCGAGATGCCGATCAATTTCCCCACCCCCATGATGGTGCGAGCCGTCTGGATCGGCAGATCCTGCTGTCCGAGATGGACTCCGTCGGCATCCACCGCCAGCGCCAAATCACACCGGTCGTTGATCAGAAACCGCGCGCCGGCGTCCCGAGCGGCCTGGCACAAGAGAACGGCCTGGCGGTAGGCCGCCAGCATCGAGGATGTTTTGTCCCGGTATTGAAAGAGCCGCGCGCCGCCGTCGGTCGCTTGCTTGAGCACGTCGACAAGCAAGCGACCCTGCGCGGCGTCGGGATCGAGAATGACGTACAGGCCGCTGAGGGACGGCGATGGAGGCGGAGTCGGCGGCACGTGATCAGGCCGAGGGGTTGGCAGTGAACCGTTCCAGGAAACCTGTGGACACACGCCCCTTTTGAAAGTCGGGGTCGTTCAAAATCCGTTTGTGCAATGGAATCGTGGTCTTGATGCCGTCGATCACGAATTCATCCAGCGCGCGTCGCATCCGTGCCATGGCTTCGTCGCGGTTCTGTCCGTGGGAAATCAGCTTGGCGATCAGTGAGTCGTAATGCGGGACGACGATGCTGCCGCTTTCGATTGCGGAGTCCACACGGATGCCCAGACCGCCGGGCTGATGAAAGCGCGTCACAGTGCCGGGACAGGGCGTGAATTTTTCAGGACATTCGGCATTGATGCGGCACTCGATGCTGTGCCCGTTCAGCTTGATATCCTGCTGCCTAAAGGCCAGCGGCAGCCCTGCGGCGATCCGGATTTGCTCTTTAATGAGGTCAATGCCGGTGATCATTTCCGTGACGGGATGCTCGACCTGTATCCGCGAGTTGACCTCCATGAAGAAGAAGTTATGGTCTTTGTCTAACAGAAACTCCACTGTGCCGGCATTGCGGTAATGCACCGATCGGACGGCTTCAACAGCCGCATTCCCGATTTCGCGTCGAAGCCGCTCATCAATGACCGGAGAAGGAGATTCCTCGACGAGTTTCTGGTACCGCCGCTGGATCGAGCAGTCCCGTTCGCCCAGGAAGACCGTGCGGCCTTTCTCGTCGGCCAGGATCTGCACTTCTATGTGGCGCGGCTCGATGAAAAATTTCTCCAAGTAGACGGCGTCATTACTGAAATTGGCCTTGGCCTCCGCCTGGGCGGTTTGAAAGGCCCGCGCGAGATCATCTTCCTTGTTCACCACGCGCATGCCTCGGCCGCCACCTCCGGCTGAGGCTTTGAAGATGACCGGAAACCCGATCTTGCGCGCCGCCTCCAAGGCCTCCTGCTCGCTTTTCAACTCGCCCGTTCCGGGCATGAGCGGAATGCCTTTGCGGCCCATGATGTCCCTGGCCTTGGCTTTATCGCCCAGCATGGCGATATGGTCCGATGTGGGTCCGATGAATCGAACGCCGATCGATTCGCACACCTCCGCGAAGTGCGCGTTCTCAGCGAGAAACCCGTATCCGGGATGAATGGCGTCGGCGCCGGTGACTTCCGCTGCGCTCAGGACATTGGGAATGTTACGGTAGCTGAGTGCGCTGTCGGCCGGTCCGATGCAGACGTGCTCGTCGGCCGCACGGACATGGAGCGAGTTCGTATCGACGTCCGAATGGACCGCAACGGTACTGATGCCCATCTCTTTGCAGGCCCGGATGACCCGGAGTGCAATCTCGCCGCGATTCGCTATAAGAATTTTTTTGAACACGGGATGACCTCTTGAGGTCGGGTATCGATCAGGGCGTCGCTGTGGAATCGATCAGGAAGAGCGGCTGTCCATACTCGACTGATTTTGCGCTCTCCGCCAGAATCTTGTGGACCCGGCCGTCCACCTCAGATTCGATTTCATTCATAAGCTTCATCGCTTCGACGATGCACAACACCTGCCCCTTTTTCACAAAATCGCCTTCATCGACGTAGGCGTCGGCATCGGGAGACGCCGACCGGTAAAACGTTCCGACAATCGGCGACGTCACGGTCGTCAGTGAGTCCGGTGCAACAGCTTGGGCGGTCGCTGCGCCAGGCTGGTTCAGGGCCTGGCGGCTCGACTCGGTCACGACCATAGGACCCGTGTCAGCGCTTCCGCCGCGCCGCACGCGAATCCGCAGGCCCTTATGCTCAACCTCCAACTCGGCAAGCTCGTGCCGATGTAGAAGCTCAACAAGATGATGTATTTCTATATCCAAATGGCTGTTATTACTCATACTAGAGCTAGCAGAATTATCCGACTTCCCTCTCGATTCCTGCCTGCGCGCCTGCTTCTTCACCGGACGCGCTCCACATACTGGCGCGTGCGGGTGTCGATTTTGATCGTTTCCCCTATCTCCATATACAGAGGAACCTTGATGATGGCGCCAGTTTCAACGACCGCCGGCTTCGTGCCTCCGGAAGCGGTATCCCCGCGGACGCCCGGTTCGGCATCCACGACCTTGAGTTCGATGAAAATGGGCAGTTCCACGTCGATGGGGCGGTGCTCATAGACCAGAATCTTGGCGATCATGTTCTCTTTAAGCAGATCCGCGTTCTCGCCCAATTGCTTTTTCTCGTAGGTGAACTGTTCAAAATTCTTCGTGTCCATGAACGCATAGGTTTCTCCGGTCGCATACAGTAATTGCATTTCGCGTTCTTCCAAATCCGGCTCATCGAACTGCTCCCCGGACCGAAACGTACGGTCGAGGACATTGCCCGACATGTAGCTTTTCAGCTTGGTCCGTACGAAGGCGCCGCCCTTGCCGGGTTTCACGTGTTGAAACTCCACGATGCGGAATGGCTCCCCGTCGATCTCCAGGCGCACCCCATTGCGAAAATCTGCTGTCGAAATCACGAATCACGTCCTCCGGTGTCGATTGAAGCGAACACGTCAGCGGGCTGAAGGGATGCGCGCGGATTTGAGATGCTCCGTAAGGGCTCTGAGTCCGAGCACATATCCGGCCGGGCCAAACCCCGAGATTTGGCCGATGGCTACTCCGGCGATATAGGAGTGGTGCCGGAACTCTTCTCGTTTGTAGATGTTCGTCAGATGGACTTCAACGGTCGGAATGTCGACGGCGGCGATGGCGTCACGAATCGCGACGCTGGTGTGCGTGTAGCCGGCCGGATTGATCACGATGCCGTCGAATTTCGTATTGGCTTCCTGAATCCAGGACACAAGTTCACCTTCGAGATTGGATTGCCTGATTTCGACCTGCATACGTTCTTTCGTGGCGAACTTCATAATGCCGGCATTGATGGTCTTGAGCGACGCGGTTCCATAGACGGCCTTTTCCCGCCTCCCCAGGAGGTTCAAGTTGGGGCCATGCAACACCAGCACATGCTTCATGCGTGCTCCGCTGACCGCTGTACGCCGGGGATGTCACATGCCACTGATGCGTAAAAACGGGTTTATTGTAACAGGCTCGTGGAATCGGGTCAAACAAAGGGATCGTTCGCAATGGCGACGTGCGTGGATTAATGCGGCTTGGGCAATGCGGCGCGTTTGATGAAGGGCTGCAGCGCATCAAGAATATGATCGGCCAGTTCTCGCTTGAGCATGAGCGGCAGGGGCGTGTCGGCACCGTCACGCGTGATGAGAGTGGCGGCGTTGCGATCCGAGCCGAATCCCCCATCTTTTGTCGTGACATCATTGGCAACGATCAGGTCCAGGTCTTTCTCGGTCAGCTTTTTGCGGGCGTGCGCAAGGATGGCATCGGTTTCGGCCGCGAACCCGACAAGAATTTGCCTGGTCCGCTGTCGGGAAAGTGTGTGCAGAATGTCTTCTGTCGGAGTCAGGGCCAGAGCCTTCCACGCGCCGGCTTGCTTCTTGATTTTCAGATGGGACGGTTTATCTGCTCGAAAATCCGCCACAGCCGCCGCCATGACGACAATTGTGGACCAACGGAAGTTCGTCGTCAGCGCTTTGGCCATCTCCTCGGCCGTTTCGACGTGCATGCACCGTACGCCAGGAGGAACCGGCAGTGTCGTGGGACCGCTGACGAGCAGCACCTCCGCACCACGCTCCCGGGCGGCCTGGGCAATCGCATAGCCCATCTTGCCGGAAGACCGGTTGGAGATAAAGCGGACCGGGTCGATCGGTTCTTGCGTCGGTCCGGCCGAAACCATCATGCGCTGTCCAGCCAGGTCACGTTTGGGGAGCAAGCAGGATTCGACAGCCTGTAGGATCGTCTGCTCGTCAGTCAAACGGCCTTTGCCGATCTTGCCTGACGCGAGCGGGCCTTCAACCGGGTCGAGCACGGTCATGCCGCGCGATCTCAACTGGTCGACATGTTCCCGGACCGTCGGATGGTCCCACATCCCGCCGTCCATGGCCGGCGCCACAATCAACGGGCACGATGCAGTCAGAACCATGGTACTCAGCAGATCGTCCCCCAGGCCCAATGCGAGCTTGGCCAGAGTGTTGGCCGTTGCGGGAGCGATGATGAAAACATCGGCTTCCTCCGGCCGCGTCAAATGGAGCATCTCCTGATGCGTAGCGAACAGATCCGTCGCCACCGGGTGCCGTGACAGTACTTCGAAGGTCAGGGGGGCGATAAACCGCGTGGCGGCGTCGGTCATGACGACAGAGACATCGGCACCCTCCCGCATCAGTGCGCGCAGCAATTCAACCGCCTTGTAGGCAGCGATGCTGCCGCTGACACCCAGCAGGATGCGTTTCCCGGTGAACGGTCTGTCTGAAGACTGCTCCACGACCACCCTTTCTACTCTTCTTTCGCCTCAGGCGGCTTCGGGGAATCGTCGACGTAGACAGTGAGTTCTTTCTTGATCTCGTGGGCGTCCTCGCGGGTTGCCGCCACGGCTATGCGCTCCATTTCACTGTCCTTCCCTCGCTTGGTCTCCTTGATGGCCTTCTGGGCTTCCTTGCCGGTCAGGAACGCAACCTTCTGGTGGAGCATTTCATCCAACGCGATGGAGGTCGCTTTGGCGTACTTGGATTGGCCCAACGGACGCGCGCCCTGCATGAGGTGTTTGGCACGCTGCGAGGTGGCAATCACGAGCCGGTGGCGGGAGTCGATAAACGAATGGTCGTATACGGGTAACAACGAGATTGCGTCGATCATATTGTGATGCTCCTTTATGTGGTTGTGGGGTCAGCGATGAAATTCTGTTCAAGCCAATTGATATCGACACGCTTCGTGCGTGTGCGTTCCGCATGGACGATGGCCTGCAGTTCCTGCGAAGCCTGTTTGAGGTCCTCGTTGCGGACGATATAGTCGTATTCCCGGTAGTTCAGGATTTCCTGCCTGGCCTTTTGCATGCGGCGCTGGATCTCTTCCGGGGCATCCCCCCGCTGAATGAGTCTGGCGCGCAAGGCGTCGATGGAGGGAGGCAGAATATAGATGTAGACGCCATCGGAGAATTTCTTTTTTATCTGCATGGCGCCCTGAGTGTCGATTTCCAGCAGCACGTCGAGTCCCTTTTCCAGCATGTCCATCAGTGCCTGCCGCGGAGTCCCATAGAAGTGGCCGTAGACCCGAGCCGATTCCGCAAAGTCGTTCCGCTCGGCCATGGCCATGAAGACTTGTTCGTCGGCAAAATAGTAGTCCAGACCATGCACTTCACCTGGGCGAGGCGTGCGCGTCGTGTACGAGATGGACGGATGCACCCTCGTGACGGTAGTCACGAGCTCTTTACAGAGCGTCGTTTTTCCGGCTCCCGATGGAGCCGAGACCACAAAGAGCACCCCTCGCCGTTCGATCGCCATGCCGCGTATGCCTCCCCCCTACCCCTGCCGAACTATTGAATATTTAGCACTTGTTCACGAAGCTTTTCCAGTTCTCCTTTGATTCGCACGACATGACCGGCAATCTGGGCATCGTTCGCCTTGGAACCGATGGTGTTGGTCTCGCGTCCCATTTCTTGCAGCAGAAAGTCCAGAGTCTTCCCGATGGAGTCCTGGTTCTTCATGGTGTCACGAAATTGCTGAAGGTGCGAGCGCAGACGCGCCTGCTCTTCGCTGACGTCGCTCCGGTCGGCAAAGGCCGCCAGCTCCTGCTCGAGCCGGCCGGTGTCGGCCCGTCCCGGTTCAAGCAGTTTTTCGATGCGTCCTTTCATGCGGTCATAGTGGTCTCGAACCGCCTGCGGGATTCTCGTTGCGATCTGCGCCAATTCCTTCTCGATGGTCGCCAACAAGCCGGTGAGATGCGCCGTGAGCGCTTTCCCCTCGCGCTGGCGCATCTTGTTCAGATCGGTGACGGCGCCGGCGACCAGCCGCTTGATGAGCGTTTGCAGCGCCTTGTCGTCGACGGGCTGTTCGGTGACGACAATCAGGTCCCGAAGACCGGCGAGCAGGGCCAGGTCGATCGAGCCGGCAAGATGGAACTCCCGTCGAAGCTGATCAAGCAACCGGTGGTACTGTTTGGCCAATCGGCGGTCGAGGCTGGCGATCGTGCGCGTCTCCCGCCCGCCCGTGAGAGACACCGTGAGGTCGATTCTCCCTCTGGCGCACTGACGCTGGATGAGTTCTTTGAGACTGTCCTCCAGTCGAGCCATCCCTCTGGGGAGGCGCACGGCAATCTCACAGAACCGGTGATTGACGGATCGTATTTCGGCGGTCACGATGCCACCGGTCCAGGGAGCCTGGCGGCGCCCATAGCCTGTCATGCTTCGGATCATCACGGTTGTTTCCCTTTCCAACGACAGAGATTTTCGATGCCGCACTCGCGGCACTTCGGCGACCGTGCCAGGCACACGTACCGGCCGTGGAGCAGAAGACGTTGCGAGCCGCGAGTCCATTCCTGTGGCGGCATCAGTTGCTGCAAGTCCTGCTCAATCCGATCCGGATCGTCGCTGGCTGAGAGCCCCAGTCGCTGAGAGACGCGTTTGACGTGCGTATCGACGATCACGGCCGGCTCTCCGAAATGATTGCCCAGCACCACGTTCGCCGTTTTTCGCCCGACGCCCGGCAACGACACCAGCGTCTCCATCGTTCCGGGCACGGTGCCGTTGGAACGTTCAATGAGTGTCCGGCAGCACCCGATGATATTTCGCGCTTTGCTCTTGAAAAATCCAGTGGATTTGATCAGGTGCTCCAGGTCGGTCTGATCGGCAGCGGCATACTCGCCGGCGGTTCGGTAGCGTTGAAACAGCGCCGGGGTGACCTGGTTGACCCGCTGGTCCGTGCACTGAGCCGACAGGATGGTTGCAATCAGCAACTGCAGGGACGTCCGGTGCTGAAGTTCGACCCGCGGGACGGGGGTGGTCCGTCGCAGGGCGCTGAAAATGCGTGCCGCCCGCGCGCGGGCCGGCTGGGGTCGCGTTCGACGGTGTGTGGCCGGCATGGATCAGACCACGCGCGCGATCTGGCTGGGATTGCCGGATTCCTCCGATGCGCGAAGCTGGTGCGCGACGAGAGCGTCCGACAGCGTCTCGACCATCGGCCCCAGGGTGTTTGGCATGACGGCGGAAATGGCCATGGCACGGTAGTGTTTGCAGAGACCGGCAATTTCGTCGGGCCTCAGTTTATCGCATTTATTGAGGACGCGGATGCGGGGAATGTGCGCCAGGTCGAGTTCTCCCAGAATCTTTTCGACCGCTTCGATCTGGATGTCGAGCCGTGGGCTGCTGGCATCGATCAGATGCAGGAGGAGGTCTGCATCTCGAAGTTCTTCCAGGGTTGCCATGAAGGCGCCCACCAATGCCTTGGGCAGATCGCGGATGAACCCGACGGTATCCGTAATGATGACTTCGCGGTCGCGCGGGAACCGCAGGCGCCGGCTGGAGGTGTCGAGCGTCTCGAAGGGACGGTCTTCAGCCGAGACCTGGCTGCCTGTCAGCGCATTTAACAACGTGGATTTTCCGGCGTTGGTATAGCCGACGATGGAAATGGTCGGGATTTTGGAGCGGAACCGGCGCGCCCTCCGTTGATCGCGGTGACGGCCGAAGGCCTCAAGCTCACGTTCCAAATGGGCGATCCGGTCACGAACGCGGCGCCGGTCCGTTTCCAGCTTGGTTTCGCCGGGGCCTCGCCCGCCGATGCCACCGCCAAGCCTGGAGAGCGAAGTGCCGGCTCCGGACAGCCTGGGCAGCAAGTAGCGCAATTGGGCCAGTTCGACCTGGATCTTTCCTTCCCGACTGTGCGCCCGACGGGCAAAAATATCGAGAATCAGCTGTGTCCGGTCGATGACCTTCATTTCGGTCACGTCTGCAATGGCGCGTGCCTGCGCCGGCGTGAGATTCTGATCGAACACCAGCAAGTCCGCGCCTTTTTGCAGTGCCTTCATGATGACGTCTTTGAGCTTGCCGCTGCCCATGAGGTATTTGGGATTGATGGACTGGCATCGCTGAATAACCGTCTCCAGGACGGACAAGTCATTCGAACGCGCCAGATCGACCAGCTCCTCCATCCGATCTTCCTGTGCCGTCCGGATCTCGGCCGATGCGCTGACCAGAATCGCCGATTCAGTCCCGTGGGAGACCGCATGGCCTGTTCCGGCGCGAGCCAACTCGGATTCAATGGACTCGATCAGTGACTGGCAATCCAGATTCCAGGCGTGAAACGGTTTGGCCGGGAGCAGGGCATGCAGGCGGCCCTGCTGGTTCGGCGGCACCATATGTGCTACCGACATGTCGGCAGGCAGACCGCTCGGCCCTACGCCGATGGCTGCGACCAGATCGAGTCTGAGCAATGCCAGCATGGTGAGGTCCTGCTGCGTCAGCGGATCGTTTTGCAAATGGGTCCGTACCAGTCGCAGGCCGCGCAATGAGCGAGGGCCGGAACGGAATCGCGACAAATCCGGCAGGCTCATGTCGCGTCCCTGCTCGACGCAGACATATTCGACGGCACCCCGCCGATTGATGAGCAGCCCGATCTCGCGCCGGATTTCGTACGACAGATCCGTGCAGGACCTGGCGAGTTCCGTGCTGATGACGGCTGTGACCGGAACGCGCCGCCGGTATAAATGTTCCAGCCTCAGGAGGTGACTGGCTTTGAGGCCGTTGATGTAGCCGTGAATCGTTGGAATCTTACGCTCTCCTTGTGCCGGACGTGCGGCTGCGTAACGACGGGGAATCTGCTTCAGTTGGAAGTGGAAGGTCCGCCGAAGCTTCCAGATCCCATGCAGCCAGGCGGCCCTCCCGGTAAGCGCGCTGGCCCGCAGCGGCAATCATTGCGGCATTATCCGTGCAGAGGGTGATCGACGGCACGGCCAGCCGGATGCCGGTTGCCGCAGCGCGCGCGGCAAGCATCGTCCTCAGCCTGGAATTGGCCGAGACGCCGCCCACGACCGCCAGGGCGCGCACGTGATGGCGGCGTACTGCGCGGAATGCCTTTTCGACCAGGACATCCACGATCGCTTCCTGATAGCTGGCTGCGACGTCGGCAATCATCCCCTGCTGCGTCGATTGGCCGCGATCGCGCCAGTCGTACAACAAGGCGGTTTTCAGACCGCTGAAGCTGAAATCCAGGCTGCCGGGCTTCAAGTACGGGCGTGGAAAAGCGATCGCGGTTGCGTTGCCGGTTCTGGCCAGCCGGTCAATCGCCGGGCCGCCGGGGAAGCCGAGTCCTAAAATCTTTGCCGCTTTATCGAAGGCTTCGCCGGCCGCATCGTCCAGGGTCTTCCCAAGGAGCTGCATGGTGCCGTCTGACTGGACGAGATAGAGATGCGTATGCCCGCCGGACACCACCAGCACAACGCACGGCGTTGGAAAGTCCGGCTGATCCATCCAGGCCGACGCAATATGGCCTTCCAGGTGATTGACGCCGATCAGCGGGACGCGCAATGCGTACGCCAGCGATTTGCCGAAGCTGAGCCCGACCAGAAGCGCACCGGCCAACCCGGGCCCTTGGGTCACGGCAACAGCCTGAATGTCGGTCCAGGTCATCCCCGCTTTGCGAAGGGCCTCGGCTGTGATCGTATCCACAGTTTCAATGTGCCGCCTCGCGGCTAGTTCAGGAACGACCCCGCCGTAGCGCGCATGTACGTCGTGCTGCGAGCACAGCACACTGGCAGCAATTTGCCCGTCGCCAGACATGACGGCGGCGGCCGTTTCATCGCAGGACGTTTCGATGGCAAGGATTGTCGGGTGCGAACGTGGAGCGGGCGACGGTGATGTCACGATGGCAGCGTAGCGACTGGCGCAACGCACAGGAGCAGGCAGACGGAGGTCGTCACAGGCGTATGGCTGGGGCTGATCTCAAACCCCAGCCAGCACTTCTTCTTCGATGAAGACAGGCGCGTCGTCCTTGAGCACGACCTTGATCTTGCGCGAATCTTTGAAGCGGCCCCTGATCAGCTCTTCCGACAACGGGTCACCGATGCACTTCTGGATGGTTCTGCGCATCGGCCGCGCGCCGTAGAGCGGCTGGTAGCCCTCCTTGATCAGCCACTGCTTCACTTCATCGCTGATGTCGAGTTGAACGCCCTTCTCCAGGAGTCGCGCATTGAGCTCTTTGATGATGATATCGACGATGCTGACCAGGTGGAGTTTCTCCAATTGGTGGAACACCACCACTTCGTCGATGCGGTTCAAGAACTCCGGGCTGAATGCCCGCCGCAGTTCCGCCAGGACTTCATCCTTGATCCGCCGGTTTAGCTCGGCCTCCGCTTGCTGGAATCCCAAAGACACGCCCTTTTGGATGAGCTTCGTGCCCAGGTTGGAGGTCATGATCACTACTGTGTTTTTGAAATCGACCTTCCTGCCCAGGCTGTCCGTGAGCACGCCGTCGTCCAATACTTGCAGCATCACGTTGAAGATGTCCGGGTGCGCCTTCTCGATCTCATCGAACAAGACCACCGAATAGGGCCGGCGCCGGACTTTCTCGGTCAACTGGCCGCCCTCTTCGTACCCGACGTAGCCCGGAGGGGCCCCGAACAGGCGCGAGCTGGTGAATTTCTCCTGATATTCGGACATGTCGATCCGGATCAGCGCGTCTTCGGAATTGAACAGAAACTCGGCCAGGGCTCTCGCCAGCTCTGTTTTCCCGACGCCGGTTGGGCCGAGGAAGATAAAGGACCCGATCGGCTTCTTGGCTTCTTTCAAGCCTGCGCGTGAACGGCGGATCGCCCGGCAGACGGCCGAAATCGCCTCTTCCTGCCCCACGATCCGCCTATGCAGGAACTCTTCCATGTGAAGCAGTTTCTGCGATTCCTCTTCTTCCAGCTTGAAAAGCGGGATGCCGGTCATTTTCGAAACGACATACGCGACGTCTTCCTTGGTGATGACAGGCCTGTTTTTTTCCTGACTTTTCTTCCACTCGCGCTTGGATTCCTCCAGCAGCTTTCGCAGGCGCTCTTCTTCCTCGCGGAACTTGACTGCTTCCTCGAAGTTTTGCAGCGAGATGGCCGATTCTTTTTCTCGGGAGACCTTCTTGAGTTCCTGCTCCATCGCTTTGAGCTCGCTGGGCAGGGCATAGGTTTGCAGCTTCGCGCGCGAGCCGGTCTCGTCGATCAAGTCGATCGCTTTGTCGGGCAGGAATCGGTCGGAGATGTACCGGTCCGACAGCTTGACGGATTCCAGGATGGCTTCTTCGGTGATTTCGACGCCGTGGTGCTCTTCGTAGCGGTCGCGCAGGCCCTGGATGATTCGGACCGTTTCATCCACGCTGGGCGGCTGCACGTAGATCGGCTGGAACCGCCGCTTCAGGGCCCCGTCCTTCTCGATATGTTTCCGGTATTCATCGAGCGTCGTTGCGCCGATGCACTGAATCTCTCCGCGTGACAGGGCCGGCTTGAGCATGTTGGACGCGTCGATCGAGCCCTCGGCCGCCCCTGCGCCCACGAGCGTGTGCAGTTCATCGATGAAGATAATAATGTTTCCCGCCTGGGTGATCTCTCTCATGACCACTTTCAGACGTTCTTCGAACTGTCCGCGATATTTCGTACCGGCGACGAGCGATCCAAGATCCAGGGCGATGACGCGGCGGGACAATAGATTATCCGGCACTTCCGATGTGACGATCCGCTGAGCCAGGCCTTCGACGATCGCCGTCTTGCCGACGCCGGACTCCCCGATCAGCACGGGATTGTTCTTCGTCCGCCGGCTGAGAATCTGGAGCACGCGTTCGATTTCATCCGCACGCCCGATCACGGGATCGAGCTGCCCTTCCTGGGCCAACTGGGTCAGGTCACGTCCAAATTCATCCAGCGCCGGCGTATTGGATTTGCGATCGCGCTCCCGCGGCGCGGATTTGCGCAGGAACGTCACGGTGAGTTGCCGCGCAGTCAGAAGATTGGCGCCGAGGCTGCGGAGAATCTTGCCGCCGATGCCTTCCTCTTCGCGCAGGAGGCCGAGCAGCAGATGTTCGCTGCCGATGTGGTTGTGGCCGAGAAGGCGCGCTTCTTCGACCGCGTATTCGATGACTTTCTTGACGCGCGGGCTGAACGGGATCTCGCCGAACGTCATGGTGGTTCCGCCGCCCGGCAGGTTGCGCTCGATTTCCAGGCGAATTTGTTCGGAGGACAGCCCCATCTTTTTGATAATCGCCAGAGCGATCCCGTCCGTTTCACGCAGAATGGCCAAGACCAGATGTTCCGTGCCCAGATAGTCGTTCTGGTGGCGCTCGGCTTCTTCCCGCGCCAGGATAATGATCTTCCGGCCCTTATCCGTGAATCGTTCGAACATCCCGCCTCCCTTAGTGGACCTGTTTATGGTGGAACGACTGAAGTTATCGAAAATCTAGGGCAATTCTATCGGTCGAATGACGTTCTGTCAAGACCTGCAGGACTCTGCGCAGTCCCGGAGCACGCGGAAAATTTCTCAACCGACTCGGCACGCATGTCATTGACATGCAATTCACCACCCCATACAATCCGTTTCCACTTTTCCCTGCTGCATCCTGTCTGTTCGTATCCGTTGAGGATCGAGTGTTCATGAAAGTCATCGGGATACTGGCCAAGCCGAAGTTCCCCAATATGAAACCCACGCTGACGCAGCTTGTCGCATGGCTGCGTGAGCATGGGAAAGACGTGGTGCTCGATCCGAAAGTCGCCGCGCTCATCGGTAAGTCGGCATCACGATACCAGGGCCGGATTGCCGACAAGGCGGACATGGTGATTGTCCTCGGCGGTGATGGCACCATGCTCAACGCCGCTCGGCTCGTCGAAGAGCGGAGCACGCCCATTTTGGGCATCAACATGGGCGGGCTGGGATTTCTTACCGAAGTCGGCGGTGAAGATCTCTACAAAACCCTGGAGCGGGTGTTTGCCAAGGAGTACACGCTTGAAGAGCGGCTCATGTTGCGGGCGCGTCTGGACCGTCGCGGCAAACAGATCGCGCAGGCGACCGTGCTTAACGACGTGGTGGTGACAAAGGGAGAGCTGTCGCGCATGATCGCGATGACGATTGCGATCGACGGCCGATTCGTGACAAGCCTGCGGGGCGACGGATTAATTCTCTCGACGCCGACTGGCTCAACGGCCTACTCCATGTCGGCCGGCGGACCGATCGTCACCCCATCGGTCAACGCGCTGGTGATTACGCCGATCTGCCCCCACACACTGACCCATCGCCCGTTGCTCGTGCCGGGCACAGCCACGCTGGCGATCACGCTGACCAGCCATGACAAGGGTGCGATGGTGACGTTCGATGGCCAGCTCGGCGTTGCGATGACGGAAGACGACACGGTCACCATTACATCATCCCGGCATAAGACCAAGCTGATTCGGCTACCCGAGAGAACCTACTACGATATGCTCAGGCGAAAACTGAAGTGGGGTGGAGATTAGTGAGTCGAAGAGGCGTGGGATTTGCCGGTGCGCTTCTCGATCGTCGTCAGCATGTCATTGTTCGTGCCGAATTTGAACTCGCCGATGCAGTCGCCAGGGCCGTTATGCTCCTTCTCGGCTGAATCCAGCGTACGAAGCCCCTTCACATCCACGGCGTGAGCGCCTCGCTCTTTCAGCATCCGATGCAGTTTGCGGAGAATCTCGTCGGCAGTTCCCTGCGAACGCGATGATTTGGTTTCCAGGTAGCGTGTCACGACTTCGGCGCACCATTCTCCGTCCCGTTTCGCCACGCCAACCAGACCCTCGCTGGCTTTTCGCGCCCAGCCGGTCAGGAACACGCCCTCGACAATCTTGCCTGCGGTTTCGTCGTAGGCTTGAAAGAGCGAATCGTCCGGATCGTTGATGGTTTTATTGGGGTTGGTGACGAACACGCTGCCCTTATACGGGAGGCCGAGGGTTTCGTCCACACGGTCGCCGACGGCGAACACGACACTGTCCACCGGAAACTCGTAGAACTGTTTGAGCCCGACCGCCGCCGTATCCTCGCCTTTTGGCTCCAGCTTGGTTTCCTCGATCTCAAGGGCGCGCACACGATTTGAGGCATCGACGAGCACGCGCTTCGGCGAGGCCAGGAAGCGGAAGCTTATCCGGGTCGTGCTGGTTGTGGGTTCACATTTGGTGAACTCGTCGGTGATGCCCTTGAACAGATCGTCCGGTTTCTGTCCCACCGCTTCCAGCCGCTGCCGCACCCGGTCGAATTCCTTCTTCAGCCCTTCGAGATCCATATTCGAACAGACGGCCCGAATCTCTTTAGGATTATATTTCCGTTCCGCCGGTCCGCGGCGCGCAATCGCCGTCACCCGCTCGACTTTTTTATACCGGATCAGCCAATGCGCAATGTCCACCATGACATCGCCGACGCCGATGACTGCGATATGCTTCCCCATGTCAAAGGGGCGATCGCCAAAGCCAGGCAATTGATTGAAATGGTAGACGACGTCCTTGGCGTGAAACACGCCCTTGGCGGAATCCCCTTCCACGCCGATGGTCTTGGTTCCCTGCGCGCCTGTCGCAAACACGATCGCGCTGGCGCCGAGCATACGGAGTTCTTCGACCGTGACGTCCTTGTTCTGTCCGACGGACACGTTGCCGAGGTAATGCACGTTGGGGCGATCAAGGATTTCCCAGTAGGTCTTGCGGAGACCCCCGCGGAGTTTCAGCTTGTTGGGGAAGATGCCATATTCGGCCAGGCCGCCGAACTTGATGTCGCGATTGAGGACAACCACCTCATGGCCGGCCTTCGCCATCATGTTGGCCACGGCCATTCCGGCTGGCCCGGCGCCGACCACGATGATGATGTGCCCCGAGGGTGCGCTCATACTCTTCAAGGCCCAGTCAAATTACGCGAAAAACGTGCGGACGGTAGCACACAAGGCCGCGAATTGTCAAAACATCTAGGCGTTTCTCACGACAGCAGATTCAAACAGACAAAGACATTAGGACGATGCAGAAACAAGGGCTATCCACCGGCGCTCCCGACCGGTCCACCGGGTTTTGTCATCCCCCAGGGGTCCATGAGCTTCTCCAGCCGCTCCTCCGGCAGGAGCTTCTGCTCCTTGGCGATCTGGCGGACCGTTTTGCCGGTCTTGTAGGCTTCCTTGGCGGCTTTTGCTGCGGCGTCGTAGCCAATTTCCGGCGCCAGTGCCGTGCACATGGCCAGACTGCCCTCGATGGAATCCTTGCAGCGTTGTTCATTGGCCTGGATGCCTTCGATGCACCGGCTGGCGAAGTTGCCGGACGCAGCCGCCAGCAGTTCAATGGATTGCAGCAGGTTATAGGCCATCACCGGCAGCATGACGAGCAATTCGAAGTTGCCCGCCTGCCCTCCGAGCGTCACCGTGACATCGTTGCCGATCACCTGCGCGCAGACCATCGTGACCGATTCGGCGATGACCGGATTCACCTTGCCTGGCATGATGGATGAACCGGGCTGGGTCTCCGGCAGGGTGATTTCGCCAAGCCCGCAGCGGGGGCCCGAACCGAGCCAGCGAATGTCGTTGGCAATCTTCATCAGGCTGACGGCGATGGTTCGTAATTCCCCGCTCGCCTCGACCACGGAATCCTGGGTGGACTGGGCCTCGAAGTGGTTGGCGGCTTCCTCAAGCGCACAGCCGATTTCCTTGGAGACCAGGGCGAGAACTTTTGATGCAAATTGTGGATGGGTATTCAAGCCGGTGCCGACAGCGGTACCTCCCAGGGCGACTTCCCGCAGGGCCTCCTGTGCCCGCTTCGCGCGGACGAGCGCCAGTTCGATTTGGCGCGCGTAACCGCTGAATTCCTGGCCCAACCGAACCGGCGTGGCATCCTGCAGATGGGTGCGTCCGATCTTGACGATCCTGTTAAAAGCGCGGGCCTTGGCGTTCAACGCCCGATGCAGCCGCTTCAAGGCCGGGATCAATTGCCGTTCGATCATCTCGACCGCCGCCACGTGAATCGCGGTCGGGATCACATCGTTGCTGGACTGGCCCTGATTCACATGGTCGTTCGGATGCACCAGCTTGCTGCCACGCACGCCGCCCAGCAGCTCGGTGGCACGATTTGAAATCACCTCGTTGGCGTTCATATTGGTGGAGGTCCCGGAGCCGGTCTGGAAGATATCCACCGGGAATTCGACATCCCACTTTCCGTCAATCACTTCACGGGCGGCCTTGCGGATGGCCTCCGCGTGTTTTTTGTCGAGCGAGCCTAGCGAATGGTTGACGATTGCCGCTGCATATTTGATGAGTCCCATGGCCCGAATAAAGGACCGGGGAAAGCGCAGGTCGCTGATCGGGAAGTTTTCGATGGCACGGGCCGTCTGGACGCCGTAATAGGCTTCGGCCGGCACGGCCAGCTCTCCCATCGTGTCTTTCTCGATGCGAGTGGTTCCGGATGGTTTTGCCGTCTTGCCTGCTGCGTCTTTTTTCATGATGTCGGCTGTCCTCCTCGCGCTCGTGAGGCAGGCATCTTATCGCCTGCGCGGGCATGGAACAAGCCAAAAAAAGAGGGCCTACTATCGCCGTTCGATGGGTACGTAAGGCCGGTTGTGCTCGCCGGAATAGATTTGATCGGGCCGGAACAGTTTGTTTTCCCGCAGTTGCTCGAACCAGTGCGCCAGCCAGCCGGCCACGCGCGACATGGCGAAGATGGGCGTGAAGCAATCCACCTCGATGCCTATCTTGTCGTAGAGGATGCCTGAATAGAAATCCACGTTGGAATAAATTTTCTTCTCGCCCAGCAATTCTGCCGCAACCCGTTCCACCTCGATGGCCACATCATACAATTGTGACGAGCCGCATTCCTTGAACAGCCGTCCACACAGCTCTTGCAAAATCACCGCACGCGGATCCTTGACCTTGTACACCCGATGTCCGAAACCCATCAGCTTCTGTTTCGCCTTCAGCTTGCTCTCGATGTAGGGCTTGGCTTTTGCCGGTGTGCCGATCTCGCGCAGCATCACGACGACTTCCTCATTCGCGCCGCCGTGCAAAGGGCCCTTCAAAGTGCCGATGGACGAAGCCACAACGGTATAAGGATCGGCCAGCGTGGAGGCCGTGATGAGGCCGGTGAACGTCGAGGCGTTCATCGTGTGCTCGGCATGCAGGATCAGGCAGGCGTCCAGCGTGTCGCTGGCGATCCGCTCCGGGACACGATCGGAGAGCATGTAGAGAAAGTTCTGGCAGAAGTCCAGGTCGTCACGGGGTGGAAGAGCCTCGTCGCCCCGGCGGATTCGGGCGTGCGCGGCGATGATGGTGGGGAGCTTCGCGATCAACCGAACGGCTGACCAGTGGTTATTGTCGATGTCTTTGACGTTTCGACCGGGATAGAACATGCCCAGCGCGGCCACGGCAGCCTGCAGGGCGTCCATGGGGTGCCCTTGCTCAGGCAGGCACTTGAGCAGATCCACGAGCTTGAATTTGATCCGGCGGTGGTGCGTGATGTCGTCTACGAAATGGGCCAGTTCGTGCTGCGTGGGCAGGCGGCCTGAGAGCAGCAGTGAGGTGGTTTCCAGAAAGGAGGACTTGGCGCAGAGGTCTTCGATGCGGATGCCGCGATACTCGAGAATGCCACGCTCCCCATCCACGTCACTGATGGCGGATTTTGCGGCTGGTACTCCCGCAAGCCCCGGCATGAAATCATGCGGCATGGAACCCTCCCCCTGTGCAAGCACGGCACGCGTCTGTTAAATTCTAGAAGCAGTCGGGCAGCAGGTCAAGTACAGGCGTTCCGCTTCGCAGCACCTTATATGGTATACTGCATAGACCTATGGCGACGCGTGCGCTTCTGATTCTCAGCATCCTTATATTGACTGTCGAACCAGTATGGGCTCAAGGCGAGCCCGCCACTATCTTTGCCGTCGTCACCAAAGTCCCGCGAGATCGTTCACAAGTGCCGGCGCGTGTCCTAGCCGGCGGTCAAGTAACCGACAGTCTGCTTCTCGCACCGGATGAGATTCTGGGCAACCCCGTCTGGCGGACGCTGGAAATGTGCCACTCTCTCAAAGCGGAAGCCTGGAAAACCCCGGGAGGCTACCGGTTGGCGTCGGTCAAGGCAATGGATTCCGGCATGCTGCCGATGGAGTTGCAAGGAGTTGCAGGAGACTGTCTGATCAGGAAGGCGTTGGACATTGCGCCGCTGGCAGACTGATGAAGCCGTGATGCGTGACGCGTAATCCGTAACGAGTAATAAGACCTCGCAGCGCTTACCGACAACTCATCACGCATTACGGATTACGGACCACTTACCCTGCACAATTTGGGCAGGTCGTCGGTTCTTCGCTAGCCGTTGCTTCTTCCTTGGTGAGCGGGAAAAACTGGTCGCATTGCTTGCACTGGCGGATTTCGAAGAATCCCACGCCCTTCTCGTCAATTTCAGTCGGGAGCAGCAGTTCCAGGGGATCGTAGCCCAAGGTCACCCCATCTGAAAACTTCACCAGTGCCAGCCGTTCGTTGAAGAGTTCGAATGTGGCTTCCTGTCCTTTCCGCTCCGAGACATGGCCGACCACGAAGACCGGCTGTCCTTTCCGTTTCGTCCGCAAATCCTTGAGAACCCGCTGCGTGGTGGTGACCACGGCATAGTTCCCACTTGAACTGGTTCCGGCTGTCGGCATACTCTTGCTTCTCAATCAAGCCCCGAGGCACGAGGCGCGGGGCACGAGACGGTTAGAATTTCTCCTGTCTCGAGTCCCGTGTCTCGAGGCTTGAGTCCATGGGTAGTCATCTATCACGCGCACAAAAAGCTGGTCAAGACACCCGAAAGAGAAAAGTGAGCGGATGAAGATTACCATCTATCAGAAACCCACCTGTTCCACCTGCCGGGAGGCCATCAAGCTGGTCGAAGCCAGCGGGCAGCCGTTCACCGCCATCAATTATTATGAGCAACCGTTTACGAAGGCGCTCCTGAAGGGATTGCTGAAAAAGGCAGGACTTTCCGCGAAAGATGTCCTCCGAACCAAGGAGGACATCTATAAGGAGTTGGGGCTGGCGAAAAAGCAGGTTTCAGAAGACGAGTTGATTGCCCTGATGCTCAAATACCCCGACTTGATCCAGCGCCCGTTGGTGGAGAAAGGCGAGAAGGTTATTTTGGCGAGGCCGGCGGAGACAGTACAAAGTCTGCTCTAGGCACGATGCGAAACTGTGAGTTTCCCACTCTTGTGATCAATACTGACAGAGACTTTCCCCTCCAGCACCTGCAACAGTAATTCCCCTGCAAGTTTACGACGCCAGCCGAAGAGGATCGGAAGATCCAGTTTCTCGCGGTCGTGCTTGGCCTCCACCATCTCCTGCAAGTCGGACGAGGTGGCGAGAAGCGTGGGCGCGATGTGCTCTTCCGTAGCGCGGGCCTTGAGGACCGCCTGCAACAGATCCACCTGACCGGCCGATTCCGGTTCGGGACGTTTGGGCGGAGCCACCTCAGGCCATTCGGATGGCGGGACGGCCAGGCCCTGTTGAATCGCTGCGAGAATGGCATCTCCCCGCTTTTCGACTTCACCGCCGTGTAGCCCGCGAACGCCTTTCATTGCCTCGACTGTCTGCGGCGGGCGGCGGGCCAGTTCGATCAGCACTTCATCGCGAATGACGCGCCCGCGGGGCACGTTTCGTCGCTGCGCTTCCTCATCCCGCCAGGCCGCGAGCTCACGGAGAATGGCGGCATTTTTCGGCCGAAGATTATCCCATCCTCGAATCCGCTGGTAGCGCTCGCGGGGATCGCGCGCCGTTGTGCCGAGCGTCGCCTGCAATCTGGAAAACTCTTCCTGCACCCACTCCATCCGCCCGAGCGATTGCAGGCGCTTGAGCAGATGGTCGTGGATTGCAAAAAGGAATTCGACATCCTCGAAGGCATAGGCCAGTTGTTCCGGGGTCAGCGGGCGCTGGCTCCAGTTGGTGAACGTGTGCGCCTTCTCTAGCTTCTGGCCGGTGACTTTTTGCACGAGTTGGCTGTAGGCGACCTGTACGCCATAGCCCACCATCGCTGCGGCGACCTGTGTGTCGAAGAACGGCGTCGGCATCCGGCCGGTGGACGCGGCGAGTAATTCAAGATCCTGCCGCCCCGCGTGAAAGACTTTTTCAATCTTGGGATCGGCCAGAATCTCGCCTAGGCTATCGAGTGTGCCCAACGCCGGGACGTCCACCACCGCGCAGGTGCCACCGACAACGATCTGAAGCAGTTCCAATTTTGGGGTGAACCGATCCTCGCCGATGAATTCCGTGTCCAGGCCGATTCGATCCGCCCTGCGAAGTTGGTCGCACAGAGTCGTAAAGCTGTCCCGATCGCGGATGTACAGACCTGGTGGAGTGGGCATGGTCAACGGGGTTATTCCGCCGGGGTGAAGCCGCCGCGGACGCCGGTCGTCGGATCCTGGTTGCTGAGGCTGAGATATTCTTTCAGCAATTGATGGGCTTCGAGTATCCGGCGCAATTGAGGTTCCGAACTTCGGTCTCCCTTGCGCGCGTCAGGGTGCAGCTTCTTGGCCTTTTCGCGGAAGGCTTTGGTGACGGACGACATCGAACTGCCGAACTCCAGCCCCAGCGCGTCATAGGCCTCGCCTGCCGTGTTGATTTCGCCCGGCTGGCCGGGCATGGTTCCGCCCCCGCCGCTTGCTGCTTTAAAGAAGTCGGTGAGGTTGATCTTGCGCCGGCGCCGGCGAGGCCGTTCACGAACTTCGCTGTCCATCTCGTCGTACCGGTCTTCGACGAATTCCAAACGGGCTTCCAGCCGTTGGGCGGTGGAAATATCAGCGATCAGCGACAGGTCTGCTTCGATGGCCTGCAAGGAGTGCTCGATTTCGGCAAAACCCTGTTCGACGCGGAAGTAGCTGTCCACCCGGTCCTGCATCATGGTGTCCATGGCGAGATCGAGACTATCTTCAGATTTGGATTTGAGCTCGGCGATGCGGCGCAGCATACCAACCCGGTATTTCCCCAATTTTCTGAAATTAAACGGCATCCACGGCCTCCGAAAGATGCAATGCATTTTAGCATAATCGGGGGCGTTGCCTGATGGAAAATAGCTGTGTTAGACTCCGCCCGCTTTCGAGCCAATTTTATTTTTGTGGAGGAGTACCACGATGGTTCGTTTACTGCTGGCAGTCGGCATGCTAGTGCTGATGATTCCAAGTGTCGGTCATGCCGTTGATCCGTCCGGCTACGGCCAGGCGGGCGGCGAATTCGATATCAAGATTCCGCGCGTGCCGGCCGGCGAACTGGCGGAGGCCAAAGCTTTGAAGTCGCCGTTCGATCCGACACCGGAAATCTTGAAGGAAGGCAGGGAAATCTTTCTCGGCCGCGGCACCTGCTTCCAATGCCACGGGCCGGAGGGCAAAGGGGACGGCGGGGCTGCGAAGGTGCTGCCGATCCAGCCGCGCAACTTCACAAACCCGCAGTTCAACAGGGTCCGGACTCCGGGCGAAATGATGTGGGTGCTCAAGAACGGCAGCATGGGACAATCCGGACGCGTGCCGGGCACCGGCATGCTGCCGATCGTCGGGCAGTTTCTCAGCGAAGAAGATGGCTGGAAAGTGCTGCTGTACGAGCGCAGCCTCGGTGGCGAGGCTCGTTAAACGTTATCCGTAATCCGTGATCCGCAAGCCGTTAACGGATGACGGTTCACGGGTCACGTCTTTCTGGCCACGCCCGTCTCCCTGGCGGCTTGGGCGACCGCCTGGGCCACCTGCGGAACCACCTGCTTATCGAACAAGCTTGGGATGATGTAATCCTCGCTGAGGGTGTCGCCGGGAATGATGCCGGCGATGGCTCGGGCTGCCGCCATTTTCATCGCATCGTTGATCTCGCGGGCCTGCGTATCCAGCGCGCCTCTGAAAATCCCCGGGAACGCCAGTGCGTTATTGATTTGGTTCGGATAGTCCGATCGGCCGGTCGCAAAGATCCGGCAGTGGCCCATCGCCAGTTCCGGCTTGATCTCCGGGTCCGGATTGGCCATGGCGAACACGATGCGATCGGAGGCCATGAGGTCAAGGTCTTCCGGTTGCAATAGATTCGCCGTGGACAGGCCGATGAACACATCGGCACCCTTGAGCGCATCCTGGAGTGTGCCTTTCGGACGGTCGCGGTGCACACAGGACAATAAGTTATCGCGGCAGGCGGTCAGGCGTTCCGGCGGTTCGGCCATGATAATCCCCTGCCGGCGCATCCCACGATTTGCCTCACGCCGGCAGTCACGAGCATCCGGCAGCAGGTCAGGCCGGCGGCGCCCAGCCCGTTCACGACGACGCGAATCTGTTCCATCGGTTTTCTGATCACCTTCAGCGCGTTCAGCAAGCCGGCGAGAATCACGACGGCCGTGCCGTGCTGGTCGTCGTGCATGACGGGAATATCCAGCGACGCCTTCAATCGCTGCTCGATGTCAAAGCAGCGCGGCGCGCTGATGTCTTCGAGATTGATGCCGCCGAAGCCCGGTGCAATGCCCTGCACGATCCGCACAATTTCATCCGCATCCTGCGTGTCGAGGCAGATCGGCCAGGCATCGATGCCGGCCATTTCCTTGAACAGCATCGCCTTGCCTTCCATGACCGGCAGCGCGGCTTCAGGGCCGAGATTGCCGAGGCCCAGGACGGCGGAACCGTCGGTCACAACGGCCACACTGTTGCTTTTCATCGTATAGAGATAGGCTTTCGAGCGGTCCTTGGCAATGGCTTCGGAGACGCGCCCGACGCCCGGCGTGTAGACCAGCGACAGTACGCTGCGCGAATTCAACGGCAGCTTGCTCTGGACGCCGATTTTGCCGCCCTGATGCACCTGGAAGACCCGGTCCGGCACCGGCAGGATGCGGACATAGGGAACGGATTGCAGCCGCTTGACGGCCCGACTCCCCTCAGCCTCGCTTTGAACTTCGAAGGTGATGTCGCGAACGATTTGTTCCGCGTCGGCCGTCACCATGTCCACGGCGCCAAGATTTGCGCCCTCTTCTGCCAGTGCCGCAGCCACCTGGGCAAAGACGCCGGGACGATTGTCGAGCGCGACCCGAACGGTCATCTTGAAACTTGCTGGAAAGGCTGAGTCACTCATCTCCTGTATTTGCTCCGATTCTTTAGTATTATCACACGGTTTGAGTCTGACTGACCAGAGGTATCCACGGGCTTCAGGTCGAAATCACTGTGTTGACTTTCCCTGCAGGATTCGATTAGGTTAATAGCTTGCTAAAGGGAATGGCCTCTTTGGCAGGCGATCACATTATAAGGAGGAGTCCGATGAAGAAGCTGTTAAACGCAATGGTGATGGCAATGTTCCTGGTTGGGTTCGTTGGCGGCGCATTTGCCGATGAGATGAAGGGCGATGCGAAGGACGGCGAGATGAAGGGTGAGCACAAGGATATGAAGAAGGACGAGAAGAAGGCGGAGAAGAAGGAAGATAAGAAAAAGAAGTAACTCTCCCTCACTTTTCTGTTTGTTCATCGGCCCGCACTCGGTTTCGAGTGGCGGGCCGATGTATTTTGAGCGGTTGACCGTTGTTTCCGTCTGGTGTTAGCCTGCCTGCCATGTCTGAACGCGCGGCCGGGCGCTCTCCCAACAGACTCATTCACGAAACCAGCCCCTATCTTCTCCAGCACGCCCACAACCCCGTGGACTGGCATCCCTGGGGTCGGGAAGCGTTAACCAAATCCCGCGAATCGAAGAAGCCGATTCTCCTCTCCATCGGTTATTCGGCCTGCCATTGGTGCCACGTCATGGAACGTGAATCGTTCGAGAGCGAGACGATCGCGACGCTCATGAACGAGCATTTCATCTGCATCAAGGTGGATCGCGAAGAACGCCCCGACCTCGACGAAATCTACATGCAGGCGACCCTGGCGCTGAACCACGGCCAGGGCGGCTGGCCGATGACGGTCTTTCTGACGCCCGAGCAGGAGCCGATCTTTGCCGGCACGTACTTTCCGCCGGCGGACCGGTGGGGCCGCCCGGGATTTGCGTCGGTCCTGACCCAGGTTGCCGAGCTCTGGCGAAAGGATCCGGATGGCCTGCGCAGCCAGGCCGGCGACATCACGAAGCAGTTGAAACAATCCATGCAGGTGGCATCGCCGGCCTCCGTCGGTGAGACGGAACTGGACGCCGCCGCCGGCCAGTATGCGGACGAGTTCGACCCGCAATTCGGCGGGTTCGGCCGTGCGCCGAAGTTCCCGCCTGCCACCGGCCTGTCGTTCCTGTTGAGGCAGCACCACCGCACCGGCGATGCGCAGACGCTGACGATGGTTACGAAAACACTCGACGCCATGGCAGCTGGTGGCATGTACGACCACATCGGCGGCGGCTTCGCCCGATACTCGACCGATGAACGCTGGCTGGTGCCGCATTTCGAGAAAATGCTCTACGACAATGCCCTGCTCGCGCGGACCTACATCGAAGCGAATCAAGCCACGGCAAACCCGGAATACCGGCGGGTCGCGACGGAAACGCTTGACTATATCCTCAGGGAAATGACCTCGCCGGAAGGCGGCTTCTATTCGGCCACCGATGCCGACTCGGAAGGCGTCGAGGGCAAGTTTTTCGTCTGGACGCCCGATGAGATTCGGGCTGTCATACTAAATGAAGAGGATGCGAAGCGGTTCTGTGCCTATTACGACATCACGCCCGCCGGCAATTGGGAGCATAAGAGCATTCCCAATACGCCGGAGCCGATCGAGTCGGTCGCGGCTCATCTGAAGATTTCTTCCGTGGAATTGCGGGAAACGATCGAACGGGTCAAGCCGCTTGTCTATGCCGCGCGCGCCAAGCGAGTGCCGCCGGGACTGGACGACAAGATCCTCACTGCCTGGAACGGCATGATGATCAGCGCGATGGCGGAAGGCGCGCGCGCACTCGGCGACAGCCGGTACCTGGAAGCGGCGGAAGAGGCCGCTGATTTTCTGCTGCGCACGATGAAGCGTCCCGATCGCGGGCTTTACCGAACTTATCGGGCCGGCAAAGCACATCTGGATGCCTGCCTCGAAGACTATGCCTATCTGGCCGAGGGATTGATTGATCTCTACGAAGCCGGCGCCCATGAAGGCTATCTGGATGAGGCCGTTCAATTGGCCGAGCGCATCCTCGCCGATTTTTCAGACGTGCAGGACGGCGGGTTTTTCACCACGGGTAAGGATCACGAGTCGCTCATCCTGCGCAGCCGTGAAGGGCCGGATGGCGCGACGCCCAGCGGCAATGCCGTGGCGGCATCGGTGCTGGCCCGGCTGTCGTTTCATTTTGCCAGGGATGATTTCCGTGAGACCGCGGCCACGGCGATTCGGGTGTACGGGCGGCTGATCACGCGCTATCCCCGCGCATTCGCCAAGAGCCTGTGCGTCGTGGATCTGCTCTTGCGCGGGCCGGTCGAGTTGGCGCTCATCGGCAGCCCCGCTGAGCCTGGCTACGAAACGCTACGTGCCGACGTGAACCGCCGGTATCTGCCCAATCGAATCATCGCCCATCACGATCCCCAAGGGCCTGACCCGGATCATCCGCTGACCAAGGGCAAGTCGCTCGTTCAGGGGAAGGCCGCACTCTATGTCTGTCGGAATTTTTCCTGCCAGGCGCCGATCACCGAGCCTGCAAGGATCGAAGCTGCGTTAACCGATCAGGCGTGACCTGCCGCTGAGTGTCTTTTTGAAAATTGGCACGTTAATTTGGTTGTGAGTCTCTTGGCTTGCCCAAGCAGCTGATATTTCAGACTAAATTCTTGGCTTTATTTCCTCCCCCCTCTTCGAGTACCTTGCAATGCCCTATCTACAGGGATCCAGCGCCATGTCCACCGGCATAGGCGCTCAACCCGAGGATGTCATGTCCAAGCTCGCGGTGCTCGATATCGGGACCAACTCCATTCACATGGTGCTGGCTGAGCTCGACCCGGACTTTTCCTACAAGATCCTCGACCGGTACAAGGACATCACTCGTCTCGGCGACGGCACGTTCAAGACCCACCGTCTGCCCGACGCCTCCATGCGCCGTGGATTGGAAGTCATCAAAACACAGGTCACCCTCGCCAGAAACAAGGGCTACAAGCGCATCAAGGCGGTGGCGACCAGCGCCGTCCGCGAAGCGAAAAACGGCGGCGAGTTCCTGAAGGCAGTGTCGCGCGAGACGGGCCTGACCGTCCGGGTTGTCACCGGGCAGGAAGAAGCGCGCCTCATCTATCTGGGAGTCCGGCACAGCATGGAGTTGCCGGCCGATCCCGTGTTGATCATGGATGTGGGCGGAGGCTCCGTGGAGTTGATCGCCGGCAACCGGGAGACCATGCTCCAGGGCCAGAGCTTGAAGCTCGGCGCCATCAGATTGAAAGACCTGCACCTGCATCGGGACCCGCCCTCGGAAGCGATGCTGGAGGGGCTGCAACAGGCGATCGAGGCCGAGATCGCCTCCGCGTTGCAGCGGTTCAAGGTGAAAGAGTTCAGCCAGATGATCGGGACGTCCGGAATGGCCGGCAATCTGACTGAGATCATTTACCTTCGCCGTACCGATAAGCCGGTGCCCCAGCTCAACCTGGCGACGGTTTCACGGAAGGAGATTGAAGAGGTCGAAGGCCTGCTGCGGGAAGCGTCCGTCAAGGAACGGCTCGCAATTCCGGGGCTGGATCCCAAGCGCGCAGACACCCTGCTGCCGGCGGCGATGGTCATCCGCACCCTGATGAAACAGGCCGGGCAGGACACGCTGACGATCAGCGACAAGGCCATCCGTGAAGGGATCATTTACGACTTCATCCAGCGGCATCAGGAAGGCATCCGCGCCGAACAGGAAATCCCGAATGTGCGCCGGCGGAACATTCTTTACCTGGCGCAACGGTGTCAGTATCCTCAGGTCCATTCTCATCATGTGGCCAAGCTCGCCGTGCAGCTGTTCGACCAGACGGCCACACTGCACAAACTCGGCGAGCGTGAGCGGGAGTGGCTGGAATATGCGGCCCTGCTCCATGACATCGGCTATCTGATCAATCCGCAGCAGCACCACAAGCACACCTATTACCTGATCACGCAAAGCAATCTGGACGGGCTGGCAGCCGAGGAAATCGACATGATTGCGAATATCGCGCGCTATCACCGGCGGGCGTTGCCCGAACTGAAGCACAAGCCGTATGAGGCGTTGTCGCTGAAGAACCGCCGGATTGTCCAGAAACTGAGCGCCCTGCTCCGGATCGCCGACGGATTGGACCGCAGCCAGTTTTCAGTGGTGCAGCGTGTTAAGCTCAAGCTCGGCCAGCCGGTGCGGGTGACGCTCGAGACCACCAGCGCCCCCGAATTGGAGATCTGGGCGGCCAAAAGCAGAGCCGACTTGTTCGAGCGCGTCTTCCGGCGCGGTGTAGAGTTTTTAGTCCGGCCCTACCAGGGAGAATCCCCATGACCCCTCCGACGTCTTCGCTCCGCACGTTCGGCCAGCCGCACTCGTATCCCGGCAAGCTCATTATTGTCGAGGGGATTGACGGCTCCGGGAAAAGCACGCAACTGTTGCTGCTGCAAAAGTGGCTGGAGTCCCAGGGGCACAACGTATTTTTCACCGAATGGAACTCTTCGGACCTGGTCAAGGAGACGACCAAGAAGGGGAAAAAGAGCAAGTCGCTCACGCCAACGACCTTCAGCCTTCTGCACGCGACGGATTTTGCAAGCCGCCTGTACCATTCGATCCTGCCCCCGCTGAAGGCCGGCATGATCGTGCTGGCCGATCGCTATGCCTACACGGCGTTCGCGCGCGATGCCGTGCGCGGTGTGTCGCGCAGCTGGGTGCGCAAGCTCTACAGTTTTTCCATCCAGCCCGATTTGGCGTTCTACTTCAAGGTTCCAATCGATACCGCCATTGCCCGCCTGCTGGGGGGCACCCGTGGCCAGTTCAAATATTACGAAGCCGGAATGGATATGGGAATCAGCCAGGATGTGACTGAAAGTTTCAGGGTTTTCCAGTCGCGTATTTTATCGGAGTACGACAAAATCGTGGACGAATACGGGCTGACCGTCATGGATGCGACGCGGGAAATCGAAGAGCAGCAGGACGACATGCGGGCGGTGGTGACCAAGGCGCTCGAACATTACAAGCCGAAACGAGGAGGCTATGGCAAAAGGACGGCAGTATTTTGGCGACGGTTTGGCGTATCTAAACCCGAGTGACCTTAAGGGAAAACTGATCGTCATAGAGGGGACGGACGGCGTCGGGCGTTCCACGCACATCGAGCTGCTGCAGGAATGGCTCGAGGTGCAGGGGTACGGCGTCATCACGACCGGGTGGACACGGTCGAGTCTCATGTCCAGGACGATCGACACCGCCAAGGAAGGCAACATTCTTGACCACTGGTCGCTCAGCCTGCTCTATGCCACCGATTTTGCCGATCGGCTCGAGCATCAGATCATCCCCGCCCTGCGTTCCGGCTTCATCGTGCTGGCGGACCGGTACATCTATACGGCGTTTGCCCGGGCGACGGTCCGGAGCGGAGACCCGACCTGGATCCGCGATGTCTTCGGCTTCGCCATCGTCCCGGACCTGGTCTGCTACTTGCGCATCGACGCCGATACACTGGCGTTGCGGGTGCTTGAAAGCAACGGCATGAATTACTGGGAATCCGGCATGGATCTGCGACTGGGGACGGATCTCTATGACAGTTTTAAAAAGTATCAGACGCTGATGATCGAGGAATTTGACAAAATGGCCGAGGAGTTCAAATTCGAAGTGGTGGATGCGCGAAAATCACTCGAGGAAATCCAGGAATTTCTGCGGGCCAAGATCCAGCCGCTGCTCAGGAGCGCGCACAGCCGCGGGCTCGCCCGCGTCCCCGCCGGCGCGGCGGATTCTGCTACCGAAGGCTCCTGAGCTGAGACGGTCCCATCCACCAGCGCAGCTCGGCGCGGCCGGTTTTCGGCGTCTCGCGAAAACGCAGGCAACAGGCGCCGGCCTTCTTGAACGATAACCCGGTGACCGGTTTCCCGAACAGCAGCAGGCCGGCGGTTTCTCCCAGGTGCGGTTCATGACCGACGCAAATCACCGTGGAATCCAACGGCAGCGAGGCCAGCAACGCCAGCAGCTTGCCAGGTGAGGCTTCCGGCAGCAGCACCTCGTGGACATGCAGCTCGATGCGGGGGCAGAGCAGCTGGCGGATGATCTTGGCGGTGTCGAACGTGCGCGCCAGCGGGCTGGTCCAGAGATATCCGGGTTCCAACTCCAGCCGGAGTAGCCCGGCGGCGGCTTCACGCGTTTTTTCGGCGCCTTTGGGCGTCAGGGGACGAAGGTTCTCCTCGCCATCCCAGTCGGCGCGCTCGACCGCGATCCCATGTCGGAATAAGATGCACTCCATAGGCTTTCCTACGTTACCAAAGGTCAGTGCGCATGAGCGAGCCCAATCTCACTGAAGACCGTCCGGCCCGCTATCGCGCGGTTGTGCTCCAGGCACTCACACGATTGTCCGGCGGCGATACGGATTCCGCCACGCTGCACCGGGCGCGCACGCATCTACGGAGACTCCAGGCCTATCTCGAGCTGGTCGGCGAAGATCGCAACGCGGACCGCGTCGCGCGCTGTGTGATGCGGCTGAGCAAGCTGCG
>SHZW01000008.1 GCA_009692155.1 Nitrospiraceae bacterium
GTTCATGGGGGAGACGCGCCGCAAGCGGTTGGCCGGTATTACTCGTGCCGTTGCCGCCCTTCCCTCTGCTGCCTTCATGGTTGTCTTATCCGCTATCACAAAGAGCACCCTGAGTTTATGTCCTCCCTGTGCGGCTGCCAGGGCTTCCGAAAGCAATGCCTCATGATGCTCGGTGAGCCATTGGCCGAAAAATTTGTTGGGCACTTCCACCCGGGCCGTCGATCCTTCTATTTCACGAAGCCGGGTCGGCATAAACCACGTTTCAAATATTTGCTTGGGAACCCGACTCTCTATATGCGCTAGAGCTTTATCCCAAACGTTACCGCTTTCCATATCCAAGACCTTTCATTATCAACAGACTTATTAACATCTGTGGATAAATTAAATTTTTACGTACCACTCCATATCGTGTCCAATACTTGTATGGTAATTGATATAGTGTGGTTTATGTCTGTCTACTATTTTATCCGATCCTTATTTACCTGGCTTCTTTTTCGCTCTATCTTTTTCGTCAACGTTTTTTTTATACACAGGATATACAAATTCATTCTGGGTCTCATCAGACATCGTTTCACTTCATTCTACACATCTTCTCTCTTGTTCCCATCCATACTCCATAAGCAAATCAACCCACTATCCACATTTTCACAGCACCTACTCTTATCCCCTCCTACTCCGACTAATTTTCTTTCTCTATATAAATAATCTAGTATTAGGGCTGTGTAAATCTACACAACCACCACAGTTTCAGCTTCAAAAATCATGCGCAAGAGGTCCTGGTAGGACACGGAAGGAAACGGCGAAGACAACTTTGGAGATACTACGTCATCTGAAAGGGTAAAAACATTAAGGAAGGGGAGTTTTTGATGTTTCACGCCGTCCTGAACGAGAACCACCGACACATCGCTCTTGAATTCGGAATCAGCAGGAAGTAAAAAAACACTCTCCTCGCCCGGAGCCCTACTCACGATATAAAGCATTTTTTTCAATCAATACACTCTAAAAAACAAGAATTCGCCCAGAACCTGAAATCGTCGATCGTATAGCCTCTTCCGACAGTTCCTTTACGTCGAACTCAGGGTCAAGAGCGAATTGAGCACGAGTTCCGAAGGGGACCGAGAAAGGAATCTTTAAATGCTTAAAAGAAGGGAGATATTTTTCCATAATCTCCCCATCAATAATGTCTTCAGGATCTTCCGATATCATCAAGGGAGCCTGGCCGAGCAGGATCACCGACAACGGATTTTCCCCCGTACTCAATCCCAGCGCGATCCGGAGTGCCTCCACCGCCCGATGAGACTTCTGAGGATCCTCCCGAATGACGACGACCACACTGGGAGGCATGAACCCTCGGCCTCGCCCAACTCAGTTAAAAGCCATAAAACGGTCGCAGCCATTGATCATATTCGACAGGACGACAAGACCGCAGAGAGTTACCCCGGGAGCAAGCTTGTCGGTCGGAACACCATGCTGCTGACACCCATAGGCACACACAAAAAATTTTGCTCCGGACCCGGATAATTCAACAAGACGACCATCATTTAAATTTCTCACCCCTTCATCGATCAGGTACAAGTAGACGTCAATATTGGCTTTTATGGCCTCCTGGCAAAGCCGCGACGCAGTAGTGATATTGGGGTGAGAAGGGGGTGTCGAAAGGAGTAATCCAAGCTTCTTTTTTTCCATCAAAATTCACAGGGAGAGAGAAAACAAATAATCAAATATAATCAATAACTTACAACGATTCAGGATGGTGCAGAACAGTACTCTTTTCAAGATGAAAAAGTCAACAGAAAAAATAGCCATATTTTATGCTGTGTTGAGGCGGGTTCGAAGGCCATTTGCCGCGGAAGAGAGAGGGATTTCTACTTGTTCTTTGGTCGTCATATCGCGAACGACAACCAGATCTTTTGCCACTTCGTCGTCTCCGATAATGACTGTCAGCGAGGCTCCGAGTCGATCCGCCTGTTTCAGATGTGACTTGAGAGAAGCAGCCCGGTTGTCTGTATTGGCTTGAATCCCGATCGCCCGCAAATCATAGAGGACTCGCTGCCCGGCCGGCTGACCCTGCAATCCGAACGAAGCCACATAGACCAGTTTCGACGGGGTCTGGACCGCTGCACCCGGCAGGGCCAACACCGTCCTCTCCAACCCAACCGCAAACCCGACCGCGGGGGTTTTCGGTCCGCCCAGGGTTTCCACCAGACCGTCGTACCGTCCTCCGGCGCCGACGGCGTTTTGTGCGCCAAGATGAGTCGTTGTGATTTCGAAGGTTGTCAGCGTGTAGTAGTCCAACCCACGCACCAGACGCGGATTGAGCGTGAAGGGAATGGCGAGGGTTCGTAATCCGGCGAGCACGGCATCGAAGTGCCCGCGCGCAGCCGCCGAAAGGTGATCGGTCAGCTTGGGCGCATGTTCCGTCGCGGCCCGGCACTCCGGCACCTTGCAATCCAGAACGCGCAGAGGGTTCGTGGCCATGCGGCGGAGGCAGTTCTGGCAGAGTTTTTCCTCGTGCTTCTTTAGAAACTCCAGCAGGACCTCCTTGTACGCCGGGCGGTCGCCGGCTTCACCCAGGCTGTTGATCTCGAGCGTCAGATCGGGGAGGCCCAGCGTCGAAAAAAACCGCCAGAGCAGCGAGAGCACTTCAATATCCGCTGCCGGCTCCGCGCAGCCGAAGGACTCCACACCGAACTGGTGGAATTGCCTCAACCGGCCCGCCTGCGGCCGCTCGTGGCGGAACATGGGGCCGAAATAGTAGAGCTTCTGCGAGGTCGGGGAGGCGCTCAGGTTATGTTCGATGTAGGCGCGGACCGCGCCGGCCGTCGCTTCGGGCCGGAGCGTGAGTGAGGAGCCGTCCCGGTCCTGGAACGTGTACATTTCCTTCTCGACGATGTCCGTGCTTGCGCCGATGCTCCGCGCGAAAAGTTCCGTCGTCTCGAAAATCGGGACGCGAATCTCCCGGAAGCCGTAGACCTCGGCCAGGCGGCGGGCCTCGGCTTCAATGAGCTGCCACCGGCCGACCTCGTCCGGCAGGATGTCCTTCACGCCCTTGATGCCGCGAATCGTCACGTTGTGCCTCGAATGCTCGGCACTATAACGGCGGGTCTGAGGCAAGTCAACGCGACCGGAGCGGGCGTCTTGCACCATCGAAGGGGCGGAGGTATAGTGCGCCACGACTGAATTGAGTGACTTGGTGATTGTGTGATTTGGTGACGTGAGGGGGGAGAGGACGGACAGTGCAATCTTTACTTCGCAATATCACCAAATCGCCAGATCACCCAATGGAATAATTATGACTGATGGTCCTCAGCGTCGCGTTGTTGCCGTTGCGCCCCTGCCTCCTGAAAAATCAGCCTACGCGCTCGCGCGCTACAGCCGCTCGAAAGATTCCATCGAAGACAGTTTGCGGTGGGTCCATGCCCACTCGTCGGAAAAATTCTGGGAACAATTCTACTTTGCTTACGGCCACGCGTCGATCGCCGACCTGGGCCATGTCATCATCTGTTTCGAGCATATCTCGGAACTGGCGGCGATCCGACTGGAAGACGAGCCGCTCTGGGACGGGCAGGCCAAGTCCAGCCGGTATCAGAATTTCGGCCCCAGCGGCTGCCATGTACCGGACGCGATCCGCGGATCCGAAACGGAAGCGAACTATCGAGGCATTCTCAGCAGCCTCTTCGCCTGCTACTCGTTGCTGCACGATCCGCTGAAGACGTTCATTGCCGGAAAGAACCCACGGCCGGCCGACATGAAAGAGGCCGACTATGACCGCACGGTCGCCGCGCGCGCCTTCGATGTCACGCGGTATCTGCTCCCGCTGGCGGTGCGCACGAACGTCGGCCAGGTCGTCAGCATCCGGACGCTGGAAAAACAGATCACGCGCCTCCTCTCATCGCAACTGCCGGAGTTGCGAGGCATCGGCGAAGACTTGAAGGAATCCTGCCAGCGCCCGCCGATGAACATTTGGGGCGAACTGTCGGGACAGACCGGTCTAGTTGATCCGCTCGCGCCCACGCTGGCCCGCCACGCGAAAGCCAATCCGTATCAGACGGAGGTCTATACCGATCTCGCCAAGCATGCCCGAGAAGTGCTCAGGGGCACCGGGTTGGACGCGCCGGGCTCGTGGGGCAGGGAAGAGACGGTCGAACTGATCGACGCACACCATCCGCTTGACGAACTGGCCGCGACGCTCCTCTACCGGGTGAGCCAGGCGCCCTATCGGAAGATTCTCGCTGTCGTGCAGGAGTGGTCGGAGAAACAGAAACAGGACACGATCGAAACCGGCCTGCGCAAGCGCGGGCCGCACGACGAGTTGATCAAGGAATTCCGCAGCGGCTACGCGTTCACGTTCGACATTCTGATGGACATCGGCGGATGGCGGGACATGCACCGGCACCGGCGCTGCCAGCAGGTACAGCAGAATTTCACGACCGCGCACGGCTACGATATCCCACCGGCCCTGGTCGAGGCAGGGCTCGCGAAAGATTATCGGAGCGCGATGGATGCCGTGAAGTCGGATATCGAGCAGCTCCGAAGGACCAACCAGGAAGCGGCGCTCTATGCGATTCCCTTCGGCTTCAAAGTCCGCTGCCTCTTTAAAATGGATTACGCCGAGGTGGAATATCTCTCAAAGCTGCGCTCCGGCACCAAAGGCCACTGGTCCTACCGGACCGTTGCCTGGCTCATGAAGCAGAAACTCGCCGAACGCCATCCCTATCTTGCCGAGCAGATCAAAGCGACACCCCCGAACGAGGAAGACAGCCTGACTCGCTGACGGCCCGAGAGCAACTGAGGACATGGCCGAGCATACCGATCACATCGAACAAGCCATTGTGCGCGGAGACTGGCCGAAGGTCTACCAGGAAGCCTCCGTCTGGTCGCAGGCCCTGGTGCAGGCCGGGCGCAAGGACCCCCGCGCGGCCTTCGCGCTCAACATCGTCCATCTGATTCGCGGCGAGTTCGCGGCCGCCTGGAAAATCCACGGACAGGCCCTTCAGGAACCAGACGACCTCGCAAAGGTCCGTGAGTGGGTCGACGCGCTGGCGGCGAAGCATCCGGACCAGGGTCATGCGCACCTGGTCATGGGGCTGTTTCTTGCGCAGGCCGGGCAGTCCGAGCAGTCGGTCGAGCATTACAAAAAAGCCATCGCGCTCGCCCCGCAGTCGCCCTATCCGCATTTCTTCCTCGCGCAGATTCACGAGCGGGCCGAGCGGCCCGAGATGGCGATCAAGGCCTACCGCGAGGCCGTCAAGCTGGACCCGGCCTATGCGCCTGCCCGCACAAACCTGGGCGTGGCCTATCAGGAGCAGGGCAGTCTGGAGATGGCGATTCCGCAGTTTCGGGAAGTGATCAAGCTGAATCCCGACGACGCCGTGGCGCATGCCAACCTTGCCTGCGCCCTGGCCGAACAGGGCAAGCAGGAGCCGGCGTTGAAGGAATATCAGGAAGCGCTCCGGCTGAATCCGAACGATGCCGAGGTCCACTTCGCGCTCGGCGGCATCTATGAAACGCGCAACCGGATGGACCTGGCGGTGAAGGAATACGAGGCAGCCACCCAGGCCAATCATGATTTTTCTCCGGCGCATACGGCGCTCGGCTGGATCGCCCTCAATAGGGGTCACAAACATGAGGCCATGGAGGCCTTCAACCGCGCGCTGAAGGTCAACACGGAGGACGCCAGCGCCTACTTCGGCGTGGGGCGGGTCTATGCGGAGCGGGGGAAGAACACCCTGGCCATGGAGAACTTTACGAAGGCGCTCAAGCTCGAGAAGAACGAGTCCAAGAGGAACGCCATCATGAGCTATCTGCATAGCATCGGCAAAACCTGGGATACATAACGGACGTGGCCGGTCATCAAGTCTGAAAGTCATAAAGTCCTAAAGTCGTGAGGACAGACTTTAGGACTTGACGGACTTTCGGACTTTTGACTGGCTTGTTACAGGTTGCGGATGGCGCCTTGCAGGACGGTGACTTGCGTATGCGGATCGCCGTTGGTCTTGAGTTCGGCGCGGATCTGTTCCTTGAGATAGGAGGAATAGCCGATTTTCTCGACGAGGACATCGAGAAACCGTTCAGCCGGAAGAAGAGCCTGGGCTTTCAAGGCCTCGAGCGTGTCATCGCTCACCGGCACGTAGGTGCTGCCGATGTGCAGCAAAATGTTGTAGTGACGGTCGGTGCCGATCCGCTCGAACCTTAAACCCTTTTCGTTCATCGCAGGTCTCCCCAAGCGGGCTCATTGTAAGAGAATCCAAACCCCGAACACAAGAGTATGGAAATGGTACGGGATGCCGGGCACGAAGAGGAGAGGTGGACCGATCCGGCGGTTGTCCGCTGGAGCCAGCTCCTGTTGGACAGTTTTCGGCGCTGGCTGGGGCGGGAGTTGATCGAGCGGAAGGGGAGCCAGGAGGAGCAAGCCCGGACTCTTTACCATGCCCCGTTCGTGGTCGTGTCGCACGGGATGGAAGCAGACCCCATTCTCAAGTACGGCAATAAGATCGCTCAGGATCTCTGGGAGATGGACTGGGCGCAGCTTACAAGGACCCCCTCGCGTCTTACGGCCGAGCCGGTGAACCAGGCCGAGCGGGCGCGGATGCTGGCGCAAGCCCAGGAAAAAGGCTTCATCGACGATTGCAAGGGGGTGCGGATTTCCGGAACGGGGAAGCGGTTTCTCGTCGAGCAGGCGATCGTCTGGAATGTGGTGGGAGCCGAGGGGGAGCAGATCGGCCAGGCGGCGACGTTCTCACGCTGGAAATTCCTCTGACCTTGCTTCTTGTGCGCCCGCTGGTGTACCACAGGCCTCGATTTCATACGGTCTTAAAGTCGTAAAGTCCGAAAGTCTTCAAGTCAGCAGACAAACGGGACTTTATGACTTGATGGACTTGAAGACTTTTTGACTCTTCATAAGGAGCTGAATGGCCACGAACGATAAGCAGGTTATTTTCTCATTGGTCGGTGTCGGCCGGGTCTACCCGCCGAAGAAGCAGGTCCTGCGCGACATCTATCTGGGCTTCTACTACGGGGCCAAGATCGGCGTGCTGGGGTTGAACGGATCGGGCAAAAGCTCGCTGCTCAAGATCATCGCCGGCATAGACAAGGACTATCTCGGCGAAGTGACGATGTCCAAGGGCTATACGATCGGCCTGCTGGAGCAGGAACCGCAGCTCGACAAGAAGAAAACGGTCAAAGAGATCGTCGAGGAAGGCCGCAAGGAACTCGTTGGGATACTGAAGGAATACGAAGCGGTCAGCAACAAGCTCGGCGACTGTACGCCGGACGAAATGGAGAAGTTGCTGGAGAAACAGGGTTCGCTCCAGGAAAAAATCGAGGCGGCCAACGGCTGGGAATTGGAGAACCAGCTTGAATTGGCGATGGACGCGCTACGCTGCCCGCCGCCCGACGCGAAGATCGATGTCCTCTCCGGCGGCGAGAAGCGGCGTGTCGCCCTGTGCCGCCTGATGATCCAGGAACCGGATATTCTGCTGCTCGACGAGCCGACCAACCATCTAGACGCTGAATCGGTCCAGTGGCTTGAGCAGCATCTCCAGCAATATAAAGGTACGGTCATTGCCGTCACCCACGACCGCTATTTTCTCGACAACGCCGCCGGCTGGATTCTTGAGCTGGATCGCGGCCACGGCATTCCCTTCCAGGGCAACTATTCGTCCTGGCTCCAGCAAAAGCAGGAACGGCTGGCGAAGGAAGAGAAGGCCGAGGCGAGGAAGGCCAAGACTCTCGAGCGCGAGTTGGAATGGATTCGCATGACGCCGAAGGCCCGTCAGGCCAAGGGCAAGGCCCGCGTCACCAAGTATGAGGAACTGCTCGAGCAGAAGGGCGAAAAGGTCGCCGAGGATCTGGAAATCTATATTCCGCCAGGCCCGCGCCTGGGCGACATCGTGGTCGAAGCCAAGGACCTTACCAAAGCCTATGGCGACAAGCTGCTCTTTGAGAAGCTCAACTTTAATCTTCCGAAGGGCGGCATCGTCGGCGTCATCGGACCCAACGGCGCCGGCAAGACCACGTTGTTCAGGATGATCGTCGGCAGGGAGAAACCGGACAGCGGGTCAATCAGAATCGGTGAGACCGTCACGCTCGGCTACGTGGACCAGGATCGCACGTTGGACGGGACCAAGACCGTCTTCGAGGTGATATCCGACGGCAAGGACACGATCAAACTGGGCAAGGTCGAGGTCAACGGGCGGGCTTACTGCTCGCGCTTCAATTTCAGCGGCACGGACCAGCAGAAGAAGGTCAAGGATCTTTCAGGCGGTGAGCGCAACCGCGTCCATCTCGCGCGCATGCTGAAGGAAGGGGCGAACCTGATTATTCTGGACGAGCCGACCAACGACCTGGACGTGAACACGCTGCGTGCGCTGGAAGAAGGGCTGGAAAAATTCGGCGGCTGCGCCGTCATCAGCAGCCACGACCGCTGGTTCCTCGACCGCGTCGCCACGCACATCCTGGCCTTCGAGGGCGACAGCAAAGTCGTCTGGTACGAGGGCAACTATTCCGACTACGAAGCAGACCGCAAGAAGCGTCTGGGCAAAGACGCTGACCGGCCACACCGGATCCGGTACCGGAAGCTGACGAGGTAGCAGGATGCTCAAGCCAATCGCTTTTGCCAACGCGATAGCCGTCACGACCGCCGCGCTGACGGTGTTTCTCTGGACGCTGAGGGTTCTTCTGCCGTCGTTTTTTACCTTCTTCTTCAACGCGCAGTTTTTCGGCGCCGACGTCGCCTCGCTGCTACCGATAGATGCGAACCCGCTGCTCATGCTGGCCGAATGTGTCGCGCTCCTCGCAGGCGCTTGGGGCATCGGCTACCTGTGGGCCACGCTGTATAATCGTTGGGCCATGTAACGTTTCGCGTCACGGACTCTCGCACCTCGGCCGTGTCGGCACGTTCCCCACGTCGCTGAAATTCGGTACTTCGCGCCTGGACACGATGAACTCGTAGGGAAATTCCCGCGCCTTGAGATAGGGCTTGGGGCGATCGAGATCATCCTGCGGCGCGTCTTCACACCAGACGGTGACACCCACCGTACCCTCGGCAAGGTCTTTGATCTGGTTGGCGCCTAGGACTTTCCCGCAGATCGTTTCGCGCATGCGCGGCTCCGCCTCGACGATGACCCTTTTGTCCGTCGGCCGCGCGCGAAACACAATCCCGTCCGGCCGTTCGTCGTAGGCGACCGTGTTGAGGCTGCACTGCGGCAGCAGGCGCACGCTGCCCTCGGCCGTGTCGAACTACAGCGGGCGCTCCGTCTGGTTCCAGTACAGCAGATGCTGGCGCATCTTTCCTTTCGAGTCTTCCGCCTCCAGCGCGCCCGAGTACACGTAGTTGTGTGCGCACCCGGACACCAGCATCATCGCGACCATCAGCCACCGTGTCTGCGTCATGGCATGTTCCTCCTCCGGCGTTATCCCAGCAGGCTCACGAGGTCGTCGCCCAGGCCCGGATGCGACCAGTATCCGACGTGCGCCGCGAGCCAGGCGCTGCCCACGTCCACCACCTTGTCTTGAATGATCCACCCGCAGTCTTCGTCGTCCGTCGCAAACCGCTCCACGATGGTGTAGCCGTCGTTCGGCTTGCCGTAGAAAGAGCCCGTGACGACCGGGTCGGTGCGATCCCAGTAATTGACCCACCGCAGAAACTTGGCTTTGGTGCTGGGGCCCAGCGGCGTCACCTTGTTGCGCTTGAACAGGCGCAACCCGATGGGCGAGCCGAGCGTCACCAATCCCTGCACGGGCCACGTCTTCCGGTCGTCACGGTCGAAATAGCCCTCGGTGTCGATCAATTGGTTGACCGCGTCGAACGCATAGATCGATCCGAGACTGTGGGCCACGAGATAGAGCGGGTGCCCGTCCTCGTGGATGTCGAGAATGCGCTCCACCAGGCCCTGGCGTATTTTGTAAGCCGTGCTGCCCTCGTTGAGGGCGATCACGACGTCGCCCACGACGTCGATCGTGAGGTCCAGGGCCTTTTGCGCGATGAGGTTCTTGACGAAGAGCTTGAGCACGGTGCGCAGGAGGCGCTGCGACTTGTCGTTGATGTTCTCGTACCGGTACATCGCCGTCTCGAAATCCAGCGGCGCGCCGTTGAGCCGGGTCTCGATCAGCTGCTTGAGATCCTCGTGCTGGTTCTGATCCTCATCCTCGCCGACCTGCACGCCGTGCACGACGAGAATTTTCTTCGGGAGCGCGGGATCAACGGCCATACAACCTCCTTGCCGGCAACCGGCGCCGGTGACCGTGCGATGCGAGACCGCTTGGCAGGGCCGCCCGGACCTGTCATCCTAGCGAGGTTCCTGAAATCAATCAAATAGGCGTCGGATCGATGGCGCCGGCACGGCAGGAGGAATGGGGATCTCGTGAAAGTCGAACAACTCGGCGGGCTAAAAGTACGGCTGACCGGCGGGACGGATGGCCGGGGCGGCGGCGATGGTCCGGTCGTCGTGCTTCTGCACGGGTGGGGCGCGCCGGGCGACGATCTGGTGCCGCTGGGACAGGAAATTGACACGCCGCACGGCACGCGTTACGTCTTTCCGGAAGCCCCGCTGTCGCTCCAGATGGGCTTCGGCGACTCGCGCGGATGGTGGATGTTGGATATCGATAAACGTCAGCGCGAAATTGCCGCCGGCCGTGCGCGTGATCTGTCACGCAAGGTCCCGGAAGGATTGGCTGAGGCGCGCACAAAGGTGATTGCGCTGCTCGATGAACTGGAACGCCGCGCAGGCGCAAAGCAGATCGTCCTCGGCGGCTTCTCGCAAGGCGCCATGCTGGCCTGCGACGTCGCCCTGCACACCGGCAAGCCGCTCGTGGGCCTGGTGATGCTGTCGGGAACCCTGCTCGCGGCGGATGAATGGACGCCGCTGATGCCGACACGCAAAGGGCTGAAGGTGTTTCAAAGTCACGGGAGCATGGACCAGCTTTTGCCGTCCTTCATGGCCGAGCAACTGCGCGACCTACTCAACCAGGCCGGATTGTCAGTGGAGTGGGTCGGCTTCCGTGGCGGGCACGAGATTCCAGGCCTGGTGCTTGAGAAGCTGGGCGAGTTTCTTCGGGCCGTGTTCGCTCACTAAGGACGCGTCACGAACGACGAGATACGCGTTCTTCCACGCTTACCGCGGCCACAGGCGATCGTACCATTTTGCAGCTCGCGGCTCCTTCTTGCGGTGCCGGATGTGGTAGGTCTTTGCTTGCAGCTTCTCCCAGTCGATCACCACGCGCCCGTCCTTCTGTTCGTGCAGCTTCTTCCAGGATTCCAGAAGATTCAGGCAGGCATGGTCGAGGTGGCGCAGCGACTCGAAATGCATTTCCACAACTACGCCGGGCGGCACGTCTTCCAGGGCGGTGGCCAGCTTGGGCAGGCTGACGAAGGTCGCAATGCCCATCAAGTGGAACCGATAGGTCACCGCCGGCGCGTCGGCCAGTTGCTCCAGATGGGTTTCCAGGTTCTGAGTTGTGTAGAGCAGCTTCCAGATTGCCAGCCCGACACCCACCAGCACGCCGGTCAGCAGATTGGTGGCGACGATCACCCCCATCGTGCCGAAGTAGATGGTCACCTCGCTCCGCCCGTACTCCCGCAACTCCTTGATCACCTCAAGGTTCATCAGCTTGTATCCGGTGAAGACGAGAATGGCGCCCAGGCAGGCGGTGGGAATCTGCCGCAGCACGAATGGCAGGAAGGCGACAAAGAGTAATAGCCACGCGCCATGCAAAATGGCCGAGGCGCGCGTCTGCGCGCCGGCCTGGACGTTCGCGGAACTGCGCACGATCACGCCGGTCATCGGCAGCGCCCCCAGCAGGCCGTACAATGCATTGCCTACGCCTTGGGAGAACAACTCCTTGTTGTACCGCGTGCGGGGGCCGGAATGCAGTTGGTCCACAGCGGTCGCGGACAAGAGAGTTTCCACGCTGGCGATGAATGCCAGCGCCAGCGAGGCCGAGAGCAGCGACGTGTCCGTCAGGTGCGCCAGGCTTTCGAGCTTGGGAAGCTCGATGATGGTCAGCAGATCGTCGCGCACCTTCACGTGGGCGATCGGGAGATCGTAGAACATGGTCACGGCGGTTGCGAGCACCACGCCGACGAGCACTCCCGGGAGGACCTGTATTTTTTTCGGCGCAAACTTGTTCCACAGGATGATCGTTACGATCGTCAACACCCCGACCGCCGCCGCCTCCTGGTGCGCGGGTCCGCCCTCCGCGGGAAACACAGCTTTCCAGAGTCCCGCCGGTATACTCAGGATGTTCTCGAGACCGGTGGCGCGGGGCGCGTCGTCGATCATGATGTGAAACTGGCCGGCGAGAATCATCATGCCGATGCCGGACAGCATGCCGTGGATCACGGCCGGGGAGACGGCGCGGAACCATTGGCCCAGTTGCAGCCAGGCCGCCAGGATTTGCAGGGCGCCGGCCACCAGGATGATGACGCCCAGCTTCTCCATCCTGAAGGTCTGGATGTATTGCCAGACGATCACGCTCAGGCCGGCAGCCGGACTGCTTACTTGCAAGGGGCATCCGGCAAGCGCTCCCGCAACCAACCCGCCGATGATGCCTGTGATAATGCCGGCGGCGGGCGGCGCGCCGGAGGCCACCGCAATGCCCATGCAGAGCGGCAGCGCCACGAAAAAGACCACGATGGATGCAAACAGATCGTGCTTGAGATCGGAGAGCGGAAAATGCGTTGGCGTCAGATCGGATTTCATGCCGGCGCTATTTAAAAATCTTCTTGAGGCTCTCCGCGGCCTTGCTCGCGGCCTCTCCCGCTTGTTTGGTCTGGTCGGTCACCGCGCTCGTGGCCGATCGGGTGATGGCAGAGAACACAGTCGAGAAGACCTGCTCCGGGGTCGCCCCGCCGGTTTCTTTGCCGATGTCCGTGAGGTGGATGTCCGGAAGGCTGAGCCGCAGGCTCGGGCCGCCGAAGCTGGCCGCCACGCGGCCGTTAGTCAGGGTGAATTTCTTGATGAGGAGTTTTTTGGATCCCGAGGCAGCCGTCCTGGCCGGCTTGTCGTCGGCTGGTTTCGACGAACCGGCGGGCACGGCAGCCGTCACGTTGCCCTGGATCACGCTGAGGTTGCTGGTGGGGAGACCTTAAAAAGTAATGTCCGGAGCCTCCACGAGAATTTCGTCGATGACCACCGTGTCCGAAAGAGCCGAGCGCAGGTCCAGGCGGACGCGCGCCGTGCCCAGCCGCACAGCGTGCGGCGCCGTGAAGCCCGGCGGATTGCCGATCTCGAGCCCGTCGAGTTGCACCAGGCCGTTCAGCAGCTCGATGCGGACATTCTCCAGCTTGACCGTCGTTTTGGTGAGCCCGGAGCCGATCTCCACGATGGCGGTCTGTACCAGTGTGCCGAGCCACAGGTTCATTGCGATGAAGAGGAGCACTCCCGCAGCCACGACCGCGCCGATCACGATATTAACCCGCGTGCTCATAAGCTCCTCCCGCGGTCTACTCGGCCGCCTTGACGCTGTCCACGAAGTAGGGGGTGTCGCCGAAACAGGTTGAAGGCAGGTAACGGAATTCCCGGTAATGCAGGATGACCCTCTTCCCCAACAGGCCGTTGACCTGCTGGGCGAGAGGTTCGTCCCACATCTTCACGCTGAACGTCCAAAGCACTGGCGCCACGCCGGGCACGGTGGTCATGGCCAGCTCGCCTTCGTAGGTTTTGCAGAGCCAGCCCTTGTGCGAGAGTTTTTGGAGGTAGCCGACCCGGTCGCCGTCCGAATAGCTCCAGTTGAAGATGAAGACGAGGTAGCCACCTATCGCAAGGATCAGCAACACCGCTGCCCACTTCAGCATGGGCCGCAGCACCGTGGTGATGAAGTCTCTGAGCCAGTCCATCTATCTATTACCTCGCAAGATCGGTAAACAGCCATGGCGCGTCGGATAGGCGCCGCTTCTCGTAGGCCGCGATGGCCAAAGCATGCTGGAGGCTGAGGCCGATCGCGTCCAATCCCCTATACAGACAATCCTTCCGGAACGGATCGATGTCGAACCGGTATTTCGTGCCGTCCGGCGCCGTCACGGTCTGTGCGGCGAGATCCACCGTCAGTTGGCAGCCTTCCTTTGAAGCGCCCTTGAACAGCGCCTGGACTTCATCGGCCTTCAACACGACCGGCAGGATGCCGTTCTGAAAGCAATTGTTATAGAAAATATCCGCGAAGCTGGGCGCGATGACGGAGCGAAACCCCTGATCGAGCAAGGCCCAGGGCGCATGCTCGCGCGAGGAGCCGCAGCCGAAGTTATCGCGGGTCAATAAGATGCTCGCGTGTTTGTAACGCGGCTGGTTCAGGAAAAAATCCGGATCTTGCGATCCGTCCTTCCTCTTGCGCCAGTCGTAGAACAACCCTTCCCGCAATCCCGTGCGCTTGATCGTTTTCAGAAACTGCTTGGGGATGATCTGGTCCGTGTCCACGTTGACCCGATCGAGCGGGGCGACGAGTCCGGTGAGCGTCGTAAACGCTTGCATCAGCGTCTCCGCAATGCAAAATGAAAAATGCAAAGTGAAATATTTGACATTTTAAATTTACAATTTTTCATTGTCGATTACTTCCAATGGCGTATATCGACAAAATGTCCTTCCACCGCCGCGGCGACGGCCATGATCGGCGACACCAGATGCGTCCGGCCGCCCGCACCCTGCCGTCCTTCGAAATTCCGATTGCTGGTGGAGGCGCACCGCTCGCCCGGCTGGAGCACGTCCGCGTTCATGGCCAGGCACATGCTGCAGCCCGCCTCACGCCACTCGAAGCCGGCGTCTCTGAAAATTTTGTCGAGTCCTTCCTGCTCCGCCTGGTGCTTGACCAATCCCGAACCGGGCACCACCATCGCATGCACGCTCTGTGCGACCTTTTTGCCTTTTGCGAAGCTCGCCGCCAGACGCAGGTCTTCGATCCTCGAGTTGGTGCAGGAACCGATGAAGACCTTGTCGATGTTGATCTGCGTCATGGGCGTGTTGGGCGTGAGCCCCATATATTCCAGCGCCCGCTCCGCCGCCTTGCGCGATTTCTCGTCAGACATGGCCTTCGGATCCGGCACCTTCCCATCCACGCCGGTGACCATGCCGGGGCTCGTGCCCCAGGTGACTTGCGGCGCAATCTGCTCGGCGTTCAATTCGATGGTCAGATCGTACTTTGCGCCGGGGTCGGTCGGCAGGTCGCGCCAGGCCTTGACGGCGCGGTCGAACAGGTCGCCCGCCGGCGCCATTGGGCGGCCCTTGATGTAGGCGGCGGTCTTCTCGTCCGGTGCGACCATGCCCGCACGGGCGCCGGCCTCGATGGACATGTTGCACAATGTCATGCGGCCTTCCATTGTCAGGCCACGGATGACGGAGCCGGTATATTCGATCACATAACCCGTGCCGCCCGCCGTGCCGATCCTGCCGATGATGGCGAGAATCACGTCCTTGGCCGAGCAGTGATCGGACAATTTCCCGTCCACGCGAATCTCCATCGTCCTGGGTCTGGTCTGGATCAGGCATTGCGTGGCCAGCACATGCTCGACCTCGCTGGTGCCGATGCCGAAGGCCAGGGCCCCGAACGCGCCGTGCGTGGAGGTGTGCGAATCGCCGCAGACGATGGTCATGCCGGGCAGCGTGAACCCCTGCTCGGGACCGATCACGTGGACGATCCCCTGCCGGGCGTCGTTCATGCCGAAGATGGTGATGCCGAAATCCCGGCAATTCTCTTCCAGCGTCTGAATTTGCTTCGCGCTGACGGGATCGGCGATGCCGAGCTTCCGGTCGGTCGTCGGCACATTGTGATCAGGCACGGCCAGCGTCGCCCCGGGCCGCCGGGGCTTCCGGCCGGCCAGCTTCAAGCTTTCGAATGCTTGCGGCGAGGTGACTTCGTGCACCAGTTGCCGGTCGACGTAGAGCAGCGTCGTGCCGTCCGGCTCCGTGTGGACGATGTGCGCATCCCAGATTTTTTCGAACAGTGTTTGGGCGGCCATGGGCGCTCCTGCAACCGGGCGAGAGCGCAGTATAACAGGTTCACCGCTGGGTCTGAAAGCGAGCACGCATCGGCGGGCGGATCGAGTGGCGCCATGCCCGGCCACATTCCAAAACTGGTGTCCATGACGACGAATCGGGTAGAATGCTGGCCGCGTCGAGACGGAGAGTGAACTGATGCGCCAGTACCGACATCGCCGAGCGACGACATCCCGGCCTGCTTCCTTGAGCCTCTCCCTGTCGGCCTGCGCGCTGTTCGTGGCGTGCCTGTTCCTGTGGTCGTGTGCGACTCCGCCCCCTGGGCCGGTTTCTGTCGCATCTCCCGTGCCTCTGCCCGAGCCGAAGCGCAAGAAGGCTCCCGCTCCTCCGAAACGGCTCGTGATGACGCCTGAAATGGACGAGCGACTGGCCAACCCGCTGCTCTCGCTGCTGGAGCGGGAAGCCCAGATTCAGATTCTGGGAAAGAAACTGGACGATGCGATCCAGGAAACCGTGCGCAGCAAATCCAAACTCGCCAGTAAGGAGAGCCGGGCCGAAGCCGCGTCCAATCTTGCCGAAGCGGAAGTGGGGCTGAAGACGCTCAAGGACTCCAACAAGGGCCTGGACAAAAGGCCGGATTATTCGTACGTGGCCCAGCTTATGAAGACCAGCACGGAGGAGCTCAAAAAAGAGAACTACGGAGGCTCTCTCTACCTGACCAATCAGATCAAGGCCCGGATCAGAGACTTGCAAGACAGGGTTGAGAGCGAACAGCACGAGAAGTCCGATACGGCCGCGGCAGGCAAGTCTTCCGCCTCATCGGAGTTCGACGCGAAACTCGCCAGGCTCCAGGCGGTGCTGTCGGAGAAGGATGCGCAGGTCGAGACCCTTCACCGAAAGCTCGACGACACGATTCAGGAAGCGGTCCGCACCAAGTCCAAGCTCCGGAGCCAGGAAAATAAGGCCGAAGCCGCGTCAAGTTTTGCTGAGGCGGAAACGGCGATGAAGACGCTCAAGGAATCCATGCCGGGTGCCGACACGCGGTCCGAGATCATCCAGGCGAATGCCCTCATGAAGATGGGTGCGGACGAGCTGAAGAAGGAAAATTACAGCGGAACCCTCTACGTCGCCAATCAGGTCAAGGACATCCTCAAGGATATCTAGGACACGACGCAGGGCCGGGAGAAAGTTGCACCGGTGGACGGCGAGGTGCTGTTTGCCCTGCCACTCGCGCTTAAGATAGCCGCATCCGGGAAGGTTCGCGAACATCCTGCCGCTGACTCCGCCGTCGCCTGGTCCGTCGAGCGGGGCGCGTCGCCGATCGCGCTCTCCTACAAAGGTCCATGGATTCGCGTGAAAGGCGAGAGCGATCGGTCGGGCTGGATGTTTTATAACCTGCTCGCCAGTCCGTGACGAGCGTGGCCGCCGGGGCGGGATCGTGTGCTTATGCGCCGGCCAGCATCACGCGATTGCGGCCGTTGTTCTTGGCCTGGTAGAGCGCCGCATCGGCGTTGACGAGCAAGAGGTCGGCCGTGCGGCCGGATTCCGGAAACGTCGCAACGCCAAGGCTGGCGGTGACCGCTTTGCACTGATTGGCTTCGTCAGCCGTTTCCGTTGCGATCCGCTGGCGGATGCGCTCGGCGACCTCCAGGGCTCCCTTTTGATCCTGATCGGGGAGCAGGATCAAAAACTCCTCCCCTCCGTACCGGGCGGCAAAGTCGTTGGTTCTCAACGACGATTGTAAAACATCTCCCACTTTCTTCAACAGCACGTCTCCCTCGGGATGGCCGTAGGTGTCGTTGTATTTCTTGAAGTGGTCCACGTCCACCATCATGATGGAGAACGACCGTCCGTGCCGCTGGTGCCGCGAGACTTCCGCGTTCAGGGTCTCTCTCATGTGGCGGCGGTTGTGGAGGCCTGTCAGGGCGTCGGTTAAGGAGATTGCTTCCAGGGTCTGGTTCCGTTCGTTGAGTGCGAGGTTTACGGACGTCAGTTCCTGTTGCGCCTCCCGCACATAGGCGACCATCGTGTTGAACATCTTCGCCAGGCGTTCGATCTCCCGCGGAGGATCGGCCGTGATTTCAACGGACAGGTCGCCGCCCGCCACTCTGGCGGCGCCTTCCGTCAGGCGGGTCAGGGGGCCGATGATCGTGAGCGACAGCAGGTAGGCGATCAGCCCGACACCCATTAACAGCCAGGCCGTGGAGATCAACGTCACGTTGCGAATGTTGACCAGCGCGCGGTAGGCGTCCTCATAGTTTTTTTCCGCCACGACACCCCACCCCAGTCGGGGAATCTGCTGCATCACCGCCAACACGTCGAGATTGTCGTAGTTCATCTGCGTGAGCTCCCCGGGCTCTCCGGCGAAGAACGTGCGCGTGGCTTGCTCGGGAAGCTTGGTCGTGAGCACGGAGTGCGGCGAGAGCAGCGAGCTGAGCACGCGCGTCCCGTCGGGCTTCACAATATAGAGGTGCCTCGTCTGCCCCTGGGACCATTGATGCAGCACGGCTTCCATCGAGCCGAAATTAAGCGTGGCGGCCAGCACGCCCAGGAAGCGGCCGTTCGCGGTCTTCAGCGGCACGGCCACGGTCATGACGGTTTTGCCGCGGCCTTTGTCCCAGTGCGCGCCGGTCAGGATCGGCTGGTCGAGCCTGGCCTGCTTTTGCCAGTCGTTCGGCAGCGACACGCGGGCCGTCGGCTTGGCGCTGGCCACGATCACGGCGCCGGTTGTATCGAGCACGAGCAGGTCCTCGTAATCCGAAAACTTGCCCTGGACCGACTTGAGGTAGTCCTGGGAGCGTCGCAAAACCTGCGCGCGAGTCCCGCCTCCGCGCAGCGCCTTCTCCACGTTTTCGGACAGCTCGTAGGAACTGGAAAAGACGCGTAATTCGTACACGCGCTCCTTGAGCCACAGTTCGAACTCCCGCGCGATACTGACCGACGCGCTCCGGAGTTCTTCGTGCAGTTTCCCGGTCAGGGCGGATTTGTTCTGGCTGTAGAGCAACCATCCCGTCGTCCCGGTCGGGATCAACGTGGCGAGCACGGCCAGAATCAGGATGCGTTGTTTGACGGAATCGAGATGGAGCGTACGCAGGAAGAGGCTGAGAATTCGCTCAAGAAGTCGCAGCACGGCGGGCTTTTTTCCGAGGTTTGCGCAAGCCGATTGCCGACGGGGCGACTATACCATAGTCGTCCCGTCGCGTCTTGCGTGAAGAAGCCCTGCGGCGGTTGAACGGCGCGGGAGCCCCGTGCGATCATGTCCCATGGCGCACCGGCACAGACTCGAGGAGCTTCAATTCGACAATACCTACGCGCGCCTGCCGGAGGCGTTTTACGCCAGAGTCGAACCGACGCCGCTGCCGAACCCCGTTCTGGTGAGCTTCAACCCGGACGCCGCCGCGCTGCTGGACCTGGATCCGGACGAGGCCAAGCGCCCGGAGTTTGCCGGCGTGTTCGGCGGGCAGTTGCTCATCCCCGGCAGCGAACCGGTCGCGATGGTTTATTCTGGGCATCAATTCGGCATCTACGCCGGGCAGCTGGGGGACGGGCGGGCGATCCTGCTCGGCGAAGTGCGCAACGGTCTGGGAGAGAAATGGGATTTGCATCTGAAAGGGGCCGGCCAGACGCCGTTCTCGCGCGACGGTGACGGTCGCGCCGTCCTGCGCTCCACGATTCGGGAATACCTCTGCGGCGAAGCCATGCACGGGCTCGGCATTCCGACGACCCGTTCGCTCTGTATCGTGGCCGGGGACGAACCGGTCCTGCGCGAACGCCCGGAGGTCGGCGCGATGCTGTTGAGGATGGCGCCCACGCACGTGCGGTTCGGCTCCTTTCAGACGTTCTTTGCCCGCCGGCAGCCGGAGCATGTGAAACAGCTCGCTGATTACGTGATCGCGCGGTTCTATCCGCATCTGGCCGGCGCGGCCGACACATACCCGGGATTCTTTGATGCGGTCTCGGTCCGCACCGCGCAGCTCATCGCCAAGTGGCAGGCGGTCGGCTGGGCGCATGGCGTCATGAACAGCGACAATATGTCCATTATCGGGCTCACGCTCGACTACGGGCCGTTCGGCTTTCTGGATGCGTACGATCCCGCGTTCATCTGCAACCATTCCGATCACCACGGCCGGTATGCGTTCCGGAACCAGCCGGACATCGGCTATTTCAACCTGCGCTGCCTCGGCCAGGCGCTGTCGTCGCTGGTGACGCCGCAGCAGGAACAAGAAGCCCTGGCCGCCTACGAAGCCGCGCACGCCGCGCATTATCTGGAGCTCATGCGAGCCAAGCTGGGATTGCAGACATCGACATCGGAGGACGGCGCGCTGATCAGCGACCTGCTCGCGTTGATGGCCATGAACCAGGTGGATTACACGATCTTCTTCCGCGCGCTGGGCGGCTTCAAGAGCGGCGCGGCGGAGACGAATGATTTGGTGCGGGATTTTTTCACGGACCGTGACGAGTTCGACCGCTGGGCGATTCGATATGCGGACCGGCTGTGGGTGGAAGCCGGTCGCGACGACGACCGCAGGGCGCGCATGAATCGGGTCAATCCCAAGTACGTTCTCCGGAACTATCTGGCGCAGACGGCCATCGAGCGGGCCCAACAGAAGGACTATTCGGAAATCGATCGCCTCCGGCAGTTGCTCAAGGATCCCTTTGCGGAGCAACCGGACATGGATGCCTACGCCGCCCCGCCCCCCGATTGGGGCCGGCAGATCCTCGTGAGCTGTTCCTCCTAACCCCGACTCATCCGCCGGGCGGCACGACAGCATATGCGCGCATTTCTGGCGAGAGATGAAACCATTCACGCCCGGTATGGAAGATTTTCGAATCAGTCCTGGTGCTGAAGATCGATCCGTGACGAGCAGCGGGCGGAGTTGCGCATACCGGGTGATTACGACTTCTTTACCGGAGCGGTCTTCGCCGAGGCGGACAGCTCCTTCATCAAGGCCTGGGCGTCTTCTCGCGGATTCCCCTTGAGAAGACCACGCGCCTTGTTCACGTCTGCCGGCATCCCGAGGCCCTTGGCGTAGATGCGGGCGAGGATGACGCTCGGATAGGGCAGTCCTTCGCCGGCAGCTGTTTTGAAATAATCGAGGATCCGGCTGTTGAAGGGCGCCAACTGGCCTTCCACTCCATTCGCATAGAGGGTCTCCAGCTGCGCCTGCGCCTGCTCACTCAAGGCGGCGGCTTCGTGGAGAAGCACCGGCAGGGCCTCGCGGATGCGCCCTGCTTGTAGCAACCCTACGCCGACGCTTTCGTCCGGGGCCCGTCCCTTGAGGTCCGACACCTGCTGCCAGAGCGAACGACGGTATGCGCCGAACGCATCCTGCACGACGCGCGCCTCGCCGGCCGACCGATTCCCGGTCGTCAGCATCATCTTCCGCAAGCTGGCGAGCGCCTCCTTGGCCTGCGGCACTTCCTGATCGGCGGCGAGGAACCACCAGGAGATGGCGGAGGCCAGATTTCGCTCCACGCCCGTGCCTGACGCATAGGCGACTCCCGCGTAGTATTGCGCCTGCGGCACGCCGGCTTGCGCGGCGGCCCACGCATGCGTGACCATCAACGCGATGCCCAGATGCAGATGGGCGTGGGCAAGGTCCGGCTGTTGGCGGATCACGGTCCGGTAGGCGTCGATCGCACTGTCCACGTCGCCGCTGAGATAGAGGGCCGTCCCGAGGCTGAAGCGGGCCTGGACCAGATCCGGTTGAAGCCTCAGCGCCTCGCGCAATTCCGCCCTCGCGTCGAGCAGATCGCCCGAGGACAGCAAGCCGACGCCTTGTGAATAGTGCAGGTGCGCGGCATCACGGCCGCCTGTTTGTTGGGGCGTCGTCTCGGCGCCCAGCGCGACACCAGGTCCAGGGCCGAACGCGGTTCCGGACACGGCAACGAGCATGGCAATCATCAGTCTGTTCATGGGGATCCTCTCTTCAGGAATAATGCGGTGGCGGGGGAGTATAGCATTCGAGACAAAAAATGAAGGGGGGGGGAAGCTACATCGAGAATTCCGCCCAGAGAAATGTGTGATCCGACGAATTCGGCTGCTTGCGCGGTTCGACGTCCACGTCGGAGGCGACGCAGTGTTCCGCCAGCGGCGGTGTTGCCATGATGTGGTCGATGCGCCAGCCCTTGTTGGCTTCCAGCGAGCTGGGCGCGCGGTAATCCCAAAACGTGTATTGCTGGCGGGTGGGGTAGAGTTTGCGAAACACGTCCACGAAGCCCCACGCGACGGCTTCCTGGTAGACCCGGCGCGCGTCGGCGTGAAAACAGACATGGTTCAAATGCTTGTCCGGGCTGTGCACGTCGATCGGCTCCGGCGCCACGTTCATATCCCCGCACCAGACGGCCGGCTTCTTCGGCGAGAGGTGCTTCTCGAAATATTTCTTCAGGCGTTTGTACCACTGCAGTTTGTACTGGTATTTCGGCGAATCGATTTCGAAGCCTTGCGGGATGTAGGTGTTGACGATGGGAATGCCGCGGATCACGGCGCGGATCAACCGCGGTTCGTCCGGCTCGCCGTCGCCGACGTCCAGCCCGTACGCGACGGACTCGGGTTTCTCGCGGCTGAAAATCGCCACGCCGTTGTACGCCTTCATGCCGCGAAACGCGATGTGGTATCCGGACGGCTGCAGCGCCAACAGGGGAAAATCCTCGTCCTGGACCTTCGTCTCCTGCACGCAGAGCACATCGGGCTTGTGCGACTCGAGCCACCCGAGGACGGTGTCGATGCGCTTGCGGATCGAGTTGACGTTGTAAGTGGCGACCTTCAATCTCACAATGCAGCTCCGGTTCGATCCATCCTGCCGGGGTGATTATAGCAAGCGGAATATTGTCTGTCTGCCCTCGCCTTTCGCCATGCGTCTGGGTAGAATGGCGCCCCATATGGCCGCCGGGGATGTGTCAGAGAGTTCGACGGTACGGTGTCCCGATTGCAGGAAGGAATCGGTGCATCGGGTGCCGTGTCTCTCGTTGAGCGAACAGTTCAAAAGCCTGTTGTTCGTCTCGCCCTTCCGCTGTCAGGCCTGCGGCCATCGGTTTCCGGCCTTTCGGCTCGGACGGCACTACCCTCCGGTTTCGGAACGCCGGACACACGAGCGGATTCCGGTCCGGCTGTCCCTGGCCTTCTCGGGCGGTCGTATCAAGGGTGAGGGGGTGCTCATCAATATTTCTCTGGGCGGGTGCCTGATCGAGACGGCGGCGTTGGTGAAGGCGGACGACATTTTCCATTTGAAACTGTTTGTGCATGAGCAGGAGCCGGCCATCGAGGTGGCCGCGATGGTTCGTTCGGTCGGGGCCAAGTGGGTAGGCATGAAGTTTCTTCGCTCGGCCCGCGAGGACCGTCGGCTGGTCGCGTATCTCCGGTCGCAAGGCATCGAATAGCGACGCATATGACGGCCCGTGCGTTGCAATTGCGACAGAGTGCGACAATCGCCAGGTCGGTCGGGGTGGTGGCGATCGCGCTCGGATTCATTCTGGGGATGCAGGGGCTGGACAACCCGGAATCGGGATGGCTGCAGACCGCGCAGGGGCTGATCGTCACCGGCCTGCTCGCGCAGGGTTACGCGCTCTGGTGCACGGTCCGGTGGAAGCGCGAGCGGGAGAATGGTGACGATCAGAATAAACGCGAGAGGAAAGACCCGTGACGCATACCCTGATCGACGAGTGGCGGCCATTATTTGAGGCGATGACGCCGAATGTGCTGGCCGTGCTGGCGCTGCTGGCCGCCGTGGTGGTCCTGCGGTTCATCCTGCTGCGCGCGATCGTGTTCCCCAACAGCCTGCTGCTGGCCCATCCGCTCATCAACGAAACGTACATGAAGGAGTACATCGTCCACACCATGACGATCCCGCTGGCCGTGACGGACGACTGGCAGGCGGCGGAAAAAAATTCTGCTGGGCATCGCCGATGAGGCATGCCAGCCGTTCCTTGAGAAGGCCGCCCGGCACATGAAGGAACTCGAGGGGAAAAACTGGATGGACGTACCGTCGGTCAAGCCGAGGGTGTCGATCCAGATTCCCGAACCGGGGCGGATCAACCTGTTCCTGCGCATTCCCACGCCGGCGCACCGCACCTCGCGTCTGGAGCAGATGATCCTGCGCCGGTTCCTGCTGGCTTTCCGGGGATCGGCGCACACATAAATTCCGTGCCTGTTGCACGCTGGTGCTCGACTTCAACCGTCAACGTTTGGCTGCGCGCAGCTCGATCCCGAAGCGGGGCGGGGCGATAGCCTCGCTGCGGCAGGTCGGACAGCGGCCGGGCGTGGTCAGGCGGGCGCGTTCGCGAAAGACGAAGCCGCAGTCGTGGCATCGCGACGGCTCGAGCAGGAACCGTCTGGTCGTGTCCCGCGCCAGCGACCGGACCACGTGGACCAGGTGCTCTTCAATTTCACGCTCCGGCGCGCCGATCATTCCTGCCAGCTCGCTCGCCGAGCGCTGCGTGCCGGTCAGGAGATGCATCAGTTGTTGTCGAACGGTCAGGGGTTTCGCGGAACTATCGTCGGCCATCGGCCGGTATCGTAGGTAAAGGCGATGCGAGAAGCCAGAGCAAAGCACGGAACCTGCCTCGCCTCGCTGTCAATCTTGCTCGCGGCGCTCTGCGGCTGCTCGCAACCTTCGTGGGAGGAGGCGATGGCGGCCGGACAGCAGGCCGCGGCGCAGGGCCGCCATGCCGACGCAGAGCGTATTTTTTCCGCCGCGGTGGGGAAGGCGGAACAATTTGGGTCCGAGGACCGGCGCGTTGCGCAGGCGCTCAGCGGCCTGGCGCAGGCCTGCGCGGCCCAGAACAAGCATGCCGAGGCGGAACCAATCTATCTTCGGGCCTTGAAGATTTACCAGGCGGTCCACGGCGAGATGCATCCGGACGTGGCGGCCACGCTGAACAATCTCGGCGTCTTGTACCGCCGGCACGGCCAGTACGCCGATGCGGAACCGCTGCTTGTGCGGGCGGTGGCGATCAAGGAGAAGGTCTTCGGTCCGGAGCACCTGGAGCTGGCGCTCACGCTGAAAAATCTTGCCCAGCTCTACGCCAGCCAGGGACAGTTTGCCAAAGCCGAACCGCTCATGAGGCGGGTCGTGATCATCCGTGAAAAGGCCCAGGGCGCCGTTCACCCGGACGTGGCGAACAGTCTCGATGAGCAGGCCATGCTGCTCCGCCAGATGGGACGGGAAAAAGAAGCCGAGCCACTGGAGATCCGGTCCCAGGACATCCGCACCAGAGCCTCTTCGCCGAGCCGGACGCCTGCACCACGCTGACTCTGGCAGCACGACAGCGCGCGGCGAAAGAGAGCTGATCGCTGCCCGCCGGTCACTTGATATAAAAAATCAGGTTTCCCATCGGCTCTTCCTTCACCCATTCACTCTGGACCGGGCCCGTGCCGAATGTGGCCACGAGCTGTTGCCGGGCGAAGATTGCCTGGCCGAAGACCCGGGCTTGCGAGCCGACGGTGCGCGGGGCGAATTGAGGGTCGCCGCCGCCGAGCTGTTTCCAGTACGTCACCAGAAAATTCGAGACCGGGGTGGTGCGCATGACCTGCGTGTCGGCCGGCAGGACATACATCCCGATCAGCGCGCGGACGGCGCCCTTGTCGTCCACAAACAGCACGACCGATTCCTTGAACCCGCCGGTTTTGGCAACCATGCCGCGGTCCAGATATTCGGTGGCCGTGGCCTCGAAGCCCAGCGGGGGGATGGATTGCCTGGTTGGCGGCTGCTTTTCCAGCCCCAGTTTGACGAGATGCTGATCCAGCCCCTTGGCTGTTCCAAGCGGCGCGGCCGCGCTGATTTCCATCCCGGCGCCGGGACCGTAGAGTTTCGTGTACCCAAAATAGACGACGCCGGCGAGCGCCAGCAGAATCACCAGGCTTTTCATGGAACCTCCAGACGATTCGGTGAGGTACCGCGACGATAGAGTGGCCGATGCTACCATGCCCGGCCCGGTCATGTAGACGGTCTTCCCCGGTTCAGCTACAATTCGCCCCGATGCCCGATTCCAGTCTCCCGCCCGAGTCGCCCCGTCCGCAGCCGAACGAGAATCACCGCGTCGTCAAATCCGCCGGCGTGATCGGCCTGGCGACGTTTGCCAGCCGCATCCTCGGCTTCATCCGCGACATGGTGCTCGCACGTCTGTTCGGCGCGACGGCCGCGGCCGACGCCTTTTTCGTCGCGTACCGCATTCCGAACCTCCTGCGCGAACTGTTCGCCGAAGGGTCAATGTCCTCGGCGTTCATTCCCGTCTTCACCGAATACCACACGCTCCGCGCCAAACAGGACGCCTGGGAACTGGCGAGCGCCGTGTTCACGACGCTGCTCACGATCGTCACGGCGATCACGCTGCTCGGCATTCTGGCCGCGCCCTCCATTGTCTGGCTTCTCGCGCCCGGCTTCCATGGCCATCCCGACAAGCTGCTGATGACGACGCTGCTGACGCGGATCATGTTCCCGTACCTGCTCTTCATCAGCCTGGCGGCGCTCGCGATGGGCATTCTGAACTCGCTGCGCGCGTTTGCCGCGCCGGCGTTCTCGCCGGTTTTCTTCAATATTTTCATCATCGGGTGCGCGCTGTTCCTCTCGCCGGTGTTTCCGGAGCCGATCCTCGGCGTGGCGATCGGGGTCGTCGCCGGTGGCGCGGCGCAGTTTGCGATGCAGTTGCCGGGGCTGGCCATGCGCGACATGGTCTTCGGCTGGCGGTTTCAGCCGTGGCATCCCGGAGTGAAACGCATCGGCGCGCTGATGGTGCCGTCGCTGCTCGGCCTCTCGGTGACGCAGATCAACATCACGGTCAGCACCATTTTGGCCTCGTTCTTCGCCGGCGGGCCGACCTACCTGTTTTACGGGATGCGGCTCATTCAATTTCCTCTCGGCATCTTCGGCGTGGCGCTGGCGACGGCCATTCTGCCGACGCTCTCCGCGCAGGCCGCCCGTGGCGCGCTGGACGAGTTGCGCGGCACGCTGGCCTTCGGTCTGCGGATGATTCTGTTCATCATTCTGCCCGCGATGCTGGGGCTGATTCTTCTTCGGCAGCCGATCGTGCACCTGTTTTTCGAGCACGGCTCGTTCACGGCGGCGGATACGATCGCGACCGCCACGGCCGTCCTCTGCTACGCGGTCGGCCTCTGGGCCTTTGCGGGCGTGCGGATCATTGTGGCGGCGTTTTACTCGTTACAGGACACCGTCACACCGGCGCTGGTGGCGGCGATGGCCGTGCTGGCAAATCTTGCCTTCTCGATTGTGTTGATGGACCGGCTCGAGTCCGCCGGCCTGGCGCTGGCCACCGCGCTCGCGTCGATGCTGAATGTCGGCATTCTGGTCGTGGTGCTGAACCGGCGGTTGGGGGGCATGGATTGGCGCTCCGTCGGGCGATCCGCAATGCGCACGGTGCTGGCCACCGCGCCGCTCATCGTGGCCTGTGTCTGGGTTGCCGGCGCGGAAGTGTGGGCGCATGAGGGCGAGTGGATCGGCAAAACCGTCATGCTGGCGGTCGGCATCGGCCTGAGCGTCACGGGTTATGTGGGCGTCCATGCGCTGCTACGGTCGGAGGAGCTGGACGTGTGCTGGAATCTTATCAAAAGAAAGGTGGTGTAATAAGCGATGACCACGAAGACTGTGTTTCGAACTCCGTGGGGGTGGATAGGGATCGCAGCGTCCGCACAAGGCGTCTGCGCCATCGTCCTGCCAAAGCCTTCGCGTCTGGAGGCCGAGCGGGCGTTGCGTGTGCAGGGCGTGTCTTCGAACGGACACCTGGCGCCCCCGGACAGGCTCCTGCGCGACGCGCAGACACAGGTGGCCGCCTACCTCGCGGGTAAACGGCACACGCTCGATTTTCCCATTGATCTGAGCGCCGGAACATCGTTCCAGCGCCGCGTCTGGCAGACTGCGTTGCGGATTCCCTACGGCCGCGCGCGATCCTACCAGTGGATTGCGTCAAAGGTCGGGGGAACGCGGCATGCACGGGCCGTGGGCAACGCGCTGGGAGCCAATCCCGTCCCGCTGATCGTGCCGTGCCACCGGGTCGTCGCCAAGGATGCCTCACTCGGAGGCTTCTCCGGCGGGCTCGTCGTCAAACGAAAGCTGCTCGATCTGGAAGGCACGCTGAAGCAACTCGGTCATAAAGTCTGAATGTCGAAAGTCATCAAGTCTCTGACTCCAAGACGTTCAGACTTTAAGACATTACGACTTTATGACTAAAGCATGAAATCCGTCATTCAGCGCGTCACGCGCGCGTCGGTGGAAGTGGACGGCAAGATCGTCGGGCAGGTTCGCGCCGGGCTGGTGGTCTTGCTCGGCGTCGCCAAAGGTGATACCGAGACCGATCTCGCGTACCTCGTCGAGAAGATTCCGGCGCTCAGGATTTTCAGCGACGAGGCCGGCAAGATGAACCGCTCGCTGGCGGAGATCGGCGGCGGGGTGCTGGCCATTTCCCAATTCACGCTGTTGGGCGATACGCGCAAGGGCCGGCGGCCCGGGTTCGATCAGGCCGCCGATCCGGCGACGGCCCAGCGCCTCTACGAGCAGTTCATCGAGCAACTGCGCCAGACCACGGATCTGACGGTCGAAACCGGCATCTTCGGCGCGCACATGAAGATCGATCTCGTGAACGATGGGCCGGTGACCTTCGTGCTGGACAGCCGAAACTAGCAGGATGTTGAAAAATGCCTCCATCTGCGTTCTCGCATCGCTCCCCTCCCTGCGACGTACCTAAAAACGTACGTCTCAGTCGTTTCGCTCGCTGCGGCCTTGCTGAAGACATTTTTGAACATCCTGGGGATCGGAGCATTAGTGGCGGTAATAAGAACGGTGCTTGCTAGCAAGACCGGAGGCTGGCATACTTCGCCTACTGCCTTGTGATCTGAGGAGGGACCATGGAAGCTCGGATCTCGGAGCACCATCCGTTGCGTCGGTTATTCGTCGCCCTGACCGAACGGCGCTTTCTCGAGACGCTGGGCTGGCTGGATCAGAACGTCACCGGGTATCTCTCCAATCTCCTCGTCGAATTCGCGCATACCGACCGGTTGTACAAGATCCGCAATCAGCGCGGCAAGCGTCTCGATACGGTCGTCGAGTTGCTGTACGAATCCGAAGTGCTGCTGGACGCGCCATCGCTGGATCGCGAGCAGGACGTCCACCGTCACATCGGCGACTTCACGTTGTTCATGGCCGGACTGTTTCCCGAATATCTCACGCGGCTCAAGTCTGCGAGCATGATCTACCACCAGGACTTTCTGGTGGATTACGTCAAAACCGGCAAGCGCTCCTACGGGATCGTCGCCCGGTGCGGAATCAGCTCGAGCGATCAGTCCCCGCTGTTCCGCAAGCTGTCCGACAACTTCGAACTCTGCGTCGCCGGGCTCGGCTTCGTCCGGGGCGATCTCGACCGTATGCAGGACCCCTCCTATCAAAAAGCCAAAGACATCCTTCTTAATTAAATTCGAGCGAGTCAGAAAGTCTTCAAGTCCATCAAGTCAAAAAGTCTTGGGAGTGACGACTTGAAGACTTTGGACTTTACGACTTTATGACCAGGCATCCCATCATCCTCGCGCACGGCGGGGCCGGCACCAGGCCCATGACCGGCGATCAGCGCGAGTGTCTGGCCAATGCGTTGCAAACGGGCTATCAGGCATTGAAACGCGGCGCCTCTGCGCTCGATGCCGTGGAGGCGACCATTCGTGCGTTGGAGGCCTCCGGGCTGTTCAACGCCGGGATCGGATCGAAACTGCAGCTCGACGGCGCGCGCCGCATGGATGCTTCCATCATGGAAGGACGAAGGTTGCGGGCCGGTGCCGTCGCGTCCATTCAAGGTATCAGCCACCCGATCACCGCCGCGCGGCTCGTCATGGAAGAAACCGCGCACGTCCTGCTGGTCGGTGAGCCGGCCACACGCTTCGCGCGACGGTTCAAGCTGAAGCGCCAGCCACCTCCAACCCATGCGCAGCGTGCCGCGTCTCGCGTTGAACATAAATCGCTGGGTCAATTAGAGTTGCAGGCCGCCAAGACCCTCGAGCTGTTTTCCACGCTCAAACACGCCGAGGTCTTCGGCCGGGAGACGGTCGGTGCCGTGGCGCTCGACAAGAGCGGTCACATCGCCGCAGGCGCGTCAACCGGCGGGATCGCGCTCATGCTTCCGGGACGCGTCGGCGATACCCCGTTGATCGGCTGCGGAGTCTATGCCGATGACGAAGCCGGTGCCGTGTCCATGACAGGTCTGGGAGAGAGCATCATCCGCATCGCGGTTGCCAAGGAAATTGCAGACCGGCTGGAGGCCGGCACGAGTCCTTCGGCAGCAGTCCGGACAGTGCTGCGCAAACTGATGTCTCGCGTGAAGGGCTCCGCCGGCGCGTTGGTGCTTGCGCCGGATGGCCGTTGGGCTATTCGGCACACGACGCCGCGCATGACTGCCGGTTATTGGGGCGGGACCGGTGAGCCGGTCGTAAAAGACCGATTCGCCTGATGATTGCGGAAGAATGGACGGTCACGGTACAGTGACTGCATGAACAAGGCTTTATTCCACCTCGCTTTTCCAATAACCGATATCGAGTCCACGAAGAAGTTTTATGTGGATGGGCTCGGCTGCACGCTCGGCCGAGAAACGGACTCCGCGGTCATCCTGGGTCTGGCGGACCACCAGATCGTGGCGCATCTTGTGAAGGAATCAGGCCCGCCGCAGAAGGGCGTATACCCGCGACACTTTGGGCTGGTGTTCACCGCAGAGAAAGACTGGCAGGCGCTGGCGGATCGTGCAAAGGCAAAAGGATTAAAGTTTTACCAGGAACCGCGCAGACGCTACGAAGGCAAGCCGACGGAGCATAAGACATTCTTTCTGGAAGATCCCTCCCACAACCTACTCGAATTCAAATACTACGCGCACGAATCGGCGATCTTTGGCGAGCAGGATTCCTCCGAAATCGGCGACGCCAAGGAATAGCTGCGTTGGCAGACTACCGGATGGTTTATCTGGTTTGTTTTGTTTGTTTGGTTGCCCCGGACGAACCAGGCAAACCAGATAAACTAAATAAACCCCTTAGTATTCAAACCGAATGCCCCCCATCACCAATAGCGGCGCGCCCAGTGTTTTGACCGGCCCGGTCTGCGTGGCGATGTAGAAGCGGTCGGTCAGGTTTTCCGCGTCGAGCGTCAGCCGCCAGTGCTTGCCCAGGTTTTCTGGAGCGAGGCATCCAGCACGACGAAGTCCGCGATCGGCTGCGTGTTGAGGTCGTCGGCGAATTGTTTGGAAAGATACCGTCCCATCACCGTCAATTGCACCGAGTCGAGGGAGCCGAGTGTCAGCCCCATCGTGATCTGGTGGCGGGAGACGTTCGGGACACGGAGTCCCTCACGCGTGACGTTACCCGGAAAGCTGGTGATGACGGCATCGGCATAGGCGTACCCGAGTTTCAGCGACACCATTTCATGCGGCTGAGCCGTCAGTTCCGCATCGCCGCCGCGCGTGCGCGTGCGACCCACGTTGCGCCGCTGGGCGGCGACCGGACTCTCGGTGACAAAGAGGATCTGGTCCCTGACCTCGTCGTGATGGCCGGTCAGACGGAGAGTCAGCCGCCGGTCGGGGAGTAAGTCCGCCTCGAGCTTCGCGTCGCCGCCGATCAGCCGCTCCGGCGTCAGGTTCTCGTTCGCCAGGAATGTGAACCCGCTGGCGCTGAAGCTGCGGTACAGCTCGTTGAGCGTCGGCGCGCGAAACGCCCGGTAAAATGACGCGCCAATGCGCAGACGGTCGCTCACGGCGTACTGCGCGGCGAGTTTTGGATTGAGCGCCGTCTCCACATTGTCGCGCGGGATTCTGACGGCGCCGGTCACCGACTCGATCCGCCCGTCGAAATTCTTCCACCAGTCGGCGCGGAAGCTGGGCGTCAGCGTCAGCCGCTCGGTCGGCGCGGCAATCCACTCCACGAACGCGCCGCCGCCCACCTGCTTGCCTCGCGCCAGGCTTTGCCCGAGGTAGCCAGTGGGCGCAAACGTCTGATCCGCCGATTGCCCGATGATCGCCCTCGCGTCCCCGCCTATGACGACGCGATGATTGGAATTGGCATGGATCGTCCATTGGAAGAGCCCGCCGAAGTCGTTGGAGGGAATGGTCTGGATGCTGGCCAGGAATTCGCTTTGCCGGTTGAGCGGGGACGGGGTCACCTGCCCCGTCTGGTTACGGAAGGTCTGCCACTGGGCGAAGGTCTTCGCTTCCCAGCGGTCGCCGCGCCTGGTCTGGCCGGAGAGGCCGAGCGCGCCCGTGCCGATCGTGCGGGACGCCACATCCAGCGTCGTGCCGAACGTGCGATCTTCGCTGAACAGGTTGCCGCTCCCAGTCAGCGTCGTCCAGGAGTCCAGCTCGGCCGTGACCGTGCCGTGAAAGTTGAGATGCCGTGAGTCGTCGGTGTGGTCCACGGGGCCGCGCTGATACTCGGGCACCGTGATGAAGCCGTTGGTATGAAACCACCGGCCTTCGAGCTGCACGCCGAGTTTGTCCGTGCCATAGCGGGCAGCGAGCGAATTGCTGTAGGTGCTCAAGTTGCCGGCGCGGCTCTCCGCCCGGACGCCGGCGCCAGTCGCGGGCCGCGCGGTGATCAGATGAATCACGCCGCCCATCGCCCAGGTGCCGTAGAGGTTGGAGCCGCCGCCCGGCACGACCTCGATCCGCTCGATCGCGTTCGGCGCCGTGCCCCAGTTGATCCAGCCCCCGAATCCGTCGTTGAGCGGGATGCCGTCCAGCAGCACCAGCGCGCGTCGGCTGCCCAGCCCGCGCAGCGACACTGCCTGGGCGGTGGGATGGTTGTAGCGGCTGCTCAGATTGCTCGGCTGCACGTCCGGCACGTACCGCAGCAGGTCGTCCGTCTGGTATCCTTCGCGGAACGGCGTGCGCTCGATCTGCTCGCGGGTCAGCACCGTCACCGAGGAAGGGATGCTGGCGAGTGGCTCCGGCGACCTCGTGGCGGAGACGACAATTTCACGGAGAGCGGAGACATCCTCATCGGGCTCGTCGGCATCGGCAAGAGGAGGAGCGAGGAGCAAGCCGGCCAACAGCACAAGCGGCGCGCGGCTCACTTCGTCTCGCCGACCGGCCGCGGGCCGGTCGGGGCTCCGTTTTCTTTCGGCTGGCGCGGTATGATCCGCGTGCCGTCCTCGTTGCCGGTCAACGATTGCTTGCCCTGACGTTCGTTCATCAGACGCAGAATCTGCTGCTGGCGCACGGACAGGTAGCGCGTGACCTTGATCGGATCGTAGGCCCTGGGCGAGGGCAGCATGGCCGCCAGGAGCGCGGCTTCCTCCAGGGACAAGTCGGCCGCATGCTTGCCGAAATGGTGGCGCGCAGCGGCTTCGGCTCCATATACGCCCTTGCCCCATTCGACGACGTTCAGATACAGCTCCAGGATGCGTTTTTTGGTCAGGTGCCGCTCAAGCGCATCGGCGATCAGCGCTTCGTTGGCCTTGCGCAGCAGGGTCTTGCCCGACGATAGGTAGAGGTTCTTCGCCAATTGCTGCGTGATCGTGCTGCCGCCGCGCTGCAGTTTGCCTTCGGCGAGATCGTGCAATGCAGCTTCCTTGATCCCTTTCCAATCGAACCCCTCGTGAAAATAAAACGAAGCGTCCTCGGAGATGATCACGGCGTGCTGCAGCTGAAGCGCGATCTCCGCCAGCGGCACCCACGCGCGGTCAGGCTCGGCATCCGGATTCTGCGCGCGCGCCTCCGCCAGCCGCGCTTCGATCAACGCCGTGGTCTTTGGATTGGCCGTCGCGAGACGCTGCACGTCCGGAAACGTCAGCCACCAGTACAGCGTGAGCCCGGCCGGAGGCAGGACCAGCAGCAGGACCGATCCCAGCACGACGCGGAGCAGGATACGACGGCCAGTTGACTTCATGATAGGCCGATGATACAGCAAAACGGACGTGAAACGTAAAACGTAAGGTGTGACGCGGGATGAAAATCCTCTCCGCTGAATTCGTGAAGAGCTGCGAACAACCGGACCAGTTTCCCAAAGACCGGCTGCCCGCCGTTGCCTTCATTGGACGGTCCAACGTGGGGAAGTCGTCGCTGATCAATTCGCTGCTGCGCCGGAAGGGGCTCGCGCGGGTGAGCCGCACGCCGGGCAAGACGCAGATGATCAATGTCTTTCTCGTGACGACGGACGACCCGAAGGTGCGGCGCTTCTATGCAGTGGATTTGCCCGGCTACGGCTACGCGAAAGTGGCCAAGACCGTCCGCGCCGGCTGGCAGCCGATGATCGAGTCCTATCTCACCGGCAGCGAGGGGCTGCGGGGCGTCATGCTGCTGGTCGATTCACGCGGGACGGAACGCCAGGATGCGGAGGCCGTCGGCTGGCTCGGCCGGAGCGGGCTTCCCATGCTGCTCGTGGCCACGAAGTCGGACAAACTCTCGCGGAGCGAGCGCGCCGCCAGCCTCTCGGCGCTTCGCGACGTCTTCGATCTTTCGGAAGATACCGATGTGGTGGCCTACTCGTCCGTGACGCACGAGGGGCGGGATGAATTGTGGCAGGCAATCAGGAAGATGGTAATGAGTGATGCGTAACGCGTGATGAGTTGGGGGAGAAAGATTCTTACTCGTGACGCATTACGGTTTACGCATCACGGCCTTTAGAGTTTCACCTCGATGTACGACTTGCTTTTCAGATCGGTCATCCATTGCTGGTAGCGGTCCGCGCTCTTCTGCTGAAACACAAGCCCCTGCATCTCGTTTCTGACTTCTTCCAGCGGGCGAAACTGCGCCGTCTTTTTCTCGTCCAGCCGGATAATGTGGATGCCGTCGGACGTTTCCACCGGCTCGCTGGCGGTATTGGGTTGGAGCGCCGCCACCGCCCGCTCGATGGACGGGTCCATGTCGCCTTGACGGATGAAGCCCAGGGCGCCGCCCCGCGTCGCATCGGCGGAATCGGAGTAGCGGAGCGCCAGGTCGTCGAATTCCCCGCCCTTCTTAAGCTGATCGTGGACTTCCCGGGCCCGCTTGCGCAACGCCGTGCGCGATTCGCCTTTGCGAGGGAGCAGGAGAATCTGGCTGATCCGGTACTCTTCGGGGAGCATGAACAGTGTCAGGTGTCGCTCGTAGTAGCGCTTCAAATCGTTCTCGGACACCATCACCCCGGTCCGGATTTCCCGGTTCTCGAGGGTGAAGAGAATCAACTGCTCCTTGAGCGCTTTCTTTTCCTTGGGGTCGTCCAGGTTTATCGGCGTTCCCCGCTGCTGCAAGTCCATCGCGGTTCGCCGGATGTCCTCCTCGGACGGGTCCATGCCCTTCGTCTGCGCATGCTGCATCTGGAGCCGCCGCTCGATCATGCGGGTGAGGGTCCGGTACTCGGTCTGCTGCATCCTGGTCTGGAGCTCGGTGCCGCGGTACTGTTGCTTCAGCCGCTTGCGCTCCGGCTCCATTTCCGTTCTGAGCTCGGAGAGCATGATGACTTCTTTGTTGACGATGGCGACGATCCGGTCCGTGAGTTCCGCGGCATCGGTGTGGATCGGAAGCAGGGTTGATGCGGCAGCCAGGGCGATGCCGATCACCAGCCCGGCGCCGCGACGAGGGCCGGGCCGGAGCGGCAGGGGAGGCAATTCAGCTGATGTGTGATGCCGGTGAATCATGACGGAGTCTTTACGGAGTGGGCACGCCGGGCACCTGGCCGGGGGCGTCGGGAACGATTCGGGACGCATCGGCCATGCGGATGGCGGCTTTGCTGCGCAGGGCCGCCAGAAATTCTTCGAACTGCTTGCGCCGCTTCTCGGCGGACAGCTCCTGCATGAGCCGTTCCCTGGCGACGTGCGCGCTTCGGGCGTCCAGGGGGTCGCGGCTGGTGACCTTGACGAGCGCGAAGCCCGCCGCCACCTGGATCGGCTCGCTCACGGTGCCGGGGTTCTGCGTCAGAATGGCAGCCTCGATTTCAGGCGGCGCGGCGTTTTTCCGATACGGGCCAAGGTCGCCTCCTCGAAACTTCGTCGCCTGATTGATTGAAAATTTCTGCGCGAGTTTGGCGAAGTCCGCCCCCGCCTCAAGCTGCCTCTTCACATCCAGCGCCTGCACGGCGGTGGGGACGATGATTTGCGACGCGCGAATGTGTTCCGTGGCCAGCACGGCGGAGGAATGCGCCACGTAGTAGGCTTCCATCTCCTCCTGGTTCACTTGTCCGTGAGTCTTCGCCATCTCCCGCACCAGTTCGTCCAGCGCGAGCTGCTCCTGGAACCGTTGAGCCCGTTCGCGGACCTCCGTCGTCTGGTCGAGACCAAGCCGGCGTGCTTCCTGCAGCAACAGCTCCCGCGCGATCATGTCCTCCAAAAACTTTTTCTTGCCGCCTTTGCGTTGATAGCGGACCTGCCGGGATTCCGGCAACTCGGCCCACCGGACGTCGAATTCGCTCTGCGTGATGGGTTTGCCGTTGACGACGGCGAGGACGGGCGATTCATCGGACGCAGCCGGCGTGCAACCGGGCATGCCGAGCATCGCGCACGCGAGAACGATGCGTACCATGCCGAGTGCCGGGTGCCGGGTGCTGAGTGCAGGTTTCATGAATCCGTTGATTATGCTGATTTCGCGGACTTTTTGGTATCACAGACAGCGAGCGTTTGCAAGACAGCGGTCAGTTCTGGAAACACCGAGGCCCAATCCGGCTTCGGCATCTGCACGTCGAAGGAGAGGGGCGAGCGCAGATGGAATCGCCGCGGGTACCGGTCCATGATCTGCCGGATCCCCCCCTCCGGGATGGCGGCGTTGGGATCGAAGGTGAACGCGACGGTGGGCGGCGGCCCCGGTTTGACCTCCACCTGCGCCAGCCGGAGTGTCTGTGCCAGCATCCGGACCTGCATGACTTCGAAGAGCCGCTCCACCGGGTCGGGGAGGGCGCCGTAGCGATCCTGAATTTCTCCGTGCAGCAGGGCCAGGTCGCCCACCTGGCGGCAGGACGAAAGTCGTTTGTAGAGCGACAGGCGTTGATGGGAGTCGCCGACGTAGTCTTCCGGAATGAAGGCCGAGACGTTCAGGTGCAGCGTCGGCTCCGGATCGTCTTCGACCACGGTTCCCTTGATCTGTTGAACCGCGTGTTCGACCATCTTGAGGTACAGATCCAGCCCGATCGCCGCGATGTGCCCAGACTGTTGCCTACCCAGGAGATTGCCGGCGCCTCGGATTTCCATGTCGGCGGCAGCGATCCGGAATCCCGAACCCAGTTCCGTGAATTCCTGAATGGCCACGAGCCGTTTCTGCGCGTCGGCGGTCAGCTCGCCCTCTTCCGGTGTCAGGAAGTAGGCGTAGGCCTGCTGGCCGGATCGGCCGACGCGGCCGCGCAGCTGGTAGAGCTGCGCCAGTCCAAACGTATCGGCGCGGTGCACCAGGATGGTGTTTGCGTTGGGCACGTCCAGGCCGGATTGAATGATCGCGGAGGTCACCAGCACGTCCGCTTCGCGGCGCAAAAACTTCAGCATCACCGACTCCAGCAGGCGCTCGTCCATCTGCCCGTGGGCCATGACCATGCGCGCTTCGGGCACCAGCGCCTGGAGTTTCGCGCCCATGCGCTCCATCGTCTGGACGCGATTGTAGACGAAGAACGCCTGGCCGCCGCGGCCCAGCTCGCGGAGGAGCGCTTCCCGGACGGCGGTCTCGCGGTAGCGCAGCACCTGGGTCTTGATCGCCAGGCGCCCGGCCGGGGCCGTATCGATGATCGAGAGGTCGCGGAGGCTGGACATGGCCATCTGCAGCGTGCGCGGAATCGGCGTGGCGGTAAGCGTCAGCACGTCCACCTGCGTCCGCATCTGCTTGAGCCGCTCCTTGTGCCGGACGCCGAACCATTGCTCCTCGTCGATGATGACCAGGCCGAGATTGCGAAATTGTACATTCTTCTGGAGCAACCGGTGCGTGCCGATGACGACGTCCACCGAGCCCGCGGCAAGGTCTTTGAGGATCGCCCTGGCCTCCCTGGCCGTCTGGAACCGCGACAGCATGGCGACGCGCGCGGGGAACGGCGCGAAACGCTGGGAAAAATTGTCGTAGTGCTGCTGGGCCAGAATCGTCGTCGGCACGAGCAGGGCCACCTGGCGGTTGTCCTCCACGGCCTTGAAGGCCGCGCGCATTGCGACTTCCGTCTTGCCGTAGCCCACGTCGCCGCAGACGAGACGGTCCATGGGCCTGGGGGATTCCATGTCGCGTTTGACGTCCTCGATCGCGCGATGCTGGTCCTCCGTCTCCTCGTACTCGAAGGCCGCTTCGAACTCGTGGGTCAGCGTGCTGTCGCCGCCGTACCCGGCGCGTTTGACCACTTCGCGGTTGGCATAGAGTTCGACCAGTTCCTGCGCCATCTCTTCGATGTCTTTCTTGACGCGGGCCGTGGTGCGCGCCCAGCTGGATCCGCCCAGCCGGTCGAGCCTCGGCAGGTGACCTTCCGCGCCGGAGTAGCGCTGGATCTGATTCAGCCGGTCGAGCGGCACGTAGAGCGTGTCGCCGCCGGCGAATTCCAGGATCAGAAAATCGCTCTCGAAATCCTGAACCGACAGGCGCCGCAGGCCCCGGTAGCGGCCGATTCCGTGCTGCACATGCACGACGAAGTCGCCCTCGCTCAGATCCTCCAGCGACGAGAGAAACGCGGCGGTTTTGCTCTTGGGCGGCGGCCGGTGGCGGGCGCCCTTGGCGAACAGTTCCTCCTCGGTGACGATCGTCAGCCGTCCGTCGGCGGACACGAAACCGGCCGACAGATCGCCGTGCATCAGGGAGAACGGAGGCTTTTGCACGCCGCCCACTCCCCACTGATTCGGCGTCCAGCGCTGCGGAGTCCAGTGCGCCGCAGGCAGATCGTGCTCGCCGAAGAGGGCCAGCAGGCGGTCCACCTGGCCGCGGCTGCGCGCCACGAGCACGACCAGGCCGCCGCTTCGCAGGCGATTCAGGATCGCCAGGGTCTCGGTAAACGGCGTGCCGCGTTGCGCCAGCCCGACACTCGCCGGCGATTGAACGGGAAAGGTGACGGCCGGCTGCCAGGACTCGTCGAGCGACGCGATCGGCGCCGTCGCCAGGCATGGCCACGCGGCGGTAAGCGCCGGGATCTCCTCCCACGTGAGAAACAACCGGGTAGGTTCCGGGTAGGGATCGCGATCATTTTTCCCGCTGTGCCGCTCATGCGCGTCCGTGATTTCTTCCCAAAACTCGGCCGCTTTTTTTGCCAATGTCGGCGGATTCTCGAACACCAGCGCCGCCGGCGCGGCATAATAGTCCAGCAGCGTCTCCAGGCCGTCGTAGACATCCGGCCCGCGCCACTCGGCATCGGGTGGGAGCGGTTCCAATCCCTTGTCCGGGCCTTCGCGACGGCCTTCGGGATGAATCAACTCGCGGGCGGGCAGCACCCAGGCGTGATCGCGGGCGGTGGTTGATTTTTGCGTGGCCTGGTCGAATAGCCGCACCGACTCGATCGTGTCGCCCAGCCATTCGAGGCGCAACGGTTCGTCGTAGGCGGTGGAATAAATGTCCACAATGCCGCCGCGGATGCTGAACTCGCCGGGAATCTCCACCACCGACGTCCGCCGGTAGCCGAGCCGGAGCAGGCGAGCAATCAGCGCGTCGCGCTCCATCGTGCCGCCGGGAGCAAGCCGGAGACAGGCCCCGGTGAACACGGTGCGCGGGAGCAGGCGATGGAGCAGGGCGGGGACGGAGGTGACCAGCAGGGTGCGCTGTCCGGTCGTCAATTGGTGCAGCGTCCGCATCCGCCGCGCGACCAGTTCGACGTGGGGCGGTGTCGCTTCATAGGGCAGGGTTTCCCACTCGGGAAACAACGCGAGCGGCCCGGTCGACAGCCCCAGCAGATGATGGAAGAACTGCAGGTCGTTGGACAGACGCTCGGCGGCCTCGTCCGAATCGACGACGATCAGCCAGGACCGGTCATCGGCGCGCGCCAGCAGGGTCAGCGCGAACGCCGTCGCCGAACCGTGCAGGCCGGTCAGACAGGGCCGGTGCTTTGCGCCGCGCAGGGCGTCCTGCACGGGCTGAAGAAGCTGATCCCATGAAACTGGCGATGATGCGGTTACCGGCACGGAAGCCCTGCTAATGACCGGATTGGATCTTCTCGACGAGACTCGTGGTGGACACGTCGGGGATGAGGGGGATGGTGCGAACCATGCCGCCGCGCGCTTCGACCGACTCGCGGCCGACGATCTGCTCCGGCTTCCAGTCGCCGCCCTTGACCAGGACATCCGGCTGCAGAGCGGCGATGAGCTGCCCCGGGTCCGGTTCGTCGAACAGGACGACGTAATCCACACAGGCCAATGCCGCCAGCACCTCGGCGCGCTGGCCTTGCGGGACTATAGGACGGCCGTTCCCCTTGCTCAGCATCCGCACGGATGCGTCGGTGTTGAGGCCGACGAGCAGAATATCGCCCATGTCGTGGGCGGCTTGCAGGTAACGGATGTGGCCGACGTGTAGTAAATCGAAACAGCCGTTCGTAAACACGATCCGGCGGCCCTGCGCGCGCCGGATGGGGAGAATCTTCATCAGATCCTCTTTGGATTTGATCTTGTCCAACATGGAGGCCCATCTTACCTGTGAGGGATGGGGTAAATCCAGATTGACGTGTGCGGACTTGTCGGGCGGGCGGAAAGACACTAGACTGCGGCAGGTACAAGCCAAAGCGCCGTGCGCGGTAAGGCAACGGGAAGGGGAGAACACGATGGCCGATCCAGACGACAAGGGAAGCAAAACCTATGCGCTCTATTCGTCGCTCCGGCGATTCTTCGAGCCGCTGCGCGAACATTGGGACAAGCTGAGCCCTCAGGAGAAAGACATTGTTATCAAGGAAGTCGAGGCGTTTCTTGACTCGGTGCGGTCTCCCAAAGATTGACAGGCGCCTCTTTTTACTCTTCCCGTATCCCGCCCAATCCGCCCAATCCGCCCAATCCGATTGATTTCGCCCCGTGCTTCTCGATGATCGCGTCCATGGCGGCGAGGGCCTTGCTCCGCCGCTGATCGAAGAGCCCCGCCGTGGCGGGAACGAGATCACCCAGTGTCACACCGGCGAGCCGATATTTTGTTCGTGGCACCAGAAGACTCTGCAACGCAGCGCGGATGTCCCGCCACATCATTGGATCGTCGTTGAGCGGCTTGGAAAAATGATGCTGTTTCGTCGTGAGTCGATGCGTTGAGTCCTTGAGCTTGACGGTGAACGAACCGGCGGCGAGACCTTCCAGCCGCAGCTCGTGCGTCAGTTCGGCGAGGAACCCGCGCAGCGTCTTTTCCAGGACTGCCGGATCATTCGTGTCGTGGTCGAAGGTCGTCTCGTGCCCGGTGCTCTTGCGCTCGCGATCCGGCACGACCGGATCATCATCCATCCCTTTCGCCAGCGCGTGCACGATCGGCAGCCGTTTGCCCCAGATGCGTCGAAGCGGCTGTTCGAAGCGCGGCTCCAGCAAATCGCCAATTGTGCGGACGCCGATCTGCTCCAACGAGTCGGCGGTCTTCGGTCCGATGCCGGGGAGTGCTTTGACCGGACGCGGGGCAAGGAAGGCCGCTTCGGTGCCCGGTTCAATCACGGCGAGACCATCCGGCTTGTGGGCGTCGGCCGCAACCTTTGCGACAACCTTGCTCGTGGCAACCGCGACCGTGCAGCGCAGGCCGGTCGCCTTGAAGATCGCCTCTTTGACTGTCCGTCCCAGCGCAGCCGGGTTTGGGTGCAGCAATTGCAGATCGGTTGCATCGGCGTAGAACTCGTCGATGCTGCTCCATTCCGTGGCGGGGAAGAACCGGTCGGTCACCAACCGCATCTGCTCGTGCAGGCGTTGGTAGAGGGGACGGTCAGGCGGAACGAGAATCAGGCTGGGACAGAGTTTGAGCGCGTGGGCCGTCGGCATGGCGGAATGGACGCCGTATGCTCGAACCGCATAACTCGCGGCGGCAATGATCCCGCGCGGCGGCGGGCCGCCGACAGCGACCGGCTTGCCGGCCAGCGAGGGATCGGCCACGGTTGCAGCAGATGCGAACATCGCGTCCACATCGCCGAAGACAATCTGCCGCAGCCATTTTGCCATGTCGGCACAGGCTCATGCCGCTGTAAAGGGGAGTTCCAATTGAACGAACGGTGATGGTTGGTGCTGTGCAGACTGATGTCGCGGGTGGATGCGCCGCCGCTTGCGCGGGAGTTTCCCTGGCAGCACTTCGCCGAGCAGGCCGCGGCAGGCGCCGCAACGATGATCCTTCGGCCGGATCGTTCGGCGTTGCCGCTGGTAATCCTGGCCGCACTCGAGGCAGCGCCATGCGTAGGTCATGAAGGCGCTGACTTCCTCATCCAATGTGTGGTGGATCGTGATCTTGAGGCCGTCGCGGTTCATCGCGTCCATCTTGTCGAGAAAATCCTGGCCATGGTCGGGACGCCGCTTGCGCACGTCGAACTGCCACTGGTGAATCATCTCGTGGGCCAGCGTGCTGAGCAGTTCCCGCCCGGAGAGGTGCTGTAGGAGAGGGGTGGAGAGGCGGATAAGCCGGCGCGCCCGGCCCTCGCGTCCGTCTTCCCGCGACCTCGGCCCGGTGTGGCTGACGAACATGCCGGCAGACGACGTCAGGCGGGCGCTCCAGACGATCTCGATTAACGACAGCGCGCCGCCGAAATAGCGGGCGTTCAGATCGGACCAATGCGCGCGTAACTGTTCGAGAGTGACGGGAGCGGTCTCGGTGAGCGACGGCCTCGACATCCGGTCAGGCTCCCAACTCTTCAAGCACCGCCGCGGCCAGCAACGGCAACATGATTTCGTGGTGGCCGATGAGCGAGTAGCCGTGGCCGCCTTTCTGCGTCGGGCGCTTCACCACGTTGGTCAATGGCCGGTAGTGGGAGAGAAAATCCATATTCACGGTCGTGATGTCGATCAAGGCGTGGCCCAGATTACGCCCCAGCGTGACAGTTTTCAAGAACACCTCGGGCATGATGACATTGGAGCCGAGGTTGAGATAGACCCCGCCTTCCATCCCGGCGACCACAGCGGCCAGTCGCCTGAAATCAAGCAGCGAGGTCGCGCCGATGGAGGCGCCGTCGGCCGACGGGTGCATATGAATGATATCCGTTCCCAGCGCGACGTGGACGGTGACGGGGATGCCGAGCCGCGCGCCGGTGGCGAGCAGGCTGATGCGCCGGTGCGGAAATTGTCCCTGGTAGCGGTTGATATAGTGGCCGACCGCCTCGCCCAATCCCCAGCCTTCCTTCGCGCCGCGCGTGATCGCGTCGTTCAGCATGCGGCCGGTCTCCTCCGCCATGCCGAAGCGTCCCGAATCGATTTCGGCGTCCACGTCCTCCGACGTGCGTCCCATCAGCGCCAGTTCGAAGTCATGGATGACGACCGCGCCATTCATCGCGATGGCGGTAACGACGCCGCGCTCGAGAAGGTCCACCAGAATCGGATTCAAGCCGACCTTCGTCGGGTGCGCGCCCATGCCGATGATCACCGGTTTGCCGCGCTTGTAGGCCCGCGCGATAGCCTGGGCTACGGCGCGCAGGGTCGCTGCGGCGAGAATGTCAGGGAGGCTCTTCAGGAATTTCTGGAGAGACTCGCCGCGTTTCCACGGCGTGGCGAAGTCCGACAGCTTCACCTTGCTGTGCCGGCGGTCCAGCGGATAGGTCTTCAGTTTGGAAACGTCAATCGGCGGCAGTGCCGTATGCGGGAGTTTGGACGGGCGGATTTTCTTACTGGATTTTGCCAAACAGATTTTCCTCGATCAACTCACAGAGCACGTGCCCGAGCGTCATGTGGCTTTCCTGAATGCGGGCGGTGACGGTCGACGGCACGACGAACGCGTGATCCACGAGACCGGCCAGCTTGCCACCCTTGTGGCCGGTCCAGCCGATCGTCGTCAAGCCGCAGGCCTTCGCCGCCTCGACGCCCTTGAGCACGTTGGGCGAGTTGCCGCTGGTGCTGATTGCGATGGCGATGTCGCCCTTCTGTCCGTGGGCCTTGACCTGGCGCGCGAATATTTCGTCGTAGCCGTAATCGTTGCCAATGCAGGTGATGGCCGCCATGTCGGAGCCGAGGGCGATCGCCGGCAGCGGCGCGCGATCCTTGTGGTAGCGGCCGACGAACTCGGCGGCGATGTGCGAGGCATCGGTCGCGCTGCCGCCATTGCCGAACAGCAGGACTTTATGCCCCTCGCGCAGTGCGCGGGTGAGGAGTTGCGCCGCCTGGGAGATTTTGTCCGCGTATTCCTGGACGAACCGCCGCTTGACGTCGGCGCTTTCCTCGAACGCTTTGATGGCGTGGTCTTTCATGCGGTGTGCATGTGATTGTAGGGAACGGGCCGCGGCCTGTCAAACGTGCGTCACTTGCCGGCCGGTGGCGCCTCGTATTTTTTGCCCATCATGCTCATGGCCAGCGTGATCATGGACCCGATGTCCGCGACATTGGCCGGCAGCACGACGGTGTTGCTGGTCTTGGCCAGCTCGCCGAACTTCGTGATGTATTGTTCGGCGACGCGCAGTTGGACGGCTTCCGAACCGCCCGGGACGCGGATCGTCTCGGCGACCTTACGGAGCCCTTCGGCGGTTGCGGTGGCGATGGCCAAAATCGCGGAGGCGGCGCCTTCCGCTTCGTTGATCTGCTGCTGCTTCTTGGCTTCCGAGGCTTTGATGACTTGCTGCTTGTTACCCTCGGCCTGGTTGATGACCGCGTCGCGCTCGCCCTCGGAGGTCAGAATCACGGCCCGCTTTTCCCGCTCGGCCCGCATCTGCTTTTCCATTGCCGCCAGCACGTCGCGCGGCGGTGTGATGTTTTTGATCTCGTAGCGGAGCATCTTGACGCCCCACGGTTCTGACGCCTTGTCGAGTTCGTTCACGACCTGTGCATTGATGGCGGTGCGCGCTTCGAACGTCTTATCCAGCTCGATCTTGCCGATCTCGCTCCGCAAGGCCGTCTGCGCCAATTGCATGAGGGCGAACTTGTAGTCGTTAATGCCGTAGGACGCCCGTTCGGGGTTCAACACCCGCATGTACAAGAGTCCGTCCACGGTGACCTGGACGTTGTCGCGCGTGATGCAGACCTGCTCCGGGATGTCCACGGCGGTTTCCTTGAGGGAGTGCTTATAATGGATCGAGTCAATGAAGGGGAGCAGAATGTGAAAGCCTGCGTCGAGTATGGAATTGAATTTCCCCAGCCGCTCCACCACGTAGGCGCTCTGCTGCGGGACCACGACCGCCGTCTTGAGCAGAATGATGACGACGATGAATGCGAGAAACAGGGTAACAATCAATCCACCTTCCATCAGTGCACCTCGCTGAGAATCGTTATTCGGGTTTGAGCCACAGGGTCAGGCCATCGACACGGTCCACCTTCGCGGACTGTCCCTTCGCCAGCTGGCCGGCGCCGGCATTCCGCGCGCTCCACGTCGTACCGCGCAGTTCCGCCTTACCGGTCTGGCCGGGCGGCACATCGTCGAGCAGGACGGCGGTCTCGCCGACTATCGTGTCCACCGGATGAGATTTATGTCCCTGGCTCATGCGGAGTAGAGGGCCCCGGAAGAGAAGCAGCGACACGACGGCGATCACGGAGAACAGCAGCCACTGCAGCCAGTCGGCTGCGACGACGCCGGAACCGGCCAGCGCGCCGACGGCCAGCGCCGCAATGCCGAAAAACAGCAGGTAGAACCCGCCGGGCGCCATCATCTCCGCGCCGGCCAGAATCAATCCCAAAAGAAGCCAGTACCACCAGGTCATAAGGAGCCTCGCAAGTCTCGCAGGAATTGCCGTCGAGTCACGCGCGCAAACGCCGAAAGTCTAGGCGTCTTTCCACAGGCCGTCAAGGGGAGGGATTGCAGGGGCGGCTCGTTGAACGCCTGTCGGCACGATGCTATAGTCCGCGCGTCATGGTGACCGACAGTCCCATTAAAGCGTTGCTGGTAGCAATCACCGACGATGCCCCGGCGGCTGTCTATACCATCAACCGGCTCAAGCCGGAATTGCTTTGCTTCTTCGCCCCCGAGTCGGCCAAGAGCCTCGTCGAGTCTTCCGTGCAGCCGAAAATTGAAACGATGCCGCGCAAGTGGGATTGGATCGTGACGCCGGACGCAGCGCGCTTCATGACGTCCTATCAAGCCGCCGCGCGCGCGCTGCCCGACATGATGCGGACGTGGGACGTGCAGGCAGGCGAATTAGTAGTGGATCTCACCGGTGCGACACCAGCGATGGCTGCGGCGCTCTCGCTGGCGGCCCTGCCCTTCACCTCGCGCATCGTGACGATCGGGCAGGCGGCAGCCGGTTCAGATGACGAGGCGATTACCATTGATGGCCAGGCGAAAGTCTGGCTGCAAGGCAATCCCTGGGACGAAGCCGCGACGCAGGCGCGCCGTGAGGCCTGCGAGCAGTTCAATTAGAATGTTGTGCTTCGGGAGCCCCTTGAGTTGCTTGCGAAGTGGAGTGGTTCGCGGAACGTGTTTTTGATCCTTGGCTGGCGGCGCCTGTTCGATGATGCGTGACCTGGCCATCAAGCCGTGGATGACCGGACTGACGGGATGCAACTGGTGCACTTCTTTCTTGCTGTCCGCTGCCACGGGTGTCGGGATGGCCAGCAGCGTACCGGCCATAATCAATGCAGCCAGGGTTTGCCGGATGAACGGGTGTTCGATCATGGATAGGGTGTCTGTGGTTCGCATGGCGTCTCCTTCTTCATGAGGATAAATGCCCATTGCCCGTAGGGGACTCTGCAAAACCCATGCGCGGGATGGCCGGTTGACAAAGCCTGAGAGGGGATGTTGGAATACCGTCGTATCTCGTCTTACGCTTCACGCATAACGCGTCACGATTCACGGGGGTAACTTATGGATATGATGGGACGTGTAGGGCTGGTTGAGATTCCAGTTCTGATCGCGCCGGATCAGAAGGCCTGGCTGGACAAGATGGTCAAGGAAGGCAAGATTGCGGTTCCACCCGGGGGAAGTCTGGAGAAGGGATCCTTGATTTCGATGTTCCTGCGAATGTTGATCCACAATGCCATGGAAGAGCAGCAGCGGCAAGCGGTGCTGGACGCAGAGGACGAGGACGAATAGATACGAAGCCGTATCGGCTCCGATACGGCGAACAGCTAGAGGGTTTTGAACACAGCCTGCGCTGCTGCGATGGTCTTCTTGATGTCGGCGTCGCTGTGGGCCGTAGAGAGGAACGCCGCTTCGAATTGGGACGGCGCGAAATACACGCCCTGCTCCAGCATCCCCCGAAAGAACTTCGCATAGCGTTGCTGGTCGGACCGTTTGGCTGACGCGTAATCCACCACCGGTTGGTTGGTAAAAAATCCACAGAGCATCGAGCCTATCCTGGTTTGCGTGAACGGAATGCCGGCTTGCTTCGCGGCCTTGCCGAGTCCATCCGCCAGCGCGGCTGATTTGGCTTCCAGTTTTTTGTAGACGCCGGGCGCCTTGAGCGCCTTGAGCGTTTCGATGCCGGCCGTGACCGCGAGCGGATTCCCCGAGAGCGTGCCGGCCTGATAGACCGGACCGGCAGGCGCGACCATCTGCATGATCTCCCGCCTGCCGCCGTAACCGCCGACCGGCAGCCCGCCGCCGATGATTTTCCCCAAACAGGTCAGGTCCGGCGTGACGCCGAAGAGCGTCTGGGCTCCGCCGTAGTGCACGCGGAAGCCGGTGATGACTTCGTCGAAAATCAGCAATGCGCCGCAGGCGCTGGTCAACTCGCGGAGCGCCGGCAGAAAGCCGGGGCTTGGCGGCACCACGCCCATGTTGCCTGCGACCGGTTCGACGATGACGCAGGCCAGTTCGTTCGCGTGTGCTTCGATCAGGCTTTTGACGGCTCGAATATCATTATACGGAGCGGTCAGCGTGTGCTTGGCGAAGTCGGCCGGCACGCCGGGGGAATCCGGCAAGCCGAGCGTCGCCACGCCGGAGCCGGCCTTGGCCAATAGATAATCGCTATGGCCGTGATAGCAGCCGTCGAACTTGAGGATCTTGTCCCGCTTCGTGTAGCCGCGGGCGAGGCGGATCGCGCTCATGACGGCTTCCGTGCCGGAGCTGACCAGCCGCACCTGCTCCATGGATGGCACGGCTTCGCCGATCATTTTCGCGAGACGGACTTCCAGTTCGGTCGGCGCGCCGTAGCTGGTCCCCCGCGCTGCGGCCTTCTGGATCGCCTTGATGACCGATCCCGGCGCATGGCCCAGGATCATCGGTCCCCAGGACTGGACATAGTCAATGAATTTGTTATCGTCCACATCCCACAGATAGGCGCCCTTGGCCTTTGCGATGAACAGGGGCTGCCCGCCGACTGATTTAAAGGCGCGAACGGGGCTGTTCACCCCGCCCGGGATGTATTGCAGCGCTTGGCCGAAGAGCTGTTGTGAACGCGTGGTCTTCATGTGTCCTGACAAACTCCGCTGAACGGGGCGCACTTTATCACGCAGAATCGGATTGGATCAATGAATGGCGGGAGCCTGTCCGGCAGTGCCGTTCACCGCAGTTGATTAGAGCACGTCGTTCCCGTGCATCCGGGCGAAGAGGTCCCAGTCGAACGGCTTGGTCGCGATCGCATGCAGGGGAATGGGCTCGATCGTTCCCGGCTCCCGGTAGGCCAACATGCAGCCCACGACCTGCTCCGGCTGCTCGACCAGACGACGGATGGCCTCGTAACCGAGATGCTGGGCAATGGCCTTGTCCTCTGGCGTGGGCGGAGCGCCTCTCAGAGTATGCCCGAGGATCGTGGCTTTGGTGGCGACCGTGAGGGGATACTGGCCGGTTCTCGCCTGGCGCTGTGACCAGTGGGCGATGCTCTCGGCCACGTACTCGACGAGGCCATGCACGCCCCCGTCAGGATGATGGCGGTGGGGAGTCCGTTCTGCGACCACGAATAAATGGCTTTTGTTCGGCACACCCAGGGTGTGTTTCAGCGTGCCCAGGATGACTTCCTCGATATAGGCATCCGGGTCGGGATGTTCGTTGACCAACACGCCCTCGGCCCTGGCTTGATAGGCGCAGGCCAACGCCAGGTGGCCGGACCCCGCGCCCATGACTTCGACGAAAAACACACTGCCCATCGCAGCGCTCGTGGCCTTCAGCGATTCGATCGAGTGATTCGCCAGCGCCACAGCGGAATGGAAGCCGAGCGAAGTGGTTCCCGCGATGTTGTTGTCGATGGTGCCGGGAATCCCCACCACCTGCACGCCAAACCGTTCAGAGATCGCCCGCGCGCCGCGAAGGCTGCCGTCGCCGCCCAGGACGATCAGCGCGCCGTCGCGCAGGTAGGGCTCGAGATGCCGCATCGCGGCCTGCTGGACGTGCTCGTCCTTGAAATCCTCGAAGCGGCTGCTCCCGATCGGGCTGCTCGCGATGCTGCTCATGCCCCGGGTATCGTGCTCCGTCACCGCTTCGATCCAGTTGTTCGCCAGCCCGAGGAATCCGTGACGGACGTAATGCACGTCAAGGCCCCAGCGGTTTCCGGCCACGCGCAGTTCCTTCAACGCGGCGCCGGCGCCGGCGAAATCGCCGCCCGAGACCAGTGCGATGATCCGCTTGATCTGCCGGGGCTTCAACGTGACCTGCCCCCTCCGTTCCTGCTCGACGCTCACCCAGGCCTCGCGGGCCTTCCGTTCCCGCTCGGACAGTCCCACCGCCGTGGAATACCCAGACAAGCGGCCACTTTCGCAGGTCAGGAGCACCACGTTGTCCTGGCCTTCCTTGTACTCGCCGAACTCGGTGAAGGCCTCGCGGAACGGCCGCGGGTCGAGAAACACCATGAGTGCGCGCAGTGTGGAGCTGTGCGTGTAGAGGCAGACGCCCTTGCCGTGATGCGACTGTCCCAACCGGTGGAACCCATCGACGACGTCAACATAGAGATCAAAGAAGGAATGCCCACCCGGATAGCTGTACAACGGCTGCTTGATCAGACGCTTGGCGGTCTTCGCGTCGACGCCGAAGGCCTTGGCTGCTTCTTCGGCTTCGACCTGCTTGTCCACGCCGGTGGCCCATCCGAAGTCTTGTGACTCCAGGGTGGGCTCTGCCGTGGCCCGCGCGGTCTCAGCGCCTGGCGGAAGAAGCGTCGCAGCCACCCGCTCGAACAACTGGCTCGTGTTCGGGCTCCGGCTCACCAGATGGACGAAGGTTCGCGGATCCAGATAGTTGTCAAGTTGGAGAAAGTCCAGTTGCTGTCCAACCGCGCCGACCATTCTGGCAAGCGCGGCGCCGACCGCGTCGGCCTTGGGAAGTCCCCGCTCCGCGTCCAGCGCGTTCGCGAGGCGGCGTCCGACCCGATAGGTCCCGCTCTCCACACGGGAGTACCCGTGGCGCATGGTGAAGAGGAGTGTCCGGCCGGTCAAATCCCTGGGCAACAGCCAGAACCGGTCCTGCCCGAGATCCAGGACGACGCGACCTTCGGCCAGTTGGGGCGTCAATTGGGCGCGCGGCACGATCGCCACCGGACGACGGAAGGCCGGCTTCTGCACCGAGCTAATCGGCACGCGATAGAGCGGCGCCAGCTCTCCTGTTGCGAGGAGCTGGTTCCAGGCTGCGAAAAAGACGAGTTCGTCTTTCCCACATCCTTCATCGATCAGGGCCCGCCGGGCTGACGCGTAGGCCTCGGCTCCAGGAAACCCGGTTTGAGCCCGCTGGACAAACGCACGGATCTTGTCCATGGCTTCGTGAACTCGACGTGGGCGATCGGGCGCCGGCATCGGGGGCGGCGGGAGCGCCATTCCCTCTGCTGACACCCTCGAGACACGGGTCGCCAGTGCCTCCCAGTAGGCCAGCAGGCCTTCGACGGTCACGAAATCCAGCTGTTCTCCTTCGGCATGCATACCTGGCTCTCCTCACATTCTCGTCGCGCCTATCATACCAATGTAGCCTACCCGTTGGACAATGTGCAGCCCATTCCTCCTCTTCCGCGGCAATGCGTCGCGGGTCTTGTCGCGGACCCTGTCCTCCTTTCGCTCTGACGCTGCAAGCCATGCCGAGCAACAACGCTTTGCGCGCACGGGAAGCCTTTTGTTAGAATGCCTTACGAAGATCGAAGAGCATATGGCTTATAGCAAATGACCAAGAGAGATGGCTGCTTCAATCCGACCATCAGCTATAAGCTATAGGCCATAAGCTCCGGGAGTTCGGATGCGCAAAGTCAAAATTGTCTGCACAATCGGTCCGGCGAGCAGCTCGCCCGATCTGCTGGAACAGCTCATCGACGCCGGCATGAACGTGGCGCGACTCAACTTTTCGCATGGCACGCACGAGTCGCACGCCCGCGCAGTCAAAGCCATCCGTGAGGCAGCCGGACGACGGCGCGCGGCGGTGGCGATTATCCAGGATCTCCAAGGGCCGCGGATCCGGGTCGGGGTCTTGCCCGACGCCGGTGTGACGTTGGAAGTCGGCCAACGGGTGCGGTTGATGGCCGGGCAGGCGGCGTTCGACCCTCGAAGCGGTATCCATTATAACGGCAAGTCCGTCGCTTCCACGTATATGGCCGAGCTGCCGGTCACCTATGCGGCGCTGGCTCAGGATGTCCAGCCCGGCGCCCGCGTTCTGATTGACGACGGACTTATTGAGCTGACGGCCACTCGGATCGCCGGCAGCATGGTGGAGTGCACAGTGGTCACCGGGGGCCGCATCACCTCCCATAAGGGGATCAATCTGCCGGGCACGAAAGTCAGCGCGCCCGCGCTGACCGACAAAGACAGGGAAGACCTTCGGTTCGGCATCGCGCAGGGAGTGGATTACGTGGCCCTCTCGTTCGTCAGGGGACCGGGTGATGTTGTCGCTGCCAGGAAGCTGATCGCCGAGTGCGGCGGCGATGTGCCGGTCATCGTCAAAATCGAGCGGCCTGAGGCGGTCACCTGTTTCGAGTCGCTCCTCGAGCAGGCAGACGGTATCATGATTGCCCGCGGTGATCTGGGCGTCGAAATGGATCCCGAGGTGGTGCCGGTCTTGCAAAAGCGGATCATTGCGGGAGCGAACCACCACCGGCGTCTCGTGATCACTGCGACGCAGATGCTGGAGTCCATGACCAAACACCATCGTCCGACGAGGGCTGAAGCCTCGGACGTGGCCAACGCGGTGTTCGATGGCACCGACGCGGTGATGCTCTCGGCCGAAACGGCCATGGGGCAATACCCGGTGGAAGTCGTCCGCGTCATGGATCGCATTGTCCGGGCGGCAGAAGAAGGGGTGGAGCCCCGCGTCGTCCGCCGCACCGTGCCTGAGCGCAGCGAGGTCTCGTTCCCGGAGGCCATTTGTGGCGCCGCCTCCAGAGCCGCCGCGTCAACAGAAGCTGCTGCGATTGTGGCGTTCAGCGAGTCGGGGACGACCGCGCGGTTGATGTCGAAGCAGCGCCCGACCGCTCCGATCTTCGCGATGACCCCATTTGAACCGGTCAGGCAGCGGATGGCGCTCTACTGGGGAGTGAGTCCTCACACGATGCCGCAGGTCGTGCAGACCGATGAGCGCGTGCGCGAGGCGGAACGCCGCTTGAAGGCAGAGGCGCTTGTGTCGACGGGACAGCGGATTGTGATTCTGTCGGGAACCGAGATAGGCCGTCCCGGGGGAACCAACTTGATGAAACTGCATCAGATATCCTAATGCGGGGAATGCTCTTGACGAGGCTGTCGCTTTCCCTGGCGATCGCCCTGTTCCTGCTCGTCCTGCCCGCTGATGGGCTGGCCCAAACCGGCTCGATCGTGCACGATCCGACCGACATGCTGGACAAATACCTGGGGCTCGACATCAAAGGCGTGCGGCTGGACGCCATTTCGCAGGAAGCGCTGGCGCCATATATTACCTGGAAGGACGAACCCATCTGGGGACGTACCGTCGTCATCACGAGCTACGAGGTCATCAACGATTTCAAACAATGGACCGTCGTGAGTCAGTCCGAAGCGGTCATCCCGGTCGAATATAAGGTGCTGGGCTCGGTCTATTGGGAGAAGGCTTCCTTTCTGCCGGAGCCGCAGGTGGAACGAATCGGATTTCGTGTCAAAATTGTGGGCGACCGCTGGCGGATCGCGGAGCCGATCCTGCCGCCGCACGTCGGTCAGAAGCGCATGATCAACTATGTACGGCAGGCTCTGTTAGATGAGAAGGATCAGGCCAAAGTGGCAACGCTCGAGACCTTGCTGGACGATCTCAAAAAGGCGAAACATGAAGGACCGGCATCCGCGCAAGCACCCCGTTGATCTGCTGATCTTCGATCTGGACGGCACGCTGATCGAGTCCAAGTGGGACATCGCGTCCTGCGTCAACCTGACGCTGGGCGAGTTGGGGCTCCCGCTTCGTTCGCAGGAGGAAGTTTTCGGTTTCGTCGGAGACGGGATCAAGCGCCTGCTGCGCCTGGCTGTCGGCGAGGACAACCAGGCCCGCTACGAGGACGCGCTGCGGATTTTTCGCGGTTCTTACATGAAACACTGCCTGGACCGGACGCGCTATTATCACGGCGTTGAACCCATGCTCGCTCATTTCGTGAACAAGCACAAAGCCGTCGCGACCAATAAGGCGATCGAGTATACGACGAAGATTCTTGTCGGCCTCGGCAACCATCACTACGCCCATGTCGTGGGCGGAGACGACGGGTTCGGCCTGAAGCCGGAGCCGGGCATGCTGCTGGCCATCATGGAAAAACTGGGCGTGCCGAAACAACGCGCGGTGTTGATCGGCGACAGCACGAACGACATCAACGGCGGCCATAACGCCGGCATCAAAGTCTGCGCGGTCGGTTATGGCATGGGGAACCGCGAGAAGATGGCCGCCTGCGAGCCCGAATGGTTTGTCGAGACGCCGGAGGAATTGATGGAGGTGTTTCTTTAAATGCGTGTGGCACGAGGCACGAGGCACGGGGCGCGAGGTCACGCAGCCGGTCTGCTGAGCGCTGCTTTCGCGACGATTATTCTGCTGACGAGCCCTGCCGCGGGCGCGGCGCCGGGACTCGCCGAGCGCGTGATCGAGCACAAAATGGCCAACGGCCTGACCGTGCTGTTGGTCGAGCGGCACCAGGCCCCGATCGTATCCATCAACATCACGTTTGGTGTCGGCGGGATCAACGAGCTGACAGGGTCCACCGGCGTGGCGCACCTCTACGAACACATGGCCTTCAAGGGCACGCACACGATCGGCACGAAGGATTACGCGCGCGAGCGCCCGCTGCTGGATGAACTGGACCGGCTCAGCACCGAGATCGAACTCCGGCGCGCGGCCGGAGCGGATGCGCCGGAGTTGCAACGGCTCCGGCAGGCGTTCAAGGACATGCAGTACCGGGCCGATCAACTGGTCGTGGGTAACGAGATGTCGCTGCTCTACCAGCGCCACGGCGCGGTCGGGTTGAACGCGTCCACCGGCAAGGATGTCACGCGCTACGTGATCAGCCTGCCGGCCAACCGCCTGCCGCTCTGGGCGGCGATCGAATCGGATCGGATGGCCCATCCCGTGCTGCGCGAGTTCTACAAGGAGCGCGCGGTCGTCATGGAAGAGCGACGGCTCCGGACCGACGACAGCCCGAACGGACTCCTGTACGAAGCCTTTGCCGCCGCGGCGTTCCAGGCGCATCCCTACGGTGCGCCGACGATCGGCTGGGCATCCGACATCCAGGCGCTGACGCCGGCGGAAACGGAACGGTTCTTCCGCACCTACTATGGGCCGGCGAACGCCACTATCGGGATCGTCGGCGACATCAATCCGCCGGAGGTCATCGCGCTGATCGAGAGCACATTCGGAAAAATTCCCTCATTGCCGAGTCCGCCGCCGGTCGTCACGGCCGAACCGGAACAGCATGGCGAACGGCGCGTGGAGGTGGAATTCGACGCCGAGCCGATCGTGCTGATCGGCTACCACAAGCCGTCGATCGGTCATCCGGACGATTTCGTCTTCGATGTTCTGGAATCGATTCTATCCGAGGGCGTCACGTCGCGGCTCTATCACCGCATCGTCCGGGAGAAACGGCTGGCCCCGGCCATCGGGGCCGATGCCGGCTTTCCCGGCACCCTTGCGCCGAATCTCTTCGTGATCAGCGCCGCGTCGCTGGCGCCGCATACGACCGCCGAGGTGGAAACCGCCGTGTACGAGGAATTGGAGCGTCTCAAGACCGAGCCGGTCTCGGCCAAAGAATTGGAAAAAGTCCTGAACAACCTGGATGCGAGCCTTGTACGGGCGCTGCGATCCAACGGCGGCCTGGCAGGCCAGTTGGCCTATTTCCAGACGGTTGCCAGGGATTGGCGGTACGTGCTGAAGGCGCGGGAGCGGATCGCGGCCGTGACGCCGCAGGATATCCAGCGCGTGGCGCGCGCGTATTTCACCAAAGCCAACCGCACGGTGGCGACGCTGGTGCGGGCTCCGAAAAAGTCGTGAAACGTGAGGCGTAAGGCGTGAGACGAATCAGCCGTCAGCTCTCAGCTCTCAGCTCTTTCTGCGCGGCAGTCGCGCTCATTGCGTCGTTGGGCTGCGCGTCCGGCTCGGTGTCCGCTTTCTTCAACCAAACGAACCAGACAAACCAGATCAACCAGACAGACCCTCGGCAAATGGTCTTTGCGCCGGTGGCGTTCACGCCGCCCGCGCCGGAGCGCGTCGTGCTCGACAACGGCATGGTGGTGTACCTGCTTGAGGATCACGAACTGCCGCTCGTCACGATCACGGCGACGATCAGAACCGGCGGATGGCTCGATCCGTCGGATAAAATCGGCCTGGCCGGTATCGCGGGCGCCACGATGCGCACGGGCGGCACGCAGCGAATAGGCGCCGCGGAACTCGATCGGGAACTGGAACACATGGCGGCGCCGGTTTCGGTCGGCATCGGCACGGAGTCCGGTTCCGCCATGGTGGACGTCCTCGCGAAGGATCTGCCCCGCGGCCTGCGCCTCTTTGCCGACGTGCTGATGACGCCGGCCTTCGATCCGGCGCGGGTCGAACTGGCCAAGCTGCAAACGATCGAAGGCATCCGCCGCCGGCAGGATCAGCCGCAATCCATTGTGGGGCGTGAGTTCGCCAAGCTGCTCTACGGGCCGGCGCATCCCTATGCGCGGGAGAGCACGGTCGAGTCGGTGTCGAAGATCACGCGCGATGATCTGCTGGCATTCCATGCGAACACCGTTCATCCCAATGGGATCATCCTGGGCGTGACCGGGGATTTTGATCGGGCGGCGATGCTGGTCCTGCTCAAGGAGACCTTCGGCGCCTGGGCGAAGGGCGACGTGGCGCCGATTGTCCTGCCGCCGGTCGCGACGGATGTCGCGCATGCCGACAAAACGGTTGTGCGCTTTGTCGGAAAAAGCACCTCGCAGACGCATCTCAGAGTCGGGCATCTGTCCATTAAAGAAAATGACACGGATTATCCGGCGCTGACGGTGCTGAACGATATCCTCGGCGGCAGTTCCTTCCGCAGCCGCCTGTTCAACGACGTGCGCACCAAGCGGGGCCTGGCCTATTCGGTCGGCAGTTCGTTCCGCGCCGGCGTACGTGAGCAGGGAGTCTGGGCCATGCGGGCCGAAACCAAGGTGGAGTCCACGCAGGAAGCCATCAGCCGCCTGACGGCCAACATGGAGCAGCTCCGTGCACAACCGGTCACTGATGAAGAACTGGCCGAAGCGAAAGAATCGTTCGTGAACTCGTTCGTCTTTTCGTTTGCCAGCCCGTCAGCGATCGTCGGCCGACTGATCGGCCTGGAGTACGACGGCCTGCCGAAAGACTTTCTCCAGCAATTGCGCGACAAGGTGGTCAAGCTCACGAAAGAAGATCTCCTGGCTGCCGCCCGGAAGCAGTTGCATCCGGATCAGTTACGGATTCTCGCCGTCGGCCCGCCGAACGCGCTCGTGCCCCTGCTCTCCAGCTTCGGCGAAGCGAAGGAGATCAAGCTTCCACCCGAAGGATAGCGTCGTGGCAGGATTGCCTGGCTGATAGCAAATAGCTTCGTGCGAGACATCAGGATTGATTTTCCGGCTATTAGCTATTCGCTGCCAGCCATGAGTCTTATATGCCATTAGAAGACGATTTCTGCGACATCATCAAAAAGGCGCGCCGGGGGCATCGTCTGTCGGAGGGTGACCTGGCGCAGGCAAGCGGGCTCTCTGCCGGCGATGTGACGATCCTGGAACGAGGCGGGCGCCTGCCGACCAAGGGCGAGATCGAAGCGTTGGCGGCGGCGCTGCACTTGCGTACGGCGCCGCTTATGCACATTGTTCTGGATCGCTGGATGCCGGCGCCGCCGCGAGCCGCCGGTCCGGTTGAAACGGTGATGGGCGATATCAACGGGTATGCCGTGAAGGGCTACGTCGTGTACGATTCGGGCGAAGCCCTGTTCGTGGACACAGCGTATAATGAAGAGGCGATGCTGGAGGTGCTCGAACGAAAAAGCCTGACGCTCAAGGCCGTCTGCCTGACGCACGGCCATTCGGACCATGCGGGTGGTCTGGACGTCATTCTGCAGCACCACCGCGTGCCGGTGTATCTGGGCATGGGCGACAGGCCGATGCTCGGATGGATCCCGCCAGGGGAATTGATGATGTCGACCACGGACGGGCAGACCGTGGCCGTCGGGCGCCTGACAATGCGGTTTGTCTCCACGCCGGGCCATACGCCGGGCGGCATTTGCTACAAGGTCGAAGGGGCCGGCCACGATGCCTGCTTCGTGGGGGATACGTTATTTGCCGGGTCGATCGGCGGGTCCAATCCCGCATCGCTGTACCAGACGCATCTGAAGTCGGTCCGGACGCGCGTGCTGACGCTGCCGCTCGACACGACGTTGTTGCCCGGGCACGGCCCGGCCACGACGGTCCGGGAGGAATTAACGCACAATCCGTTCGCGGAATAAAACGAAGAGCGAATGGCATATAGCGTATGGCGCATAACCCGGGAGCAAGAGCGTACGGCATATAGGATATGGCCGAAGGACGAGGATGAAAAACGGTCAGCTTCCACTCTGTGCCATAAGCCATAAGCTATAAGCTCTTTTCTGGAAGACCATGGACGACGATCACCAGCAGCATCTGTTCTCGGAACGGCCGGCTGATTACGATCGCCGGATCGACGTCACCGATCCGCGCCATCCCTCGGCCCATCCACTCCTCTTGTTGGATGAGGAGATTCGCGCGCCGGGTCTTTCCGATTACGTTGTGCCTCTCGGACTCTTTCTCGTCACGGTTTTCACGACGCTGTGGGCCGGGGCCTTCCAGACCAACACGAATCTGCTTCAAGGCCCCTGGGCATTCCTGACGGACAATCCCGCTGTGCTGTGGAACGGCGTACCGTTCGCGGCGACATTGCTGGGCATTTTGGTGACGCACGAGATGGGGCATTATGTGCTCTCGCGCATGCACCGCGTCCCTGCGACGCTGCCGATGTTTATTCCCGGCCCGCCGCATTTTATCGGCACCTTCGGCGCGATCATTCGGATGCGAAGCCCGATCCTGAACCGGAAAGCCCTGTTCGACATCGGTGTGGCCGGTCCGATTGCCGGCTTCGTGGTGGCCGTGGCGGCGCTGGTGTTCGGGATGCAGATGTCGCGCGTGGTGATGGTCGAATCGACCTATGGCATGCAGCTCGGCGAGCCGCTCCTGTTGCAAGGCATTGCCTGGTTGGTAGTCGGACCGTTGCCGGCCGGCTATGACGTGGTGCTCCATCCGGTGGCCTTTGCCGCCTGGCTCGGGCTCTTCATCACGTCGCTCAACCTGATTCCGATCGGCCAACTGGACGGCGGGCACGTGGCCTATGCCCTATGGGGACGCAGGCAGCGCACGATGGCGCTGGCGATGGTGCCGATCCTGATCGTCCTGGGTTTTGCCGGCTGGCCTGGTTGGATTCTCTGGGCCGGTATGGCGAGCCTGCTGGGGCTCGGCCATCCGCCGGTGCTGGATCCCGAAGCGGCGCTGGGCCGTCCGCGCGTGTGGGTCGGCTGGTTCGCGCTCGCGATTTTTGTCCTGACCTTTTCGCCGGTTCCGTTTTTCTTTCCTAAATAGGACGCTGCCACAGACACGGCTGATCAATACCCGCTGTCTCCGGCGGGCCTGCCGTCACCCTCCGGCTTGGCCGTCTCTTCAATCTGATTCGGCTGATTCGGCTGATTCGTCTCGGAATTTTCAGGCGGCGCCACGACAGGAGAGAGGTGCGTGATCGAGTTGGCCATGGCGCGAAGCCGCTTGACCTCTCCCTTCGTAGCGGACGTCAGGCGGTTCGGTGAAAGAATTTGCGCGACGAGCAGGATACTCTCGTCATTGTTGACCTCCGGCTTTCTCAGCAACGGCTTGCCGCAAATGCCCACCACACTGACTTCAATCGAGCCGGTCCCGTCCTCCAGCGTGAAGGTATAGGCTCCGTAGCACGTTGTGTTCTGACCCGGCGAGTACGGCGGGAGCGGCGTGACCTGGCGCACCGTTCCCTGCAAAGGGATGATGCGGAAATGGTAGGCGTCGGGATCGGCAATCACCTCGCCGATGGAAACCGGCTCGTCCGCGCGGGCGAGGCCGGCCAGAATCATCACGCCGGCGGCAACGACAAGGGGGAGGACTCTTCGCACAGCCTAGTTTCCCACCCGCTGGATGTTCACGGCAAGGACGTCGAGCGTGGCGCCGGCCGGTCCGGTGCCGGACCCCGGCGTAATCGTAATCTGTGCATCCACCGATACAGTGTCGCCATCCGCGACGTCCGGCGGCTCGGCCGGCGAGTGTTGGGACACGCAGGGCGGCCTCGCGCGAACGGTGATCTGAAGAAAGCCGGTCTCGTCAGACAGGACGAACGTGTAGGGCGGATGCACCATCAGGCATTGTGTGTCGATCCGCGGCAGGGTTGACGGCGGGCTGGTCAGGATTTGGATCTGGTGTGCCGCGCCCCGGAGCGTCACCATCTTTAGATGATAGGACTGCGGATCGGCCTGCAGTTTCTCAATCGTAACCGATTCGGCGGCGAAACCAAGCGACAGGCCAGCATACATCAGCAACGCCTGCACGATAACAGTCTTGCCGATTCCCATGTTTCATTGTACACCCACGCGCGTCTTTCCTCACCAGGGCTCCGACGCTATAATGGCGCGCCAGTGACCGGATGTGAACAAGAAGAGGAGACGATGGCGACAATGGATAAGCGAGTAGCACATAGCAGGTAGCTAATAGCTCATGAGCTACCCGCTGTTAGCTATTGGCTGTTCGCTAGAAGGGGCTCGAAGATCGGGTCCGCGTCCAGTACGATTTTCAGCGACTCGTGGCTCAGCAGGTATTTCCACGAATCCGGCGAGGCGCCCGGCAGGGCCAGATAGAGCGCCTTCGCTTCCGTCAGCCGTTCAAAAATCAGCCTGTTGTCCCGCTTGGGCATGAAGAGCTGGCTGTACGCCATCGTGTAGGTCGCGACGAACTTGTCGAGCGGCGTGTCGGTCAGTTGAAAAGCCTCCTCCGCTTCCTTGTACGCCTGCAGGATCCCCGGATCTTCGAACGTGCGGTTCCACGCCACCTTCGCAATCCGGGACCAGGCCAGTTCGTTCAGCACGCGAGCCCGCACGGCGGCCCGCTGCGCCGGAACCTCCTTCAAGAGTGTTTCGTGCATGGCGATGGCGGCCAGCTGGTCCATGTTCCACCGGTAGGCGTTGCCGAGGTGCAGCCGGTTCTCGAGATCCTGCGGGCGGACTTTTTCCAGCTGCCGCATCGCCGGGATCATGCGGTAGAGAAAATCGGCGGCGGTGGGCTGCGAGAGCCCGCCCATCTCCATGCCGAGCACCAGGTCCCATCGCGTCGTCTGGGCGTAGGTGTTCCAGTAGAGTTCGTTGAAGACCATCGCCAGCGTCGGCTCGCTCACCGCGACCGTGTGCGTGTTGGCGGCGACGCGCAGAAGCGCCTGGTAGAGATCGCGGCTTAACAGGGTGAGCGCCTCGACCTGCGAAGGATCGATGATCAGCACGCGGTTGAGCATGCCCACGCGATCGCGGATTTCCGGAAACTGCGCGGCCCGGCCCACCGCTGCGATCAGCACGCCGGGCGCATCGTCCGGCATCCACCAGCGGGAGGAGTCCGGTTCGTACCCGCCGGCTTCGGCCGTGAAGGGGATTGCCTGCGTCGTATCCGAGGCGTCCTTGACCGGGAGATTCAGTACCGCCTGGTCGGCCGGAAAGCCCAGCTTCTTCAAGCCTGACAGGACAATCCATTTCACCGTGACGGCCTTGAGCGCCCGGCGCTGCAGGCGCTTCGTGGTGTTCGTCCATTTATAGGAGCCCGGCGCGTAGGCCGCCGGCGAGGACAGGGGATCTTTGTAGCCGACCGACAGCCGCACCAACGTGGCCGGCGCTGTCACGACCGGGCCGTTCTCCGTCAGGCGGAACGATGCAGAATGAATCGGCGTGCTGTTCAGAAGGTCGACGGCGAGGCCGCCTGCCGGCGGCGAGGCGCCGAGCGTATCCATGACGAAAAGCGACGGCGGATAGCGCGTGAGATTTTCTCCGAGCACGACCAGAGAGCCTTTTCCAGGCCAGAGCGTATCGACGCCCTGATCCGTCTGTTGGATGACCGCCGCGTGAACCTTGGCGATCGGTTCCCAGCAGGCGCTGTAGAGCGGATCCGTATCGGGAGGGAAGGCGCGGCCCGCCGCCGGTCCGTCGGCGAGGCGGTAGGCGCAGGCGAAGTCCAGTTTCCCGGCGGCCACCTTGTCGCCGGCTGCCATCGCGGTGACGTACCTCTGCACGGTTTCCACGGATGCGGATGTCTTCGGCGGCGCGGTTTTCTTCGAAACCGTGGCGGCATCGGCCGGGCCGGGCCAGAACCCCAGCGTCACCAGCAACACCCACAGCATACCGACCTTGCGATTCATGCAATCATGTGCTCCACATGGATAAAGGAGCCGGCACTGTACCATGCCAACCGAGGACGGTGAAAGAGTCAGAAAGTCCGAAAGTCATAAAGTCTTCAAGTCAAACGTCCGAAAGTCTCCGGTCCAAAGTCCTTGCACCCGACCAGACTTTATGACGAGCCACCTGACATGACGACTTGATAGACTTTGGATGTCCGTATTGTGTTGGATTCGGCGACAGAGGCCGGAAGTCTGCTCATTCGACGACGAGCGTCCCGCGCATCTCGTGTCCCGGCATGTCGCAGATGAAGGGATAGCGGCCCGGCTGCTCGAGGGTAAAGCGCAACTCGGCCATGCCGTCGCCAGGGATGATCACCTTCCGGAAGCCCTGCTCGCCGAATTCCGGCGCGCCATTTCCTTCGACGCTCAGACTGATGCCGTTGAACAGGGTGCCCGGCATGAAGACGTGCAATTCGGCATCCTGATTCTTGAAGACCAGTTTGGTTTTTCGTCCCGCATGCACCCGGACCGTCGAAGGCATGAATTTGCGATCCCGGATGCGCACGAGTACTTCTTCCTCGAGAACCAGATCGTTTGCCGACAAGGCCTGGGCGGGATCAGCCGGAACGGATGGTTCGGCCGACACGCGTCCTGGCCACACGAGGGCGGTGACGATCAGAAGACCTGTGATAAACAGCGCGGGTCGCATCATGATTCCTGCATCATTTGAGAGAATGTAAGCTAGACACGGGAAGTGGCTGAGAGGATTTCTTTCCGCAGCTTCGTTTTGTCCGACGCCGTGAGGCGTGCGACGTCGGCTTTCTTGCAGAGATTGATGGTGCGCTTGAGCGTATGGACGAACACTTCGCATTTCGGACACAGGCCGAGATGCTTGCGGATTTCCCGGCACACCGACTTTGGAAGATCGTTGTCCAGATACTCGGAGAGTGTCCGTAGAATTTTCCGGCATTGGGCTTTGGAATGCCGGGCCGTCCGGGTCGTGCGTCGCCTGGTGCTCATCGTTCCTCTGCCTTCATTCAACCACTCATGTCCGATGAATTCAATCCTCAGCGATCGCGCGTCTGCCGCCCAAGGCGGCGAGACCTCGCGCCTGCGTCGACGCCTCGCGGCGCGTGGACGCGGGCTGTCCGCCGAGTTCGTGCCGGACGAACAGCCGGGCCCGATGCAGCCGCGATTTGACCGCCCGTTCGGTCAGTCCCATCACGGCGCCGACTTCCCTGGCCGAGAGCCCTTCCATGTCCCGGAGCACCAGGACCATCCGGTATTTTTTGGGCAGTTGATGCACGGCGGCGAAGAGGCTGCGGCGAAGTTCCTTGTACTCCAGGCGTTCCTGGGGCGACAAATCATCGCCGGGGATTTGCAGCGGCATGTCGCCGCCCGACGTGGGAATCAGCGCGTCGAGCGAGAGCTCGCGTTCCGGCTCTCCCTTGCGCTTGCGGCGCATGCGCTGGCAGGCGTGGGCGGCGATGGTGTAGAGCCAGGTCGAGACGCTGGACTCGCCGCGGAAGTCCTTCAAGCTTCGGTAGGCGCTGAGGAAGGTTTCCTGGACCAGATCCTTGGCGTCTTCCGGCGATCCGCAGAGCCGCTGGGCGAACCGGTACATCCAGTCCACGTGGTCGCGGTACAGCCGGTCGAACGCGGCGACCGATCGGCCGTCGGCCGCCGCGCCGTCTCGCGCGGGTTTCTTCACGGTAATTTTGGCATGACGAACTTGATGGGTTCGCCACTCAAGGCTTTCAGGAACTCGATCAGATCGGTTTTCTCTCCCTTGCTCAAGCCCTGCTTTTTGATCAGCGGGCTGAGATTGGAATTGGCGCCTCCGCCTTCATCCAGGAAATCCACCGTGGCTTCGAGCGTCGCAAACGCGCCGTCGTGCATGTAGGGCGCCGTCTCGGCGATGCTGCGTAACGTCGGCGTTTTTAACGCGCCCTTGTCGCGCTCGTCGCGTGTGACGTTATACCGGCCGAGATCTTCCTTCAGCGGACCGACCTGCGGAACACCGAGGTTGTGAAACTGGTTGTCCGTGAAGTTGGGGCCGTTGTGGCAGAGCAGGCAGCGGCCCTTGCCCTTGAACACCGCCATGCCCCGGATGGCCGATTCGGTCATGGCCCGTTTGTTGCCCGTGACATATTTGTCGAAATCGGAATCGGTCGAGATGACCGTTCGCTCGTAGGCCGCAATCGCCTCGGCGAGACCCTGCAAATTGACATCGGTTCCGAAAACGGCCTGGAATTGTTCACGGTAGCCCTTGATTTTGCTCAGCTTGGCCACCACGTTTTCGTGCGTTTCGCCCATCTCGATCGGATTGTGGATGGGGCCGATGGCTTGCTCTTCCAGCGACGCCGCGCGCCCGTCCCAGAATTGCACGTGGTTGAAACCGGTATTGTAGACCGTGGGCGACTGCCGGCCGCCGACGCCCCCGCCGATGCCGATCGAAGTCTGCCGAGGGTCGGCGAAGCCCGTGCCCGGATTGTGGCAGAACGCGCAGGAGATCGCGCCGCTTTTGGACAGCCGACCGTCAAAATAAAGCTGCTTCCCAAGGTCGACCTTGGCCTTGTAGTTGAGGTTTGTCGGAGGCATCGGCACGCTCGTCGGCAGGGGACCAATGTCGGGCACCGCCGTGCCGTCCACAACCACCGGGTCAGATGCCAACAACGCCGGCCGCTGACCCAGCGCGATGGCCGCCACGATCAGCAACCCGAACAGACCGACCAACCACGTACGACTCCCATCCATCAGCCGTCTCTGCCGCATAGACTTCTCCTTTCTCTCCTCCCGCAATCGGTCGTCTTACCGTGGGAAGGACGTCGGGGCCTTGACCTGTTGCCATCCTTCTCCGTTCAGCGTGCGGAGAAATTCCACGAGATCGCGCTTTTCCTCGTCCGTGAGATCGAGGGGAAGAATCAATTCATCCTGATGAGGATTTTTGACGCCGGCCTGATTGTAAAAGTTCACGACTTCTTCGAGGGTCTTGAAACGCCCGTCGTGCATGTAGGGCGCGCTCCGGGCAATCTCGCGCAGGGTCGGCGTCTTGAATGCACCGATGTCGGCGGAATTCTTGGTCACCATGTAGCGGCCCAGATCCACCGTGTTGGTATCCCAGCCGATGCCCAGGTTGTGGAACTTCTCATCGGTAAAATTGAACCCGGAATGGCATTTGGTGCAGCGTGCCTTTTCCCGGAACAGGATCAGGCCTTTCTGCGCCGCCGTCGGGATGGCTTTCTCATCCCCCCCCTGATCGAAGCGGTCTGCCGGGCTGTTTCCGGAGAGGACCGTCCGCTGGAAGCTGGCGATCGCCTTCCCCACGCCGTCAATCGTGATCTCCTCGCCGAAGACCTCCTTGAACAGCTTCCGGTAGCCCGTGATTTTCTTCATCTTCGCGATCATCTCGTCATGATTCGCGAAGCCATGCTCGATGGGATTGGCGAACGGTCCGACCGACTGTTCTTCCAGTGTCGCCGCCCGGCCATCCCAGAACTGGCCCTTGCTGAACACCCGGTTGAACGAGGCCGGCGCGCTGCGCCCGCCCTTTTGCCCCCGGATGCCAGCCGACACGCGCTGGCCGTCAGTAAACGCGAATTTCGCGAGGTGGCAGCTCGCGCAGGCGATGGTGTTGTCCTTCGACAGCCGCTTATCGAAAAACAGCAGCCTTCCCAACTCGACTTTGTCCTTCGTCAGGGGATTGTCGGCCGGAATAACTGCGCTGTCTCCATCCAGGCCGAACGGAACCTGCAACTTGTATTCTCCCTGAACGGACTGTGCGACTGCGCCGTTCTTGGAGTCGGCCGCATTCGACGGGGTTGCGCCCTCCAAGCCGAGTAGCACCATGGCACCGAGGAACATCAACGGAATGAACAGTACGGCCTGCATCCTTCTCATGATCGCTCTCCTTTCATCTTCATCTGTCTGCTAATCAGCGGCATCGCTTGCATCGTCCTTCCATGACCACGCGGACTTCTTCGACGTGATAGCCCCTTGCATGCTCGCTCACATGCTTTGCGGTGAGAATGTCGTAGGGCACGTCCTCGATCCGGCCGCAGCGCACGCATTTGAAATGATGATGCCGGGACACGTTCGAATCCACCCGCGTCTTGTCCTGCTGCACCAGCACTTCCTGGAGCATTCCGGCGCGAGTCAGCGTCTTGACGGTGTTGTAGACCGTCGCGCGTGAGATGTAGGGGAATCGCTTCTTGACCCGTTTGTAGATGGTATCCACGGACGGATGATCGGTGTTGCCGTGGAGAAATTCCATCACGGCTGTCCGTTGCGCCGTGACGGCAAGGTCGTTCGCCTTCAGCATGGTGGACATCGTCTTCATATGGATTAGAATAGTTCTAAACTTAGAATAAGTCAATAGTATTAACAGGATTCCCAGGACCGTCCGAAGCCGGCCGGCTACTTCCTTCTGACCAGGATGCGGAGGGGGGTTCCGGGAAACTCGAAGCTCTCCCGGAGACGGTTTTCCAGCAGCTTCTGATAGTTGGTCGTGACGTTTTCCGGGTGGCCGACAAAGAGCGCGAAGGCCGGAGGCCTGGCGGCCACCTGCGTGATATAGGCGGACAGGGTCGCTTTGCCGGGCCTCCCCTTGCGGACCGGCAGCGGGTGGATCACGAGCAGTTCCTGGAGAAACTTGTTCAGCTTGCCGGTCGGGATGCGTCCCATGAACGAGGCCGCCACGCGGTCGAGCAGGGGGAATATCTGCGCGACGGAATCCGGTTTCAGCGCGGAGCCGAAATGAACCGGCGCCCAGGGCACAAAGGGGAGCCGCCGCCGGAGTTCCTGCGTATACCGGTCGCGGGCGCCGGCCTCGCCGGAACGGAGATCCCATTTGTTGACGAGCAGCACGCAGGCCCGGCCTTGCTTGAGCACGAGGCCGATGATTTTCGTGTCCTGCTCGGTGATGCCCTCGACACCATCGAGCACCAGCACGGCCACGTCCGAGCGGCCCATCGCGCGCATGGCCCGGGCGACGCTGTAGCCTTCGATGCCGCGCTCGACCCGTCCGCGCCGACGGATGCCGGCGGTGTCCGTGAACAGGTAACGGCGTCCCTGGTAGGTCACCAGCGTATCGACGGCATCGCGCGTCGTGCCCGGCACGTCGCTCACCACCATCCGCTCCTGACCGAAGAGCGTGTTGACGAGCGTGGACTTGCCGACATTCGGCCGGCCGACGACCGCGATGCGCGGAATCTCGGATTCGGCGGTGTCTTCAGCCGGTTCCGGAAGGAGCGGCATGATGGCTTCGAGCAGCTCGTCCACGCCGAGCCCATGCTCGGCCGAGACGGGATGCAGCTGGTCGAATCCCAACCGGTAAAAATCGGCCAGCAGCGATTCCGTCTTCGGCGTATCGATCTTATTGATGGTCACGAACACCGGTTTTTTCGTTCCGCGCAGGAGCGTGACGATTTCTTCGTCCGCTGGCGTGAGGCCCGCGCGCCCATCCATGAGTAGAATCAGGATATCGGCTTCGGCGATGGCGATCTGCGACTGGCGCTTGATGAGCGCGAGCATGCCCGCGGTCGCGGAAGGCTCGAGGCCGCCCGTGTCCACGAGGCGGAACGGCCGGCCGCAGTAATTCCCATCCGCATAGTGGCGGTCACGCGTGACGCCCGGCACGTCGTCCACGATGGCGGTCTTTGCGCCAAGGATGCGGTTGAAGAGCGTGGATTTGCCGACGTTGGGGCGTCCTATGATTGCGATCAACGGCGTGCTCATGGCGACGGACCGTAACACAGAAAACTTCATAAGGACAAGGAATGGGCTACCTGAGAGTGGCTTGCCATTTGAGGAACGATAACCTAGGATGAACTTCTCAATCCGTTGTCTCGAACTCCGTGACGAGGTGCGCCTTATGTGGACACGCATGAAAATCTTGCTGGGCGTAGTCATGCTTGCAAGGATGGCAGCGTGGATCTCTCCGAAGTCTTCGCCTACGTGAAGCCGCAAGTGGAGCGCACGGCACGACGGGACTTCAATAACGAGCAGACACCGCAGTTGCTGGGGAGCCCGGAATTATTGGCCAAAGGCGTCCGACTCGTCGAGCGTCGCGAACGATAATTCCCCCCCCCGCTCTTTTGGATCTCAATAGCCTCCGCCGGACGACAGCCCTTGTTTTAAAAATTTACTTACCATATAGTAAGGAATAGTTATATAGTAAGGAGGACTGTCCATGCCGACCTCAACCGTGACCAGCAAGGGACAAACAACGATCCCGAAGGAAATTCGTGAGCATCTGCACCTGAAGCCCGGCGATCGCGTGGAATTCGTGACGGATGAAGATGGGCGTGTCGTCGTGCTTCCCGCCACGCTGGATGCTGCCGAACTGGCCGGCATCCTGAAAGCTCCGTCCAAACCGGTGACGATCGAGGCGATGAATCAGGCGATTCGAAAGCGGGGAGGCCGCCGGTGATCGGCTTGGACACGAATGTTCTCGTCCGCTACCTGGTGCAGGACGATCCGCCGCAGTCGCGGAAAGCCTCTCAATTGATCGCACGTGAATGCACGCGCGAAGATCCCGGCTTCATCAACCGGATCGTGTTGTGCGAGTTGGTGTGGGTGCTGGAGAGCGCCTACGGGTACTCCAAGGACACGATCGCCAACGTGGTGGAGAAGGTTCTTCAGACCAGCCAGTTCCGGATCGAGGATGTGCAAGCTACCTGGACGGCGTTTCGTTTATACCAGAAAGGGAAAGCAGACTTTGCCGATTGCCTGATGGGCACCGTCAACCGCAACCACGGGTGCGAGAGTACGATGACCTTCGATCAGCAAGCCGGCAAGCTGGACGGGTTCGAGCTGCTGTGACCCATGACTATTAATGGCTTGGACTGGAACAGCGTCGACGACGTCCTGCTCGACATGGACGGCACCCTCCTGGATCGGGACTTCGACAATTTCTTTTTCGAGGAAGAGCTGCCGCGACGCTACGCGGCGCTCCACCGGCTGTCCGAGCAGGCCGCGCGCGAAAAACTCTTCGCACTCTACCGTGCGGTCGAAGGCGAACTGGCATGGACGGATCTCCATTACTGGACGCGGACGCTGGGTATTGATGTGGTGGCGCTGACGCAGGAATTATCGGGGCGGATCGGCTACCTGCCCGGCGCGGAAGCCTTTCTGCAGGGGATCAGGGCCAAGCGCAAACGCGTGACCGTGCTGACGAATGCGCATGCGGAAGGCGTGACGATCAAGTGCCAGAAGACCGGTGTCGACAAACGTGTGGACCGGATCGTGAACGCCTTCGAAGTCGGCTGCCTGAAAATGCGCTCCGACTATTGGCCGGCCTGCCAGAAGCTGGTGGGGTTCGATCCCAGCCGAGCTCTCTATATCGATGACGATGAAGCCTGCCTGGCCGCAGCCCAGGCGTTCGGCATCCGGCACATCTATCATAGCGCCAGGTCCAGCACGAAACTTCCCGCACATCCCTCCGACCTCTATGCGCCGCTCGAGAACCTGCAGGCCTTGATCTCGTGAATCTGCGCGACCGATTCGGACTATCCGGAATCAGCGGAGCGCTGCTTCTGCCGGCAGCATTCCTGTCAACGATGGCGATTCCAGGGGACGCATCGGGAGCTGAATCGAAAAGGCAGATGCAGAAGGAGACACCGAAGGCGTCCGCGCCCGCCTCGCAGAGCGGACAAGCCGGCATCATCGGCAAGGACGGCGCGCCCATGGTGCTGGTCATCGGCGGCGAGTTTACGATGGGCGATCGCGTGTTCGGCCCGGTCCACAAGGTCCATCTGGACGCGTTCTATATGGATCAGTACGAGGTCCGCACGTCGCTCTATGCCGCGTTTTTGCGGGCGATCCACCGGGAGAAGCCCTACAACTGGCAGCTGATGGATCTGCAGATGGACGGTGATCGCCCGGTCATCGGCGTGGATTGGTACGACGCCGAGGCCTACTGCCGCTGGGCCGGCAAGCGGCTGCCGACGGAAGCCGAGTGGGAAAAAGCCGTCCGCTGGACCGACGGGCGCACCTATCCCTGGGGCAATGGCCGGCTCGACAAGTCGAAGGCCAGTTACAACTGGGACGGCAAGCGCCGGTGGGAAGGCTACCGGACCTTGTCCCTCGCGGGGAGCCATGAGGCGGGCAGGAGTCCGTACAATATTTACGACCTGGCCGGCAACGTCTGGGAATGGGTCGCCGATTGGTACGATCGCGATGCCTATAAAAACAGCCCCACGCGGAACCCGCAGGGACCGCCTGCCGGCGAGTTCAAAATATTTCGTGGTGGTTCAGCGCTGAGCCATCGGCGGATGTGACGGCGGCGCTCCGCAACCGGGGCTCGCCGACCGGACGGGCGATCACGATCGGCTTCCGTTGCGCGCAAAGCGTGCCTAAACAGTCCCCGCTCCCGATGCGCCCGGTGCCATAGGCCGATGGCGGCCTGACGCCAGCGACTCCGCGAGGATCGGCCGGTGAGGGGTCGCGATGCCCCGATACATGGCGCCGGCCACGCGCGGAACCCCCTCCATCTGGAACCGCTCCATCTGCGTGATCGTGAGGCCGGCCTGCTTGATGAGCGTATCGATGGAGCGATTGAGATTGCACCCGCACGCAATTACGCGCTGGAGGGGATTGAGCCGGTTTTGCCACGTGGCGACCTTCGGGTCGTCGCTCCGGCCGTGCTCCAGAAAGATGAACTGGCCGCCCGGCTTGAGCACACGCCGCACTTCGCGCAGGGCCGCGACCGGGTCGGGGATCGTGCAGAGCGTCCAGGTGCTGACGACCCAGTCGAACTGTCCCGACTCGAACGGCAGGGTTTCCGCGCTGAGGCGGACCAGCTTGACGGGAATGGAACCGGCGGTGGTCTGCTTCTCGACGAGCGCGTTCGGAAAATTCGCGGGATCCACGGCGGTCAGCCACGTCACGCCCCTGGGATAGTGCGGCATGTTGAGTCCGGTCCCGAAACCGATCTCCAGGACATGGCCGCGCGTGGGCGCCAGGACCTGCCTGCGCAGTTCCCGGAACCTGGGCGCGCGCATGATCCAGTCCATGACGCGCGGGAAAATCTGATCGGCGTAGATGCCCATGCGCGACAGTGTGAAGTAAAAAGTAAAAAGTTAAAAGTAAAAAGTTGGGAATGTCGCGCCGGCTTTTTACTTGTCCTGCCGCCTGTGTTAAATTGGGCCGCGGCAACAGTCTCAAAGTCATCAAGTTGTTGAGCCTTAAAGTCTGAAAGTCAGAAAGTCATAAAGTCTTCTATTGAGTCCGGACTTGAAGACTTTCGACGTGATGACTTGAGAGACATTTTTCTTATGTCCCGACCCTACGATCATCAAGCCATCGAAGCCAAATGGCAGGCCTACTGGGAGCAGAACCGGACGTTCCGGGCGTCCGAGGATTCCACCAGGCCGAAATTCTATTGCCTCGACATGTTTCCCTATCCGTCCGGGTCCGGGCTGCACGTCGGCCACCTCGAAGGCTACACCGCCACCGACATCGTCTCGCGCTACAAACGCATGCAGGGCTTCAACGTGCTGCATCCAATGGGATGGGACGCGTTCGGCCTGCCGGCCGAGCAGTACGCGATCAAGACGGGCGTGCATCCGGCGATCACGACCGCCGAGAACATCGCCACGTTCAAACGCCAGATGAAGCGCGTCGGGCTCTCCTATGACTGGGAGCGCGAGCTGAGCACGACCGACCCGGACTATTATCGCTGGACGCAGTGGATCTTCCTCAAGCTGTTCGAGCGCGGGCTGGCCTACGTGGCCGAGGTGCCGGTGAATTGGTGCCCGGCGTTGAGCACCGTGCTCGCCAACGAGGAAATTGTGGAGGGGAAGAGCGAGGTCGGCGGATTCGACGTCGTCCGCAAGCCGATGCGCCAGTGGGTGTTGAAGATCACCGCCTATGCGGACCGGCTCCTGGACGATCTCGCGCTGGTGGACTGGCCGGCGAGCACACTCGAAATGCAAAAAAACTGGATCGGCCGCTCGATCGGCGCCGAAGTGGAATTCGCGCTGGCCGATGCCCGCGGCAGTCTCCGCGTCTTCACCACGCGGCCCGACACGCTCTTCGGCGCGACCTATATGGTGCTGGCGCCCGAGCATCCGCTGGTGGATGCGGTCACCACGCCGGAGCGGCGCGCCGGGGTGGCGGCCTATCGCGAGGCTGCCTCGCGCAAGAGCGACCTGCAGCGCCAGGAATTGGCAAAAGACAAAACCGGCGTCTTCACCGGCGGCTCTGCGATCAATCCGGTAAACGGCGAACGGCTGCCGATCTGGATCGCCGACTATGTGCTGCTGAGCTATGGAACCGGCGCGATCATGGCGGTGCCGGGGCACGACGAGCGCGACTGGACCTTCGCCCGGTCCTACCAGCTGCCGATCCGGGAAGTCATCAGCGGCGGCGACGTGTCGAAAGAAGCCTTCGTCGACACCGGGCGCGGCACCGTGGTCAATTCGACGGCCCCGGACGGTTCCTTCTCGATCGACGGCCTGACGCCGGCCGACGCGATGCCGAAAATCACCGCATGGCTGGAGAGCAGGGGCAAGGGGGGAAAGACGATCAATTATAAGTTGCGGGACTGGCTGTTCGCGCGCCAGCGCTATTGGGGCGAGCCTTTTCCGATCGTCTGGGCGGGCGGCGAATCGAAACCGCTGCCTGAAGAACAGCTGCCCCTGACGCTGCCGGAGACCGCCAACTTCAAGCCGTCGGGAACGGGCGAGAGTCCGCTGGCCAATCTGGACGCGTGGCTCGCGACGACCGATCCGGAGACGGGCAAGCCGGCGCGTCGCGAGACGAATACCATGCCGCAATGGGCCGGTTCCTGCTGGTACTATTTACGATTCATCGATCCGAAGAACAGCCGGCGGTTGGTGGATTCCTCCAAGGAACGTTACTGGATGCCGGTGGACCTGTATATCGGCGGCAGCGAACACGCCGTGCTCCACCTCTTATATGCACGGTTCTGGCACAAGGTGCTCTACGACATCGGCGTGGTCAGCACGCCGGAACCGTTCAAGAAGCTTGTCCATCAGGGAATCGTGCTCGGTGAGGACAATCAGAAGATGTCGAAGTCGCGCGGGAACGTGGTCAACCCCGACGAGATGATCGAGCGCTTCGGCGCGGATGCCGTGCGGCTGTACGAGATGTTCATGGGCCCATTGGAAGCCGTGAAACCCTGGAGCACCAGAGGCGTCGAAGGCGTGACGCGTTTTCTCGATCGCGTCTGGCGGCTGATCGTGAACGACGACGGAAGCGTGAGCCGGGCCGTCGTCGACGCCGACCCGTCCGCCGACCAGCGCCGGCTGCTGCACCAGACCATCAAGAAGGTGACGGAGGATCTCGAAGCACTGCGCTTCAATACCGCCATTTCACAGATGATGGTGTTCACCAACGAGATGACAAAGCTCGACCGGCGGCCGCGCGCGTTGATCGAGCCGTTTGTGCTGCTGCTGGCGCCCTTCTCCCCGCATCTCTGCGAGGACCTGTGGGAAAAATTGGGGCGCCGGCCGAGTATTGCGAGGGAGCCCTGGCCGGCGTTCGATCCGGCGCTGGTCGTCAGCGACCGGTGCGAGATTCCCATCCAGGTCAACGGCAAGTTGCGGAGCAAGATCGAGGTGCCGGCCGACTGGACGGAGGAGCAGATCGTCGCACTGGCCACGCAGGACACCAAATTGGCGGAGTGGCTTCAGGGCAAGCCACCGCGCAAAGTGATTTATGTGCCAAAGAAACTCGTGAATTTTGTCGTCTGATCAGACGACAAACGTGAAAGGTAAAAGGTTCAAAGTGAAAGGCGTGATAGGAACTCGGCCCGGTGTGCCATTCGCTCTCCACTTTTCACTTTTCACTTTTTACTTTTTACTGTTCACGGCCGGCTGCGGTTATCAATTTCGAGTGGAGGGCGCCGGACCGACCCTCGGCGGCAGCTCCGCCTCTCCGAAGACGAACGTCCAGCGGATGCAGATCGTCGACTTCGAGAACATGACGCTCGAGCCCAATATCGAATTGCGGTACACGACCTACGCGCGACGGGAATTCTCCCAGTCCAGCGGCGCGCAGGTGGTGGCCGCAGGAGAGCCGGCTGACCTGATTCTCAAGGCCAAGATCAACAGCGTGGCCTTGCCGACGATCAACTTCTCGCTGCAGGGGACCTTCGAGGGCCGGGTGACAGTGAACGTGAGCGCGACGGTCGAGGACGCGCGGACGAAGAAGAAGATCTGGACGCAGAGCGTCGCGGCCTCCTCGGAATTTTTCATGACGGACGATCTGCAGTTCAACCGGGTGCTCCAGACTCGTGCTGTCGAACAGGCGGGCCGGCTGATTGCGTCCGACCTGGCCATGCGGTTTCAGAATTTCATGGACCTGCGAGACAAACCTGCCGCGGCGCCAACTCCGGCATCCGGCGTGGCAAACGGCACTTCGCAAACCGACAAGCCAGGCACCGGCGGGATGCCGGCGAAATAACGGCGTATGACTCCTATGAAAGCTCTCGAAATCGACACCGCGCTCAAGAAACAGGGCCTCGCGCCGCTCTATCTGGTCATGGGCGAAGAGGATTGTCTCAGGGACCAGGCCGTGGCGGCGCTCAAGGCCTCGGTGCTGGGCGGTTCATTCGCGGACGCCGACGGAGGACTGGACGTATTCAATTATGATTTGCTGTACGGCGATGAGAGCGATGGGGATGAGATTCTGGCGCGCGCGGGGCAGGCGCCGGTCTTTGCGGCGCGCCGATGTGTCGTCGTCAAATTGGCGGAGAAGCTGGCGGCGAAAGATGGCGAGGTCCTGCTGTCCTACGTGAAAGAGCCCTGTGAGACGACCACGCTCGTGTTCGTCGCCGCCAAGCTGGACAAACGGCTCAAATTCTCGAAAGAGTTGATGGAGCGTGCCGTGGCTGTCGACTGCTCGTCTGTCGCCGAGATGCAACTGTCGGAGTGGATTCGAACGGAAAGCGGCCGGCTGGGCGTCCTGTTGAGCCGGGAGGCCGCAGGCGGGTTGACCCATTTCGCGCTGTCGTTGAAGGGGGAAGCAGGAGGGTCGCTCAATCTTCTGCGTCGCGAGCTGGAAAAGCTGGCCGCGTACGTGCCGCCTGAAAAAACGGCCGGCATGCAGGATGTCGAAGCGGTCAGAGGAGGCGAGCCCGGCGCGTCGGTATTCGATCTGGCCAGGGCCATCGCGGAGCGGCGCGAAAGCCGGGCGCTCTGGATCCTGGCCAGAAACCTGGACTCCGGCGAAGACCCGTTACGGATCCTGGGCGCACTGGCGTGGCAGTTCCGTCAGTTCTGGAAAGCCAAGGAGCAGCGCCGGTATGGCGGACCGGGCGTCGACGTGAGCGGGTTGTTTACCGAGCGCGATCTCGGAACGGCCCTGAAGCTGTTTACCGGAGCCGACACGAAGCTGAAGGGCGGAGCATCGGGATCGTCGAAACGGCTGGTGTTGGAGATGGCGGTACTCGACTTGTGCCGGTTCAAGCGGGACGCAGGCCCGAGGCCCGGCCCTCAGCACTCAGGACTTAAGGGGGCTAGGCCTTGACCGACAGGGAGTTGACCCGGGCGGCCAGGCGGGAAACGCGGCGCGAGACGGTGTTGCGCCTGAAGATGCCTTTGCTGCGCGCTTTACTCAAGGCGGCCGTCGCTTCGCGGAGCGCGGTCTTGGCGACAGCGACGTCCTTGGACTCCACGGCCGCCAACACTTTCTTGACGATGTTCTTGACCGAACTCAGCACGGCCCGGTTGCGCTGGGCGCGCCGCTCGGACTGCCGCGCCGCCTTGATCGTAGACTTGTGAATGACCGGCATGACAGAATCTCCAATGGTGATACGGCTTGAAAGCCGAGTGTTTGTAACACAGGGCTTTGAGGCAGGTCAATGGGGAAGGGCCGACGGACGGTGCGGAGACATGCGGCATCGCCAATATGACAATCACCCATCGTCCGTCTGCTCATTGAGGTGACTATGGCAAGCGTGAACGCCAGAGACCGATTGATCCTCGCGCTGGACGTGCCGTCCGGCGAGGAAGCCGAGCAACTCCTGGACCGTATCGGCGATTCCATCCGGTTCGTCAAAATCGGGCTGGAGCTGTATACGGCGGCGGGACCGGCTATCGTGGGAAAGGCGCTCGCCCAGGGCAAGCGCGTATTTCTGGATCTCAAATTTCTGGATATCGAAGAAACGGTCCGGCGGGCCACGGCGCGCGTGGCCGGCATGGGCGTGGATTTTTTGACCGTCCATGCGAACCGGAAAGCGCTGACGGCGGCCGTCGAGGCGCGAGGCGCGAAACGAGAGGACGGTCTGAAGTTGCTCGCCGTGACGGTGCTGACCAATTTCGACGCCGGCGATCTGCGCGATATGGGTCTGCAATGGAGCGTGGGCGATCTCGTGGCGGCCCGGGCGAAACTGGCGCACGAGGTCGGCTGTGACGGTGTGATCGCCTCCGGAGAAGAGCCGGTGGCCATCCGCCAGAAGGTCGGCGGAGGCTTTCTGATCGTCACGCCCGGCATTCGTCCGTCCGGCACGGGGGCCGACGACCATGCGCGCGTGACGACGCCGACGCAGGCCATCAAAGCCGGTGCGGATTACCTCGTCGTCGGCCGGCCCATCCGGGATGCCGTCGATCCCCAGGCCGCCTCAGAGGAAATCGTCGTCGAAATGCAGACCGCCTTCGATCACCGCAAGCAGTAGCTGCGCCAGTTGCGAGCCCCTCCACGGTTTGTTAGGATGAGGCCCTGCTACTGTATTTCCGTTCAGCATCTGTGTGGTGGGTGTAGCTCAAGGGTTAGAGCGCCTGGCTGTGGCCCAGGAGGCTGCGGGTTCGAAACCCGTCACTCACCCCAAGCCCTCTCTCCGTTTCCTGTTCATCTATCAACAGCTTCCGTAAGGACGGCGCAGTCTCCCGCAGGGGAGGTTGCGCCTGGGTTGCGGAATTGCGGACAAGTGGCCTCATTTGGCTTGTCCTGTCCACCCACTCCATGTAGAATTCACGCGGTCTTACGAGGTTAGAGCGACGGTCTAAGGATTTCCTGACACCTTTTCTTGCCCCTACGTTGGCCTTGAGAAATTCGTCTCGAACCGACCGTTGCCCTAAGCAAGCAGCGCCGAAGAGGGCAATCCAAAATCGCCATCCTGGTTGCGAACTGGTTCGCGAGACCTTGCCTCTAAGAAGGAGACCTCACACGTGACGGTGAGCAGCAAGATTAATCTCGGGAGCTTGCTCCATTTGAGGGCGAGCTTCCCCGAAAACGACTTGGCAGAAAAGTACTCCGGCGATGAGCCACCGCTGCGTTCGGAGCTCTTCAGCGTCGATCAGATGGAGCAACACGGCAGGATCTTGGCCGGCCTGCACACGCTGAGTTTGGAACAGGCTCCAGACCAGCTTCTGGCCAGGCTGGCTGAGAATGAAGACGTCCTGATCGGAGTCCGCGACCTGTTGGCAGAGGCGGTGAAGGCAAACCGCCGGATTACGCCGGCAGGGGAATGGCTGCTCGATAACTTCTATCTCATTGAAGAGCAGATTCGCATGGCCAAGAGACACTTGCCAAAGAGGTACAGCCGGGAGCTGCCTCGCCTGCTGAATGGCCCGTCGGCCGGGCTTCCGCGCATGTATGACATCGCGCTCGAAACGATCTCGCACGGCGATGGACGAGTCGATCCTGGAAGCCTCAGCAGTTTCGTCCTCGCCTATCAGACGATCACCGGCCTCACATTGGGCGAATTGTGGGCCATCCCTATCATGCTGCGCCTGGCGCTGATCGAGAATCTCCGGCGTGCTGCCACGCGGATCGCCGCCCACAGGATCGACCGCAATCACGCCGACTACTGGGCGGATCAGATGATGGAGATTGCCGAAAAGGATCCGAAGAGTCTGATTCTGGTGATCGCGGACATGGCGCGGTCGAACCCGCCGATGGCGAGTGCGTTTGTGGCGGAGTTCGCGCGCCGGTTGCAGGGACAGAGCCCCGCCTTGGCATTGCCGCTCACCTGGATCGAGCAGCGGCTCTCCGAGTCCGGCCTGACGATTGAGCAGTCGGTGCAGTCGGAAAACCAACAGCAGGCCGTCGATCAGGTCTCCATCAGCAACAGCATCGGCAGTCTCCGATTTCTGGGCGCAATGGACTGGCGCACGTTCGTGGAGACCATGAGCGTGGTCGAGCGGACACTGCGTGAGGATCCCGCGGAAGTCTACGGCAAGATGGATTTTGCCACCCGTGATCGCTACCGTCACGTGGTAGAGAGGGTGGCGAGGAGCAGCCGGCTCTCGGAATGCGACGTGGCGCGCCACGCGATCCGTCTGGCGCAGCAGGGCGCGAGCGGGAACGGCGGCGACGATCGAGAGGCCCATGTTGGTTTCTACCTGATCGACAAGGGAGTGCCACAGCTCGAACGAACGGCGGAGGTGCGCCGCTCCACAGCTGAGGCTCTTCAGAGAATGAGCGGCCGGTTTCCGTCGCTTCTCTATGTCGGCACGATCGTCTTGATGTCGGTGCTTTTCACCGGGGGCTTACTGGCACAGGCGTCTGCCGGGGATGTGGATGGTTGGCTACTCGCGCTGGTCGGTCTCCTGTCACTGCTCTGTACAAGTCAGCTGGCGGTCGCGCTGGTGAACTGGCTTGCGACAGTGCTGGTCATGCCGCATGCGCTGCCGCGAATGGACTTCTCCAAAGGCATCCCCCCGGAATCGCATACGCTGGCCGTGGTTCCGATTATACTGACTAGCGTGCAACATATCGAGGATCTGATCGAGGCGCTCGAAGTCCGGTTCCTGGCCAATCGAGACGACAACTTGGACTTCGGCCTGTTGAGTGATTTTCGAGACGCGCACGAGGAAATACTTCCGGAAGATGAGCCCCTGTTGCGGCTGGTCCAGAAGAGGATCGAAGAACTGAATGGAAAGTACCGGGATGCAAAACGCGATGCGTTCTTTCTGTTTCATCGCCCGCGCCGGTGGAATCCCGGGGAGCGGATCTGGATGGGATACGAACGGAAACGAGGAAAACTTGCGGAATTAAACCAGCTTCTGCGAGGCGGCTCACGGGATCGCTTCTCACTCATTGTCGGTGAGACGGCCGCGTTGTCGACCGTGAAGTACGTGCTCACCCTTGACACGGATACACAACTGCCGCGCGATGCGGCGCGGCAGTTCGTGGGAGCGATGGCGCATCCACTGAATCGTGCGCGGTACGACGAAGCCAAGCAGCGGGTCTCCGAGGGGTATGGCATCCTGCAGCCACGCGTCGCCGTGAGCCTGCCAGGGACGAACCGGTCGCGGTATGCGCGACTCAACGGGAGTGAGTCAGGCATTGACCCGTATACGCGCGCCGTCTCCGATGTGTACCAGGACCTGTTCGGTGAAGGCTCGTTCATCGGCAAGGGGATATATGAGGTGGATGCGTTCGAACGCGCACTCGCGGGTCGCTTCCCCGAGAACCGGATTCTCAGCCACGATCTTCTGGAAGGGTGCTACGCGCGGGCGGGGCTGCTGAGCGATGTGCAGTTGTACGAGGAGTATCCCTCTTGCTACAGCGTGGACGTGAGCCGGCGGCACCGCTGGATCCGTGGGGATTGGCAGCTTGCGGGGTGGCTCCTGCCGCGCGTTCCCGGTCCCGGCGCGCGTCGTCAGAAGAATCCGCTCTCTGCACTGTCCCGATGGAAGCTCTTTGACAACCTTCGGCGCAGTCTCGCGCCTTCGGCGTTGACCGTCCTGTTGCTGCTGGGCTGGACGGTCTTGTCACCGTTCTGGTTGTGGACCTTGGCGGTGATCGGAATCATCCTGATTCCTCCGTTGCTGGCCTCTATTCTGGATCTGTTTCAGAAGCCGGAGGATGTGTTGCTGAGGCAGCAGTTCGCCGCCGCGCTACGCTCGACTGGCCGGCGCATCGTTCAGGCGGTGTTGACGGTCGTGTGCCTTCCCTACGAGGCGTTCTTCAGCTTGGATGCGATTATGCGCACGATCTGGCGGATGTTGCTTGCGCGTACACGACTGCTCGAATGGAGCCTGTCAAGCGACCCGGCTCGCGATCGCCGCACAGGCCTCGTCGCCTACTATCGGACGATGTGGATTGGGCCCGTTCTTGCCGTTGCCGCGGTGATGTATCTGACGCGGTCTGATCCGGGCGCGTTAGACGTGGCGATGCCCATCCTGGGCCTCTGGTGTGCCTCCCCCGCGATCGCGTGGTGGATCAGCCGGCCACGCACTCGGCGCAAAGCAAATCTGACGGCCGACCAGACCATCTTTCTCCGGAAGGTTGCCCGAAAGACCTGGGCGTTCTTCGAGAAGTTCGTCGGTTCGGACGATCACTGGCTGCCGCCTGATAACTATCAGGAACATCCCGTTGCGACGGTTGCGCACCGCACGTCGCCGACCAATATGGGACTGGCGCTGCTCGCGAATTTGTCCGCGTACGACTTCGGCTACATTTCGGCCGGACAACTCATCGAACGCACGGCGAATGCGCTCCACACGATGGAAGAATTGGAACGGTACCGGGGCCACTTCTACAATTGGTACGACACGCAGTCTCTGAAACCGCTGCTGCCGACCTACGTGTCGACGGTGGACAGCGGGAACCTTGCGGGCCATCTGCTGACATTGCGGCCGGGTCTGCTCGCACTCCCCGATCAGAAGATCCTGGGGTTGCGATTCTTTGACGGGCTCAGCGACACATTCAGGGTCCTCGAGGATGCTGCAGGGGAGGCCACTCCGGCCCAACTCGCTCAATTTCAGATGCATCTGGATGCTGCACGTAATGCACCGCCAACCGCGCTCACGACGGCGCGGCTCTGTCTTGACCAGCTGGCGACGACTGCCGAGGAGGTGCACGCCAGCTTGAAGGCTGCCCCCGAGAGCCAGGCGACCTGGTGGGCGGGCGCACTCGCCCGGCAATGCCGGGACGCCCTTGATGACCTGATGCTGCTCGCTCCGTGGGCATTGCTGTCGGCCTCACAGAATAGGCTCAGCGAATTTGACAATCTCGACGAGATCCCCACGCTGCGCGAATTGGCACGACTTGACGTGGTGTGTTCGCCGGCAATCGAACATCGGTTGGGCTCAGAGGCGATGGAGGAGCGCGCGTGGGTTGATGGCCTTCAACGGTTCATTGCGAAGGCAAGCCAGCGCGCCAGAGACAGGATCGCGGCCGTCGAAGGACTTGCACGTCAAGCCAGTCGCCTCGCCAGCATCGAATATGATTTCCTGTTCGACAAGGGCTGTCATCTGCTGGCTATCGGTTACAACGTTGGCGAGCGCCGGCGGGACTCGAGTTACTACGATCTGCTGGCTTCGGAAGCAAGATTGTGCAGTTTCGTGGCGATTGCGCAGGGACAACTGCCGCAGGAGAGCTGGTTTGCTCTCGGGCGTCTCCTCACGACCGCCGGTGGCGGGCCGGTACTCATCTCGTGGAGCGGGTCGATGTTCGAGTACCTCATGCCGCTGTTGGTGATGCCGACCTACGACAACACACTGCTCGACCAGACCTGCAAGGCGGCGGTGGAGAGGCAGCTCGAGTATGGGAAGCAGCGCGGCGTCCCGTGGGGCATGTCGGAATCCGGCTACAACATGATCGACGTTCATCTCAACTACCAATACCGCGCATTTGGCGTGCCCGGCCTTGGACTCAAACGTGGGCTTGCCGATGATGTGGTCATTGCACCGTATGCCTCGGCGCTCGCACTGATGGTGGCGCCCGAGGAGGCATGTCTGAATCTGCAGCGACTCGCGGCTGAAGGGGTTGAAGGACAATTTGGATTCTATGAAGCCATCGACTATACGCCTTCCCGTCTCCCGCGCGGGCAATCGAGTGCGGTGGTTCGGTCTTATATGACCCATCACGAGGGCATGAGCCTCCTGTCTCTGGCCTATCTGCTCCTGGACCGTCCGATGCAGAAGCGATTCGAGTCGGATCCGTTGTTCCAGGCGACCACGCTGTTGCTCCAGGAGCGGATTCCAAAGGCCACGGCATTCTATTCGCGTACTGCCGAGCTGTCCGACGTCCGGACGACTGCCAGTGGATGGGAGACGCTGGTGCGCCGGTACAGCAGCCCTCACACGCCGATTCCGGAAGTGCAGTTGTTGTCGAACGGCCGATACCACGTGATGATCACAAACGCGGGCGGCGGGTACAGTCGTTGGAAGGACCTCGCCGTCACACGCTGGCGCGAAGACAGTACCCGCGACAACTGGGGCACGTTCTGTTACATCCGCGACGTGACGAGCGGGGAGTTCTGGTCAACTGCCTATCAGCCGACGCTAACGCCGCCGGAGAACTACGAAGTCATCTTTTCTGAGGGACGGGCTGAGTTTCGCCGCCGCGACCACGAGATCGAGACGTATACCGAGATCGTGGTGTCGCCGGAAGATGACATCGAACTGCGTCGAATCCGCATCACCAATGGCTCTCGGACCAGCCGAACGATCGACATCACGAGTTACGCGGAAGTCGTACTCGCATCGTCCGCCTCGGACGCGTTGCATCCGGCGTTCAGCAATCTCTTTGTCCAGACCGAGATCGTCCCCCAGCGGCAAGCGATTCTGTGCACACGCCGCCCTCGCTCCCTCGACGAGCAGGTGCCATGGATGTGTCACCTCATGGTCGTGCATGGAGCGGACATCGGAACGATGTCCTATGAGACGGACCGCATGCAGTTCATCGGCCGCGGCCGCACCGTTGCCGATCCCCAAGCAATGAGCGATTCCGCGGCGCTCTCGGGCAGCGAGGGCTCCGTGCTCGATCCGATTGTCGCCATCCGGTGTCAGATCACACTCAATCCGGAAGAATCGGCCACGATTAATATGGTGTCCGGCATCGGTGAAACTCGCGACGTCTGCCTGGGCCTGGTCGAGAAATACCAGGATCGACGTCTCGCGGATCGCGTCTTCGATCTGGCGTGGACCCATAGCCAGGTCGTCCTGCGGCAGCTCAATGCCACCGGGGCCGACGCGCAACTCTATGGCCACCTGGCCAGCTCTGTCCTCTACGCCAATTCCTCCATGCGCGCCGACCCCAGCGTCCTCGTCAAGAACCAACGCGGGCAATCCGGGCTCTGGGGCTACGCGATTTCCGGCGATTTGCCGATCGTGCTGCTGCAGATTGGAGATCCGGCCAATATCGATCTGGTGCGCCAGCTCGTACAGGCCCACGCGTATTGGCGCTTAAAGGGGTTGGCCGTGGACCTGGTGATCTGGAACGAAGATCACGCCGGTTACCGGCAACTACTCCACGACCAAATCATGGGGTTGATTGCCGCAGGCCTCGAAGTGCATGTGATGGATCGACCGGGCGGAATCTTCGTGCGTCCTGCGGACCAGATATCGAACGAGGACCGCATGCTGCTGCAATCGGTCGCCCGTGTCATTCTCACCGACAGTCGGGGATCGCTGGCGGACCAGATCACCCGTCGCGGCCATGTGGAGGTCACCGTGCCGCGCCTGACGCCAACCCGAACCCGCCTCGACGAACCCTCGCCATCCGCCGCGTTGCCGCGTCACGATCTCGCCTTTTTCAACGGGCTGGGAGGATTCACGCCGGATGGGCGCGAGTATGTCATCACGACCGCGCATGGGCACGTGACGCCGGCACCGTGGGTGAATGTCCTGGCGAATCCGCACTTTGGAACCGTCGTCTCGGAGAGCGGCCAGGCCTATACCTGGAGCGAGAACGCCCACGAATTCCGCCTCACTCCGTGGCACAACGACCCGGTGAGCGATGCGAGCGGAGAAGCCTTGTATCTCCGTGACGAAGAGAGAGGCCACTTCTGGTCTCCCACGCCGCTACCCAGCCGCGGGGCGACGCCGTACGCCAGCCGGCACGGCTTCGGCTATAGCGTCTTCGAGCATACGGAGCGCGGCATCCGCTCGGAGCTGTGGGTCTACGTGGCCCTAAATGCACCGATTAAGTTCATGGTGCTCAAGGTGCGGAACGAGTCAGGCCGATCGCGGAAGCTGTCCGCGACGGGTTACGTGGAATGGGTGCTGGGAGATCTGCGGCCAAAATCGGCGATGCACGTCGTGACCGAATTGGACCCCAAGAGCGGTGCCCTCTTCGCGCGAAATCCCTATAACACGGAGTTCGCCGGGCGGATTGCCTTCTTCGACGTGGACGAGACGACTCGGACCATCAGTGGCGACCGGACTGAATTTATTGGTCGCAACGGCACGCTTCGCAGTCCGGTCGCGATGACTCGGTCGCGGCTGTCTGGGAAAGTGGGGGCCGGTCTCGATCCCTGCGCCGCGATCCACGTTCCATTCGAACTGGCCGCCGGGCAAGAGCGCGAGATCATCTTCAGGCTCGGCGTCGGGCGAGACGCGAATGACGCGGGAAACCTGGTCCATCGCTTCCGAGGCTATGTTGCCGCGCGCGGTGCGCTCGAAGCGGTGTGGCAGTACTGGAAGCACCGGCTTGGTGCTGTGCATGTGGACACGCCCGACCAGTCACTCAACGTGCTGACGAACGGCTGGCTCTTATACCAAACGCTCGCGTGCCGTCTGTGGGCGCGGAGCGGATACTATCAATCGGGGGGCGCCTTCGGTTTCCGCGATCAACTTCAAGATTCGATGGCGCTCATCCACACCGAGCCGCATCTTGTGCGCGAGCACCTCCTTCTCTGCGCAGCCCGACAGTTTCAGGAAGGCGATGTCCAGCACTGGTGGCATCCCCCTTCAGGCCGGGGCGTGCGTACGCGCTGTTCGGATGATTACCTCTGGCTGCCCCTGGCGACATGCCGCTACGTGCTGAGCACAGGGGACAGCGGGGTCTTGGATGAACCCATCCACTTCGTCGAAGGCCGCCCAGTCAATACGGAGGAGGACTCGTATTACGATCTACCGGGCCGGTCTGAAAAAAAGGCCAGTTTGTACGACCACTGTGTGCGAGCCATTCTGAGAGGCCTCACACGTGGGAAGCACGGCCTCCCGCTCATCGGCTCCGGTGACTGGAACGACGGCATGAACATGGTCGGCGAACACGGCCAGGGCGAAAGCGTCTGGTTGGGATTTTTCCTGTATGAAGTCCTCATGCGGTTCACTGAGATGGCACGCCTGCGTGGTGACCTGTCCTTCGCTGAACGTTGCCAGAGGGAGGCGGCTGACGTGCGCCGGAATATCGAGCAGCATGGCTGGGATGAAGGGTGGTATCTCCGTGCCTACTTTGATGATGGCTCGCCACTTGGGTCGGCGAGTAATCCCGAAAGCCAGATCGATTCGATTGCGCAAAGCTGGTCTGTTCTCTCCGGGGCGGGGGATGCCACGCGTTCGCGCATGGCCATGGACGCGGTGGATCAGCGCCTGGTTCGCCGGGACCATGCACTGATCCAACTGTTGGATCCGCCGTTCGACAAGTCAAATTTGAATCCTGGCTATATCAAAGGGTACGTCCCGGGGGTGAGAGAGAATGGGGGGCAGTATACGCAGGCGGCGATCTGGGCGGCGATGGCGTTCGCCGCATTGGGAGACAGACGGCGCGCGTGGGAACTGTTAGCCATGATCAACCCGGTGAGTCATGCGCGATCTCCGGAGGGGATCGCGACCTACAAAGTAGAACCGTACGTTGTCGCAGCCGATGTCTACGCGCTCTCGCCGCACACCGGCCGCGGTGGATGGACGTGGTACACGGGCTCGGCAGGCTGGATGTACCGGCTTATCGTAGAATCACTCCTTGGGCTGAGGCTGGAAGTAGACAAGCTACGCTTTGCTCCGTGCCTCCCTGCGGATTGGAAGGGGTTCACGTTGTACTACCGATACCGAGAAACTCTCTACCATATCACCGTCTTACAAGTCAGCGCCGGGAACGGCGAGATGAGCGTGACTGTGGATGGCGTTGAGCGACACGACAAGGCTATTCCCCTTGTTGACGACCGTCAGGAACACTCGGTCGAGGTGAAAATACAGGCCGCAGGCAGTTAACACAGAAGGACACCCCAAAATTTCCTTCCGCATCCTGTTCGTTTTTCAATAGCTTCCGTAAGGATGGCGCAGCCTCTCGCAGGGGAGGTTGCGCCTGGGTTGCGGAGTTGCGGATAAGTGGCCTCATTTGTCTTGTCCTGTCCACCCACTCCATGTAAAATTCACGCGGTCTTACGAGGTTAGAGCGACGGTCTAAGGATTTCGAAACCCGTCACTCACCCCATACCTTCTCGTTGAAGGAGGGTTGATTAATGTTACAGAAGAAATGGAAGCGTTGGGTGACGCTTCCATGGTTCGTGGCCAATCCTAGCCGGAACTCGGAACGGCTGCGCGATGTCGCGTTTTGCGCGCTGCTGACCGTGCCCCTCCTGCTGCTTTTCTATCGGGTGCCGCTCCAGGGTTACCTTCTTGAAGGCATGGTAGATCGCCGAGAGTACATGCTGCCATTCCATTACCTGAATCTGCGTGCATTCCAGGACGGTCAATACCCCCAGTGGAATGCATTCCATTACGATGGCGCCCCGCTCGCCTGGATAAGCCTCGACATCGCTTGGAGTCCACTGAACTGGCCGCTCTATTTTTGGGGCAACGATCAGCTAGTTCCAATTTATAGCACGTGGCTTCAGATATTGAAGCAGTTGCTGACAATCATCTTCGCGTACATGTTCTTTCGCGCCGTCATCGCGCGCCCCGTTGTGGCGGCGCTCGCCGCCGCAGCCTATGCGTGGTCGGCACCAGCGATCTGGGTCATGATCACCGGCGATCACACTTTCTATATGTTCTTCCCACTGGGGATGTTGCTGCTCTTCCGCTCGCGGGAAGGCTTCCGCATCCACCAGCTTGCGTGCTTGAGCCTCATTCTCGCGATCGAGATTGCCGGTAGCCCGTTGCAGTGGAGCTACTATCTTTGGATTGTTTGGCTCGTCTATGCGGCTTACCTGACAGTTCCGGAATGGCGCCGACACAACTTCAAGGTAAACAAAATTCCGGCACCGATGGTGTTGTTTGCCAGCGCGACCGCTATAGCTGGGTTGTTAGCAGCGCCTAAGATTATCCCATTTGTGTTCGCGTTGCTGCGCGGCGATGCATTGCGCGGTCAGGGGTTGACGATTGCCGAAGCGGTCCAATATTCGCGCACGCCTATCGCTGCTTTCCTGCGCCTGATCGCATCGAACGTACTGGGGTATAGAAGCTACTCGTATTGGGATCTCTATCCTCTTCTGCTCTCGGCCGGGCCCGCCCAGAACTATGTCGAGACGATGCTGGCGAATGCCGGTGTGATACCGATTGCACTTACTGTTGCCGCGCTGTTCAGTCGAACGGTGCGCCGCGAAGCGAAGTTTCCGCTGGCCATGATCTTGGCCATCTTGCTCATCCTGCCAGGCTCACCGCTGACCTATGTGTTCGTGGCGCTGACCGGTACTGGCCTCAAGTATTCGCGGCTTGCCGCCTTCCTGCCGCTCTTCATAGGCTGGGCCGCCGCGCTTGTGCTCGCGCGAGAGCTTGAGTTGACAACATGGCGCGCGCTCACTTGGGCAGCCATTGTCGTTGGGGCATCGGCGGTCATCGGTTTTGTCGCGGCGTTTCTCGCCATACCGAGAATGCGCGAGGCGGTTCAATCTTATTACTTGAACACCTTTTACTGGTCGCTTGCACTGCTCGCGGCCGTCGCAGTTGCCGCCGTCGGGCTATTTGTTTGCAACAGGAAGGGTATCATTTCCTCTGCGACACGGAACGGGTTGTTGGTAGTCGTGACCGTGGCCGATCTTTTTGCAAGTGCGTCGATCTTCGGTGTGCACACATACAATTGGTTCTTGGTTCCGGGGCAATCGTTCTACGCGAGCGATGCGTCGTTAGATCGGCTCGTTGCCGACTACGCGCGAAGTCAGGACTTTCGCCTCGAGACTTTCCGGTCACCTCTGCATTTCACTGCCTCGCCATTCCCGACAGCGAACTCCAACATCGTCTACGGCCTGCCGCAGGCATCTGGCTTCAGCAGTACGCTGCCGAGACGTTATATGGAGTTTGCGCAGGCCCTCGGCGGTGCGAAGTCGACTGGCTGGTTCATCGCTCCTTCTCCCGCGTTAGATAAACTCAGCGCCGTCCGATGGCGGCAGATCAGTGACGACGACCAATTTCGCTTCGAGCCGGTTGCGCCATTTTTGGCGCGCGCGCGCCTCGTCGGACACTATCGCGTCGCCTCCGATGCGGACGCTCTTCAACTCCTGCGAACCGATGCGCTTCCTGATGGTGAGATCGTGCTGCGTGAGAAGCCCGCCTCCCCACCCGAATCGAGTTGCACGCAAGGTCAAGTTACTTGGGAACCGGCGCCCGTGAACGGGAAGATACTCAATGTTGAAGTTCCTGCTGCCTGTTTGCTCTACATCGCAGATTCACTCTATCCTGGGTGGAGTGTAACCGTAGACGGTGCGCCGGCTCGGCTCCTCTCGGCGAATTACATGTTCATGGCTGTCGAAGTGGCGCCTGGCAAGCACAGGATCGCACTCGATTACGTCAATCCGGACATAATCATTTCCTATGTCTTTGTCGCCATCGGCCTGATTATTTTGCTTGCTGCCACTCTCGTGCTCCATCGCGTAGGGAAACGGCCCCTGGGCAAACCATTGACCGGCGGATCAACTCTGCTCTAAATGATCGGGGCATGCGGTGACAGCAGGGCGCGACGACGAACTCCCACAGCAGGTCGCGCGTCTCGGCAAAACTTTCTATCACGACGTAGAGCAAGCCCCTAGCCGGCCGTGTCCACAATAGAACCCTACCGATTTGGCGTCGGAGGAAATAAGTTTCTCGGAGATATAGCACAGCCGGCGAGAGCATAAGGCCAATACCTACGACAAAGGCGAGAACGCCATAGATGATCCGCGACGCCATGCTTTCCTCCGTGTTAGTCAATGGCGCCTTCGCCTCAGCACCAAGAACAACACATGCCCGGCTACCAGCGCGAGCCCGGCGCCGGCAATCGCGAGCGCTGGTACGAGATGAGGGTTACGATAGCTCAACCTCACTTCGTGATTGCCCGGCGGGACCGGAAGCGCCATGAAGGCGTAGTTCGCCTCATAGATCGGCACCGGCCTGCCTTCGACCGTTGCGGTCCAGCCTTGGTAGAAAGAGTCTGCAATGTAGAGCAGCGCCGAGCGCTCGGTCCTGACGGTCATGCTCAGGTCGTTGAGCGGAGAGTTGTGCCACGTGACTTCTCCGTCGGACTTGCCTTCGGGCGGCAGACCACTTTCATTCGCGACGATGATTGGTGAGGCGACGAGGTCGTGACCGGCGCGGATAGCATCGAGCGCATCGGCAGACGACTTCGCGAGCGTGTATCGATCAAGAAGTCGTGCCCGTGGCTGCGGGTTTTTGATGGGCGTGAACCGAAACTCCGGGCCGATAGCCTGCGCGTAGGCTGCCGCGCTGACGTAAGCGAGGCGATCCTTTACGTGAATGGTGCGGAACGCGTGCTCGTTTCCATCTAGCGCTAGCGCTAAAACCGCGAGCCGCGCTGGCGTGGTACTGGTAAATCCAGAAACCTGCGGTATATTGTAGATCGTGTTCGAGTTCGTCACTGGAAACGGATTTCTGAACAGCGTCGCATAGCGAAAATCCGCCAAACGGAAGTTCCGGTGTACAAAAAACTCCTCCTGGATGCGATCGAGCGCCAAATTGCTGGCGTAGAGTCCTTGGGCGGGCACGAGAAAGGAAAAGTAGGTCTTTACTTCATAGCGCGCCGCACTGAATAACAACTCTATACCGGTCGCTACAATGATCATCAACTGAAAGGCGCGCGCGGCGATGATTCTTCGACGCAACAACTCAGCCGAGATCAGCGCCAGAACCATCAGGCTCAGCGCGAGAACTGCCGAGTTTCGGAACGGCCTCCAGTAATATAGATAGAAATCCGCGTCCCTGATCAGTCGTGGAACACTGAACGGGTGTATAAACAGCCCGGGCGTGCCCTGGCGGTAGGCGTAGAACTCGATTGTGAGCGCAGCCAACAGCGCAAGGACGGCCGCAGTGAAGACCATGATCGTGATACGCGCACGCCGAGAGTCGAGCAAACCGACGACGTGAGCCAAGGCAGCGCCGCCCAACCACGCCAAAAAGAAACCGAGGTAGACGGCGAGCCGGCTGTAGATAATCTGAAAGTTCGTTAGCTTCAGCATCAGCTCGCCGAGCGTGCTTCTGGGCAGGATCAGGAGGACGATGATTATGACAGCGGCGGGAAAACGCACCGTAGAGCGTACGGTTGGCACCGCCACGGCAAGAACGGCGAGCGCAAGCGTCAGAATGCCAGCATAGCCCAGCATCGTCTCAACGTAGTTCGAATGAACGCCCTCGATGAACGCCAGCGGATAGTCGGGGTGGGTTATGTGGCCCAGCAGATTTGCCGAGATCAGTCGAACATAGGCGATCAGCGGCGTGAAATAGTTATCTAAGTTCCCAGGACTTACATGGCCGCGGATGATCTCGCCACTGCGTAGTCCCATGAAAAAAGGGAATATCTTGGGCATTGAAAGGAAGGCCGCCAGCGCACTGCCGTAGCCTAATAGGACGAGTGGTATCGGGATGGCAGTGACCAGTGCTGGGCAGACCCGCATCTTAAGCCGCGCCGATCCAAAGCTGAGATAGACGGCATAGGCCGTCCAGAACAGCCACATAAAGAACGTCCACTGGTAGTAATCGCCGACAACGTCGATCGCGAGGATGACGCCGAACACTGCGACGTGCCAAGCGCAAAGGCGCTCCACCGCAAGACGCAGCAGATACATGCCGAGCGGCAGGAACATGAAGGTGGTAAGCTCGCTCGTGATCGTCGCCCACACCGCGCCGGCCGACCACGAGTAGGCCAAGGCAGCGAACACCGCACCTTCGAGCGACGGAATGACCCGGCGGAAAAAAAATGTTGCGAAGACGCCCATCGCAAGGTGCTTGACGATCTGCAGCCACGTTAGATAGGAGAGAATCGTGTCCTCGCTGCCGAAAAAGTAGAGCGGCCAGTTCAACGGATTGAGCGCGAGATCAATCCCGGTGTAGGAGATCGGCAGACCGTTGAACTGGTAGGGGTCCCACTGCGGAAACTGCCCGTGCTGAAAGGTCCTGAGATTGAGGAAGTGGAACGGGTTGGTGACCTCCTTCCGGTCGATCATCCCGTCGAGCACGTAGCCGTTTAATACAGGCGCGAAGAGGACTAGCAGGGGAACGGCGAGCGCAAGCGTCCATAGGACGAGCGCCAGCGTTTCGTCGCGCGCTGGTTCGGTGTATTGCCCCGCCGGGTCTGTCATCTCACGCGTTACCTTTACCGCTCACCACACCATCCATCCCACCACGATTCCCGCCCGATGGCCACCCCGTGAGCACAAGAAGCGCTGCGTGGTGACAGCCATCTAAAATCAGCAGATGTTTCTTTGACAGCCATATTGGGCTGTGCTAAGAATCGCTCGTATGTCAGTAACGAAGGCTTCCAACTTCCATGACAGAATGATAGTGTGCACATGATGTTTTCCGGATCGTTCGGTAAAGCCTCCGTATCCTCTTCAGAGCTTTCTTGTTGAGAGGAGCGAAAAGCAGTATCGGTGTTCGGGAACAGCATATCGGATCTGTTTACCTACCTCAATGTCCAAATACTGGGCCTGAAGCCATTTCATGTGAACTGGATCAAGGCGGTCCTGCTGGCTCTGTGCGGGGGGGGACGTTGGTCTGGACCGCCGCCTCAACCCGTTCGGTTTTGCTGATGCGAGCATGGCTGTTTCGTTTGAACAGCCTGGAACGCCCGACGCACCATGCCCTCGCGTGGGGAACAGGCTTCTTGCTAGCAGTCATCCTCAGCATGCAAGAGCGTGTCAGTTTTATCAACTTCAGACGATGTGGGATATGGCGGCCGAATCAAACGTGGCCTGGCATATGGTGCACGGCCCTATATGGCCCCCACCAGTTGCTCAGCAAATGAGCGGACTAAGAAATAGGTGAAGCGAGGGCTCTGGACGGATACCATCCTGTGCCACCGTGGGAATGGCGACATCGGGGCAGTAGTCCCTAGTGATCCTTTAACAACGCCACACCTGGCGGATTCACAGTCTGACCGCCTTTACGATCCACAATCACAATGATCTTCTTTCCATTGTCTTCGTTCCGCATCTCGGCAGGGATCAACCGAGCGGCAATCTTGTAATACTCGCGATCAGGTTCAGCCAGCGACCTCTTCGTCACGGAGATACAAGGCTCAAATTCGCATGCCCACCCTGTCTGACAAACCAACCGGCCGCGTGCGGCTCGTCCGCGGACGGGAGCAGGCAGTCCTCGCCGGCTACCTCTGGATCTATGCCGGACACATTGCAGAGGTGGCCGGCGAACCGGCGCCCGGCGACCTG
>SHZW01000009.1 GCA_009692155.1 Nitrospiraceae bacterium
CCATTTCCAAATACACTCACGCGTCACATTATTCGGTCGCAGGCGACCCATCCCGGCGCAACAGGGGAATTTTCCGCCCTGATGGCCCAGATCGGGCTGGTCGGGAAGATGATCGCCAACGATCTGCGGCGGGCCGGGCTCATCAATATTCTTGGCACCACTGGAGAGACGAATGTTCAGGGCGAGGCGGTCAAGAAGCTGGACGAAATTGCCAACGAGTCGTTTCTTAAGGTGTTCCAAAACAGCGGGTTGGTTTGCGCGCTGGCATCAGAAGAAATGGAAAAGCCTGTCCATCTGCCGGAAAACTGGCCCACCGGAAAATACATGCTGCTCTTCGATCCGCTCGACGGCTCGTCCAATACGGATGTCAACATGCCGCTGGGAACGATCTTTTCGATTCTCAAGCACGACGGCAAGGGGATGCCGTCCGAGTCAGAGTTGATCCGCAAGGGCACGAAGCAGGAGGCGGCCGGCTATCTGATGTATGGTTCGAGCACCATGCTGGTTTTTACTGCCGGCCATGGCGTGCATGGGTTTACGCTGGATCCAGGGATCGGTGAATATTATCTGTCGAACGAAAATATTCAGATTCCCGCCAAGGGGCGGGTCTATGCGGTGAACGAGGGCAACGCGAAAAAATGGCCGGACAGCACCAGGAAGTTTCTGGAGTATCTGAAGACCAGCGACAAGCAAACCGGCCGGCCCTATGCGGGCCGCTATTCAGGCTGCCTGGTGGCGGATGTGCACCGGGTGCTGTTGGGTGGAGGGCTCTATCTGTACCCCGGCGAGGTGGACAAGCCGGAGGGCAAGCTCCGCCTCCTGTATGAAGCCAATCCTCTGGCGATGGTGGTGGAGAAGGCGGGCGGGAAGGCCAGCACCGGGACGATGCGGATCCTGGACATCGAACCGAAAAGCCTGCATCAGCGGGTGCCGCTGCTGATCGGGAGCAGGGACGATGTGACGCTTGCCGAGGACTTTATGCTTGGAGTCCGGTAGCTCGCCTGGTTGTGGTTGCATGATGTGTGAGGAGGAGTGCCAATGAACGCTCGCATCCGAGACATTCTGAGTTGGTATGGCAGCGACAGCGCGGGAACGCGGGCCAACATCGCCCGCATGCTGCACCACGGGCGGCTGGCCGGCACGGGGAAGCTTGTGATTCTTCCCGTGGACCAGGGTTTCGAACATGGCCCGGCACGCAGTTTTGCATCCAACCCGCTCGGCTATAATCCGCTGTATCATTTTGAGCTGGCGATTCAGGCCGGCTGCAACGCCTACGCCGCGCCGCTGGGATCTCTGGAAGCGGGAGCGCATCATTTTGCGGGCCAGGTTCCGCTCATTCTGAAGCTTAATAATCACGACGTGCTGCACGATGAAAAAGACCCGCTTCCGGCTGTCACCGGCAGCGTGGAGGAGGCCCTGCGGTTGGGCTGCTCGGCGGTCGGGTTCACCATCTATCCGGGATCGTCGCATTGCGGCCATATGTACGAGCAACTGCGCGCGATTGCCGAGGAGGCCAAGCAGGCGGGGCTGGCCGTTGTGGTGTGGTCGTACCCGCGCGGGTCCGAGTTGAGCAAGGAAGGGGAGACGGCGATCGATGTGGTGGCCTATGCGGCGCATATTGCCGCCCAGCTTGGCGCGCACATCATCAAGGTGAAGTTGCCGACGGCCCATCTCGAACAGGCGGCCGCCAAAAAGGTCTACGAAACCGAGCAGATTCCAATCAAAACTCTTCCGGAGCGCGTCAAACACGTCGTGCAGAGTTCGTTTGACGGCCGCCGGATCGTCATCTTTTCAGGCGGCGCCAAGAGCGACGACAAGAGCGTCTTTGAGGAAGCCCGCGCAATTCGCGATGGGGGAGGCTTCGGATCCATCATCGGCCGCAATTCGTTCCAGCGTCCGAAGGCTGACGCGATCAAGTTCCTGCAGACGATCATGGGTATCTACTCGGGCGACATTCCCTGATAATAATGAACGGATACGATTCGTCACGTCCGGAAAGCGGTCGCGTGTCCTCTGGACTTGTCGGCACCCTGCTGATCGGGATCGGCATCGTCATCGGGGTCGTCGTGGCCTCGGATTTCGGTTGGATGCCGTTCGGCCATGCGGTGCCGGAGGCGCCGTTGGTGAAGTCCGCGCCGCCCGTGCCGTCCGTCGCTCCATCCGTCGGAGTCAACGGCGGAGAGCAGACGTTCGTCCACGTGGCCAAAGTCGTCAGGCCGGCCGTGGTCAGCGTCTTCAGCACGCGGACCGGGAAGGGCGAAGGCCCACACGCGATGCCGTTCGACGATCCTTTCTTTCGACGGTTTTTCGGAGACGAGTTTTTTCGGCGCTTTGAACAGCCGCCGCAGCGGAAGGAGCGCGGCCTGGGATCGGGCGTCATCGTCGAATCGAACGGGTTCATCGTCACCAACAACCACGTGGTCAGCAAAGCGGACGAGATCAAGGTGTTTCTCTCCGATAAACGGGAGTTCAAAGCGAAACTGATCGGCACCGATGCCAAAACCGACATTGCGGTGCTGAAAATCGAGGCGGACGGCCTGCACACGATCGCCTGGGCGGATTCCGACAAGCTGGAAGTGGGGGAGTTCGTCCTGGCGGTCGGCAACCCCTTTGGTCTCACCCACACGGTCACGCTGGGTATCGTCAGCGCGCTCGGGCGGGCGGCTGGAATCGCCGAGTATGAGGATTTTATTCAGACCGATGCCGCCATCAATCCCGGCAACTCAGGCGGCGCACTGGTGAATGCCCGCGGCGAGCTGGCCGGCATCAACACGGCGATTTTCAGTCAGAGCGGCGGCAACATGGGGATCGGTTTTGCCGTGCCCAGTAACCTGGCCCGCTCGATCATGGAGCAACTGGTCAAGCATGGCAAGGTGGTGCGGGGGTGGCTGGGCGTTTCCATCCAGGATCTCTCACCTGAATTGGCGTCCCAGTTCGGGTTGGCGGAGCCGAAGGGCGTGTTGGTGAGCGAGGTGCTGGCCGACAGCCCGGCCAGGAAGGCCGGCTTGGAGCGTGGTGACGTGATCGTCGAGTATGACGGCAAGCCGGTGGAGAATGCGACGCAGCTTCGCAATGTGGTGGCGCAGACGCTGGTCGGGAAAAAGGCCGTCGTCAAATTCATGCGGGACAAGAAAGTCCGCACGGCCGAGGTGGCCATCGTCGAACAGCCCAAAAACGTCGCTCAGGCCGGGAACGAGGAAGCGGGAGAGGCTGCGCCGTTGTCGGGCCGCTTGTCCGATCTCGACGTGCGGGAACTGACGCCCGAGCTGGCGGCTCGATTCGGGCTGGGGGCCAACGAGCGCGGCGTCGTGATCGCGAAGGTGCGGCAGGGCAGCGCGGCCGAAGAGTCAGGGCTGAAGGAGGGGGATCTGATGTTGGAGGTCAACCGGCAGCCGACCCCCACGCTCAAAGCCTACGAACGGGCCGCTTCCAAGCTCGGCGCAGGGCAAGCCGTGTTGTTGTTGATCAAGCGCCAGGGGCATCCGTTGTTTGTTACGTTGAAACCATAAATACGCAGGATTCATGATTGCATATCACATCATTCCAAAGGGGTGGCACGATGGCACGACGCATGGGGTTTGTATTCATCAGCGGCCTTGCCGGCATGGCCTTATTCGTAAGGAGCGAGGAAGGAAGCCAATGGGAATTCCTGTTGATGGGATTTGCCATCGGCGCGGCGTTGGGAGGGCTAGTGCTGGTGGTGGAGTATGCGCTCCACCAGGCGTCCTTCGGTGCCATTATCGGCGCCATGACCGGGCTGACTGTCGGGCTTCTTCTTACCGGACTCATTGAATGGGTCGGCAGCGCGGTTTTTGACGTCGAGACATTTCTCTTTCACGTCGGCGGACTGGTCTTTCTGCTGGGCCTGCCGTATCTCGGGATGACGCTCGGGGTCCGGTTCGGCAGCGAGCAAATCGGCGGCCCGGTCCGGCCCAGCGAGTTGCCGGTGTCGGACAGCAAGAAAATTCTCGATACCAGCGTGATCATTGACGGGCGCGTCGCCGATCTCTGCGAGACCGGCTTTCTGGAAGGCACGTTCCTGGTGCCGCAGTTTATCCTGCACGAGTTGCAGCATATCGCCGACTCGTCGGATTCCTTGAAGCGCGCGCGGGGACGGCGGGGACTGGACGTCCTGCACAAGATCCAGAAGATGGTGGACATCGACGTCTGCATTATCGACGACGACTTTCCGAACGTTAAGGAAGTGGATTCCAAGCTCGTCGTGCTGGCGAAGAAGGTTGGCGCCAAGGTGATCACCAACGATCTGAACCTGAACAAAGTGGCCGAACTGCAGGGTGTGCGGGTGCTGAACATCAACGAGCTGTGCAACGCGCTGCGGTCGGTCGTACTGCCGGGCGAGGCGATCCGGGTGTTTGTTCTGAAAGAAGGCAAGGAAGCCGAGCAGGGCGTGGCGTATCTGGACGATGGCACGATGATCGTCGTGGATAATGCCAAGCGGCAGATCGGCCGAAACGTGGATGTGATTGTCATCAGCGTGCTGCAAACGACGGCGGGGCGCATGATTTTTACGCGGTTGAAGGAAGAAACTGAAGTGAAGGAGGAAGTTCAGGTCGCGCGTGGGTAACAGTCCCGGTCAGTCAGCCCCGCAGGCTCCACGAGTCGTCGCGCTGGTGCCTGCCGCCGGGCGGGGGCACCGCATGGGGAGCAATACCCCGAAGCAGTTTTTGACGCTGGGTGGGCTGCCTCTTCTTGCGCATTCCCTTCGTGTCCTGGAAGCCTCGGAAGCGATATCCGCCATCGTGCTGGCGGCCCCGCAAGTTGACCTCGACTATTGCAGGCGGGACATCATTGACCAGTACGGACTGAAGAAAGTCAGGCAGATCGTGGCCGGCGGCGCCGAGCGGCAGGATTCAGTCCGCCTGGGTCTGGCCGCTGTGGGAGACGACGCCGACATCGTGCTGGTCCACGATGCCGTTCGGCCGTTTCTCACGCCGACGATGATCGCGCAGGTGGTGGAAGCCGCAGCAAAACATGGCGCGGCCATCGTGGCCATCCCGATGCGGGATACCGTCAAGCGAGCCGGGGCCGACGGGTTGATCGAAGAAACCGTGGACCGAAAACCCCTCTGGCTGGCGCAGACGCCGCAGGCGTTCAAGCGGGCTCTGCTCCAGGAAGCCCACGCGAAAGCCCTGCAGAACGGCTTTCGCGCGACCGACGATGCGCAGCTGGTCGAGCAATTAGGCCATCGCGTGGCGATTGTGGAAGGCAGCACCGACAACATCAAAGTGACCAGACCCGAGGATCTCGCGATGGGGGAATCCATTCTGGCATCACGACAAAAAGTCAGAAAGTCTCAAAGTCTTTAAAGTCTTCAAGTCTCGACTTTCGGACTTTCGACTTGAAGACTTTCTGACTATTCCAGGTACGAAAGGGGAATGAATGCGAATTGGTATTGGCTATGACATTCATCCGCTAGGGAAAGGCCGCAAGCTCATTCTCGGCGGCATCGACATTCCGCACACGCAGGGGCTGGTCGGCCATTCTGATGCGGATGCGCTCGTCCACGCGGTGTGCGATGCGATGCTGGGCGCAATGGGCGAAGGCGATCTGGGCAGGCACTATCCCAGTTCCGATCCGAAGTTCAAAAACATCTCAAGCCTGGTGCTGCTGGAGGAAGTGTCGGGATTGCTGGCGAAAAAAGGGTACCGTCTGGTAAATGTAGATACCGTGATCATCGCCCAGGCGCCACGTTTAGGCCCGCATCTGGACGCGATGAGTACTCGTATGGCAGAGGTGTTGAAGGTGGAACGTGCGACGGTCAATGTGAAGGTGAAAAGCGGGGAGCATCTGGATGCCATCGGGCGGGAAGAAGCCATCGCTGCTCAGGCGATTTGTTTGATTGAAGAAGTCGCAAAGTCGTAAAGTCATCAAGTCATAAAGTCGTTGAATTAACGAGATAGTTCCTTGGCAAAGATCGAACGGCTTGAAGAGATTAAAGCATGGTAACTGGCAAAGGATCTTGTGAAAACGGTTTATCGTTCAAGCGAGAACGGTCAATTTGCGAAAGATTATAGCCTTCGAGATCAGATCAGGAGGGCGGCGGTTTCGGTGATGTCGAACATCGCTGAAGGTTTTGAGAGTGGAACGGACAAGGATTTTCAGCGGTTTCTGTATATGGCGAAGGGATCGGCCGGAGAGGTTAGAAGCCATCACTTTGTGGCAAAAGAATTGGGGTATCTGACGGCGGAAGACTTTTCAGTGCTGAGAAGTAAAGCCGAGGATGTGTCAAAATCGCTTTCGGGGTTTATCACATATCTCTATGGGGAAAGCTCGACGTAATTCCTAAGCTTTAGACTTTATGACTTTACGACCTGATGACTTTCTGACCAATGTTTAACCGAATCAAACTAGACTTGCGAGCGGTCTTTGACCGTGATCCGGCGGCGGCCAGCACGCTGGAGGTCGTCCTGACCTATGCCGGCTTTCACGCACTGCTGGCCTATCGCGTGGCGCACCGGCTGCGCCTCTGGGGCATTCCGCTCCTCCCGCGGATGATTTCCCAGCTTGCCCGCTGGCTGACGGGCATCGAGATTCATCCGGCGGCCACGATCGGCACCGGCTTCTTCATCGACCACGGCATGGGAGTCGTGATCGGAGAAACGGCCGAAATCGGCGATTACGTGACGCTGTTCCAGGGCGTGACGCTGGGCGGGACCGGCAAGGAGCACGGGAAGCGCCATCCGACGATCGGCAACCATGTCGTGATCGGCGCGGGTGCGAAAATTCTCGGCGGGATCAGAGTCGGTGACAATGTCAAAATCGGCGCCAACTCGGTCGTGCTGAAATCCGTTCCGCCCAATTCCACCGTCATCGGCGTACCCGCGAGAATTATTAAAGCGGAAGGCGAGCGGATGCCCGAAGCGACGATGGATCACACGAACATTTCCGATCCCTTCGTTGATCGATTCGAAGCCCTCGAGCGCGAGATCATTGAGTTGCGGAAAAAACTGGAGAATCCCCAGGCAAGGGGATAATCTGGGCCTTCTGCCGCATGCTGGGGTGGGCGCATGAAAGGTGAATCGATGGCAAAAATTCGCATGTTGATGATGTTGGTCCTCGTGCTGCTGGTAGGGTCGGCCTGTACATACAACAGGGCCCTTCGCGAGCAGTTTTACCGGCCAACGTCTTCGGGAGCGGAGAAGCTCCCGTTGAAGGTCGGGCTACTGGTGAATCAGAACGAGCAGTCCGGCATGATCAAGTCCAACAAGGACATCATCCGGTACGACATCGAGGTCAACCCAGGCATGGCGAACGCCGTGGCGGCCGAGCTGGCGACCATCTTTCAGGATGTCGTGATCGTGAAGGAGCCCAAGCAGGCTGCCGGCGTCGGGTTACTGGCAACCATGAACTTCGACATCTCGGAGAATCAGGCGCATACGTTCACGGCCCGTTTGGAACTGGCATTGCGCGATCCACAGACTAAGTTTACGCTTGCCAACTTTCAACAATCGGAGGGAGTGAACGTCGGAATGTCAGCCGGGGCCTTCGTGGGCGCCTTTCTGACCGGTTTCACGCTGTTTGCTGGCGCACCGATCTTCATGCCTATGGCGGCCCATTTCCAGGGCGAGAAAGCCGTGGAGGTGTTCGAAGAAAAACTGCCGCAGCTGGTGCGAAAGGTGGTGAGTGAGATCGGCTCGGATCAGCGTGTGGTGGCCTTTGCCTCCGGCATGCGTCCGGCGCCGTTCGGCGGCATGATGCCGCCGATGGCGGCGGGGCCTCCGCCGAAAGCGCCGGCGGTCGCCAGCGATGTGGACAAGGTGCCGGAGGGGAAACCGGTGGTGCGGAAGAACGCCTACGCGGTGGTGGTGGGGGTCGAACAGTACCGGCAGAAGCTGCCGAAGGCGGACTATGCCGCACATGATGCGCAGGTCATGAGCGAGTACCTGACCAAAGTGATGGGGTTTCAGGAGGAAAACGTCGTTCTGATCGTAGATGACCATGCGGGGCGCACGGATCTGGAGAAGTACGTGGAGAAATGGCTGCCCAACCGGGTGGAGAAGGGCGATACGGTCTTCATCTACTTCTCCGGACATGGGGCGCCGAACCCCAAGACCGGGGAGGCCTACCTGGTGCCCTATGACGGCGATCCCAGTTATATTGACACAACCGGCTATCCGTTGAAGCGGCTCTACGAGCAGTTGGCGGCCCTGCCGGCAAGGAAGTGGTGGTGATGCTGGACTCCTGCTTTTCGGGGGCGGGGGGGCGGTCGGTGATTGCAAGGGCATGCGGCCGATGGGATTGTCGGTGGAGATGCCGGTGTTGGCGAAGGGCAAGACGGTGGTGCTGGCGGCGAGCTCGGGCGACCAGGTCTCGAGCACGTATGACGCGAAGGGACACGGGCTGTTCACCTACTTCATGCTGAAGGGGCTGCAGGGCGAGGCGGACCAGAACAAGGACGGGGCGGTGGATCTGCAGGAGGTGTTCGACTATCTCAAGCCGCAGGTGGAGCGGGTGGCCCGCCGCGAGTACAACAACGAACAGGTTCCTCAACTCCTGGGAAATCGCGATCTCCTGACGAAGGGGGTTTCCTTGGTGGGCCGGACGCGATAGGGAATGAGATAGCTGCCATCGAAATTACCAATTGAAGGTATCGAACAAGACGGCCCGGCTAGAGGAGACTCCGTCCGGGCCGTTTTCGTTAGGCAAACAGTTGTCAGATATGTGGCGGCGACCAAATAGAGTCCGTGCGCCGGGGCGGTATAGCCGGCGGCCCTGTGGTCAGCTCTTTAGGATTCTTCTGACAGCTTCTCGATAGACCGCGAAGTCCTCCCGCTTTCCAATTGCGACCACCTCCACAATTACGTCCAGTTCAACGATTCGATAGACTATCCGAATCGCTTTCCGGGCGGCATACAGTTTGTAATAGCCGGTGAGGTCGAGGCCTCCTCGATTGCCCAGGTGTTCGCCGAGAAGGGGCGCCGTCTCGAGTTTGCGGAGCTGGCGGGCGACCTGTTCTTTGACCGAGTCGTCGAGAGTGCGAAAGTCTTGTGCGGCCTGGGCGGTCAGAACGACCTTATACGGCAAGGCGCTCTTTCCTTAAGAGGGCATCCAGCGAGGTACGTTTACCGGTCCCTTTTCTTTTTCTCTCCTGGACGAGCCGATAGATTTCGACATGTTCCATCACGGCCATGGCCTCGGCCATCGTTTCGTAGTCTTCGATGGGCAGGATCACGGCTTCCAATTCGTTGTTCTTGGCGATCGCGACACGACGTTTTCGGCGTTCTTTCAGATCGGCCAGCACCTTGCCGAACGAACGGGCAGCGCGTGACGCGCTGACGATCTCGTCTTTCGTGTAGGCCACACTCATGAAAGCCTCACTGTGCATGAAATCATGCGTGAAATTATATGTATCATTGCACAGTCCAGAACAACTGTAAAGGGGGATCAAGCCAATACCAGTGATCAGCGGGAAGAGGCGGAGCTAATAGTCTACCCTCACCAGATACAGCCCGTGCGCGGGAGCCGTATAGCCGGCGGCGCGTCGGTCTTTCGCATCAAGAATTGTCTGCATATCGACCGGTTTCCGCTTTTCCTGCCCCACTTCCACGAGCGTTCCCACCATCGCGCGGACCATTTGTTTTAAGAACCGGTCCGCTTCAATCTCAATCCTGACTATGTCCTGATCCTTGCTGATCTCCAGCCGCTGGAGATCGCAGATCGGATTCTCCACGTCCGTGGGGTGGCCCTGGAACGACGAAAAGTCGTATTTGCCGACGAGGTGCTTGGCGGCCTCGCGCATGGCGTCCAGATTGAGTTTGCCATAGACGTGCCAGGCTCGTGTGCGCTCCAAGGCCGATCGCTCGGGCCTGTGCAGAATGCGGTACGCGTAGAGTTTACGGACGGCCGAATAGCGGGCATGAAAATCGTCGGCTGTGCGCTCGACGGATTGGGCGCTGATGTCTTCCGGCAGTGTGGCGTTCAGGGCTCTCAGCCATTCACCCAACGATAGAGATTTCTCCGTGATGAAGCTGACGACCTGTCCCAGGGCATGTACGCCGGCATCGGTGCGTCCTGCGGCAATCACCGGGATCGCGGCCTGTGAGACGGATCGGACGGCGGTTTCAACGGCTTCCTGAACGGTCGGCTGGTTTGGCTGGCGTTGCCAGCCGGCGTAGGCTGTGCCGTCGTATTCTAGAATAATTTTGAACGTCGGCACGCTATCTCGCGGCGGTCTGGAGGGGCTTCAGGTAGGCCTTGACGCCGTCAAAGATGGATTCGGCAATGCGATTCAGGAAGGCATCGCTTTGCATCAGCCGTTCCTCGGTCGGGTTGGTGATGAAGGCGATCTCGGCGAGAATGCTGGGCATGGCGGTGTACCGGAGCACGTAAAACGGCGCCGTTTTGACGCCATGGTCTTCGACATCGTAATAGTCGTCCAGACGGGCGATCATCGCTTTCTTGGTGGTCCAGGCGAGTTCCAGCGATTCCTGTACCTTCTTCGTGGTCAAAAGATCGGCGACCAGATATTCCCAGCCGATTCCCGTGTCTTTGATGGGAGTTCCATTTTCGCGCGCGGCCACTTCCAGCGCGCGCCGGTCGGTCGCTTCTCCGAAGTGATAGATTTCCACGCCTTTGGTGGACCGCTGGGGATGCGAATTGACGTGGACGGAGACGAAGAGGTCGGCGCCCAGGTTGTTGGCGAACTTGGCGCGGTCTTCCAGCTCGATAAACACATCCCGGTCCCGTGTCATCAGCACGCCTCTGCCGAGCCGTTTGATAATGAGTTCGCGGAGCCGGAGGCTGACGAAGAGCGTGATGTCTTTTTCCGCCATGCCGCTCCGCCCAAGCGCTCCGGGATCCTTGCCGCCGTGACCGGGATCGATGACGATGATCTTGATGTCGTTGCGAACGGCCTTGGGTTCGATTCTCGGGGGCGCTGCCGTCGGTGCAGGCACCTTGACTTGCGGGGCAGGAGGGGCGGGCGGCGGAGCCGCTTCGGGCGTCGGCGGAGTGACTGTGACAGCCGGGGCAGCAAACGGTGGGGGCGGAGGTTCGGATACCGCGCTGGGCGCGATGGGTTTGGGGTCGGCGGCGGCAGGTTGAGCCGGAGCTTGATTGAAGATATCCACCACCAACCGGTCAGGGCCGTTGAGGGGCAGCAGCTTGTAGTCGCTGATGGTATTCATGTCGAGCGAGATGGTGACCGACCGGGCATGCGGCTGCGCAATGGCAATCTCGCCAGGCAATTTGGTCTCCGCCAGCCTGTCTTTGGCGGTTTTCCCCAGCAGGGCATTTTGCAATTCAATAATGATTCGGTCAGGATTTTTCAGCCGGTTTTGCGTGAAAGACGTGCTGCGTTGAAGATCCAGGACCACCCGCGTGTGGTCCGGATAGGTTTTAAACCGGACATCGCGCACCACAATCGGCGTGGCGACTGCCGGCACGAATTTTTTCCTGGTTTTCCGGCCTCGTCCGGCCGGGGCCTGCGAAGGCGAGGCATGGCTTCCCTGCGAGAAGGCGAGGTTGGCGGATGATGCCACGGGCAGGGTGACCGGGGTCGCTGTCAGCACGGCGACGGCCGATCCGATCAGAACGATGTTGCGAAAGGCGATCATGGGTGTACTCAGTATCCTGTGAAAATTCTCGCGAGCGCGGCCTGGATTGTCAAAAAAAGGAACATCCGTTTACTCCGACGGGGACGCGTCTGCGGGAAGCTTGAACAGGCGGCGGGCGTTGGCTGCAGTGAGCCGGCCGATTTCGTTCACACTCACCGGCGACGCCGTGCTTTTAACGGTCGCGATTGTCTCGGCGACGAGCCGCACGTAGGCCGGTTCATTCCGCTTGCCGCGATGCGGAGACGGCGTCAGATAGGGGCAGTCGGTTTCAATCAGGATTCGGTCCATCGGGACGGTGGTCACGATTTCACGCAACATCGTGGCGTTCTGAAAGGTGACGACCCCTGAGAACGACAGGTAGAAGCCCAGATCGAGCCCGTCCTTTGCCAGCCATGCGTCTCCCGTAAAGCAGTGGAACACCCCTCCCACGTCGGCCGCATGCTCTTCTTTTAAAATAGCGATCGTATCTTCCTGAGCTTCACGCGTGTGGATGACGAGGGGAAGTTTAAGTTCGCGTGCGAGCAGGATTTGCTCGCGAAGGCGTTTCCGTTGCAACTCGGGCGGGGAATAGTTGTAGTGATAGTCGAGTCCGATTTCTCCGTAGGCCACGACCTTGGGATGCTGCGCCAGGCGGCGGAATTCATCGTACCAGTCGTCTCCGATGTGCCGAACCTCGTGCGGGTGGACGCCGATCGAGGCGTAGACGAACGGATACCGTTCGGCAAGTGCGACCGCGGCCTTGCTGGTGGCCAGGTCGCAGCCGATCGTGACGAATGCATCCACGCCGGCTTCGCGCGCGCGCGCGATCATCGTCTCGCGGTCGCCGTCGTAGCGCGTATCATCCAGGTGCGTGTGGGTGTCGATCAGCATAGGCGATGCGACGCAGATCGTAACATGCGGCGTCCCGATTGAGAAGCGAAAGGCTCGAAGGAGCATAAGGAGCATGGAGTTGACAGAAAACATGCTGTTTGTTACTAATTACGTCACCATGAGCCGTGCGCTGAAAGAACCGTTCTTTCACCGTCTTCTTAAAACGGCGTTGCCGCTGGCGTTGGCCGGCCTGTTGCTGGCCCTGGCTCCGTTCGCGGTTGCGCTGGAAGTCCACCACGAATTGGCCGCGGCCGATGAGGATGGGCACCAGCATTCCGATACCGACCTCTGCCAATGGGTCCAGCATCATACCGGCAGTTCATTGCTTGCGGATGCGCCCGCACTGCAGGCGCTGTGTGCGCAGGTCCCATGGTCTCAGCCGGTTGCGCAGGTTCTCCTTTCTCTCGATCTTCCCCGATCTACAGCCCCTCGCGCTCCACCTCTTTCCTGATCGCAGTCAGACCGTTTCATCGGTAGGCGGCCGTTTGTTCGCGGAAGGGTGATCCGCCTGCCGGTGTCGTGGCATTGATATTTCTTCAAGCGATCAGGGGGCATCATGCTTTCGCGTTTTCTGAAATTGATTGGAATTGCCGTTGCGTGTTGGTTTGCAGGCGGGGCGGAGCTTGTTTTTGCTCAGGATAATGCGGGCGTTCGGACGATTACGGGATCTGTGCAAAACCAGGACCTGCGGCGGGTCGGTCAGGCGCTAGTCGAAGTCAGGGATCGGGAAGGGACAATCGTTGCGCATAAAGTGACCAACGATGCCGGCGAGTTCACGGTTGCCGTTCCTGCCGAGGGCACCTACTCCGTCAGCGCTATATTGGAAACCTATCGCAGCGAGTTCGTGATCGTCAAAATCGGCATGGCTTCGCCTGCCCCGATTACGCTGACCCTGGCATTGACTCATGAAATTTCCCTGGAGATTGTCTCGCCGCTGCCTCCGATCCAGTATAGGGCATCAAGCGAGACCTATTCCTTGAGCCGGAAGGATATCGAGATTCTACCGCGCGGCAACAATAACACGGTGGCGGAGGTCTTGCAGACGGTTCCCAGCGTGGTGTACGGCGCTTTGGGGCAAACCCACATCCGCCAGGACCACGCCAATCAGCAGTTTCGAATCGATGGGGTGCCGATTCCGGAAGGCGTGAGCTCGACCTTCACCGACGTGATTTCGCCCCGTATGTGGGAGCGCGCGGATATCATCCTTGGCGGCATGGAGGCGCAGTACGGCAACAAGACCGCGCTGGTGGTCGACATCACCAGCAAAAGCGGAACCAAGCCGGGGTTCGGCTCGTTGCAGATGTTCGGGGGCTCGAACGAGACGGCGAACCCGTCGTTCGAATACGGCGGCACGGTTGGGGAGAAGTTCCGGTACTACGTGCTGAACAGTTTTACATCCACGAACCGCGGGATCGAGCCGTCGACCGCTGGCCATTCCGTCTTTCACGGGCAGAGCGAACTAAACCAGACCTATCTGCGGGGTGACTATCAGCATGACAATCGCAACAGTTTCAGTTGGGTGTTCCTGAACGCAGTGGCGAAGTATCAGATTCCAACTTTCCCAGGACTGGGTACAAACCCGGACACCCTGCCTCTGCTTCAGGCCCAGGCCCCGGCATACTCACCCGTGGCCTCCCAGTCGGTAAACCAGAACCAGAAGGAGAATAGCCAGTACGCGCATCTCATCTGGCGTCAGGACGTCAACACCGCCAATTATTTCCAGCTCGCCGGTTTCTGGAGAAATTCCCATGCGAATTTCACCACTGATCCCTTCAATGTGCTGGCCTACACGTCCGACGCAGCGGAACCGTTCTCTGCGGCGAATCAGAAGCGGGCAGCCTACTCGGTCGGGACGCGACTCGACCACACATGGACCCCCAACACGCGGCATCTCGTGAAATCCGGTTTCCAGTTCCAGTACACCAACGCGTCGAATCGAGCCGAGTTCTACGACTTTGCGCGAAACCCGGGCACAGGCCTCCCGATCGGACCGGTGATCAGCCAGACCGGCGCCAATACGAACGTGCAGGTGCGCGAGGAGTTCTGGGTGCAGGATCAATGGAGCCTGAATCACCAATGGACGTTCAACCTCGGTCTGCGGCTCGATACGGTTCAAAGCTTCTACAACGAAGGGCAACTCAGCCCGCGCATCGGCGTCACGTACAAGCTGAATCAGTCGAACGTCCTTCACGCTTACTATGGCCGGCTGTTCACGCCGCCGAATGTCGAGCAGATCGCGTTTACCAAGTTGAATCTACAGGGAACCACGGGAGAACCGGAGAACCCGACAGGATTCACTCCCAGGTCGGAGCGTTCCAACTACTTCGAAATCGGCAGTTACCACGCGCTCAACAGCTGGGCCACTCTGGAGCTGACCAGCTATTACAAGCAAAGCCACTACCAGTCCGATGCCGGCCAGTTCGGGAGCACGCCACTCTTGAACTTTTTTGCCTTTAACTGGGGCCACCAAACGGGTATCGAAGGTGCTCTCAAAATGCAACTCACGGAGGGCTTGAACGCGCGCGGCAACGTGGCGTGGGGCCGGTGCAAAGGCAGCGGATTGCAATCGGGACAATACTTGCTGGAGCAGGCTGAAATCAACGATATCAATTCAGATGGCGGGGTGTTCTGCGATCACTCGCAGTCCATGACCAGTTCCGCCGTCGTGAATTACAAGTTCCGCGAGCACACGACATTCACGGGGCAGATGCTCTACGGATCCGGACTTCGGGATGCCGAGCCTGGCGCCAAAACCAATTCCTCGCATAGTCCGTCCTATACGACGTATAATCTGTCCGTTTCGCATATCTTTCCGCTGCCCAACAAACAGAAGTTTCTGCTGGGGTTCGATGTCGTGAATCTGCTGGACCGGCAATATTTTTACAATCAGGGCGAAGGAAATATCGGGCTTGGCGTTGCGCATGCGGGTATGCCCCGCTCGTTCTTCTTCCGCGGCCAATGGTTTTTCTAGCAGACGTGAGGCGTAAGGCGTGAGGCGTGAGGCGATCAAAAAGCACGAAGATGGATTCCGATGGCGGTTCTCTTCCGGTCTGTCTGCCTGGGCAATCGCGGCAAGTGTGATCCTGATGACTGTTCTTGCGGGACGAGCGGGTGCGGCGGAAGGGGATCGAGCGACGCACGATTCGGATCATGACGAGGATGTCGTCCTGCTGCCACCCGTCCACGTGCACGGGATTCCACTCAATAAAGACCAGCAACTGGGCCCGGTGCCGACCTATACGCCGTGGCCGGCCATTCCGCCGGTGCTCGAAGGAAAGGTCATCGATGATTGGATGAAGGCGCGGTTCATGGTGGCCAGGGACGCGACGATCGACGTGGTCGTGCTGGAGCCGTGCAAATACCGCGAGCTCACCGGCGCCGGCCTGGCCGCGCTGAAGCAATGGAAGTTCGATCCGCAGATGCGCGGCGAGGAACTGGTCGACGGGGAACTGACGGTGCGCATTCACTTCCGGGCGGAGTAGCGAGGTAGTGGTGAACTGGGACGTCACGCTGTTTCAGGCAATCAACGGGCTGGTCGGCCGGTCCGAGTGGCTGGACTGGCTGATGTTCCAGCTGGGACACCCAAAGTTTTTGTTGCTGCCTGGCCTGTTGGCGATCGGGTACTGGGCCTGGGTGCACAAGATCGAAGCGGCCCTCGGTGGCCCGGTTCTCTATGCCACGCTGGGAATCGGAGATTTTCTTGGCGCCCAGATCAAACATCTGGTCGAGCGGGCGCGGCCCTGCCGGGCGCTGAGCGGCGTGCACGAGCTGGCCGGCTGCGGCGGGACATTCAGTTTTCCTTCCAACCATGCCCTGAACATGGCGGCGGCAGCCGCGTTTCTTCACGTGCTCTATCCGGCAACCGGGTGGATCAGCTGGCCACTTGTCGCCCTGGTCGGGTTTTCCCGTGTGTACGTCGGGGGGCATTATGTAACGGATGTGTTCGGCGGATGGGTAATCGGGGGAATGCTCGGAGCCGGTATCGCACTGCTCTTGTTACGGTGGCCGAAGTTCAGGCCAACCCGTCTTTCACCAGTCGGACAGCCCGTAATCGGTTAGGGGCGCAACTCTCAGACCATATTGTTCGGAAGTGATGACGTGGGATGCGTTATCGATTCTGAGGCATGATCAGTTCAGGGGAAGCCGCAGATTTGACTGCAGGCGCTGAAGGGATCGAGGTGCGGAGAATGTTGCTGGGGATGATGCCCTGGCCCATCGAATGCTCATAGCGAACGGCCGGTGCCGCGGTCTGATATGGAATGCCTAATGTGCGGCGCACGTCAGCCTCGAGCCAGTCGCGAAGGCGGACGAGGTCCTTGGGACTGAGGAAGTCCGTATATACATAGGAGGTGTACTCGCCAGGGACCCCTTTGTAGTATTCCGCGACTTCCCTGTAATCGACGGCCAGGCTGTGCAGCCGGTCGCCGGTCTTGGCATAGGTATATGTCCAGACGCCAGGCTTGGTCTCGACCGCCTCGTCGAAATAGGGGGTGCCGGGATAGGTGGTGATGACGGTGGCGTCGAAGTCCTCCGGGCGAACCTCCAGAAGCCAGTCCCGCGTCGCACGAATGGTCTCTTCCGATTCCCCGGGATGCCCCACAGACATCAGGGCCTTGACCTTCAAATCGTGCTTCTTGGCAATCTCCATGCAGCGGGTATTGTCGGCCTGGGCCGCTTTCTTCTGGATGTTGGTCAGAATCCGCTCATGGCCCGACTCAAAGCCGACCAGAATCCAGCGGAATCCGGCCCGGCGCATCGCCTCCGCCTGTTCGTCGGTGAAGAGTTCGGCTTTGATGAAGCCGCGCAACCGGAATTCCACTCCGAGCTTTTTCTGCGTGTCGGCGATCAGGTTCATCAATTCGACGATGCTGGGGCTGACGTTCAGCTCGTCGTCGTACAGCATGAACCCCCTGACGCCGTACGTCTGATGCAGGTGGACCATTTCCTGCACAATGTTGGCCGATGAGCGCGTCCGCACGCGACGAAGGAACGGGCTCATGCGCCCGCCGCAAAATCCGCAGCCGAACGGACAGCCGAGTTGGGCGATCATGGACAGGGCCGGCACGCCGTCAATGTTATAGCGATAGCTGGGCACGTCGAGCAGATGGCGGGCCGGGAAGGGCAGCGTGTCGAGGACGGCGTTATCCAGGAACAGCGCTGACTTTGGATCGTCGCCGTCGATCAGTTTGGGCGGGTCCTCGCGCAGCGCTTCACGGATCGCAAATTCGCCGTCACCCGTGATCAGCACGTCGTACATTTCTTCGAGGTGCCGGAACGCCTCGGTCGCGCGGCCCTTCTTGTTGCGCTTCTGCTCATATTTCACGGCGGCATGGATCAGGGTGATGTGGGGGCCGCCCAGCATGATTCTGGCTGAGGGGTTGAGCGCGCGGATGACCCGTTGGATTTTTGTCGTCGCCGGCATTTGCGGCGTCGTCGCCGTGAGCCCGTAGCAGGTCGCCGTGCTGGTTCGGACATAATCCTGAACTACTTCTTCGTAATTGCCGACTCCAGAGAGATCGAGCATTTCCACGGTGACACCGGCCTGTTCCAGTACGGATGCCACTTTGAGAATGCCCAACGACATGAAGACCCGCTCGTCCAGCAGGAAGATGGAAGGAGGAATGATCAGGCAGATCCGGTCGATCATGTTTGCTGAGGCGTCCTGTGCGATCTCGTGTTGGAACAACTCGTGGCCATCATCATAGAAAAAGTCTACGGCTTTTGTCCAATGATTAGTAAGTTTTTCCCAAGCGGGGCGCCGCAGCGTTGTTCAACAAATTTGGTCGCGGGGACACACCACCGGTCATAGAGTTGTGCGAGCCGCGCATTGATGGTGCGGGATCGGCCGAGGACGTTGAAGAGGTACCAGAGAAGTATGCCCGCCATGTCCATGTAGATGGCCTTGACCACCTCAAAGCGGTGCGACTCGAACAATTGCCGGAGCCGGGGCTTGTCATATCGCCGGACGTGACCGACGGCATGATCCAGCGGGCTGAACAGCCAGGGGAGCGCCGGCACATATACGATCAAGGTCCCATGAGGAGCCAGGGACTCGTAGATAGAGTCGAGCAAGCGTCCGTCCTCCTCGATGTGTTCCAGGACGTTCACCAGAATGGTCGTGTCGTATTGCTGCGGCGGAGAACGAAACTCGCCCTGAATCGTCTGCAATCGTCCGGCTTGCATGAGCGGGTGGAACTGTTCGTGCAAGAACTCGCCGAGGGCATCAAACAGTGCGGCGTCCGGCTCGAAAACGTCCAGCGAGGCATCGGGGTGGCGCAGGACATGCTCGCGAGCGATCACGGCTGTAAATGCGCCGAGTCCGCCCCCGATTTCAGCCAGTTGCGTGCCCAGGAAGGGCCTGAGTTCCTCAAATATCCACGCAGGGTAATTCGTGAGGGATCTGAGAGTCTGCAGTTCGTGCGTGAGGGGGGATGTGGGAGACATTGGTTTTATGGTGGTGGCGGTCAAAGCGGCCGCACACGCCACTTCATGATCGTCCACAGCATGATGACGCCATGCTGCCAGGTGATTTTCTTCCCTGACTCGTAGGTTCGCGGGGCGTAGTGGATCGGTACTTCCGTCACGCGCGCGCCCTTCCGAAGCAGCTTGCAGATGAGTTCATTGTCAAACTCGAAGCCCTTGGCGATGACGGGCGTTGAAACGATGACCGACTGGCGAAACGCCTTGTAGCAGCCCTCGTAATCGGTGAAGCGCTGTCCATAGAGCAGGTTGGTGGCGGTGGTGATGATCTGATTGCCGATATAGTGGAGAAGGTATGGCGAGCGACGCTTCCCAGAAAATTTCAGCTTGTAGAGGATGAACCGTGAGCCCATGACCGCATCGGCGCGTCCCTCGACGAGTGGCTAGATCACCGCCGCATAGTCGCTGGGATCATATTCCAGGTCGGCGTCCTGGATAAGAATCATGTCGCCGGTTGCGGCTTGGAATCCCGTAGTCAGTGCGGAGCCCTTCCCGGAATTCCTCTCGTGTGAGAGATGGCGGATGCCTGTGAGCTGCCGCAAGACCTGCCCCGTGCCATCCCTGGATCCATCGTTGACGACGATGATTTCTTTTTCGATCGTTCCCAGGTCCACGGCCTGGACATGCCGGATGAGGTGTTCGATCGTCGCTTCTTCATTGTACGCAGGGATGACGATGGACAGTTTCATGTGGCCGGCGGGACCTCGAAGACCAACACGCCGTTTTTGTCGAAAAGCAGGTGCAGGGCGCGGGGTAATTCCTTCAAGCGCCGATCCTGCTCGGCCGCCCGTTCTCCTGTAAATGCGAGGACGCCGTATTTGTCATGGAGGCGGCGGAATTCCCTCACGTTGAGCACCACGTGGGTCATGCCCTCGGAGGCCAGCCGTCGGGCCAGATCTTCAGGGGACGACGCTTCCTGGACCCACGTGCCGAGCGGATGGCGGTCAAACGGGGACGGAGCCACCGCGTTGCGTGCGAAATAGAAGGGGCGCGCCTCTCCGATCATGAGCAGTTTCGCATCGGTACGCGTATGCTCGCGCACGAATCTGGCCGCGTCATAATGGTCCAGTTGCCGGCCAGCATACTCCTCCTGATGTTCCCGTCCAAGGGCGACCGCGGTGGAGGCAAAGACCCTATTGTGCACATCCAGAAACCGCGATGTTCCCCAGGCTCCGAGCAGCATGAGGACTGCGAGAACCGTCGTGAGGCTGGCCGGCCGCAGGGCGAGTGCCATGCTGACAGCAGCGATGGTGATCAGAAGCAGCGCCGGCGCCAGAAATCTCATGGTGGTGGAGGTGGTCGCCCAGGCTGTCCCTGAGAGCAGCACGAAGATCGCCGCCGCGTCGCCCAGCTGTCGTCTTCTCAAGTCAGCGCCGAGCATTCGCGAGAATAGTGGAAGCAGAAGGACCGCGATGATGGCAATGATCGCCAGCGGTCCGGCATCCGCGGCAGAGCCAAAACGCTCGGAGTGCATGACAAGATCCCAGGGCAGGCGCAACATGCCAAAAAATCCCAGGTCGAAGGCGTTGGGAGAAAGGTCTCCCTTGACGAGTGCCTGGGTTGTGTCACTCCAGAGGCCGCCGCTTCCCAGCCATCCATAGGCCAGCGGGTAGACGGGATTACCCGTGAACCAGGCGGCTCGTCCCCACCAGGGAGCAATGCTGGCCAGTGCGAGCAGCGTCGTGAGGGCCAGATTCCGCCAGGACCAGCCCAGCACAAATCCAGCGGCAAGCCCCGCGAAAACCCACGCAAGGCCGTTGATCTTCACGGTTCCGGCGAGTCCGAGCAGCAGCCCGGCTGTCAGCCAGGGACGGGAATGTTGCCCGGAGGTGACCAGGACACAGGCGGTGGTCACGAGGGCAGCCGTCAGGCAGGTTTCGGAAAACGTCAGTGTGCCAAGAAACCAGAGTGTCGGCGATGAAGCCAGGGCCGCGACGCCCAGCGCGGCCGTCCATTGGGGCGATCGTGGCCGCAGAAGCGCTTCCAGTAGCCCCCACGCCGCCAACGAACTCCATGCCCAGAAAGACCAGTGCATCGCGCGTGCGCCAAGATCTCCATCGATGGCCATGCCCCAGGCCAGCAACAGATCCGATGCATGGGGCAGCAGCGTGAAGAATACCCATGGATAGGCCTGTAACGAACCGGTCGCCAAGGCTCGCTCGGGAATGACGAGATGGTATCCCAACTCGTCGTAGAAAATCGGTGGAATCGTCGCCCAGAGCCAGGCGATCAGCCACACGAAGCCTAAAATAATCCCCGATGCGGCCGGTATCAGAGGATATAACGGTCGGCTAAACCGGACTGTGCGAGCCAGCATCACACATCCGGCGGCAACGAGAAGCAGGATGATCAGGCCCGCAAGCCCCAGCACGCCTGCCAACGCGCTCAAGGTGGCGCAGAGCGACAGGATGGCCGCACCGGTGCCGATTCGGATTGCCAATTGCGGCATCGTGGATTGATCCGTCGCTGATGATCCGGCAGCAAAGCGATGAAGAAACGTGCCTGCAGTAAACGCTGCGAATAGAAACGAAAGAGGAATCAGGAGGAGCCACGCGCGGGTGTAATCGATGAGGAGCGTTCCGAAGACCACGACTCCCAGGGCAGTGGTCAGCGTCGTTGCCGGGGACGGTGGTAATTCCTGGGACGTGTCGGTCATGGTGTTTTTGGCTTGAGCCGTTCGGAGAGGACGGGATGGTGCGTCTCGCCCATGCCGAAATGGCCTCCGGCGTGGTCGGCGGCCACCACGCGGAGCGTGATGCCGTTGGGCGCAGCCGTTTCAGCCGGCACGAAGAACGGCGCTTCAAAGCTGCTTTTGGAGCCAGCATGGAACATCTGGATACGTTCGAGCACGCGATCGCCGAGGAGGACTTCGCCGTAGATCGTGAGTTTCCGGGAATCCCAATCGCCGTGCGGCCGGACCGGCGAGCCGGACAGGGTGCGGATGGAGGCCCGCAGTTTCACGTCGTCCCTGGCGATCAGCGATGTTCCCGGTTCCGGGTGCTCGATCTGCACGATGAAACCGTAGAGGCGCAGCACGATCCCGTCATTCGTCAGATCCTGACCTGGAATCAGCAGGACCGTTTTGCTGGCGCGTTGGACGGCTTGCGGATGTGCGAGTGGCCCTTGTGCTGTGATTTCGACGAGCGTGGGCCGTTCAAGCTGGAGCGTGGAGCGAAACGCGGCAGAAGGCCGCGATGAGTAGCGCGGCTCTTCCATCAGCCGGGGTGTGCGCATGATCTGGTTCTGATCGCCGGCCTCGCCCTGCTGCAGACCGGCGGCCAGTACTGCTCCAGTCGCCACGTCGGTGATCGTGATGCGCGCGCCACCGACATCGTCGCCAAGCACCAGGGCGCCATCGGCAACAACACGGACGAGCACATCAGTGGCCACGGGGCCTGTGGTCGGATCATAGGGGTTTGCCGCCCAGGCGGTGTTTGCAGCGAGGAGACAGGCGCAGGCGAGTAGGCGTCGCACGGTGTTACTTCACTTTTGTCCCGGGATCCACGTCGCTTATCAGCGTGACGAGCTCCTGTACTTCCGCGTCGCCGGCGGCCAACACCATGCCTTGCGATTCGACGCCCATGAGCTTGGCCGGTTTCAAGTTTGCGACGATCACGACCCGGCGGCCGATTAATTCCTCCGGCGTGTACTTCTTGCCGATGCCGGCGACAACCTGCCGCTGCTCGGAGCCAATATCCACCTGCAGCTTGAGCAGCTTCTCTGACTTCGGAACCCGCTCGGCACTCAGCACCTTCGCCACCTTGAGTTGGATCTTTTGAAAGTCCTCGATGGTGATGTGTGTCGCCGTCGCGGCCGGTGTCGGGGCAGGTGACGGACTTGTTGGCGTATCCTGGTTCACGGTTTTTGCTCCTTGTGAGGTGGTCGTGGTCTCGACGCGTGGGAAGAGGGCTGCGCCCTTGACGATTTCGGTCCCGGGCACCGTTCCGCCCCATGTAATGTCCGACGAGAAGAGAGGTTTTGAGAAGTTCAGCGTTAAATCGAGCTGCTGCTTGATGCCTTCAGCCGCCTTCGGCATGACGGGATAGAGAAAGAGGCAGAGAAACCGCAGCGTCTCCGCTGCATTGTAGAGCACGGTATCAAGCCTGGACTTGTCTTCCGGTTTCTTTGCCAGTACCCAGGGCGCGGTTTTATCAATATATTGATTGCCGAGTTTCACCAGCCCCCAGATGGTTTCGAGCGCGCGTGAAAATTCCAAATTATCGAGATGGACGCCGATGGCGTCTTTGAGCTGTCCGGCGGTGTGCTGCAGGACGCGATCGATGTCGCTGTCGGTCCCGCGTTCAGGCTTCGGCACCCGGCTGCCTGCGTACCGTTCGATCATCGCGGTCGTGCGGCTCAATAGATTGCCCAGATCGTTGGCGAGATCGGTGTTGACCCGTCCGATCAGCGCATGCCGGGAGAAATCTCCGTCCTGGCCGAACGGCACCTCGCGCAGGAGAAAATACCGGAAGGCGTCCGCGCCGAACTCATCCACCATGCCATGGGGGTCCACGACGTTGCCCCGGCTCTTGGACATTTTCTCGCCGTTCACGGTCCACCAGCCGTGCGCGAAAATCGTCCGCGGGAGCGGCAGTTCCAGCGCCATGAGCATGGTGGACCAATAGACGGCGTGCGTCGTCAGGATGTCCTTGCCGACCAGGTGCATGCTGGCCGGCCAGTAGTGATTCAACGCCGGCTGGGGTAACAGGTAGTCAGGCCCCGAGACGTAGTTGACCAGCGCATCGAACCAGACATAGGTCACGTAGTCACGGTCGAATGGGAGTTCAATGCCCCAGGACAGGCGGGACTTGGGGCGCGAGATGGACAGATCGCCCAGAGGGTTCGTCTTTAAAAATCCCAGGACCTCATTGCGTCTCGATTCGGGCCTGATGAAGTCGGGATGCGCCTCGATATGCTTGACGAGGCGGTCATGATACTGCCCCATCTTGAAAAAATAGTTGCTCTCACTGAGCCGTTCGACCGGCCGCTTGCAGTCGGGGCAGAGCCCGTCCGTAACGTCCTTCTCGGTCCAAAATCGTTCATCGAACGTGCAGTACCAGCCGGTGTAATCGGCCCGATAGATCAGCTGTTGATCGAAGAGCTGCTGGAGTTTTTGCTGGACGACAGTTTTATGTTTCGTGTCCGTTGTCCGGATGAACGCATCGTTGGAAATATTGAGCTTCTTCCAGAGGTTTTGGAACTGGGGAGCGAGTCGGTCGCAGTGTGCTTGCGGGTCCACGCCGGATTTGGCGGCGGCCTGCTGGACTTTCTGGCCATGCTCATCGAGGCCTGTCAGGAAGAAGACATCGTGGCCGAGGAGCCGGTGATAGCGCGCCAGCACATCGGCGGCGATGGTCGTGTAGGCGTGCCCGATGTGGGGGACATCGTTCACGTAATAGATCGGCGTCGTGATGTAGAACGTGTTGCTCATAATTGAGCGGAACGATAGCAGGTCGCGCACTGATAATGCCAGGGTTGCGGGGTTCGTGGTGCGAGGCGAGATAGCAGCGTGGAACTTTTACCTCGAACCCCGAACCTCGAACCTCTCGTCTGTTCCCAGGAGCGCCTCGCGCAGGCGCAGCAGCACGTTTTCCAGCGCCATGCGGAGATTTAGATTGCGGCCGGCGGACCGCTGGAGTTGGTCAATATCATCCAGCAGGCCGGCGAGTTGATCGGCCTGCGCGTTGCGCGTGGCGTTCTTCAAGAGAGGCAGGCGGTCCGCATGAATGAGGTGGTCCTGATCGGCGCCGATGCTCACGAGCAGCAGATCCCGGATCCATTGGGCCAGCCAGTCCAGGACCTCCGGTTCCCGGTCTGATTTATGGAAGGCTTCCGCTGCCGTCAGGATGGCGGTCACGGACCGTAGCGTTTGCGGTGAGGCGACAGCACACAATTCGTCGAGCGCGGCGCGCGTGGCGGCCAGGTCCATCGTCAAGGCGGCGCCGAGTCTCGACTGGCTGGCTGCGGCCAGGAGGCGCGCCTCGGCCGGGGGGATCTCGCGCTTGAGAATCAGCGCCGCCTCCACTTGGGTTCGAGCCGGAGGCGCGAAGCGAAGAGCCTGGCAACGCGAGCGGACGGTGGCCAGCAGAGCCGAGGGTCGGCCGGACACCAGCAACAGCACGCTGTGTTCCGGCGGCTCTTCCAGGGTTTTCAGAAGCGCGTTGGCCGCGCCCAGGGTCATCCGGTCGGCATCGTCGATCAGGAAGATTTTTTTTCGGCCGACCAGCGGATGGTAGACGATCTGTTGTTCCAGTTTGCGAACCTGTTCGATTTTGATTTGCGGGTTGGCGAGTTCCGGGTCCGGCTGAACGAGCAGGAAATCTGGATGCGTGCGAGCCTCGGTCTGCGTGCAGGACCGGCACGCGCCGCAGGCATCCGATCCGTCTCCGGACTCGCAATTGATGGCCTGCGCGAAGCGCAACGCGATCAGCTGTTTGCCGATGCCCTCGTCGCCGTGGAAGAGATAGGCATGGGCGATGCGATCGTGGCGCAGCGCCGACTGTAAGATTGTTTTCGGACGCTCGTGACCGATGACATCGTGAAAGGGCATGGGTTATGAGCGCCGGCGTGGTCGCATCCGCTGGGTGTGCATGACGGTCGTCAGACGTTTGGTGCGGGCTTTCGTGAGAAATGCCTGGATGACCGAGGTGACTCCCATGGTGACGGTTTCCGGGTGCGGCAGGCCGTCTATTTTTTTGATCCGTTGCGGCGAGCGAGCCGCCAGAGCCAGGAAGCCCTTGCGGACTTTTTCGTGAAACTCGTGGGCCTCATGGTCCAGCCGGTTTTGCTCCAGCGCGAATTTTCGGCGTCGCGCGAGGCCTGTGGCGACGGGGATCTCGAACAGGAGCGTCAAGTCCGGTTCCAGCCCGCCGGTGGCCAGCCGGTTCATGTCCTGAAGCGTGTCCAGATTCAGCCCGCGGCCGTAGCCTTGGTACGCGAACGTCGAATCTGAAAATCGGTCGCAGAGGACGATCGATCCGGCTTGCAGGGCCGGCTCAATGACGTGGGTCACATGCTGGCTGCGGGCGGCCAGAATCAGATGGGCTTCGCAGGCCGCGGTCATCGACTCCGTCGCGGGATGCTTGCCGGGCGTGCTCAGCAGGACTTCACGGATGCGTTCGGCAACGGGGGTCCCGCCCGGCTCGCGCGTTTCGACGACCCGGTAGCCATCCTGGCGGAGCAGGGTGGCGAGCCTCCTCAATTGAGTGGTTTTTCCGCTCCCTTCGACCCCTTCAAAGGTGATCAGAATTCCGCTTCGAGACTTTCCCTTTGCTCCCATGCGGCGTCCTTAAAAATGACTGTGACAAATTTTGCGCATCCTATTCCAAGTGCTTGAAAATAGCAATAAAAGGCTTGCGGCACCCTGGTAAAGCTTGTAAGATAATCCAACGCGGAGAGTCCCTCGGTGACGACACTAAAAACGTCTATAAAACGCTATTTTCTCACGGGGTTACTGGTCATCACCCCCATCTGGGGAACGGTCCTTGTCCTCCGGACGCTTTTTGTGGCCGTGGACGATATTCTGGGTGACGCGCTGACCAGGTTTCTGCCTCAGGGCGCGTACATCCGCGGGCTCGGGATCGTCACCCTCCTCCTCCTCATTTTTACCGTCGGCCTTCTGGCCACCAACATCATCGGCAGACAGGTCGTCAAGCACTGGGAAGAGTGGCTGCATCGGGTGCCGGTGGTTCGCGGCATTTATGCGACGTTGAAATCCATGATGGACATTCTCTCGTTCGGCGAGCGGGAAAAATACAACCGGGTCGTGTTGATTCAATTTCCCAAAAACGGACATTACTGCTTTGCGTTTGTGACCGGCGTCATGCAGGGACAAATCCAGACGGTCGCGGCGGAGCCGCTTGTGAACGTCTATGTGCCCACGTCGCCCAATCCGACATCCGGCTATTTCCTGCTCGTGCCTGAACGCGAAATTATCCCGTTGGATATGTCGGTTGAAGAAGCGATGAAGCTGATTGTCTCCGGCGGTTTGTACCAGCCGACGCCGGCGGCGGTTGTCGGCCGTCCTGTGGCCGCAGGGGCCCGCGCGGAGGTTCCGATCGCGTGAGATTTTTTTCATTTTACGATTTGGTCATTGAGTGATTTTCTCCCAAAATGAAACAATCTCTAAATGAAAAAATGAACAAATCTCCCCTAGCCGGCCTCGGCGCGGTGGTGATGGCTGCCGGACTCGGCAAGCGGATGAAGTCCAAGCTGGCCAAGGTGCTGCATTCGGTCGCGGGGCGGCCGATGGTGCTCTATGCCGTGGATCTGGCCCGGCAACTGGCCAGCGAGCATGTCGCGGTGGTGGTGGGCTATCAGGGGAAAGAGGTGCGGACGGCGATCGAAGCGAGCGGGTCTCACGCCCCGGTGATGGTTGTCGAGCAGACGCAGCAGCTGGGAACCGGCCACGCCGTGCAGCAGGCGCGCGATCTGTTCAAGCGGCTGGGGAAAACGCTTTCCACCTACCTGATCCTGAACGGCGACACGCCCCTCCTGCAGCCGGCGACGCTCCAGGCTTTGCTGCGGCTCCACCAGGACGAGCAGGCGGCGGTGACGCTGCTGACGGCGACACCGGACGATCCAACCGGCTATGGCCGCGTGGTGCGCGGCAGGGACGGGCGCGTGCAGAAGATTGTCGAGGATCGGGATGCGACCGGCGCGGAGAAGCAGATTCATGAAATCAACGTCGGTACCTACGTCACGGACGGCCCGTTTCTCTTCGACGCCCTGGACAAGTTACAGCCCCGCAATGCGCAGGGAGAATACTACCTGACCGATATCGTCGCGCTGGCCGTGGAGCGGGGCTTGCGCGTATCCGCGCTGGCGGTTCATGAGGCGGCCGAGGGCATGGGCATCAACACCAGGGAGCAGCTCGCGGCGGCGGAACAGACGATCCGCCGGCGAATCTGCGCGCATTGGATGCAGGAAGGCGTCACGTTACGGAATCCTGCGACGACGTCGATTGATGCGGATGTCGCGATCGGTCGGGATACGGTCATTCATCCCGATGTCACGCTCGAGGGCCGGACAATCATCGGGGAGGATTGCATCATTCGCTCGCAGACGCGGATCAGCGACAGCACGCTCGGCCACCGGGTGGTCGTGCAGGATCACTGCGTGATCCGGGACTCGCGCCTGGAGGATGATGCCGCGGTCGGTCCATTCGCGCATTTGCGTCCGGGCGCGGTGCTGCGCCGCGCGTCGAAGGTCGGCAATTTCGTCGAGATGAAGAAAGCCGAGTTGGGCGAAGGCTCGAAGGCGAACCATCTGAGCTATCTCGGGGATGCGACAATCGGCAAGGGCGTGAATATCGGCGCCGGCACGATCACATGTAATTACGACGGCCACAAGAAGCATGAAACGGTGATTGGCGACGATGTGTTTGTGGGGAGTGACACCCAGTTTGTCGCGCCGGTGACGATCGGCAAGGGCGCGGTGATTGCGGCCGGGGCGACGATCACGGCGGATGTGCCGCCGGACACGCTGGCGATCGCGCGGGCGCCGCAGGTGAACCGGCCCGGCTGGGCCTCGCGCAGGCGCGCATTGGCCGCCGAAAGCGGCAAGTCCGAGGTTCGAGGTTCGAGGTTAGAGGTGGGGAGCGTGGAGTCCAGAATGAAGCAACCCCGTACCTCGCACCCCGTACCTCGCACCCCCAAAGGTGTGAAAACTAGGAAGCGGACGAGGGGCTAAACAAAGATGTGCGGCATTGTCGGATATGTCGGAGATGAAAACGCCGTGCCCATTTTGCTGGATGGGCTGAAGCGGCTGGAGTATCGCGGCTACGATTCGTCCGGTGTGGCCGTGCTGCACAACGGCAGGATCGACGTGCGGCGCAGCGTCGGCAAGCTGGCGAACTTGAGCAAGGCGCTGGCGGAGAAGAAGCTCGTCGGCACGATCGGCATCGGGCATACCCGTTGGGCGACGCACGGCCGGCCGTCCGAGCAGAATGCGCATCCGCACCGTTCCGGCTCCTGCGTGCTCGTCCACAACGGCATCATCGAAAATTATCTGGCGCTCAAACACCAGTTGCAGAAAGAGGGCTACCGGTTCGAATCGGAAACCGATACCGAAGTCGTGGCGCATCTGATTGCCAAGCACATGAAGCACGGCAGGACGTTCACGGAGGCCGTGCGTGCCGCCACGAAAGAGATTCACGGCAGCTATGCGATCGTGGCCATGTGCGAGCAGGAGCCGGGCACGCTGGTGGCGGCCCGTTCCGGCTGTCCGCTCGTGGTCGGGCGGGCCGGCAAGGCGACGCTTGTGGCGTCAGACGTAATGGCGATGCTGGCGCATACGAGGCAGGTGACCTACCTGGAAGAGGGCGACCTTGCGGTCGTCACGGCGTCCAGCGTGAAGGTGATCGGGGTGTCCGGTCGATCGGTGAAGCGGCCCGTCACAAAAGTCACCTGGAATGCGGCGGCGGCTGAAAAAGGCGGGTATCCGCATTTCATGCTCAAGGAGATTCACGAACAACCGCAGGCGATTCTGGATACGATGCGTGGCCGCTATACGTTCGAAGACGGCGAAGCGGATCTGCCTGATATCGGATTGACGCCGGAGCAGTTCGCGGCGGTCGGGCGCGTCTGGATCGTCGCCTGCGGGACCTCCTGGCATGCGGGGCTCGTCGGGAAATACCTGCTCGAAGAGATGATCCGGGCGCCGGTGCAGGTGGACATCGCCTCCGAATTCCGCTATCGCGATCCCCTCGTCAAGAAAGAAGACCTCTTCATCACGATCTCCCAGTCGGGAGAGACGGCGGACACGCTCGCGGCGGCGCGCGAGGCCAGGAGCAAGGGCGCGCGCGTGCTCTCGATCGTCAACGTGGTCGGCAGCACGCTGGCGCGCGAGTCGGACGGCGTGCTCTACACCCACTGCGGGCCGGAAATCGGCGTCGCCTCGACAAAGGCGTTCACCGCCCAGCTTGTGGCGCTGTATCTGCTGGCCCTGCACCTGGCGCGTGTACGGGGCGTGCTCAATGCCAACGACGGGCGCGTGTGGCTCGATCGGGTCGTGGCGCTGCCGCACCTAGTGGAAGAGATTCTGAAGCGCGAGAAGGACATTGCCGCCATCGCCAAACGGTATTACAAGAAACGGAACTTCCTGTACCTGGGGCGGGGCGTGAATTATCCCATCGCGCTGGAAGGGGCGCTCAAGCTCAAGGAGATTTCCTACATCCACGCGGAGGGCTATGCGGCAGGCGAGATGAAACACGGCCCGATTGCGCTGATCGACAAGGATATGCCGGTGGTGGTGCTGGCCCCGCGAGACCGGCTCTATGAAAAGACGGTCAGTAACCTGATGGAGGTGAAGGCCCGCCACGCGCCGGTGATTGCCTTTGTGAGCGAAGGGGAGAAGGACCTTGGTAAGGTGGCGGACGCGGTGTTTATGATTCCCAAGGTGCCGGCGCTGTTGAGTCCGATTTTGTTCGCCGTGGCGCTGCAACTGCTGGCGTATCATATTGCCGTGCTGCGCGGGACGGACGTGGATCAGCCACGCAACTTGGCGAAGAGTGTGACGGTAGAATGAAATTGTCCGAAAGTCATAAAGTCGTCAAGTCATCAAGTCTCGGACTTGATGATCTTTGGACATTACGACTTTTAGACTTTACGACTTGAAAGACTCAATCGAATGAAAATCAGCAAGCAGGACGTCGAACAGGTGGCGAAGCTGGCGAGGCTCGAGATCACGGAAACCGAGAAAGAGGCCTTCGCGCAGCAGCTCAGCGGCATCCTGACCTACGTCGAAAAGCTGAACGCACTGAAGACGGCAGGCGTCGAGCCGACCGCCTCGGTACCAGGGAAGACGAACGTGTTTCGGGAGGATAAGCCGAGGCCATCGCTGCCGGTCGAGAAGGCGCTGGCGAACGCGCCGGAGCAGGCGGACGGGTTTTTCGTGGTGCCGAAAATCATTGAGGAGCGATAGAAAGACATGTTCCGACAAATGTTGCGGTCGAAAATTCATCGCGCGACGGTGACGGAATCCTGCCTGGAGTACGAAGGCAGTCTCACGGTGGACGAGGACCTGCTGGATGCGGCGGGCATCCTGCCGTACGAGGCGATCGTCATTTCCAACCTGAACAACGGCGAGCGGTTCATGACCTATGCGATGGCCGGCAAGCGCGGTGGCGGCGAGGTCGTGTTGAACGGCCCGACGGCCCGCAAGGGTGCTGTCGGCGATCAGGTCATTATTTTCTGTTACGAGTATTATGCCGAAGACGAGATTAAGCGGCATGCGCCGAAGATCGTCCGCGTGGATGGCAGGAATCGGATCGTCAACGGCGGCACGCCTCAGGCGGGAAGCAAGTCCAAGGCGCGATGACGGGGATTCACCAACTCACCCTCGCAGACCTCCAGAAGAAATTCACCGCCGGTGAGGTGACCGCGCGCGATATCGTGCAGGCCTACACCCTCCGTATTAATCAGGTCGAGCCGAAGGTCAAAGCCTACATCACGCAGACCAAGGATGCGGCGATGGCGCAGGCCGATGCGCTGGACGAGAAGCTCAAGGGCTGGCGCCGCACCATGCCGCTCACGGGCATGCCGGTCGCCATCAAGGACAATATCTGCACGGAGCACGTTCCGACGACCTGTGCTTCGCGCATCCTCGGCAACTTCGTCCCGCCCTACGATGCGACCGTGATCGCGCGACTGCGCGGCCAGGATTATCTCCTGCTCGGCAAGACGAACCTGGATGAGTTTGCAATGGGCTCCTCGACGGAGAACTCCGCTTTCGGGCCGAGCCGGAATCCCTGGAACATCAGCCATGTGCCGGGAGGGTCGAGCGGCGGCTCCGCGGCAGCGGTGGCGGCGGACGAATGCGTGGCGGCCCTGGGCTCGGATACCGGAGGGTCCATCCGGCAGCCGGCTGCGCTCTGCGGCGTGGTGGGATTAAAGCCGACCTATGGGCGTGTCTCGCGATTCGGCCTCATCTCATTCGCGTCGTCGCTCGATCAGATCGGTCCGATCACCAAAGACGTGACCGATGCCGCGATTATGCTGAACGTGATCGCCGCTCACGACCCGCTCGATTCCACGTCCGCAAACCTGCCGGTGTCGGACTATACGAAGGCGCTCAAAAAAAAGGACCTGAAAAAACTAAAAATAGGCGTGCCGGAGGAATTTTTTGCGGCCGGGATTGATCCGGAAGTCGAACAGGCTGTGCGGGCGGCGATCGGCGAACTCAAAAATTTGGGCGGGGAGATCAAGGAAGTCAGTCTGCCCACGACGGACTATGCGGTCGCCATCTACTATCTGGTTGCCACGGCCGAGGCCAGTTCGAATCTCGCGCGCTATGACGGCGTCAAATACGGCCTGCGCACGAAGCAGACGAAAGACCTGCTGGACATGTATGTGAAGACCCGGCAGGAGGGGTTCGGGCCGGAGGTGAAGCGGCGGATCATGCTCGGTACCTACGCGCTGAGCGCCGGCTACTACGATGCGTATTACGGCAAGGCCCAGGCGGCGCGTACGATGACGAAAAATGATTTTGACGAGGCGTTTAAAGAGGTGGACCTGATCGTCACGCCGGTGACGCCCACGCCGGCGTTCAAGCTCGGCGAGAAGAGCGAAGATCCGTTGCAGATGTATTTGTCGGATATTTTCACGATTTCCGTAAACCTGGCCGGTTTGCCGGCGATTTCGATTCCCTGCGGGTTCAGCAAGGCGGGGCTGCCGATCGGATTGCAGATCATTGGGCGGCCGTTTGAAGAAGAAACGATTCTCCGGGCTGCGCACGCGTACGAGCAGGCAACGGATTGGCGCGCGAAGAAGCCGAATCTACGGTGAAAGGTGAAAAGTAAAAAGTGAAAGGTTGCGGAGTGGAATTCGGCTGTCTGAACCTTTTACCTCTCACTTTTCACGTTTAACGGAGGAATTATGTCTTTAGTCGAAGTGGCCGCGTTGATCGTCGCGGCGGCCTTTGCCGCTCTGGTCGGGTTCATGGTGCCGGTGCTGCTGCAGGCCCGGAAGGCGGTGGCCGAGGTGGAGCAAAGCCTGGTTCGCATCAACACCGAGTTGCTGCCACTGCTGAAGGAGATGCGGGTTACGATGGCCAATCTCAATGACCTGGTGGAGCAGGCGCGCGACGGTGTGGACCATGCGTCGGTCCTGCTGCATACGGCGGGAGACATCGGTGAATCGATACAGCAAGTTTATAACATGGTGCGCGGCACCGGCGGTTCGCTTTTGCGGAGCGTCGTGAATATGGTATTTGCCGGCATTCAGGCGGCGACCACTGCATTAGGCGGGCGGGCCAAGGGAAACGGGGGCTAGTTCAATGGCGGATGAAAAGGAATCGTCCAGCGCGACGGTCGTGCTCGCGTTTCTGACCGGTGCGGCCATCGGCGCGATCGCGGCGCTCGTGCTGGCTCCCCAGGCAGGCGAAGCGACGCAGCGGCAGGTGCGCGGCTACGCGAAGAAAGCCGGCAAAGGATTGCGGCGCGCGGCGGGCAAAGCGGAGGGTGTTTGGGGGAATGTGCTCGATCAGGGACGGGAGTTTCTGAAGGACAAGCAGCCGATTCTCGCCGAGGCATTCGAGGCAGGACGAAAAGCGATCAACCGCGAACGCGACCGGGCGACGGGGAAGAAGAGGAAATAGTGGCAGCCTACGAAACCGTCATCGGACTTGAAGTCCACGCGCAGCTCAGGACGCGGTCGAAAATGTTCTGCGCCTGCGGGACGGTCTTCGGCCTGCCGGCCAATACGCAGACCTGCCCGATCTGCCTGGGGATGCCGGGGACCCTGCCGGTGGTGAATAAGAAAGCCATTGAGATGGCGATTCAGGCCGGCTTGGCGCTGAATTGCACGGTCAATTCGAAGAACCGCTTCGCGCGCAAAAACTATTTCTATCCGGACCTGCCCAAGGGCTATCAGATTTCGCAGTACGAGGCGCCGATCTGCGAGAACGGCTGGGTGGAAATCGTGGAGGGCAATCGCGCAAAGAAAATCCGCATCATGCGCGCGCATCTGGAGGAGGACGCCGGCAAGAACGTGCACGCGACAGGCACGGGCGGAAGCCGGGTGGATTTGAACCGGGCCGGGACGCCGCTGCTTGAAATTGTGACGGAACCGGACATGCGGTCGGCCGATGAAGTGGTCGCCTATCTCAAGATGTTGCGTGACGTCCTGGTCTATCTGGGCGTCTGCGACGGCAACATGGAGGAGGGGAGTTTACGCTGCGAGCCGAATCTGTCGCTGCGGCCTGTCGGAAAAAAAGAATTCGGCACGAAAGTCGAGATGAAGAACATCAACTCCTTCAAGTTCGTGAAGGATGCCATCGAATATGAAGTCAAACGGCAGACGAAGGTCTTGAACGAAGGCGGCAGGATCCACCAGGAGACGAGACTGTGGGACGCGGATCGCGGCGAAACCGCGGTCATGCGCAGCAAGGAAGAGGCGCACGACTATCGCTATTTCCCCGACCCTGATTTGGTGCCGCTGGAAATCTCCGAGGAATGGATCGGTGAACTGAAAAAGACGTTACCGAAGCTGGCCACGGAGGTGCACAAGCAATTTATCAACGAATATGGATTGACGGACTATGCGGCCGGGGTGCTGACAGCGGATAAGACCATGGCGGAGTATTTCGTGCGTGCAACGGCAGCTGCAGTGGAGGCCGGTTTACCGAAAGCTGACGGCGCGCGTGAAATTGCCAATTGGGCCACAGGGGATCTGCGAGCATTGCTGAATGAAAAGGGGATCGGTTTTGCGGATTGCCCTGTGAAGCCCGAGCAGCTTGCCGGATTGGTGATCAAAAAACACAAAGGCGAGATCAGCGGGCCGATTGCCAAGACTGTGCTGGCGGAGATGTTTAGCGCGGGCCGCAGCGCAGACGAAATCGTGAAGGCAAAAGGCCTGACCCAGGTCTCAGACGAAGGCGCATTGACGAAGATCATTGATGAGGTCATTGCGAAGAACCCGCAGCAGGTGGTGCAGTATAGGGGCGGGAAGGAAGCAGTGCTCGGGTTTCTCGTTGGGCAGGTCATAAAGGCCTCCGGCGGGAAGGCGAATCCTGGCAAGGTCAACGAGTTACTGAAGCGGAAGCTGGCGAGATGAATTTGATAAACGTCAGAGCTGTCTTGCTTGCGTTCCTTGTATTGATTGTGGCTTTGCTCGGTTTGACAGCGTGCCACTCTCGATCAAGTCTTGCTCTTGAACATAAAGACGCTGTGGTCGGAAAAACCCAACACGATCTTATTTCGTGTGCCGGAGTACCTATCCGTGAGTACAAAAGCCAGGAGGTTACATTTCTAACTTATATAACCATCGAAAGTGCCGGCGCTCGCTTCGATACTTGTGAGGCCACGGTTTCGCTAAGGGACGACAGAGTAGTTGATGCCAAATACAAAACAACAGCCAGCCGTACGTATTTCGGAGATTGTGAGCCTATATTTCGTGGCTGTGCAAGCAGATAGAGTAAGTGGCCTGAAAGTCTGAATTATCCATTCTGTTGGAGCGGAGTGACAATGAGTGCGATTCAAGAGATCAAGGCCAGACAGATTTTGGACTCGCGGGGGAATCCGACCGTTGAAGTGGACGTACTGTTAAAAAGCGGCGCGCGCGGACGTGCGGCGGTGCCGTCCGGTGCCTCCACCGGCGAGAAGGAAGCGATCGAGCTGCGCGACGGCGACAAGAAGCGCTGGATGGGCAAGGGTGTCTCCAAGGCAGTGACGAACGTCGGTCAAGCCATCGCACCGAAACTGATGGGGATGGAGGCGTTGGATCAAACGTCCGTTGATCGCACGATGATCGAGCTGGACGGCACCAAGACGAAGGGAAAGCTGGGGGCGAATGCGATCCTCGGCGTGTCGCTCGCGGTCGCGCGCGCGGCTGCGAATGAAGCCGGGAAGCCGCTCTATCGCTATCTTGGCGGGGCCGGTGCACGGGTGCTGCCGGTGCCGATGATGAACATCATCAACGGCGGGGCGCACGCGGACAATCGGCTTGACCTCCAGGAATTCTTGATCATGCCGGTGGGCGCCAAAACATTCAGCGAGGCGCTCCGCATGGCCACGGAAATTTTCCACACGCTGAAGGCGCTGCTCAAAAAGAAAGGCCTCAATACGGCGGTCGGTGACGAGGGCGGCTTCGCGCCGGACCTGAAATCGAACGAGGAAGCGCTAAGCCTCATCATGAAGGCGATCGAGGGGGCCGGCTATCAGCCAGGGAAGGACATTGCGCTGGCCCTTGATGCAGCCGCGAGCGAGTTCTACGAGAAGGGAACCTATTACCTGGAAGCCGAGAAAAATCCCAAGCGGTCTTCGGAGGAGATGATCAAGTACTACACGAAGCTGGTGAACGGCTATCCGATCCTCTCCATCGAGGACGGTTTGAGCGAGCTGGACTGGGCAGGCTGGAAGATGCTCACGGAGCAACTCGGCCAGCGCGTGCAACTGGTCGGCGACGACATCTTCGTGACGAACGTCGAAATATTTGCGCGGGGCATCAAGGAAGGGATCGGCAATTCGATCCTGATCAAGGTCAACCAGATCGGGACCCTGACGGAAACACTGGAAGCGATCGAGATGGGGAAGAAGGCCGGCTATACCGCGGTGGTCTCGCACCGGTCCGGCGAGACGGAAGATACGACGATCGCGGACATCGCCGTCGCGCTCAATACAGGATTGATCAAGACCGGGTCGCTGTCCCGTACCGACCGCGTCGCCAAATACAATCAGTTGATCCGGATCGAAGAAGAACTCGGCAGCGACGCCGTGTATCCCGGACGGAAGGCTGTGAATGCGAAAGGGTAGGTGTGAAGCGTGATGATGCGCAGAAACCGCACGCACGACACGGTCAAGCGGCGCACGCGTCTCTTCGCGCGTGTGGCCATGCTGGCCGGCGGGGTGTTCGCAGTGACGCTCGGTGTCGCGTTCTTTTTCGGCGACATGGGCGTGTTCAAATATCTCAAGATGCGGGACCATTCCAGGCAGCTGGAGCAGGAGCTGAAAGATCTGGAGCGGACGAACACCGAGCTGAAGACGGAAATCCGGCGCACGCAGAACGATCCCATCAGGATCGAAGAGCTGGCCAGGGAACGGCTGGGCTTTGTGCGGCCGGGAGAGACGGTCTATCAAATCGTGAAAGACGCAAAAGGCAATCGGCAATAGGCTATGGGTGGAATGTCGGAAACCTCAAGCAACCCTATAGCCCATCGCCCCTTGCCCAGTGTCTCTCCAAAGGAGTTATGAAAACTGGCACTGTGACCATCGTCGGGCGTCCGAACGTCGGGAAGTCCACGCTGTTGAATGCGCTACTGGGGGAGAAGATCGCCATTGTCTCTGATAAACCGCAGACGACCCGCACGCGCATTCTCGGCGTCGTGCACCGGCCGGACGCGCAGATCCTCGTACTGGACACGCCGGGCCTGCACAAGCCGCAGTACAAGCTCAACAGCCGCATGGTGCGCACGACGCTCGCCACGCTGGACGAAGCCGATGTGATTTACGTGATGGTCGAAGCGATCTGCCCGCCAGGTCCTGGTGACCGTCGTGTCATCGAGCAGGTGCGCGACGCGGTGAAGAACGACGTCCCCAAGGTATTTTTGCTCATCAATAAGGTGGATGCGGTCAACAAGGCCAGAGTGCTGCCGTTGATCGATGCCTACCGGACGATGCTGGATTGGGCGGAAGTCATTCCGCTGTCGGCGAGCACGGGGATCAACGTGGACCGGCTGCTGGATCTGACGATCAAGCTGTTGCCGGAAGGGCAGGCTCCGTACGGGGAGGATTTTTTGACCGATCAGCCCATGCGCACGCTGGCGGCCGAATTAATCCGTGAGAAAATCCTGGATCAAACCCGCGAGGAAGTGCCCTATTCGGTGGCGGTGGCGATCGACAGTTTTGTGGAAGAAGGGAAGCTCGCCAGGATTGCCGCCACCGTGTTCGTCGAGAGGGACTCGCAGAAGGCCATTGTGGTCGGAAAGGGCGGGCAACGGCTCAAGGAGATCGGGACGGCTGCGCGTCTGGATATGGAGCGTTTGTTCGGGACGAAGGTGTTTCTGGAGTTGTGGGTCAAGGTCCAGGAAGGGTGGCGCGAGGATGAGCAGACGCTCACGGAGCTCGGATATTAAGCCAGTCGAAAGTCATAAAGTCTAAAAGTCATCAAGTCAGAAGAAAAGACTTTACGACTTTAAGACGTTCAGACTTGAAAGACTGAAATCATGCAACCGACGGATCGTCCAGTCCAGAGCGAACGCGACGCGGCACGCGAGCCCGTCAAGGACCCCGTTCGGGAGCAGCCGGACAGGGGACAGAGCAAGTTTGACCTGATGCTGGTGTCCTTCCAAAAGCTGCTGCGACGCGGAGCGATCACGAATCTCACCAAGATGCTGGGCAAGATGCATCCCGCCGACGCCGCCAAGATCATCGTCCACCTCTCTTCGCCAAAAGAAAAGCGCACGCTGTTCGAGTTGGTCAAGGGGGAGGGGCCAAGAGGGCAGGTGCTGAGCGAATTGGATGCCGACAGCATCCATCAGGTCCTCGCGGACGTACCCGCGCCGGACATCGCGTGGCTGTTGAAAGATCTCGCCAGCGACGACGTGACGTACATCATGGGCGTGTTGCCCGAGGCCCTGTCCAGGGAGATCCTCACGTTGATGAAGACGGAGGACTCCACGGAAATCGCCGAGCTGTTGAAGTATCCCAAGGATACGGCCGGCAGCATCATGACGACGGAGTTTCTGTCGCTCTTTGAAGACACGACCGCCCAGGAAGCCATCCGTCGTTTGCAGCGCGCGACCGACGCCGAGCACGTTTTCTATATTTATATAACCGACAAGGACGAGCATCTGGTGGGCGTGCTGTCCTTGCGGCAGCTGTTGACGGTGCCGCCGGAGACGCCGCTCAAAAACATCATGACGCATGACGTGCTCAGCGTGTCCGTGGATATGGATCAGGAGGAAGTCGCCCGCCAGGTGGCGCGCTATAACCTGCTTGCGATTCCGGTCGTCGAAAAGGACAGCACGTTGGTCGGCATCATCACCGTGGACGACGTGGTGGACGTCATCCGTGAGGAAGCCACCGAGGACATGCTGAAATCGGCCGGCGTGACGGAGGAGGACGTACTGGCCTCGTCCAGTATGCGGGCAGCCCGCCTGCGCCTCCCGTGGCTCTTTACAAACCTGTTCGGCAGTCTTTTGTCCGGTGCCATCCTTTGGCATTTCCGTTACACGATCCAGGAGGTGGTGGCCATTGTGACCTTCATCCCGGTCATTGCGGCCATGGGCGGCAATGTCGGCTTGCAATCCTCGACACTCATCATCCGCGGGTTGGCGACGGGCCGGATTGAGTTGGCGGACGTCTGGACCGTGTTCTTCCGTGAAATTCGGATTGGTCTGCTGCTGGGATTGGCCTGCGGCGCGTTGCTCACCCTTGTCGGATTGGCATGGCACAACCAGGGATTTTTGGGGATGGTCGTCGGGGTGTCGCTCCTGATCGCCTTTCTCATCTCGACCAGCATGGCCACGATCATGCCGGTCGTGCTCAAGCGGGTCGGCGTGGATCCTGCCGTGGCGGCCGGCCCCTTCGTGACCACGGCGAACGACATTACCGGCATCAGCGTCTATCTCTCACTCTCCACGGCGCTGCTGGGATACCTGAAATAGAATGTCGCTGCTCAAAACGCCAGCCATCGTCTTGAAAAGCCGCAAGTGGGGGGAGGCGGACCGGATCGTCACCTTCTACACGCTTCGGTTCGGCAAGCTGCGCGGGGTCGCGCGCGGCGCGCGCCGGCTCAGGAACCGGTTCGGCAGCGCACTCGAGCCGTTCGTCCACTGCGAACTCAATCTGTTCGAGAAACGCGGCGATTCGCTCTATCGCATCACCGGCTCGGACATCCTGGACTCCTTTGCCGGCTTGCGCGATGATCTGTCGAGGATGTCGTCGGCTGCCCGCATGGCCAATCTTGTCGGGGCCGTGACCGGGGAAGGCGATGCCCATCCCAGCATTTTCGAAACCCTGCTCAACGGCCTGCACGTGCTGCAGAGCGGCCATGATCCCGCACTGACAGCGCTGCTGTTCCAGATCAGGCTGTTGGGAGACACAGGATTCCGGCCGCAAACCGATCACTGCGCCACCTGCGGAGAAGGTCATGGACAGATGCTGTCCGGGCAGTTCTCGCCGCTTGCCGGCGGGCTGGTGTGCGGGTCCTGTGCCCGGCGCGATCGCGACCGGTGTCTGCCGATGTCGGCCGGCAGCCTGGCGTTTCTTCAACAGGCGCTTCGCTGGGCGCCGGCGACGGTGACTCGCCTGAAAGCCACCGGCCAAATCCGAAACGAACTCGAAGCTGCCGTCGAATCCTACGTGATGGTCGTTACCGGCAAACGCCTGCCGCCGGCAGATTTTTTGTCGAGCCTGCATTATTCATGACGGTTCGTGACGAAATCGGCGAGACTGCCCGCTGGCCGCGTGAAACTCGCGGCCAGGCTGGTCGTAGCAGCGTCCCGGCGATTGCAGTAGCAGCGCTCATGAATCATGTGGGCCAAGGCGGCAATCTTGTGACTCTGCAACACGTGCAGTATAGTTGGGGCCATGACGACGACCATCCGTGAACCCAAAGACATGAGGATTGAAGGCGGCGTGTGTGCGAACACCTTCTCTCAGAGCATCGGAGAAAATTCTTGGGAGCAAGTTTGCCTATGACAACCACAGTGCTTGAACCCAAAGACATGGAGTGGATCGAGAAGGGCGTGCTCGGGATCGAGTGGTCCGATGGGCACAAGGGCGTCTATCCGGTCCGCTACCTGCGCCAGCACTGTCCCTGCGCCGCCTGTACGGACGAATGGACCGGCGAACTCAAGCTCAAGTCCGACGACATTCCTATCTTTGTCGCGGTGCAGGACGTCGAGCCGGTTGGACGTTACGCACTGAAGTTCACCTTCAGCGACGGGCACGACACCGGCCTCTTTTCGTATACCTTTCTGCGGAAGCATTGCCAATGCGACGTGTGCGTGCCGGTCAAACCCATAGAACCGAAAGGACGCCGTCTCTTATAAAACTTGCCGGCACTATGTCCCTACTCGTTGTTGCAGCGATTTTCTTTTCTGTGCTGGCCTGTTCCGGCCCCACGCTTGAACAACAAAAGGCGCAGATTCAGGATAACAAGATTCACTTCGAGGTATTGACGGTCCAGGCGTTTTTGGAGACGTGGGGGAAGCCGACCTACACGCACCGCGAGCGGATGCAGTTCTACACGCTGGATGACGGCAACAGCATTCCACGATTCCGGGCACCGATGGGCGAAGCTCCTCAAGGATGGACCACGGCGATCATTTCCGAGGACTCCACCTTCTTCGGTTATCCCGAGCGTGGCGAACTGCTTGGTTTTGTCGATGGCCGGCTGGTCTATCGCGAGCAGATACCGGCGGCGGAGATTCATTCGATCGCCAAGGCATGGGCCCACGAAGATCGTTTCAAGACACGTCTGGAAACGCCAAGCGCACCAATGCCTGCCAAGTGAACACATGGCCTCTCGCAGATCGTTCGTGAGCCGGTGATGTCTGCTGCGTCTTCTCTCAAAATTCTGTTTGTCTCCCCGGAAGCCGTCCCCTATGCGAAAACCGGCGGTCTCGCGGATGTCGCCGGCGCCCTGCCGCGCGAGCTGGCTCGATTGGGCCATGAGGTCCGGCTGGTCCTCCCGCGCTATGGCACGATCGACAGCGCAGCGCATGGGTTGAAGGAGTGGGGCCGGCTTGCGGTGCCGACGGCAGCCGGGGTCGTCAGCGCGGTGGTGGAAGAGGGGTGCCTGCCGGGCTCCGATGTCCAGGTGTTCACCATCGGGCACGACCCGTTCTTTGCCCGTCAGGGGCTCTATGGAGAGGTAGGAGCCGATTATCCCGACAACCTCGAGAGGTTCGCGTTTTTTTGCCGCGCGGCCATGGAGCTGCTGCTGGCGTTTGCCAAAGTGTCTCGGTGGACGCCCGACGTGCTGCACGCGCACGATTGGCAGGCGGCGCTGAGCGTCGTCTATCTCAAGTCGCTCTATGCGCAGCGTCCGGAGTTCAAGAAGCTGGGATCGCTTCTGACGGTGCACAATCTGGGCTATCAAGGGCTCTTCCCGGCGACCGCTTTTTCGAAGACCGGTTTGGGGCCTGAGTTCTTTACGCCGAAGTCGCTGGAATTCTTTGGCCAGGCGAATCTGTTGAAGGGAGGGCTGGTCTTTGCCGACCTCCTGACGACCGTCAGTCCCACGTACAGCCGCGAGATTCAAACGCCCGAGCTCGGGTTCGGCCTCGATGGGGTGCTGGGCGAGCGGCGGGATCGGTTGAGCGGCGTCGTGAACGGGATTGACGTGGAGGTGTGGAATCCAGAAACCGATCCCCATCTATCGGCGTATTATTCCGCGTCGGACCTTGCCGGCAAGCGGCGCTGCAAGGAAGCCTTGCAGCGGGAACTCACGCTGCCGGTGCGCGATGTGCCGCTGCTTGCCGTGATCTCGCGGTTTACCTCGCAGAAGGGGCTGGATCTGGTGGCGGCGGTGCTGCCGGAGCTGATGCGGCTGGATGTGCAAGTCGCGCTGCTCGGTACGGGCGATCCGCCGCTGGAGCTGCAATTTCAGTCGTTCCGCATGCGCTATCCGGACAAGATCGGACTGCGCATCGGGTTCGACGATGCGCTGGCGCATGCCATCGAAGCGGGAGCGGATGTGTTCCTCATGCCGTCACGGTACGAGCCCTGCGGGCTGAGCCAGCTGTATAGTTTGCGTTACGGCACCGTGCCGATCGTGCGGAAAACCGGCGGTCTGGCGGATACGGTGGTGGCCTATACACCACGGACGGCCGCTGACGGCCAGGCAACGGGGTTCGCGTTCAATGAAGCCACGCCCGATGCGCTGCTGACCACGATCCTGCTGGCGTTGCGCGTGTATGCGGATCGAGCCGAATGGACAGGCCTGATGCAGGCGGGAATGGCGACGGATGTTTCCTGGGTGAAGTCAGCGGAAGCCTATGTGACGCTGTATCAGCGTGCACGGGAGAAGCCCAAGCGGTTTACTGGTTAATCTTCGGAAGAAACCGGAGCGCTGTTCCAGGGAGCAGGAGAGGCAGAGGAAACCGAGATCAACACCGGGGTCGCGTCGGTGAGGTATCCCGCGAATTGGATTGCGCGTTCCACCTGATCCAGGCCGATCCTGGCTTGATCCACGTAGTAGGCATAGTCCGGTTGAGAGTGGTGTTGGAGCACGGCCCGGAACATCTCTGTCGCTATATCCATCCGTTCGACACGTAAGGCGGCTTGTCCAGCGGAGAGGGCGCAGGCCGCCGCCATCGCTTTCGGATCGGCTGCCAGCCGTGAAGCGGGCTTTGCCATCACGCGTTTCACAAAGTCCGGCAGGGCGAAGGGAAGATCGCGTACTGATTCCTGGGCCGACGCCATACGGGACAGCTGTTTCATATCGGCACGCATCGTATCCACATCCGTGCCGGCATGGCAGTGGCGGTAGGCATCCCACACAGTCATAAACCCCGCGTTATCCAGTGGTGCCGCCGTATTGACAGGCAGTACGCTCTGGCACCCGCTCAGCAGCATCACGAGCCCTATCGTCAGCACCGCGTTTTTTATGTTCGGAAGCGTTTTCATATTCTGCATAGTATTTAGCAATACCAGTGCCATATACAAGTACTTGAAATTATTAATGTATTTGTATTTTTGAATATAAAGATCTGTAGTAAAACACCTCCTGGATGTGTGATTTCAGCCACGAAGAAAGATGGAGGAAGTTGTGTGAGGGGTCAGGGGGCTGGTGGTTAAGAGTTTGGGGTTAGTAAAGAGGTTTTTTTGAGCTTCACAATCCACTGACCACTAACCGCTTCATCTGGCTATCTTGAGCGGGGCTGCAGCGTTTCGGCCTCATATTGAGAGAAGAGACGTTTGGATTCCTGGTGCAGGGAGGCATGGCCGTGAGGGATGCCGACAGATCGAAACAACGGGGCGAGCTTGCCAGAGGGATGCAGATAGCCGGCTCGCAGCGGTACGGTCCGGCGGTTGTGCCGGACCAAATGGCAGGGAGTCGGCCTGATGCTGGTGAGCCAGGCGGCGATATCCTGAGGATTGCCGATCGACGCGGACAGCAGCAGCAGGCGGGCCTGGGTCGGGCAGAAAATGATGGTTTCCTCCCAGACCACGCCACGCTCCGGATCGGCGAGGTATTGCGATTCATCCATAATCACCAATCCAAGGGTATCCAGCCGCACGTCAATTTCACCGCCCGCCGCATCGTACAGCAGGTTTCTGAGGATCTCGGTCGTCATGATCAAGAGCGGCGCGTGCGTGTTATCCCGGCGGTCTCCGGTCAGGATGCCCACACGGTCCGCGCCGAATAGTTTCGAGAATTCGGTAAATTTGGTATTCGAAAGGGCTTTCAGCGGGGATGTATAGATGACGGTGCGCTCGGCGTCGATTGCCCGCCTGGTGGCCTCGACCGCCACGTACGTTTTGCCGCTGCCGGTCGGGACACTGACGATGACGTCCGTTTCGGCCAGATGCGCCAACGCTTCCTCCTGCCATGGGTCCGGCACGAACGGGCTGGGTTCCGGGACTCCGATGCCTTCCAGGAAAGCCTTGAGGTCGGTCGCCGGCTCGGCCGGCTCCGGTTTGCCGGAAACAGACTGACGACGGGGGCTGGCCGGCTCCGTTCTCGGCTGCGCCTGTGGCCGGATCTGCTGCTGGTCGCCGTCCTTCATCAACGCGAGGAGGTCCGATTCCAGCCCTGCTCGGTTTGTGGCCGTGCTGCGCAGCAGCGCCTCGATAAGCCGGCGCTTGCCCAGGCGGAAATGCCGGGGGATGCGGCCGCGCCCCAGCTGGTGCAGCAGGGACACAGGCTGCACCGCGAGTAATTTTTCAAGTTCGTCGGTTGTCATGAATAGCTCACAAGTCTATCAAGTCGAAAAGTCTCTCAAGTCATAAAGTCGCCGGAAGCTCGCCTCTTTGATTTGAGACTTTACGACTTTCGACTTTATGACTTTCGGACGCCTCACGGTAGTTCTTCCAGGACGCCCCGTCGCAGATTCTTGATCGCCTTGTCGGCGGTATCAGCCAGTCCGCGGTGGGTTCCCTTGAGCGTGTGGAGTTGCGACAGGTATTCCAGCGTCCTGGCCAGCAGCCGGTAGATGTCGCCCTCCGCCATGGTGGTCGTCCGGCAGAGACCGAGCCACGTCAGGTTCGGATCGCTCACCCACCGCTCCGTCAGTGCGGCCACGTCGGCACGCAAGAGCGGAGGATCTTCGTGCGGCGCCAGGGACTCCGCCAGCCGCCGGACCTGCCACATGACCGTGGACAGACCGGGGCTCATGCGAGGGAATGAACCGGGGCGGTCGTTATCGTGCGAGATGCTCGACATGATCGCCGCCAGGACATGGGGTTCCACGCCCGTGAAGGCTTCGGCTCGGATTAATTCGGTGATCAGCAGCGAATGGTCCATGCGGATCAGCCGGGCCCATTCGCCATCCGCCGTCAGTTGGCAGGTGGGCGTGAGATAACCGAATTGCTGGAGAACATCCGTGCGGGATTGGAACCGGTGCCAGAGGCCGGTGCGCAGGGCGTGAATCATTTTCTGATGCCGCTGGACGTCCTGCCTGAGCTTCAACGCCGTGGCGTGGTCCTTCTGGCAGGCCGGCCGTGACGAGCAGGTGGGGCAGGGGAAGTCGTCGGTGAGCGTCAGGGCCACTTCCCGTTCCTCTGGTTCCGGCTGCACGAGGATGGGCAGCACGGGGAGGCGAACAGGCAGCTCCGACAGATGGCCGGTCAGTTCATCCAGACTGTGCGGGGCACACCAGGGATAGGCAGGCGCTTCCTGCACGTCGAACATCCGGTCGAAGACTTGCGTCACCGTCGAGGCCGGGCATTCGGTGACGGCGCCGGCTTCCCGTACGACTGTCACCATCGGACTCTTTTGTCCGCGGCTCCGGTACTGCCGGAGCACGATGCCGCGGCCTCTCGTTAAGCCGACGACGCGGCCCGGCGTCAAAAAATGCAGCCGCGAGGTCAACTCGGGCGGTTCCTGGCGCTTGGGGTGCACACGCTGCGATTTTCTTTTGCGGGCCTGCTCGAAGGACTGCCATTGCGTGATCCAGTCCGTGCAGACGCGGGGGCCGTAGGGTTCCATCTGGACGTGCAGTGTGTCCAGCTTGCTCTCCAGCGTTTCGGCCCGCCGGTTGAGCTGGAACTGCGCAAAGCTTCTGGCCAGGATGGATTGAATCTGGCCCAACGGATGGGCTTTCAACAAGTTGAGTGCCATCGAATAGCTGATTGAAAACTGGCTGTCGATCGGTTCGGGCTGTCCCGTCAGGCCCTTGGTGATGACGCCGAGGTCGATGTAGGGCGAGGGGGTGACGACCGCGAAACCGACGAGATCCTTGCCCCGGCGGCCCGCCCGCCCGGCCAGTTGCTGCACCTCGCTGTTCGTGAGATCGGTGAAGTCTCTCGTCTTGCGCACGCTCGATTGCGTGATCACGACCGTGCGGGCGGGGAAGTCCACGCCTGCAGCCAGCGTCGTGGTGGCGAAGACCGCGTCGAGAAGCCCCTGCCGCATCAGTTCTTCAATGGCGATCTTCCATGACGGCAAATGGCCAGCGTGGTGTGCGGCGACGCCGATGCGCTCCACGATGGGCACGAGCGGGTGCTCCGCGATGCTGGGGTATTGCGTGGCCAGTTCCTGGAGCGTCGCGGCAATGTTCCGCCGGCGCGCCGGCGGAAGCGCGACCTGGTCGCGCTCGAATGCCTGCATCGCGTCGTCGCAGGCCCGGCGGGAGGTCAGAAAGACAATTGCGGGGGTGAGGTTATGCTGGCGGAGCGCCGCGATGAGGTCAACCGGATGGATTGATGGCGGCATCCAGTTTCATTCCCTTGTAAATAACCACGAGGCCCGAGTCGGTCACGTGGAACCGTTTACGGTCCAAGTCGAGATCGTAGCCGATGTCGGTCTTGTCGGGGATCACGACGTCCTTGTCGATGATGGCGCGGCGGATTTTGCACCGCTCGCCGATCCGTACGCGTTCCATGACGACGGATTCCCGGACCTCGCTGTAGTCCCGCACGATCACGTCCGGCGACAGGACTGAGTTCTGAACCCGTGCGCCTGAAATGATGCAGCCGCCGCAGACGATCGAGTCCAGCGCAACGCCCATCCGGCCGCCCTCGTAATCCTGGGCGAACACGAATTTCGCGGGTGGAAACTGGCCCTGGGCGGTGCGCAGCGGCCACTCCTCGTCGTACAGGTTGAACAGCGGGTCCACCGCCACCAAGTCCATGTTGGCTTCCCAATAGGCGTCCAGGGTGCCGATATCGCGCCAGTACTTCACGGCTTTTTTGTTTTTGTCATGGAACTTTAACGCGTAGACGCGGCCCTGCTGGATCATTTTTGGGATGATGTTTTTGCCGAAATCGTGTGCGCTGTCCTGCGGGGCATCCTCCGCCAGGTGCTGGCGGAGCACGTCGGTTTTAAACAAGTAGATGCCCATGGAGACGAGGGCCTGGCTGGGATCGCCGGGCATCGGGAAGGGGTGCGCTGGTTTTTCCTCCCACTGATTGATGCGAAAGTCGTCGTCCACGCCGATCACGCCGAAGCGGGTGGCTTCCGAAATCGGAAATTCGAGGACGCCGACGACCGCGTCCGCCTGTTTCTCGACCAGGAAGTCGTACATTTCGGCATAGTTCATCTTATAGATGTGGTCGCCGGCAAGAATCAGGAGGTACTCGGCCCGCTCGTTGTCGATCAGGAACATGTTCTGGTGGACCGCGTCGGCGGTACCCCGGTACCAGTCTTCGCTGATCCGCTGCTGGGGCGGAATGGAGGCGACGAATTCGTCGACCTCCGGGCTCAGGATGCTCCAGGCCGTCCGGATGTGGCGGTCCAGCGAGTAGGACTTGTACTGGATCAGGACGGCGATTTTCCGGATGCCGGAATTGAAACAGTTGCTGAGCGTGGAATCAATGATGCGATATTTTCCTCCGAAGCGGACCGCGGGCTTGGCACGGTGCAGGGTCAACGGGTGCAACCGCTCGCCCTTACCGCCTGCCAGCACCATGGCGAGGATGTTTTTCATGGCGCAATCTTAACAGGACGGGCCTGAAATGGGAAGGATTGACACGGTCCGGCGCCGAGAGGATACTACGCACAGAGCCTGAACAGGCACGAATGAAATAGGGGACCTATGGCTAAGAAACCCACCATCGGAAAACCGGGACGCGTGGTGCGTCTTCCGCCACGCCAGCAACCGGCGAGCGTCGCGCAGGACATCATCTGGCGGCTTGATCGCCTAGAACGGCAGGTGCACACCCTGTCCGAACTGGTGCGCGAGCACGCAGAAGACGCCGATCGACTGGTTCGTATTGTCGCCGAGGATCGGGATGTCCTGCGGCTGGAACTGCTGCGCCAGCATCAGGCCAGAGTCCGCTTGCGGAAGCGTTCACGCGAACACGAAGCGAGTATCGGGCTGACGAGTTTGTGAATCAGCCCGGTATTGAGCTGCGGGAGGTGGTCAAGCGCCACGGCTCCACGGTGGCAGTGGATCATCTGTCGTTCAGCGTCCGGCGCGGAGAGTTTTTTTCCATCCTCGGTCCCAGCGGGTCCGGCAAAACCACCACATTACGGCTCATCGCCGGTTTCGAACATCCGGATCAGGGCGACATTCTGATCGATGGGCAGTCGTTGCGGGATGTCCCGCCGAATCTCCGGCCCGTGAACATGGTCTTCCAGCACTACGCGCTCTTTCCCCATCTGACGGTGTCCGGCAATATTGCCTTCGGCCTCGAAATGCGCGGCATCGTCCGTGCGGAGATCCGCTCGCGCGTCAGCACGGCGCTGGACATGGTCCGGCTGGCGGGTATGGGCGATCGGCTTCCGGCGCAGCTCTCCGGCGGCGAGCAACAGCGCGTGGCGCTGGCCCGTGCGCTCGTCAACCGTCCGGCCGTCCTGTTGCTGGATGAACCGCTCGGCGCGCTGGACCAGCAATTGCGCCAGGAGATGCAGGTCGAATTGAAGACGATTCAGGAGCAGGTCGGACTGACTTTTATCTGCGTCACGCACCACCAGGAGGAAGCACTCACCATGTCGGACCGGGTGGCGGTCATGGATCACGGACGCGTACTGCAGGTCGGCGCGCCTCAGGAGATCTATACGGCACCTGCGTCCCTGTTCGTCGCCGAATTCATCGGCCTGTCGAATCGTCTGGACGGCCGCATTGCCGCCGTGGAGGGGACGCGCTGTCGCATCGAGGCGCCGGGATTGCCGATAATCCAGGCGGACGCGCCGGCGGGGGCGGGACCGGGCCGTGCCGTCTCTGTCGTGTTGCGTCCGGAGCGACTGCATATGTCGCAGCAGGCCGCGCCGAACGGTTTCGACAATGTCGTGCCGGCGCGGGTGGCCAAGGCGGTCTATAACGGACACGAAATGCAGTATCAGCTTCGTATCGACGAGCGTCTGCTCTGGACGGTTCGGGTGCCGAACGCCGATGGCGGGCAGAAGCGATTTCTGCCGGGCGACACGGTGAGTGTCCGATGGAACGCCGACGAAAGCGTGGTGCTCGCTCAGTGACCGGTTCCCTCGCATCCCGGGCGGGCGTTCGCCAGGCCGGCTGGCTGCTCGCGCCGGCGCTCGTGTGGATGGGCCTCTTCTTTGTTCTTCCGCTCCTGATTGTGCTGCTGATCAGTTTCGCCTCGCGGGGCGCCTACGGTGGCGTGGAATGGACCTTCACGCTGGTCAACTATCGCGATCTGGCCGATCCGCTCTATCTGTGGATCTATCTCCGTTCGTGCGCATTCGCGCTGGCCACGACGGGGCTCTGTCTTTGCCTGGGGTTTCCGCTTGCCTACTACATCGCGCGGGCGCCGGCGCGCTGGCAGGGACTCTGGCTGATGCTGGTGCTCGTTCCGTTCTGGACCAACTTTCTGGTTCGCACCTATGCCTGGATGAATGTGCTGAGAGCCGACGGGCTGTTGAACCGGCTGCTCATCGCAACGGGCTTCATCTCCGAGCCGGTCGAGATTCTCTACACGGATCTGGCCGTGCTGATCGGTCTTGTGTATGGCTACCTGCCGTTCATGGTGTTGCCGCTGTACGCGGCCCTCGAACGAATTGATCGTTCGCTCATCGAAGCCGCGCGGGATCTGTACGCGTCGGGCTGGACCGTTTTCACGCGCGTGATCGTGCCGCTCGCGAAACCGGGGATCATTGCGGGGTGCCTGCTGGTCTTCATCCCATCGCTCGGCGCCTATATCACGCCGGATCTTCTGGGCGGCGCGCGGTCCATGATGATCGGCAATTTCATACAGCATGAATATCTGGTCGTTCGGGATTGGCCGCTGGGATCGGCCGCCTCGTTCGTCCTGATGGCGATGGTCCTTGTCGGAATGTGGGGGTACCAACGCACGGGTGGGGAGCGGCCGCTATGAAAGGACCTGCCTGGCGTCGCAGAGGACTGCTGGCGGCGAGCCTCGGCAATCTGTTCTTTCTCTATCTGCCGATTGCGGTGCTGATCGTCTATTCATTCAATGCCGCCAAGCTGGCGATGACGTGGCAGGGCTTCTCGTTGCAGTGGTATGCCGCGCTGGCACGGGACCATGCGCTCATAGTGGCGTGCCAGAACAGCGTCCTGATCGCCCTGGTGTCGACCGGCGTGGCGACGCTGCTCGGCGTCAGCGCCGCCATCGGGCTCGAACGGCTGCCGTGGCGGCTTCGGGCGTGGCTGGACGGCGCGCTGCTGTTGCCGCTGGTGATTCCCGAAATCATGATGGGGGTCGCGCTCCTGTTGTTTTTTGTCCTGATCAAGCTGCCACTCGGCCTGCTGACTGTGACGATCGGCCATGCGGCGTTCAATCTGCCGGTCGTGATGGTGATTGTCCGCGCCCGCCTGCGCAAACTCGATCCACAACTGGAGGAAGCGGCGCGGGATCTGGGAGCCACGCCCTGGCAGGCCTTTCGCCGGGTGACGCTCCCGTTGCTCATGCCCGCCATCGTCGGCGCCGCGCTGCTGGCCTTTACCGTCTCTCTCGATGACTTTGTCGTGACCTTCTTTACGGCAGGGCCCGGCGCCACCACGCTGCCCTTAAAAGTATATTCGATGATCAAGACCGGCATCTCGCCGGAGATCAACGCGCTGTCGGCGATGCTGGTGGTCGCTTCCATGGGCCTGGTTGCGCTGTCGCTGGCGGTTCAGCGACGGCGCATATTTACTCATTGAGCCATGTAGTCATTGATTCAATTCTTCTTAAGCAATGACCGCATGAACAAATTGACAATGACAAAATTTATCGGCGGCGTGTTCCTGTTGGTTGCTGTTATCCTGGTAGCCTGCCAGGCGCCGTCTGATGATCCGATGCGGAGAAAGACGCTCTACTACTTCACCTGGTCCGATTACGTCGGGCCGGAGCTGTTGGAGCCCTTCGAACGGCAGACCGGCACGAAAGTCGTCGTCGATACGTTCAGCAGCAACGAGGAATTGCTGGCCAAGCTGCAGAGCGGCGCATCCGGTTATGACGTCACGGTGCCGTCGGATTTCATGGTGTCGGTCATGATGAAGCAGGGATTGCTGGCGGAGTTGGATCCGGCCCGGATTCCCAATGCGCGGCGCCTGGCCGTCGGACTTGAAAATCTTCCCGTCGATCCTGAACACCGGTTTTCGGTGCCGTATCTGTGGGGCACGGTCGGCATCGGCTATGACTCGAACGTGATCCCGACGCCGCCGGACAGCTGGGCCGTGCTCTGGGACGAGCGGTACAAAGGCAAGATCAGCATGCTCAATGATCAGCGGGAAGTCTTCGGGGCGGTGCTGCGCTCGATGGGGCATTCCATGAATACGCGGGAGCCGGCGATCATCGAAGCGGCCAAGGCCAAATTGCTGCAACAGAAGCCGCTCGTCAGGACCTATACCAGCGACCATTTCGATCAGATGCTGGCATCCGGCGAAGTCGTCCTGGCGCATGGCTGGGGCGGTCCGGTTGCCCGGGCGATGGCGTTGAAGCCCTCCATCAAATATGTGGTGCCGAAAGAGGGCGCCACCATTTGGGCGGACTGTCTGGTGGTGCCAAAAACCTCCCGCAACAAAGAACTGGCTATGCAGTTCATCAACTATTTGCTGGATCGCGAGGTGGCGGCCCGCACGAGCGAACGGCTGATGTTTGCGTCGGCGAACCCGGAGGCGAAGGCCCTGGTGAAACCTGCGGTGCGTGACAACCCCGCTGTCTATCCGGACGAGACCGCGCTCGGACATCTTGAATGGATGATGGATGTCGGCGAGACGCTCCGATTGTATGACCGGGCCTGGACCGAACTGAAGATGAAATAGTGGCAAAAGCCGGTAGTCGAGCCAAATGCATAAGTATTTCCAAAGACCGGGAAAGACGATATAATGCAAGAAGTTAGAAAGACGAACGAATGCGCGCGAAGTTGTCCATACACATGCTGATGGTGAGTGTGGCGGTGACGGCCGGTCTCTGGGGGGCCGGGCTCTCCTGGTCGGCGACGACCGACGAGAAGGCGAGCATGGCGCAGAAGCCGTCGCCCTCCGCGCTGCGCCTCAGCCAGGACGAGGCCGTCGCGCTGTTTCTCCGCCAGAACTTCGACCTGTTGATCTCCAGATTCGGCATCGAGTACGCCAAGGGGCAGCAGATCACGGCGCGGCTGTTCCCCAACCCAGTGTTGTCGGTCGGCACCCAGAGCTCGTTCACGCAAGTCTGCCAAGGGAGTGTGAGCAAATGCGGCCAGGTCTTCCCGCAGATTCAGCAACTCTTCGAGATGGCCGGCAAGCGCGGCTATCGCATGGAGAGTGCCAGTTTCGGGGCCCGGTCGGCCGAAGCGAATTTCGAAGATGCGATTCGTCAGCTAAGTTTTACAGTGAAGGATGCCTACTACCGGGTCCAGCTGGCTCAACGCCGGCTGGCGCTGGCGGAGGAAAACCGGGACCGGTTTTCCCGCATTCTGGAAGTCAACACGATCCGGTTCAAGAAGGGCTACATCGCCGAGGTGGACCTGATTCGCATCCGCCTGCAGGTCGTGGATTTCCAGTCGCAGATCATCCAGGCGATCCAGGATGGCAATCAAGCCCGGGCGGATCTCCGCGTGCTGCTGGGTCTCTCTCCGAGTGTAGACGTGATGCTCACGACGCAACTGGACTATCATCTGGTTGAGCCGGACATCGTCGCGCTGCGCCGGCTGGCCCTCGAGACGCGGCCGGATATCCGGATGAAGCGGTTGATGCAGTCGCAGCGCATGGCCGATCTCCGTCTGGCGAAGGCGTATCGGATTCCGGACATCACGGCCGGAGCCGGTTACGCGGTGCAGGGGCCGCAAGGTCCCGATAACCAACAACAGGTGGCACTCAGCCTTGGGATTCCGCTCCCGCTGTTTAATCGGAATCAGGGCGGCATTGCGCAGGCGGAAGTGTCCACTCAGGTGGCGGATGCCGATCTCCAAAAGGCCATCGTGCAAGTTGAAAACGACGTTGAAATAGCCTACCGGAACATGCTGGAAAGCCGCCGCCTGGTGGAGACCTATCGAGGCGGAGTTCTGGAAGATGCGCGACTGACCCTGACGATCGTCGAGAAGGCCTACGAGCGCGGCGGGGCCACGATTCTCGACTTGCTCGACGCGGGCCGAACCTCAAGGACCATTCAACAGAATTACATCGAGACGCTTTTCAACTACCAACGCAACTTGTTTTTGCTCGAAAATGCCGTCGGCCGGGAGATTTCTTCGTGAGGAAGGTTCAGGTTGAGGCTCAGGTTGAGGGTACGCACACACTCGTGGAGGTGTGGTCTCTGCTGACCTCGGCTTCAGGTTTAACCTTAGCCTTAGCCTTAGCCTTCCCGGGGCTCTCCGCCTGCGACCGGACCGAACAGCCTGCCTCGTCGAATGCCGCGACACCGAAGGTGCAATCTGCGCCATCCGTGCCGACAGATCTTCAAAGCCGGGTCGACACGATGGTGGTCGAGTATAGCTCGGTCAAGGTGGCCCTGCAGCTGGCCGGGCGGATCATCTATGGCGAAGACCGGTTTTCTAAAATCTCGTCGCCTCTGCAAGGCCGTGTGGTCGAAGTGCGTGCCAAGCTCGGCGACCATGTGAAGGCCGGAGACATCCTGCTCGTCATCGACAGTCCGGACATCTCCGCAGCCTATTCTGAATTTGTCAAAGAGGCGTCCGAGATGGAATACGCGACGCGTGCCTATGAATTGGCCAAGGATCTCTACGAAAACAAGGCTCTTCCGCAGAAGGATCTCAAGCAGGCCGAGAACGATCTCATCAAGGCCAGGGCGGAGTTCCGTCGCGCCAAGGAGCGGCTGCTGTCGCTGCGCGTGCCGGCGGGCGAGTTGGACAAGCCGCTGGCCGATCAGAAGATCACGTCCCGATTCGACATGAAGAGCCAGCTGGCCGGCACGGTGGTGGAGCGGAACGTGACACCAGGGCAGTCTGTGAACGGCGACCCCACCCAGGTGCTCTTCATCGTGGCTGATCTGGACAAGTTGCAGGTCGCGGCGGATCTCTACGAGCGGGATTTGGATCTGGTCAAGGTCGGGCAGGTGGCGGCTGTCACCGTGGAAGCCTATCAAGGCGTATCGTTCCCCGCAGTCCTCTCTGCCATCGGTGATGTGGTGGATCCCACCACGCGCACCATCAAGGTCAGGGCCATGGTGGACAATGAGACGCATAAACTGAAGCCGGAAATGTTTGCCCGCTTGAACATTGACGTTGGCGATACCACCCAGTTCATCGCCGTTCCACGTGAAGCCGTGCTGGAAGTAGACGGGAAAGAGTTTGTCTATGTGGCGCAAGTCGGCAACCAGTATGTCAAACGGCCTGTCAAAACGGCGACTGCGTCGAACGATCAGGTGCGCATTCTTGAAGGGCTGGTGCCCGGCGAGCGGGTCGTGACGAAAGGCGCGGTCCTCATCAAAGGGCAGGAAACCAAGGCGCCAGGCGCATGATCGTCGCGCAGCCTCCTTACCAGTCAGCCGTTCCTCTCCTCGCATGATTCCACGGATTGTTGAATTTGCGCTCGAGCAGCGGTTCTTCGTGTGCGTGCTCGGGTTGATGCTGCTGTTCGGCGGCCTCTACTCCTTTCACACACTTGACGTTATTGCCTACCCCGACCCGTCGCCCCCGATGATCGAGGTGATCACCCAGTACCCCGGGTGGTCGGCGGAGGAAATTGAAAGGCAAATTTCCATTCCGATCGAGGTGACGCTCACCGGCATGCCCGGGCTGACCGATATCCGTTCGCTCTCTATTTTTGGTCTCAGCGACATCAAGTTCTATTTTGACTTCAGCACCAAGTATTTTTTCGACCGCCAGGAGGTGCTGAACCGGCTGGCGATGATCAAGCTGCCGAATAGCGTTCAGCCGGCGCTGTCCCCCTGGTGGGCGATCGCGGAGATCTATCGCTACGAGCTGACGGGCGACCCGGGCGCGACGCTCACGGATTTGAAAACGCTCCAGGACTGGAAACTGCAGCGCGAATTCAAGCGCGTGCCGGGCGTCATCGACGTGACGGCGTTCGGAGGCACCACGAAGGAATATCACGTCGAGGTCGATCCCGGCGCCTTGATCAGTTACGGCGTGTCGCTGCAGCAGGTTCAGGACGCGCTCACGAACAGCAATGCCAATGTCGGCGGCAATTATCTCACGATCGGGTCGCAGAGCCACAACGTCCGTGGCCTGGGGTTGATCGAGAATCTCCGCGACATTGAAAATATCATGGTCGCGGAGAAAAACGGGACGCCGGTGTTTATCCGGAGTCTCGGCAAGGTCAATGTCGGCTCCCGTATCCGGTTGGGTAAGGTCGGCATCGACGACAGGGACGACGTGGTCGAAGGCGTCGTGCTGTTGCAGCGGGGGTACAAGGCGCTGCCGGTGCTGGATCGAGTGCGGCAGAAGGTCGAGGAACTGAATGCCTGGAAGCTGCCGGAAGGCGTCAAGGTCAAGACCTTCTATGACCGGACGGTCCTCATCTACACCACCATTGAGACAGTGCTGGACATTTTGATCAGCGGCATCGTGCTGGTCTTCATCATCCTGTACGTGTTTCTCGGGCATTTCCGGGCGTCCGTCATCGTCGCGTTGACGGTGCCGATGGCCCTGTTGCTCACCTTCAGCATGATGGTGCTGGTCGGGGAGTCGGCGAACCTGATCTCGCTGGGCGCGGTCGATTTCGGTATCATCGTGGACTCCACGCTGATCATGGTGGAAAGCATCTTCTATCACTTGGCCAGCCGGAAAGGGCCCGGGCTGACGGTGCCGCAGCACATCATGCGCGCGGCGCGCGAAGTGGGGCGGCCGATTTTCTTTGCCACTACGATTATCGTCGTGGCATTCATCCCACTCTTTACGATGACCGGCGTGCCGGGAAAGATTTTCGCCCCGATGTCGGTGACCTACGGTTTCGCGCTCACGGGCGCGTTGCTGATGGCTTTTACCCTGGCACCGGCGCTCTGTTCGCTGCTGTTGACCGGCGCGGTACGGGAAAAAGACACCTGGGTCGTGTCCGGCTTGCGCAAGACCTATTTGAAGGTGCTGAAATGGGCATTGACGCATGACGTGCTCGTGGTCGGGATGGCCGTGGGATTGTTTGTTGCGATGCTGGCGGTGACACCGTTCCTGGGCGGCGAGTTCATGCCGGCGCTGGAAGAGGGTAATCTCTGGGTCCGCGCGACGATGCCGGTGGATATTTCGTTCGAGCAGGCGGATCGTCTGGCCGGGGAAATCCGCGGTATTTTCCGGCAGTATCCGGAGGTGACGCACGCCGTGTCCCAACTCGGTCGGCCTGACGATGGCACGGATCCCACCAGCTTTTTCAACGCGGAATTTTTGGTGAATCTGAAGCCGAAGAAGGAATGGCGGGAGGATATCAAGACCAAACACCAGTTGATCGAGGAGATTGAAGAGCGCCTGGCCAAGATTCCAGGCGTCATGTTCAATTTTTCGCAGGTCATCCAGGACAACGTGCAGGAGGCGATGTCGGGCGTCAAAGGTGAAAATTCAGTCAAGCTGTTCGGCTCAGATTTGAAAGTGCTGGAACAGAAAGCGGTCGAGATCGAGGCGGTGATGAAACAGGTTCAGGGCGTGAAAGACCTGGGTATTTTCCGTCTCATCGGCCAGCCGAATCTATTGATCCGGGTGGATCGCGACGCCTGCGCACGCTACGGGCTGCTCGTCGGAGACGTGAACGCGGTCGTGCAGGCGGCGATCGGCGGGCAGGCCGTGACGCAGGTCTTCGAAGGCGAACGGCGATTTGATCTGGTCGTGCGATTTCTTCCGGAGTTCCGGCGCGATGTGGAGACGATCGGCAACATCCAGGTCAACACGCCGGACGGCGCCCGGATTCCCATCAAGCAGTTGGCGAATATTTCGACGCAAACCGGCGCGTTCATCATTTATCGTGAAAATAACGAGCGGTATATCCCGATCAAATTCAGCGTGCGCGGGCGGGACCTCGAGAGCACGGTGCGGGAGGTGCAGGCGCGTCTCGCCAGGGAGGTCAAACTGCCGGAACGGTATCGCATGGAATGGCATGGGGAGTTCAATCAACTGCAGGAGGAGAAAAAACGTCTGGCCCAGATCGTGCCGCTCAGCCTGTTGTTCGTGCTGTTTCTTGTCTATATCGCGGTGAAGTCGTTCCGCGATGCGGTGCTGGTGCTGGCCACCGTGCCCTTCGCGTTGATCGGCGGTGTCTTCTCGCTGTTGCTGACGCACACGGAGTTCAGCATTTCGGCGGCAGTGGGATTCATCTCGCTCTTTGGCGTGGCGATTCAGGGCGGGCTCATTTTGATCGTGCGCATTCAGGATCTGGTCGAAGAGGGCCATGATTTGAAAGAGGCGATCCTGACGAGCGCCGAAACGCGGATGCGGCCGGTGCTCATGACGACGCTGGCCGCCGCGATCGGGCTGTTGCCCGCGGCCGTGGCGACGGGAATCGGTGCGCAGTCCCAGCAGCCGTTGGCCCGCGTCGTCGTCGGCGGCATGCTCACGTCCGCTGTGCTGATCCTGCTCGTGTTGCCGGTCCTTTATCAGCTGGTCCATCGTGCCGAAGTACAAAAACGGATGCAGGAGGAGGCGTAAATGCGTAGGCAAGGCCTTTCACGCGTGATGGTCCTGGCAGTCTGGTGCGTAGCCGGCGGCCTGTCCGTCTGTCTTGCCGTACCGTCTGTTGAGGCACGCGGTGAGGCCTCTGTCCTACCGGTTCAAGCTCCCGACAGCGGGCAGATTCCCTATGGGTACGAGATGCCGCCTCCTTCGCAGGAGGCGCCGGACACTTCCATTCCGCCATTGAACAAGCCGCTCGGGCCGGAGGAACTCAAGCGGGCAGAAGCGCTGCTGCCAATGCTGGAAGGCAAGCAGGAATTGTGGGCCATGGGAGAGTTCGTCCACCTGGGCAAGCCGGCCGTGCCGGTGTTGACCAAGGCGTTGACGATGTCTAGCCCCAGGATCCGGTACAATGCGATCGAGACGCTGCTGATAATCAAGGATCCGAGTGCCGTCCCGGCGTTGATTTCCGTGGCGAAAGATCCTCAAGAGATGCCGCGTATCCGCGAGCACGCTCTACGGGTGGCCGTCCGGCTGGATCCGGCGCTGACGCCGCCTGCGATCGAGGCCATGGCGAAGGACCAGGAGCCGGCGATCCGAAAGGTCTCGGCATTCGAGGCGCGGTATGTGCGCCAGAAGGCCGTTGTGCCGGCGCTGATCGGTTTGATGGCGGACGAGGAGCGGTTTGTGGCGCTTACGGCCATCCAATCCCTCTGGATTCTGACCCGCCACGAGAGCGAGATGCACGACTGGGATATCTCCACCCGGCAGGATCGGAAGGAGTGGTCCAAGGAGTGGATCGACTGGTGGGCGACAAACCGGGAGACGTTTCAATTGCCCGAACCGCGTCAGCCCCGCAAGCCGCTGCCAAAGGACTGAGTGCTGAGTATAAAGTGCTGAGTCCTGAGCAAAGGAATCCGGGCTCAGCTCTCAGGACTCAGGATTTGTGCACAGCGCTGGCGTTGCGAGCCCGGCGAGGGCTGTGTTATAAAACGAACCGGAATGGCGCTCTTACCCATCGCAAAACTCGGCAATCCGATGCTGCGGCAGATTGCCGCGCCGGTCAATCGGGACGACATCTCGAGTCCGTCGTTCCAGCAGTTTATCGACGACATGTTTCATACGATGGTCGAAACGCACGGGATCGGATTGGCTGCACCACAGGTATCCCAGTCGCAGCAGGTCATCGTCATGGAGTGTGCTGGCGAGGAGGGGTTCCCGAAGACCGTCCTGATCAATCCTGAGATCGTGTTCTACGGTCCGCATCAGGTGGACAATTGGGAAGGCTGCCTCAGCGTGGACGGGCTTCGAGGCAAGGTGACCAGACCGTCCATGGTTCGCGTTCGCGGATTGGACCGCCATGGGAAACCGCTAGACATCGAAGCCACCGGTCTGTATGCCGTGTGCATTCAGCACGAGATGGATCACCTCATCGGCAAGGTGTTTTTGGATCGCATGACCGATATGTCCACGTTGGCCCAGTTGGATGAGTTTGAGCGCTTTTGGAAAGAAGAACATGCGGCTGTCATCTAGCAGGCCGCATAGCACGCACCCGTGAAGGCTCTTCTCCGCGTCCTTCACTACCTCCGGCCCTACCGTCTTCTTGCCTGTGCGACGTTGGCGAGTGCCATCGCGGCGACGGCCTTGGATCTCGTGCCGCCGTGGCTGATCAAAATCGTCATTGACGACGTCATCCAGGCCCACCGGCCCGAGTTGCTGGGATGGGCCGTGGCCGGCTTGATCGGCGCCTATGCGTTGAAAAACGTCTTTATCTCCCTGCGCATCCGCCTGAATAACACCCTCGAGCAGCGCGTGGTGTGCGATCTCCGCAATCAGGTCTTTGCGGCGTTGCAGCGCCTCTCGATCAGTTATTTTGAGAATCGTTCATCCGGCGAGATCATGTCGCGTGTTACAAACGACACCGAACACATGGAGCGCATTTTCGTGGACGGGCTGGAAGGCATGCTGACGGCTTCCCTGACGCTGGCCGGCATCACGGTCATGCTGTTTGTCCTGAACTGGAAACTGGCGCTGTTGTCGCTGATTCCCATCCCGGTGCTGGTCCTGTCGGCGACGGCGTTCACCGGACGAGTCCATCGGTACTACCACGACATCCGCCGTCATGCCGCCGAACTCAACGCGTATTTGCACGACGCGCTTTCCGGTATCCGCGAAACGATGGGATTCAACCGGCAGGCCTACGAACAGGCACGGTTCGATGCCCGGAGTCGCCGATACAGCGACAGCAACCTTGATGCCATGCGCCTGTGGTCTTTCTACTCGCCCGGCATGATGTTCGTCGGCAGTATTGGAACGGTATTGATCTTGTGGTATGGAACCGGCGAGGTGACACGAGGGGTGCTGACGATCGGCGAACTGGTGATGTTCCTCTCGTATCTGGCGCTGTTCTACGTGCCCGTGAATCAAATCCATTCGGTGAACCATATGCTTCAGCACGCGCTGGCAGGCAGTGAACGGGTGTTTGAGATTCTCGATGCCCGCTCAGAGGTGCAGGACCGGCCCGGTGCCGCTGCGCCGGCCGGGCGGTTGGGCGGCGCGGTACGGTTCGACGGGATCTCCTTTGCCTATAGGCCCGACGTGCCGGTTCTGCAAAGTCTGACGCTGGTCGTCAGGCCGGGCGAGCGCATCGCGTTGGTCGGCCCCAGCGGGGCCGGCAAGAGCACGTTGCTCAAGTTGCTGATGCGTTTGTATGACGTGCAGAGCGGGGCGATTCTTCTCGACCGGTACGACCTTCGCGATTTGTCCCTGGCGTTTCTTCGCAGCCAGATCGGCTTCGTACAGCAGGAGCCGTTCCTGTTCAATGGAACCGTCAAGGAGAACATTGCCTACGGAGATCTCGATGCCGATCAGGCCGGGATCGAAGATGCGGCTCGCGCGGCGCGTGCCCACGAATTCATCGATGAATTGCCGGACGGCTATGATACCTGGATCGGCGAGCGGGGCGTGAAGCTGTCGGTCGGGCAGAAGCAGCGGGTGTCCATCGCGCGCGTGCTGTTGAAAAATCCTCCGCTGGTCGTCTTCGACGAAGCCACGTCGAATATCGACACCGAGACCGAGGTCAAGATCCGCGAAGCGCTCGACAATCTGACCAGGGGCCGCACCACTTTTATTATTGCGCATCGCCTGTCCACTCTGCGCAATGTGGACCGGATCGTCGTGATGGACCGCGGTAGGATTGTCGAGCAGGGAGTCCACCAGGAATTGCTGGTCCGGGGCGGGCTCTACGCCGGCCTCTATGAAGCTCAATTCCAGGACTGATGTGATTGTCTGCAGGGGTGGAGCGCGGCTATACTAAAGCCGTCGGCCGGAGAATACGGGATGGTCCTGGTCTTTCAAAGCGATCCGCTGGATACCGATGAGGCTCGCGGGCATTTCTATCATGTCTGCCTGGGACGGATGCAGGAGGCGGAGATGCCGGTGCCGCCGCCGGATCAGCCGTATGAATGTCCCCGCTGTGGCGTTGAATTGGAGACCGAAGATTTCTGGATCGCCCAGGTGAAAGGATCGGTCTAAGCCATGAGTACGACGCAGGGGAGTTCCGGACGGAAAATGGTGTCGGTGATGCGGGGCCTGATGATGCTCTGCAATTCCTGCCATGACCTGGTCATTCACGATAAACTGGTGAACGAGAAGAACTATGTCGCCGACCACGAAGCCCTGTTCGATACGATCTGCCCGGGATGCACGGATATAAACCGGCCGTTGATCGACGATATGCTTGGAAGTTCAGAGTAGTCTGCTGGTTTCCTCATCTTTTACTTGCATGTTTTCCCATCAAAGATTTTGCATGCCGACTCGCCGGCTGCGATCTTCCATCGTTTCACCAGCGGGGCATTGCCCGGACGAATTTCAACAACGATGTCGATCAGGCCTGAGGAGGGCAGCTTGTCCAAGTGGGGTCTGGCTTCAGGCGGAACCTCGACCCCGAACACGGCGCCGCTGTCCGAGATCATGATGAAGCCTTTCTCCCTGTCCACGAAGATAATCGGGCTGTAATAGCTTTTTTCTTCGGCGCCGGCAGGCCCGGCCCAGCCCAATCCAATCAATGCTGCCAGGAATATCACGGAAGAGGTCAGTGAAAGACGTCTGCGCATGGCCGAAGTCCTCCGCATGCGAAAAATTGCGCGTATTATGGCATCGGGCATACGCGTGCGCCAGCACATTTTACTGGAACGGCCGCGCGTGTCGTTCAGGTCGGCTGGAACTCGGCTCGAGCAACCTGACGATCCTTGATCCAATAGGCCCGCAGGTCCGGTGTCGTCTTATGTTCCAGGGAAATGATGAGATAGGCCGCGTCTGGATAGTAGGCGAGCCCCACGTCTGTGGTGGAGGGATAGGCGGGCGAATGGGTGTGGGAATGGTAGATCACGGCTAACTCAAGATTCCGCTGGCGCATGTCCTTGAAGGCCGCCAGCATCTCTTTGGGGTCCATGAAGTAGGCGACTTCGGCCCTGGTGGAATCCGGCAGGTGTCCGAGCTGCTTGACGTCGGCGCCGTCGAAGACCTCCATAGCCCTGGCGTCTTTTGCCACGGTGTTCGTGATCCGGTAATGGCGCGAGACTGCGCCGTTCGTGCCGGCCAGCAACCCGCAGCATTCGAACGGGTCCAGTTCACGCGCGTGAGCGATCATGTCGTCCAGAATCTGCCGGGGGATTTTGAGAGAAGGCGTCATTTTGTCCGAAAGTCGTCAAGTCTGAAAGTCATAAAGTCTTGGCTTAGTCATCAAGTTCTAAGGTCGTAAAGTCTTCAGGTCGACTTGACGTTATGACTTTACAGACTTTCTGACTTGATAGACATGCCTTCTCGGTAGACTTTACGACTTGATGACTTTGGACTTTCAGACCGGGCTGCATCAAATCGCGCAGGAGACGGCGTAGTCGCCGCTGAGATTTTTAATGGTTGGATGCGGGCCGCAGAGGCGGCAGTTGGGATCCTTGGGCCGGGAGACTTTTCTGAATTTCATGTCCAGCGCATCATAAATCAGGAGCTTATCCGCCAGCGTATCGCCGACTTTGAGAATTTCCTTGATCGCCTCCGCTGCTTGCAGCACGCCGATGGTGCCGGCCAGCACGCCCAGCACGCCGGCTTCCTGGCAGTTGGGCACGAGCCCGGCCGGAGGCGGCTCGGGGTAGAGGCACCGGTAGCAGGGGAACCCCTCGTGCGGCTTGATCGTTGCCAGCTGGCCTTCAAACCGAAAGATGCTGCCTGAGATCAGTGTCTTCTTCGCAAAGAAGCAGGCATCGTTGATCAGGAACCGCGTCGAAAAATTGTCCGATCCGTCAACAATGATGTCGTAGTCATGGAACAACCGCATGATGTTCTCGGCCGACACGTTCTCCTGGTAGGTTTTGACCGTGATGTCCGGATTCAAGGCCGCGAGCGTCTGCCGGCCCGACTCGACCTTGGGAACGCCGATGCGGTCTGTCGTGTGCAAAATCTGACGCTGCAGGTTGGAGAGATCCACCACGTCGCCGTCGACCAGTCCAAGCGTGCCGACTCCCGCCGCCGCCAGGTACAGTGCGGCCGGCGATCCCAGTCCACCGGCGCCGATAATCAGCACCTTGGCCTGGGACAGCTTTTTTTGTCCCTTGCCGCCGACTTCGTTCAGGATAATGTGGCGGCTGTACCGTTCCAGTTGCGCTTCGGTAAATTCCATGGCTTCGCTCAGATTAGAGGTTATAGGCTATGGGTAATGGGCGAAGAAAGCACCTATAGCCCATCACCTCGCGCCTATTGCCTATTCAATAACGTTTAGCTCGATGGGGTCGACCGTGACCCCTTTCTTCTTCATGCCTTCGATGGCCCGCTCGATTTCGGCCGTCTCGCCGCTCAGTTCCAGATCTATCCAGCCGGTGGTTTCCCGTACATCGGCCCGGCGGATGTTGGTCACCACCTTATATTCATGGCCGATCTGGTACACGATCGGCTCCTTGATTTTCTGTTCAGGGAATCGGATATGGAAACGCATATTCGGCATCAGTTGCCCCCTGCAATGGCCGGTACGATTGAAACTTCGTCGCCATCCTTGAGCGACGTGTCCTTGCCGTTCAAAAACCGGATGTCTTCCTCGTTGACGTAGATATTCACGAAGCGGCGCAACTCGCCCTTGTCGTCGCACAGCCGGTCTTTCAGGCCGGGATGGGCGGAGTTCAGGGTCTCGATCATCTCGGAGATGTTTGCCGCCGTGGCTTCCACTTCGCCCTGGCCTTTGGTCAGGGGCCGCAGGGGAGTGGGAATTCGAACCTTAATCACGCGTTGCCTCCACCGTTCTTGCCGATCTTGAAGGTTCTCTCGAAATTGACCAGGCTCGGTTGAATGCGGAACGGCCGGCCGACCGCGTCAATCACCGCTTCCTGCGTTTTGAGCCCGTTGCCGGTGATGTAGGCCACCGTGACGTCGCTTTTCTTGATGACGCCCTGCTTGACCAGCTTCTGGAGCACGCCGATCGTCACGCCGCCGGCGGTTTCGGCGAAGATGCCTTCCGTCTGAGCCAGCAGCTTGATGCCGTCCACCACTTCCTCGTCGGACACCATGTCCATCGCACCCTTGCTTTCGCCGGTGGCTTTCAGCGCGTAGTAGCCGTCTGCCGGATTGCCGATGGCCAGCGACTTCGCGATGGTCTTGGGCTTGACCGGCTTGAAGAAGTCGCGGCCTTCTTTATAGGCGGTCGCGATTGGCGAGCAGCCATCTGCCTGTGCACCGTTAATTTTCGTCTGGACCTTGTCGATCAGGCCCAGCGCTTTCATTTCGTTCAAGCCTTTCCAGATTTTTGTCAGCAGCGAGCCCGAGGCCATCGGAATCACCGCCTGATCCGGTGCGCGCCAGCCGAGTTGCTCGACAGTTTCGAAGGCCAGGGTCTTGGAGCCTTCGGCGTAGTAGGGCCGGATGTTGATGTTGACGAACGCCCAGCCGTGTTCGCCGGCGATCTCGCTGCACAGGCGATTCACGTCGTCATAATTGCCTTCCACCTCGATGACGTTCGGCTTGTAAATCAGGTTGCCCAGGACTTTCGCCGCTTCCAGATCGGCCGGGATGAACACGTAGCACTTCATGCCGGCCGCGGCCGCGTGAGCCGCCACGGAGTTGGCCAGATTGCCGGTCGAGGCGCAGGCGACGGTTTCGAATCCCAGCTCGCGCGCGCGGGTCAGCGCCACCGAGACGACCCGGTCCTTGAATGAGAGCGTCGGGTGGTTGACCGTATCGTTCTTGATGTACAGCTCGTCGAGGCCCAGGTAGGCGCCGAGATTCTTGGTTCGCACCATCGGCGTGAGGCCGGCATGCGGCCCGATCACGGAATCGATCGACGCGGTTTCGACGGGCAGCAGATCCATGTACCGCCACATGCTCCGCGGGCCATCCTCGATTTTCTTGCGCGAGAGGTTCTTCTTGATTTCGTCATAGTTGTACTTGACCTCCAGCGGGCCGAAGCACAGTTCGCAGACGTGGATCGCCTTGGTCGGGTATTCCTTCCCGCATTCCCGACAGACCAGCGATTTCATCTTGGTCATGACGTCACCACTCCAGAAGGTTGAGGTTAAGGCTTAGGTTAAGTTTCCTTCTCAGCCTAAGCCTCAACCTTAACCTGCTTCAGCTCGCAGGCTTCCTGCTCGTAATCGATCAGCTTCGTGATGGTCGGGTGTTCGCCGCACAGGGGGCAGTGCGGATTGCGCTTCGTTTTGATTTCACGGAACGACGCTTTCTTGGCGTCGTAGTCCAGCAGCCGGTCGGTCAGCAGCCGGCCGATGCCGAGCACGATCTTCAGCGCTTCGGTCGCTTGCAGGGTTCCGATGACGCCGGCCAGCGCGCCGATCACGCCGGCTTCCTGACAGCTCGCGACCAGCCCGGCCGGCGGCGGCTGTTTGAACACGCACCGGTAGCAGGCTGATTTCTTCGGAAGGATCGTGGTCACCCGGCCGTCAAAACGGAGGATGCCGCCGTGCACCAGCGGCTTGTCGGCAAAGACGCAGGCGTCGTTGATCAGGAACTTGGTGGGAAAATTGTCCACACCGTCGATCACAACGTCGTAGCCGGAGACGAGCTTCAAGGCATTGCCGGCCACAAAGCGCTCTTCGTGCAGCACGACCTGAACATCCGGATTGAGCGCCTGAATTTTTTCCTTGGCCGACAGAACCTTGGACCGGCCCACGTCCGGGGTGTAGTGGATGATTTGCCGCTGCAGATTGGACAGGTCCACCGCATCGCTGTCGATCAAACCGATCGTGCCGACGCCCGCCGCGGCCAGATAGAATGCAGCGGGGGAGCCGAGACCGCCGGCGCCGACGATGAGGATCTTCGCCCTGGCGATTTTCTTCTGTCCCTTGCCGCCCACCTCCGGCAATAGAATGTGACGGCTGTAGCGGGTAACCTGTTCGTCTGTGAATTCCATGTCAGCAAGTCCGAAAGTCGTCAAGTCCGAAAGTCGTCAAGTCCGAAAGTCTTGAGATGAACGACTTGAAGACTTTACGACTTTTTGACTTTTGGACCATTGGTTTCAGATATTGAAATATTTCTCGATGCTGATATAGCGCTCGCCTGTGTCGCAGAGAATCGTCACGATGTTCTTGCCTGGGCCGAGTTCCTTCGCCACCTTCTGAGAGGCAAACACGTTGGCGCCGGCGGAGATGCCCACCAGGAGCCCTTCCTTCTTGGCCAGCAGCTTGGCCGTCTGATACGCCTCGTCGTCCGTCACGGTGATCACACCGTCCAGAATCGTCCGGTTCAATACTTTTGGCACGAACCCCGCGCCGATGCCCTGAATCTTGTGCGGGCCCGGGTCTCCGCCGGACAGAACCGGCGAGCCGGCCGGCTCCACGGCAATCACCCTGATTTTAGGGTTGCGCTCTTTAAACACTTCGCCGCAGCCGGTGATCGTGCCGCCGGTGCCGACGGCCGCCACGAACGCATCAATCTTGCCGTCCATTGCTTCCCAAATCTCCAGCGCCGTAGTTTTCTTGTGCATCGCGGGGTTGGCCGGATTGGAAAACTGGTCCGGCATGAAATACGACGGATTCTGCGCCACGATGCTCTCCGCTTCCTTGATCGAGCCCTTCATGCCTTCCCATGCCGGCGTCAGCACAAGCTGCGCGCCGTAGGAGGACAGCAGACTGGCCCGCTCCATGCTCATGCTCTCCGGCATGACGAGGATCAATTTATAGCCGCGTACGGCTGAGACCAATGCCAGGCCGATGCCGGTGTTGCCGCTGGTCGGTTCAACGATCGTCCCGCCCGGCTTCAGCTTGCCCTGCCGCTCCGCCTCGTTGATCATGCTGAGGCAGATCCGGTCCTTGACGCTCCCGCCAGGATTGAAAAACTCGACCTTCCCGTAGATGGTACCCGCGCCCTCAGGGGAGAGCCGGTTCAGGCGAACCAGCGGGGTCCGGCCGATCAGTTCCGTGATGTCCTTATGCGCTGAAACCGTCACCGGCCACCGCCCATGTAAAAGAGAAACTCCAGCGCGTCGCCTGCTTTGACGGGGGTATTACCCAGGTGATCCCGCTCCACCATGGCGTTGTTCAGCTCGACCGCGACCATGTGGGGGTCGATATTTTTGGTTTTCAGCAGGTCCAAAACCGTCCCCCCCTGGACCTCTTCCGGCTTCCCGTTGATTTTGACCTGCATTCCGTAACACTCTCTTAACTTGGCCTGAGGATTGAGGAATTTGGATACGATAACAAGCAATTTGCGTTGTTGTCAAGGCAACGGGCCGACTTGACTTTCGTCCTATTCCCCTTGCAGTATGCGAACTTCCGAGAGGCTGATGATGTGGAAACGAAACTTTCTCTTTAAGGCAGCGGACGCGGTGCCGCTCGAGCAATCCGAAAACGAACTCTTTCACGATGCCGAGCCGGCCATGGACAGCGCCGGCATGCAATTCGAGAAATTTCTATCGGTCTGGGTGCAGGGGGAAGGGCACGATGACACCCCGACCACGTTTACCAATGTCTATGTCCGGACTGCGACTCTGGATACGGTCAAAAAGACGGGATTTCTTCAGCCGCTGCAGGGACGTACCCACCAGATCAAGCAGATGCTCACGCCCGGGCAAAAAACCTACCTGAAAAGCTGGCTCATGAAGGCGTCTCCCAAAGCCTGGGATGAATCGGACGATCATTTCCGCGATCTCTTCGAGCAAGAGTAACCGACACGCCATGCCACACCTGTTGCAACGGGCAGTGGCCGCGCTTGGCGCGGCGATCTGGCTGACTACCGCGCTGGCGTGGCCGGCTCATTCGAACGCCGCGTCTTCCGTTGAGATTTATTACGCGCCGGAGGATCTGCCGGGGGAGCGGCTGGCGGCGCTCTATGGGAACGCCCGCCGCTATATTTATGTGGCGATCTTCGGGATTACCTATCCGCCGATCGTGAAAGCGCTGGTCGCGGCGCACAAGCGGGGCGTGGACGTGCGCGTGATCACGGACCGGGGAAGGCTCAACGATCCCAAGCAGCGGGCAGCCGTCGAAACTCTGTCTCTGGCCGGCATTCCCATCAAAGTGAACCGTCATGAGAACCTGATGCATCTCAAGCAAGTCGTCATGGACGATGAGATCAATACGTCCGGTTCAATGAATCAGACCGGCAGCGGCAACCGCTACAATGACGAACGGCTGGACGTGTTCACCGACCCAGTGACAAGCGCCAAGGCGCGGGACAAGTTCCTCTCGATGTGGAAAGACACCGAACGATATCAGGATTGGAAATGATGGAACGGACTGATGTGGTCATCGTCGGTGCGGGCGGGGGCGGGGCCGTGCTCGGCCTTGCGCTGGCGCAGAAGGGTATCAGGAACATTGTGCTGGAGCAGGCGCCGGGGCCGCCGACCGGTTTGCGAGGCGAAATTCTCCAGCCCAACGGCCAGCAGATTCTGGACCGACTCGGAGTGTTGAACAAACTGCCGGCCGATGCGACACGATCCGTGCGACATTTTCATTTTTGCAAGGTCGGTGGCGAAAAACTGTGTACGGCGGATTACGGCACGTTGCCGCCGCCCTACAATCGCGCGATTGTCACGCTGCCCAATGCCGCGCATCATGTGATCCTGGAGGCGCTGGGGAAAGCGGCGCCTGGCGCGCTTCGTTATGGCGCGACGTTCAAGGGACTGCGGCGCGAGGGAAACCGTGTTGTCGGCGTGGATGTCGAACGTGGAGGGCAGACAGCGGCTATCTCAGCCAGGCTTGTCGTGGGGGCCGACGGTGCCTTCTCAAAAGTCCGCGAAGCGCTCGGCATTCCCACGAAGCTGCATCTCTATCGCGAGGGGTATCTGATTGTCATCCTGGACTCCCCAGACGGGCTGGACGAGGGACGGTATTTCGTGGGACGCGGTGAAATCCTGGGGTTATTTCCAGCCGCCGGCCGCAAAGTCTATCTGTTCGACATGATTCCAGCCGGTTCGATGGAACGGGTAAAAGCGCAAGGCCTCGAAGCTCGAATAAAAAAATGGATCAGCATTGATCCCTCGCTCGAAAAAACATTCCGCACGCTCACGGACTGGAAGCAGACGGCCTACATGCCGACAGGGCGTGTGAAAACGAGTGCGTGGGTGGCGGATGGCGCCGTGTTGATCGGCGACGCAGCCCATGCGATGAATCCCCATGCCTCGCAGGGACGGATGCAGGCGATGGTGGATGCGATGACGCTGGTTGAGCTGATTCCGAAATGTTTGGAGAAGGGGGATGTGTCGGCTGCGACGCTGGGAGAATTTGAACGGTGCCGTCGCCCGCAAGTCGAAATGCTCCAGCGTCTGGCCGATGAGCAAGTGATCTTCTGGAACACAAGCAATCCGGTGCTGGCGTTTCTGCGGGATCGCGTGTTCCGCACCATCGGTCGAAACCGCCGGTTGAGTTATAAAGTGCTGGAAACCACGGCGGGCTTGCGCGAGACGACGCCGTTCGGATTATTGGATCGGCTCATGGCCGGAGGATTCCTGCCTGATCCGAACGCAGACAAGGTGGAACATGGCTGAGATTCCGGAATCAGTCCGTGCGATCCTGCGGCCCTATCTGGAGCAGGTCAAGAAACTTTTCGGCGATGTGATCGAAGCTGTCATTCTCTATGGCAGCGCGGCGGGCGGGGAGTATCTGCCGGGTAAATCGAACGTCAATCTGCTTGTCCTGCTGGCCAAGCAGGATACGGAACTGCTGAAGCAGTACGCCGCGCTGCACAAACGATGGCAGAAGGAGCAGATCGTCGTCCCGCTGTTTCTCACGCAGGCGGAGCTGAAGTCCTCGCTTGAGTTGTTCCCTCTCGAGTATCTGGAAATCCAGGACCAGCATGTCCTGCTGGCCGGGCGCGATCCCTTTCCAGAACTTCGAATTGATCTGAAGAATCTGAGCACCCAATGCGAACAGGAATTGCGCGGCAATCTTCTGCGGCTGCGGCAGCGGTTTGTGGAGGGAGGGGCGGGCACGGAAGCCATCACGATCCTTCTACCGCTCTCGTTCACAGCGTTGATGCCGTGCCTGCGGGGGTTGTTACGGGCGAAGGAACGTCCGGTGGAACGATCTGCCGATGGGGTGCTGCAAGGAGTGGAGAAGGAGTTCGGAATCGACACTGCGGTATTTCAAGATGTGCTCAACCTGAAGCGCGGCATCATCAGTCCCGGCCCTGCCGAGGCGCCGAGGTTATTCGATCGATATGCCACAATGCTGCAAACGCTCATAGAGAAACTCGGCCGGTCATGAATCTATTTCGAGCTCTCATCGCCGTTGCAGTCGTTCTTATCCCGCAGTTTGCGTGGAGCCTGCCACAGGGCAAACCGCCCATTGCACCCACCTACCCCGGCCGCGCCGAGACGCGGCCCTTCCCGCTGCCGAACCCGATGGGCTATGTGAGCGACCATGCCGGCGTGATTGATCCGGCGTGGAAGGAACGCATCCGGTCTGTCTGCCAGGACCTCGAGCGTAAGACCGGCGTCGAGATGGTCGTGGTGACTGTGCCGTCAACGAAGCCATACGCGACGGCCAAGGACTATGCCGCAGCGCTCTATGAGCGATGGGGCATCGGCACGGCGCAGAAGGAACACGGGGTGCTGGTGCTGGCGGTGGTCGAGGGCCGGCAGGCGACGGTCACGCTGGGTAAAAGCATGTTGCCGATTATCACGCCGATGTTGGTTGAGCAAGTCGGCAGTAAATACATGGAACCTGCGTTTCGCAACGCCAAATTTGAAGAGGGGCTTTATCGCGCGGTAGTCGCGCTGGCCTCCGCCTCGCAAGGCGTGCAGGAGGGCGAACCGTCACGGCACAAGCTCAAGGGGTTCGGAATTTTTCTGACGGCGACGATGAGTCTCGGCGCGCTCTGGTTCCTCTGGTGGATCAGCCGGCCGGATCTCCGGCATCCCTATGGCCGCCTCCGCCGAGGAGAATTCTGGGGCAGCGGCCAGGGCGGCTTCGGCGGCACCTTCGGTGGGTTTGGGGGAGGAATGAGCGGGGAAAGTTTAAAGTAGAGTTATTTTCCTTCTGGTGCCTTCTGTGCTGCGCCGATTGCATCCAATCCAGCCTGGGCGCAGGCGTCGTCGAACTGAGTGCCGGGTGCGCCGCCGACACCAATCCCACCCACCACTTCATTGCCGAACTGAATCGGCAAGCCACCGCCGAGGATGAGAATATTCTCGTTCATCTTGCCCAGGGAGTGCAGATGCGGCGCTTTCACAACAAGCTCGGCTAGTTCGCTGGTGGCTCGGCCCGTGCTCCCAGCTGTGTAGGCCTTCCTTCGGCTGCTATCCACCGTGTGGGGGCCTGCTCCATCGCCGCGAAGCTGTGCCCGCAGCACGCCGGCCTTGTCCACGACTGCGGCAGTGACTTTGTAGCCATCCTTGGTGCATTTCTCCACGGCGACTGATGCGGCTTTGGTCGCCAGCGAGAGCGGCAGGACCGCTTCGCGCGGCAGGTCTTCGGCAATCGCAATGTTGGCCCAGTTGATTGTCATGGCGAGAGTCAGCATGCTCATCCACTTCACGAATTCCATTCTTGTCTCCCTATTTGGTGGTTCGTTTCGGTACCGATCGTTTTTCGTCCAGGTCCAGCAGGTCAGCCCAACTCGTGATGTCGGTCCGGCTCGGATCAATCGCATCTCGCTGCTGTTTGAAGTAGGCCTTTTTATCGTCTGTGTCCGGTCCCCGCGTCAGAAACTTCTCGTTCCATTGTTCGATTTCAGCTGGGCTGTGGTGCTTCGCCGTCTTTTTGAACCACTCGGCCACGGCTGCGTCATCCTTCTCGCTCACGGCTTTTGAGAACTGCTTTGCCGTGATGCCGGTAAAGTCCAGCAACCGCTGGTCCATGGGGCAGGGGTAGATGTAATCGCCCTCGGTGCCGGCAAGGGAGGCTCGGCACTTATCAATCATCCGCGGCAGGTGGACGTAGCCGGCGAGTTTTTCTCTGGGGCTGCGCGGATAGTTCTTTCGCAAATCCATCAGAGCATCTTGTGATTGGCGAAGGTCAGGCTTTTCACGGTTACTTCACCGTTCTCGTACGAAATAATCCGCCGCGAGGCTGGCAGGTCCGAGGCGTCCACGCGGACGTGGGAATCCGTGAAGCTTTCGACGTTGGTCAGCTTCCCGTCCTTGGGTGAGGAGTAGTAGACCGTGTAGCGGGTGGTGAGGAACTTGTTGTCCTTGGTGACCATGCTGTCTTCGACGTTGATCGTGAAGGCAATGGGCGGCGCGCCAGGGTGGCCCATCTTGCGGTTGATCTGCGTGATGCGGTCGCCCTTGACCCGATAGAACGAGTGCATGCCGTCGCCGTTGATGATCAGGCGCGGGCCCATCGGGTGGTCCATGTCGTCGCCCAGCGTGAGGGCATACTTGCCGTCCGATTCCTCGAAGCTCCGCGGCCCGCGGTGCACGGCGATCATGCCAATCTGGTCCTGTGCCCATTTCTGGAGGTCGCCGTCGGGCAGGCTGACGTTCAGGTCCCGCGGTCCCTTGACTGTGACGTTGCCCTTGACCTCCTTGCCATTCACATTGACTGTCAGATCGGCCGAGAAGCCCTTGAAGTTCGCTTGCCAGCGGGCGGTATTCTCAAATGCTTTGCGGAGAAGTTCCCTGGCCTTCGGATCGTCCTTCACATCAGTCTTAGTCTGCGTTTCCATGAAATACTCCTTTTCTCAATGAAACCGTGATGATTATAGAGCGGTCTGTTTCACGCGCACAGCGACACGTTAACTCCAGAAGCCGGGAATCACTGTAGCACAGCGTGGGCAGGCGCCGTCTGGCTTGATTGTCTTTTCCAGAATCCGATAGCCCATTCGCTTCACGACTGCCGTGTCGCAACTGTGACAGCGCGTATCCTCGTAGGGACCCACGCGACCGGGCAGGTTGCCGGCATAGATGTAGCGCAGGCCGCTTTTCTGGCCAATCTCCGCGGCGCGGATCAGCGCCTGAGCCGTCGTGTTATCCGGCTCGATCATCTTGTAGTTCTTGTGAAAAGCCGTGACGTGCCAGGGAAGATCGGGTGACACGGACACGAGGAATTCCGTCATGGCCTTGAGTTCCTGCTCCGTGTCGTTGAAGCCCGGGATGATGAGCGTGACGATTTCGACCCAGAAGCCCATGCCGTGCAAGCGCTTGATCGTGTCCAGCACACCGGCGAGCTGCCCGCCGAGCTTGCGGTATTCCTCCTGTGAAAAGCCCTTCAGGTCTACTTTGTAGTAATCCACCCAGGGTTTGAGGTAGGCCAATACTTCGGGCGTGCCGTTGCCGTTGGAAATGTAGGCGGTCCGGAGGCCCTTTTTTTTCGCCAGTTGAAACACTTCCACTGCCCATTCGCTGGTAATCAATGGCTCGTTGTACGTGCTGGCAATAACTGGCGCGCCATGCTCCTGGGCTGTGGCTACCAGTTTGGCCGCTGTCATGGGGATGATGGTGCTGATGGCTTCGGGATCTCTGAGCGCCTGGGCGGTCACCCAGTTTTGGCAGTAGGGGCAGTGATAATCACAGCCCATCATGCCGAAGCTAAGCGCGAGCGAGCCGGGGAGGACGTGGAAGAACGGCTTTTTTTCGATCGGATCGCACTGGAGTGCGCCGACGTATCCAGCCGGGACTTTAAGCAAGCCACCTTCGTTGAATCGGACCTTGCAGATGCCGACGCGGCCGTCGCGGATGAGGCACCGATGTCCGCACGCGACGCAGAGGACTTCCTTGTTCGGATGTTTTTCGCACAGTTCGGGTGCTGCGTTGCGCGTATATTCCGCAAGGGTTTTTGCCAGCGGAGATTCTTGAAGCGAGGGTTTCGTCATGGGGTGTCCGTGGTTGATTATACGGGCGCAGAACCTCCCGGTAAACGGCATCCCAGGGAATTGATCACTAAAGATATGGCGTTATAAATATCAATTATATCAATATCTTGTGCGTGCCTTTGAGAGAAGAGCGAGAAATTTACGAAAATCTGCCCGCCAAAGCGCAAAGTCCTTTGTGAAACAGCACCCGTAGTATATAATGACGAGTCTGTTAAGAGTATTTACTAGATAAACATAGGCAGCGGAAGAAAGGTTTTGACCGATGGAACGACGCGCGGCATCTCATACGGAGGAAGAAGAACTGAATCAGCGGCGGCGGCTGCTGAATGCCGCCCGCAGAGGCGATCCGAAAGCGATCAACAAGCTGTTCGAGTTGTATCAAGTGCGCGTGTATAGCGGAGAGACGTTGGGGCGTTCCGGCCGGCCTTCTGCTGCAGCCTTCCATCGCCCGCCGCTCCGCGTGGTGCGGAAACGGACGCTCCGCCGGTCCGCACGTCGGACGGTCAGAGCGATTCGGCGTGTGGTCGCAAGAAAAATGACCAGGCGTGTGGCGCAGCGTCACCGGGGTGTGCGCCGCGTCGCTCACCGGTAAGCTTTCCTTCTCAGCGAATACTCACATCAGTTGGTAGAGAGTGCGGGTTGCTTATTGAACGGCAACCCGCAGTCCGCCGCTCGCCAGACGTTTGGCAATCCGTTCCGCCGTTGCCCGGTCGCCTTCGAAAACCACAGCGCTGCCTTGGTGGTCGATTTTCCACGCCAGCTCAAAGGCTTTACCTGGCGTCATGCCCGGGATGGCTTCGCAGAATAGTTGAATGACTTGTTGGTAGGTGTGGCAGTTGCAGTTGTACACCACCACCTTGGCTTCCAGCCCTTCGCCCGTGCTGGTACCCTGCTCTTCGATGGTTTCCGGGGTGGCGTATGTGGACGGGGATTTAGCCACGGTTATTCATTGTACAGCCGTCTCCACAGGCTGCCAAGCGGGTGTTTTTAACCCGCATTTTCCAGGAGCGTTTCTGCTGCAATCACGGAGTCGCTGCTGCGACAAGCCTGCACGCGACTTGCCGTGCGTGCAGGCGGGTGGGCTCGCCGCTCGCTCCCTCAACGTCCTGTCGTAAGGGCGCCTCGGGCTCTCGCGGCTCCACGCACCCGTCTCGTCACGCGACTGCGTGATTTCGCGACGAACCGTCATGAAGAAAGCGGGTTAATAGCCTTCTCGTACTATCCGTTTGTTCTGAAGCAATATCCCGTCGCGCGAGCAGGTCCGTTCCAATAAGCGAAAGTGGACCTCCGAGTCCGTCACTGCCTCGAGTGTGTGCTGCCGGCAGAGTCGGACGGTGTAGACCAGGGCGGCTGAAGTTTTGACCAGCGCCAGGGCATATTCGTAGATATAGCTTTCATCGAGCGCCAGGCGGCGCCGGCTCAGTGCCTGCGCCTGCTCCACGGAGCAAGCCTGTGCGAGATGTGTCTCTTCCAGCAAACGAAGCAGTGCCGCGGGGCCGGGCACTGTCGAACTGCCGACGGCAAAACTGTGCGAGAGATCGAAGAGCCCCCGTTGAAACCGGCGGTTATTCTTCAGGCCATCGTGGAAGGCGGCCCGCCACGTCGTGTCTGCCAAATCCCGATCGACGGCCGAAACCGCGTCCGTGTCCAGCGGGCCGTTGACGGAATAGCCCTGGACAATCCGTCCCGTTTCAATCATCTCCGGGTGATACTGTCCCATGCGGTCCTGATAGGCCATGGTGCCGCTCATAGGCGTGAGCTGCAAGGCCATGTAGTCCCGAAAGTGAATGGTGTGATAGTCTTCGAGCAGGCGCGCCAGCGTCTGTTCGTGGCACAAGTGAAATGGGTAGTAGAGCGCGCGGCGGGCGGATGCTGGCATCGGCACGGTCATCTGTTTATACTACCGCTCCTATGCGACAGTGGCTGAACAGTTTCCTGGGGCTCAATCTTCTTTTTATCTTCATTCCGGTCGCGCTGGTCCTGGAGTTTCTCCACGCCGATCCCACGGCGATCTTTCTCACCTCAGCCCTGGCCATTATCCCATTAGCCGGGCTGATGGGCAAAGCGACCGAACATCTCACCAGCCACGTCGGGGCCGGCATCGGGGGATTGCTCAATGCCTCTCTCGGGAATGCGGCAGAACTCATTATTGCACTGGTCGCTCTGCGCGCGGGGCTGCATGATGTCGTCAAGGCCTCCATCACCGGATCGATCCTGGGAAACATCCTGCTGGTGCTCGGCGCGGCGATGACGGCGGGCGGGTTCCGCTATCAACAGCAGCAGTTCAACCGGACCGCCGCTGGCATGGGCGCCAGTCTGCTCTTGCTCGCCGCGATCGGCCTGGTCGTGCCGGCGCTGTTTCACTTCACCGCGTCCGGCCGTGGCGTGGCCGTGGAGCGCGAACTGAGCCTCGAGATCGCCGTCATCCTGTTTATCATCTACATCCTCAATCTGGTCTTCTCGCTCAAAACCCATCACCATTTATTCTCCGGGAACGCCGATGTGATGCACGAGGCGGGCGAGAAACCCTGGAGCCGGCGCCGTTCCATCGGGGTCCTCGCAGGGGTGACGATTGCGGTGGCGGCCATGAGCGAAGTGCTCGTCGGGGCCATGGAGCCGGCTGCCAAGCAGCTGGGGCTCACCCAGGTTTTTGTCGGCGTGATTCTGGTGGCGCTGGTCGGCAACGCCGCGGAGCATTCGACGGCAGTGCTGGTGGCGATGAAGAACAAGATGGACCTGGCCCTGGGGATTGCCGTGGGATCGAGCCTGCAGATTGCGTTGTTCGTGGCGCCGGTGCTGATCTTTGCCAGCTACTTGTTCGGCCAGCCGCTGGATCTGATTTTCACGCCGTTTGAAGTCGCCGCCGTGACGATCGCCGTGCTGGCAGTGGGCTATGTGTCTTCAGACGGAGAGTCGAACTGGATGGAAGGCGTGATGCTGCTGGGGGTCTATCTGATCCTGGCGATCGCGTTTTACTTCTTGCCGGCGTAAAAATAGTCTAAAAGTCGGAAAGTCTGTAAAGTCATAACGTCAAGACGGCCTGAAGACTTTATGACCTTAGGACTTTATAGACTTTAAGACAGGCTTACCACTTATCCATGTCGATGACTTCGGTCTGGTCCCAGAGGTTTTTCCACTCTGCATCGGCCAGCGCTTTTTCGCGGTCTCCCTCCGTCTCCTCGCCGAAGGCTTTTTTCTCCCTATCAGCCTGGTTTTGAGCCGTCGACTCAGGCTTCGCCTCAGGGTTCTTTTTCCGTTTTTTGGGGTCCATATTGACCGGCATGGCGATTCCTTCTGCGAAGGTGCTGACGGCTATGTTCCTATGCCGTTCAGGGTTTGTCAAGAACAGGGCAACTCAAGCCAGCTCACGATTGCTCGGTTGACTCCCGCCAGGTCGGTTGCTACAGTGGCCCGCGTTTGGACCGGTTTCACGGAGCACCCTGGTCATGGAACTCAGCGCAAAAGTCCTCTGGCCGCTCTTCCCCCTATTATTGCTGATCGTGGTGATTTGTTTGACGTGGGCCATGGTCCGCGTGGTGCGTCGTGCCAGCGGCTCCACGGCGATTTGGCTGCAGGCGGGAGCGCTCGGGTGCTATGTGCTGGCGGCTGCGTCCGCCATTGCCAGCGAGCAGGGAGCCGTCTCCGCCCATCTCCACCGGCCTTTTTAGTTGTTCGCGCAACTGGCCATCGCGCTGGCCCTCTTTCATCTCTGGGGCAAGGACCGTTCGCTCCTCGTGCTCAACAGCGTCGCCTGGGCGGCGATCCTGGCCGACACGGCCCTCCACTATGTGTTAACGCGCTGACCGGTTAGATTAATTCCGCTGCGACCGAATCTGCAAAACGTCGTCCTTCATCAGTCAACCTGAGCCGACCCGCGTGCTCTTCCAGCAAGCCCCGTCGCGTCAGCCGGTCCAGCGTCTGTTGCCACGCCCGGTCGGGCGGTTCATGGCGCAACAGGACCTGGTCAACGCCCTCGATCAAACGGAGTCCGAACACGATCCGCTCGCGTTGGCGTTGATCCGCGCTGAGGAGTTCCGATTCGGCGATGGGGAGGCAGTCCTGTCCCATGGTCCGGTCGTAGTCTTCCACGCTCTCGATGTTCCCGAACCGCCGGCCGTCGAGATAGGACTGGGCGCTGGGGCCGAGCCCCAAATAGTCGTGCCCCTGCCAGTAAAGCAGATTGTGGCGGCACGCATAGCCGGGGCGGGCGTAGTTGGAGATTTCGTAACGCGTGAAGCCGGCGGTGATCAGACGTCGGGCTGCCGCGTCTTCCATTTCGTTCTGCAGGGCGGCGTCCGGTTCGACGGCATCGCCCCGGCGCACGTCAAGATGCAGCCGGGTTTTCTCTTCGACGGTCAGTGCATAGCAGGACAGGTGCGGCGGTTCCAGCGCGAGCACGGCATCGAGCGTGGCCAGCCAGCCGTCCAGTGTTTGTCCGGGTACGCCGTAGATGAGGTCGAGGTTGATGTTGGCAAACCCTGCCGACCTCGCCATGCCTACGGCAGCCTGCGTGCGGTTGCCGGAGGTGCGGCGGCCGATCTGAAGCAGCTCGCCGTCGTCCATGGACTGCACGCCGAAGCTGATGCGCGTGAAGCCGGCACCGGCGAGTTGTCGCAGCCCTTCTTCCGTGACTGTATCCGGGTGGGCTTCCACTGAAATTTCTGCGGCATCGGCCAGGCCGAACGAGTCACGGACGTTTTGAAGGATGTCTGTGAGCTGCTCCGCGCTCAGCGTGGTCGGCGTGCCACCGCCAAAGTAGACGGTATCCAGCCGGCGACAGGCAAGGCTCTGCTGCCCTGTGTGGAGCCGTATTTCATTGGAGAGCGCGTCCAGGTATCGTTGCACGCGGTCCTCCCGGTGGATCTGGAGCGTAAAGGCGCAGAAGTGGCAACGGGTGTGGCAGAAGGGGACGTGGAGATAGATGCCGACGCTCATGCCAGCGAGCGGTTCGAATAATCCTTGGCCATGGCGATCTCGATCTCGTCTAGAGGCGATACGCCGCGGTTGCGCACGTGGACGGTCCAGGCCGAATGCCGCCGGAGGAAGTCAAAGATCATCTTCATCATTTCCGGCTTGATCCGCTGTTCCCAATCCTGCACCCAGACGTGATTATCCTCGTCGCCGTCATAGTCGTCCGGGAACGACGCCTCCAGGCTGAACCGGAGATTGAACGTTTTTTCTTCGTGAAACATGCGTGTCTCCTTGCGGCCCGCCGTTGCGATCCGGCCGCGCGGCTGTCTATAATGGGTTACGAATACAGGAGAACATCATGCCCATCTTCGAATATCTTTGCCAGGAATGCAACCACCGGTTCGAAGCGATTGTGCAGGGCTCGACCGAGCCGGCCTGCCCGTCGTGCAAGGCCACAAAACTGCAGAAACAGTTTTCTTCGTTCGGGGTCGGAGCGAATGCCGATTGGGCCAGCTCGAGCGGCCCCGGCGCCTGCGGGTCGTGTGGTGATCCGCGCGGTCCCGGTTCCTGTTCCACGAATTGACAACGGTGAGTGAGGCGAGCGAGCAGGCCATCCGTCAGGCCATCAATGCCATTTCACAGTCCGATCCTCTTACCAAACTGCTCCAGGAAGTGAAGCTCGGGCGGATGAAACCAACCGATGCCGGCCTGCGCGCTGTTACCGAAGCCTGGCTGGGCACATATAAGAAAGTGCTCGAAACCTCCGGCCTCGGCCGAACCGCGCTGGTGAGACTCGATCCCTCGCCCCGCCTGGATGTGCTGATTGACGCGGGTATCCTGCCGGCTGATCATGCAGGCGTCACGTCTCTCCGTGCCGCCCATCGGCAATTGCTTGTAGAGATCTCATGAACGCGTGGTCTCCGGCTGTCGTCGGCCTTACCGGGCTGCTCCTTGCCGCTCCTGTGACCGCTGGCGATGGGGAAGTGACCGGGACGAGGCCGCTGCTGAGAGGCGATCGGGAAAAATTGCCGGCCCTTCTTCCCTCCGACACGCATCTTCTATTGGAAGCCGGTGCGATTGAGAAGTTTCTTGACGGACTGGATGGCGCCCCTCCGGATTGGGCGGTGGTCTATGGCCACGGCCATCATGATCCCGGCCACGACGAGCGTCTGTTCAATCTCAACCGCGAGCGTGACGCGAAACGGGAGGGCAAGCCGGCGCTTCAGTGGCGTGTGGCGTTCGCCTGGTACGGGGACTTGTCGGATTTCGATCCGAAAGCCGGCGGCTTTCGCGTGACGATCGGGCCGAAGTTCACTCAGACCCGCTGGGGCGTCGTGCGATTCAAGGCGGATGAGTTACCAGGAAATCTAATGGCCATTCCGAATCCGGGCCTGCGGGAGTCGCTCAGAAGAAAATTCGAGAAGGGGGAGCGGATCGAGATTGACGTGGTCATGACCGGCCGGCTCATTCCGGAGGAATCCCTCGTCTATGATTTTTCCCACGAGGAGGAAGGCCGCGGCCTCATCATGCCGGTCGTGCGGATCGAACGGATTGATTATCTGCTGCCGTAGGGGGTAGTCGTCAGGATCGCCGCAGGCCGCAAATGCGGGCGACGCCGTCCCGGTAGCGCAGCCAGAACGACAAGCTTTTTTTGAGACATGCCAGGACGGCTTTCTGTTGTGCCGCCGTGACGGCATGGCTGGCGACCATGTCGTAAGCATCGTGACGGTGGCCGGCTTCGACCGCTTGATGGGCGCGGATCAAATCCATGCAGGCGGGCGGCGCTCCATGGTGGCGGACCAATGGATGCCTGGTGATGGCCGTTTCGATCTCGTCCCTGGTTTTTGGTTGCGACGGATGCTGGATTTCCTGCCGGTCGTTGATGCTGCCTTCCACGAAGATCGTCAAGGCTGCGGCGCCCACTACCCAGTCACGCCGGTTGGAGACGGCATCGAGCCACGCGCGGTAGGCGCGACTCGCGGGAAGCAGCGCGACCTGCTCGAAATCCTTGGCGCTGAACCCCAGGCCTTCCATCATGACCAGGAACAATTCGGGATGCGACTTGCCGAGGGAGAGTCCACCGGTATCCTCTTCGTAAATATTGTCGGCCAGCATGCGGCGCACCTGAGCCGGCGGATTCTGCCCGTGGATGCGGGCCAGGAACACCGGGAAATCCCGCACGTACACGGCGTATTCCTGCTGAAAATGAATTTTGAGCTGGTCTTTCGTGAGGGTGCCGTCGGCGAATTGCGGCCAGGCCCAATGGTGCTTGCGGTCCATGAGACCGAGGATCTGCTCCCGAAACTTCGAAGCCGGCAGTGGTTTCATCGCTCGTTCTTGCTTTCTTTTCCGCATGGTCGTTAGAATCCGTTCGGTTGACACGAGTGCCGCATGAACCCCATTACGATCCAGAATCCTGACGAGATCCTCAGCGTGCTGGCCGACGTCGCGTTGCGGGGCAAGGGCTTCACCACCGAGAGCCTGCTCGACCGCGTCCTTGACGAAGGCTTCACGGAGCCCATTTATTTCAACGCCAACGGGGAAGATCCTGACGCATTCTACAAAGGCCAGCCGAACGCCTGGGCGATCTACCAAATCCGCGAGTGGAAGCGCGTGCTCACGGTGTCCGGCGGCCCGGGCAAAGAACGCCGCGTGCAGATCACTGAAACTCCCTGATCCCATCCGCTCACCCGAGACCCGCTGCGCAGTCTAAAAGCCATCCTGCGAAAAAGCAATTGCACTCAGGCTGGCTCCAGCCGGTTGCGGCGGCAAAGCCGTCGGCCTAGAATGGCGGCGCTGCGGCTGGGTGTCGGAGTCTGATGCATGTCCAAATGGGTTTTCGTGCTTGTCCTCGGCGGCACGGTTGTTCTGGGAACGGTGGCGATGCTCAAAATTTGGCCGACGATCAATATCGTCGAAACGGGGAAGACACCGGAATATCCGGATGTCGTGCCAAGACAGTACCCGACAGCAAAAGGCCGGGTGTTCGACGCGGTGCTGCACGCCGTCAGCCGGATGCCACGATGGACGCTGGTGTCGTCCCGGCCGGAGCAGGGGGAAATCAGAGTGGAAGCCTCGACGAGGCTGTTCCGGTTCGTGGACGATGTCGTGGTTCGCTGTGCGGAACAGAACGGCGTCACCGTGGTCAACGTGCGCTCCGCGTCCCGGGTCGGGCGCAGCGATTTCGGCCAGAACGCCCGCAACATCCGCGCGTTTTTCGATGCATTGGACAGCCAGTTGGGAGACCGCGCCGGCCGCACATAAGCGAGGTCGTCATGGGTCTGGTCACGGTGTTGGAAACGGGCAGCCCTGGAGAGCTGGCGTTCGTGAAAAGCCTGCTGGACGGCAACGGCATCGCCTACGTCGTCCGCAACGAACATTTCGGCAGTCTCTATTCGGGTGTCGCATCGCTCGCTTGTGCGGTGCTGGTGCAGGACTGGGAACTGGAACGGGCGGCCATCTTATTGAGCAAGTTGCGCGATGGACCGGCTCCAGAGCGTGAGGCAGGGTAGCCTAGACGCCGGGCTTCTTGGCAGTCGGCGCGGGTGGCGGCGTGTCGTTCAATCGTGGCCGTTCGCGGGCGCCATAGTACCAGCCGCCGACCAGCGCGTTTTCCTCGAAATAGAGGTAGCGGTGTTTGATCTGCGACGAGCTGATCCAGTCTTCGAAAATCCATTCTTCGCGCCGGATGCCGTCTTGTGTGTGGCTCACATTGATGGTGTAGGGGGAGCCCCAGGCTTCCAGAACCTGTTTCTTCGTCATGCTGACCATGACTTCCCCTTTGGCGATGTGTTTTTCGAACGTCGGATCGAGTAGATGAGGCAGGAACCGGAAGGCCAGCATGCCGAGCAGGAACAGGGCAAAGAAGGTGTAGATTGTGATGCGCACGGGCCGCTGGCACAGAAACGGCGTGTCGGATCGAGTGATGTGCGGTGATGCCGGAGTGCTGTGTTCAGTCGAAGACATGGCCATGATCGTACTGCCGGGGTCAGTGTAGATGGTCGTCGAGGTTGAAAGCAATCCCAACTGCGAGAGCAGCCTGTATGCCCGATTCAGGGAATCGGGCCCGGCGCGGCGCGTGGCGAAGGTCCGGACGTTCGAGCGCCGGGCTGAAGGCGAATGGTGTTGGGTCACGGGGTGGACGGACAGCCCGGACAATCCCCGCTGTGCGGCCCATGCGCAGCTGGTCGAGGATTCCGGAGCCGGGATGACGTATCTGGTGTTCGGAGGACTCTGGGGCATCCGGCTGAAACCCGTCGTGCTGGATGAAGATTGGAATCTCGAGAGCCGGGGACAATGGGGCGAGCCGTATCTGGCGTTGGCGGATCAGAATGATATCCAATATGCGGAGGGGGTGAACGGATGAGCGAGCGCGCAGGATGGAGCCTGTTCTGGCTGTGGTTCGCCGTGGGTGTTGTCGGTCCGGGGGGTGCCTTCGATGCCGCGGCATCGAAGATCTATTCCTACACGGATGACAAGGGCAACTTCGTGGCCAGCGATTCGTTGGAGAATGTGCCGGAGCGGTATCGCAGCCGCGCCAAGGAGCGCGAGGTCCAGGACAGCGGGCCGCCTGCGCCGGACGTTCGTGCCGCCGCGCCGCCATCTGGTTTCGAGGCATTTCTGCTTGCGCTGGCCGAACGGCTCCCAAAAGCCCTGACGCTCCCGGGCACCAATGCCTTCCAGACCATCGTGTTGATCGCCGGCGGTCTTGCGGCCGTGCTCATGCTGGCGGGAATGCACCTGAGCGCCAATCCGGCCATCAGGCTGCTCATGAAATGCATGCTGGGGTTTCTGGTCGTCGGCGCGGCCTATCTGCTGTATTTCTCGGATATGGGCGAGCGGGACACCACGGCATCCGGACAGCCTGCGTCGTCCGGATCCTTCATGCAGAAGGCGCGGGGCAGCGCGAAGACGCAAGAAGCGGTCCATCAACAGCGGGCGAAGGAGATCGAATCGCTGGAGCAGCCGGCGCCAGTGCCGAAGTGACGGGCAGTACTGCTAGTCGGCGTATTTGGGCAGAGGGATTTTCTTTACAGGCTTCGGCGGCGGCACCCGCATCGCAAATTCTTTCGAGAAGGGATTCAGGATCGGTTCGTGCGTCAGCCGCTGCCGGTCCTTGACCGTCTGCAGGCTCTGCACGCCGATTTCCACGCGATCGATCGGTGCCTGCGGGGTCAGAAACTCCGGCAGGCCCTGCAACGCGAACATCTGGAACGCCAACGACCAGTCGAGCCGTTCCCGCAGCGGTTCCCGCACGATCGCGCGCGCCGCCGGTGAGGGTGCGCCCTTGAAAAGCAGGACCATGATATTGGATCGGAATGCCGGAGCGTTCGGTTCCGTGGGCGGCTTGAACTCGGGCACGAGGGCCGGGATTTTCACGATCGGCACCGGCGGGGTGAATTCGATATCCACGAGTTTGACCGACATCGTCGGCGACTCGGACATGTCCTCCGGGTCGGTCACGTAGGCGAACGAATAGCGCACCTCCACCCCGTCGCGCTTGTACGTGTAGACGTCCTCTCCGACCTGCGGGCCGAGCAATTTCTTGTAGGATTTTTCCCAATCGGCAAACGAGTAGTAACGGTAGAACCGCAGCGCGGATTTCTTGTCGCGGACCGACTGCGGCGGGCCGAGCTTCTCCCGCAGTTCGGCCTGGGTCAGGCCCAGAAAGCCGTCTTCAAAATATGGCGTCGCGAACGCATCTGCCGGAATTGCAAGCAGAAACGCGAAGGCGGCAAGCAATGGACGAGATGGGAGAAAATGACGAATCAAAGACACCTCGATGAGCAGGCCCATCCTAGAGATCGCTTAAAATCTTGTCAATGTTCGTAACTTGCGCAGCTTCAAGGCATCCCGTATGATGACCGAATCGGTTTCCAGAGAAACCTAAACGGATCAGAGGGTTAGACGGTTTCACAATGAAAAAGGTCGACACAACACAGAGCGTGGGACAGCTTGAGGCCCTCCTCCGTCAACGCATCGTGATTCTGGACGGGGCGATGGGGACGATGATCCAGCAGCGCAAGCTGGATGAGGCCGCATTCCGTGGTGTGCGGTTCAAGGATTGGACGCAGGATCTCAAGGGCCACAACGATCTGTTGAACCTGACGCAGCCCGATATCATCGTCGACATCCATCGGCAGTATCTGGAAGCGGGCGCGGATATCATCGAGACCAACACGTTCAACTCACAGGCGATTTCGCTGGCCGACTATCGCATGGAGTCGCTGGGCTACGAGTTGTCGAAGGCCGGGGCCGAATGCGCCAGGCGGGCGGTGGAGCAGGTCTGCGCCAAACATCGGGGCCGGCAGTGTTTCGTGGCCGGCGCGATCGGCCCGACGACAAAGACTTCGTCCATCTCGACCGATATCAACAACCCCGCTGCGCGAGGGGCTACCTACGATGAGCTGGTTGCGGCCTATCGCGATCAGGCGCGAGGACTGCTCGACGGGGGCGTCGATGCGCTGCTGGTCGAAACCATCTTCGACACGTTGAACGCCAAGGCGGCATTTTTTGCCATTCAACAGGTGTTCGACGAAACGAAACGGTACGTACCGGTGATGGCCTCGGTGACCTTTATCCAGGCCGGCAGCAATCGCGGGGTGACCGGGCAAACCGTCGAGGCCTTCTGGAATTCGATTTCCCATGTGCCGCTTTTGAGCGTCGGGATCAACTGCGCCCTGGGGCCCAAGGACATGCGGCCGCTCATCGAGGAGCTGGCGCAGATCGCGCCGGTCTTTGTGAGCAGCCATCCCAACGCCGGACTGCCCAATCCGCTTCTGCCGACGGGATTTCCGGAGACGCCGGACAGCCTGGCGCCGCAATTGCGGGAATGGGCGCAGCGCGGGTGGCTCAACATCGTTGGCGGCTGCTGCGGAACGACGCCCGCGCACATCAAGTCGATTGCCGAGTCTGTCCGGGGGATTTCACCGCGGACGATTTCAGCGATCGAGCCTCTGACGCGGCTGAGCGGGCTCGAGGCGGTCACGATCAGACCCGATTCCAATTTCGTGAATATCGGGGAACGGACGAACGTGACCGGGTCGCCCGCCTTCGCGAAGCTGATCCTGGGCGGGGACTATGACCAGGCCCTGTCCGTCGCGCGGCAACAAGTATTGGGCGGTGCGCAGGTCCTCGACATTAATATGGATGAGGGCATGCTGGACTCCAACGCCGCCATGGAGAAATTTGTCCGCCTGGTGTCGTCGGAGCCGGACATCGCCCGCGTGCCGATCATGATCGACAGTTCGAAGTGGGAGGTGCTGGAGACGGGCCTGAAGAATATTCAGGGGAAGGGGATTGCCAACAGCATCAGTCTGAAGGAAGGCGAAGCCAGGTTCATCGAGCAGGCCACGCTCGTTCATCGGTATGGTGCGGCCGTGGTCGTGATGGCCTTCGATGAGCGGGGGCAGGCGGACTCCGTGGCCCGCAAGGCGGAGATCTGTGCCCGATCCTACAAGATTCTGACGGAGCGGGTGGGGTTTCCTCCGGAGGACATCATCTTCGATCCGAACATCCTGACGGTGGCGACGGGGATCGAGGAGCACAACAACTACGCCGTGAACTTCATCGAGGCGACGAAGTGGATCAAGGCCAACCTGCCGCGGTGCAAAGTCAGCGGCGGGGTCAGCAACATCTCGTTCTCGTTCCGCGGAAACAACGTGGTGCGGGAAGCCATGCATGCGGCCTTTTTGTACCACGCGATCAAGGCCGGGCTGGATATGGGGATCGTAAACGCAGGCCAGCTCGCGGTATACGAAGAGATTCCTAAAGACCTTCTTGAGCTTGTCGAGGACGTGTTGTTGAACCGGAGGCCGGACGCGACGGAGCGGCTGGTTGCGTTCGCGGAGATGGTCAAGCAGCAGGGCAAGGCGGTCGTCAAGGACGATGCCTGGCGCGCGGGTACGGTCGAAGAGCGGTTGTCGCATGCCCTGGTGCAGGGAATCACGGACCATATCGAGGCCGACACGGAAGAGGCGCGTAAGAAATATCCGAAGCCCTTGCACGTGATCGAAGGTCCGCTGATGGCGGGCATGAACGTCGTCGGCGATCTCTTCGGGGCTGGCAAGATGTTCCTGCCGCAAGTGGTGAAGAGCGCCCGCGTCATGAAAAAGGCGGTGGCCCACCTCCTGCCGTTCATGGAGGAGGAGAAGAAAACCTCAGGGGGCAGCCGGCCTCAAGGCACCATTGTGCTCGCGACCGTGAAAGGCGACGTGCACGACATCGGGAAAAACATCGTCGGTGTTGTGCTCGGCTGCAACAACTACGAGGTGATCGATCTCGGCGTGATGGTGCCCTGCGAAAAGATTCTCAAGGCTGCCAGAGAGAATGGTGCCACCCTGATCGGCCTGAGCGGGCTCATTACGCCCTCGCTCGACGAGATGGTGCATGTCGCGAAAGAAATGACGCGCGAAGGGTGGAGCGTCCCGCTGCTCATCGGCGGCGCCACGACCAGCAAGGCCCATACGGCGGTGAAGATCGCGCCGTCCTACGACCACGAAGTGGTCCATGTCCTGGATGCCTCGCGTGCCGTCGGGGTCATCGGCCAGTTGATCAGTCCGTCGAAACGGGATTCGTTCGTCGACAAAAACCGACGCGAGCAGGACGACATCCGGCAGGCGCATGCGACTCGACAGACGAAAGCTTCGTTGCTGCCTCTCGCGCAGGCGCGGGAGCGGCGCGCGGTGATTGAATGGAAGGCGGCGGACGTGCCGAAGCCGGCCTTCTCGGGCATTCGTGCGCTCGACGCATTTTCACTGGAGCGGCTCGTGCCATTCATCGACTGGTCGCCGTTCTTTCACACGTGGGAATTGCGCGGACACTATCCGCAAATTCTTGACGATCCGAAGATCGGCGAGAAGGCAGCCGAGCTGTTCCGCGACGCGCAGAAGCTGCTGAAGGAAATCGTCTCGAAGAAGCTCCTGACGGCCAGGGGCGTCTATGGGTTTTTCCCGGCCAACAGCGCCGGGGACGACATCGAGGTCTATGCAGATGAGTCACGGAAGAAGGTGCTGACGACGTTCCACACGCTGCGTCAGCAATCGGAGAAGCCGTCCGGCCAGGCCAATCAGGCATTGGCGGATTTCATTGCGCCGAGATCATCGGGGGTTGCTGATTATCTCGGAGGGTTTGCGGTCACGACCGGCATTGGGATCGAAGCGCTCTGCGCCAGGTTTGAGAAGGATCACGACGATTACAATTCGATCATGACGAAGGCGCTGGCCGATCGTCTGGCGGAAGCCTTCGCCGAATGTTTGCACAAACAGGCCCGCGATGATTGGGGTTACGGCAAAGAGGAACGGCTATCAAGCGAAGATTTAATCCGGGAGAAGTATCGTGGCATCCGTCCGGCGGCCGGCTATCCGGCCTGTCCGGACCATACGGAGAAACGCCTGCTCTTTGATCTGCTCCAGGCCGAAAAACACACGGGCATTCGACTGACCGAGAGCTATGCCATGTACCCGGCCAGCTCGGTGAGCGGGCTCTATTTTGCCCATCCGGCGGCGAAGTATTTTTCAGTCGGCAAGCTGGGGCGCGATCAGGCCGGGGACTATGCGAAGCGGAAAGGCTTGGCGATTGCTGATATTGAGAAGTGGCTCGGCCCCAACCTGGGGTATGAACCAGGCGGCCGGTGAGGATGCGCATGAGCGACCTGCTCGAGTCCCTGTCCATGCCCTATGTGTTCCCTGGCGAGAACGCGTTCGCGTTGGGCATCGGCGCAGTGATCGTCGGGCTGCTCGTTGTTCGTTTTGGCGTGGCGCGGCGGCGCCGGAAAAACGATCATGCCGACCACAGCGGCTGCTGACGGCGATCCTCCGCTTTCATTGTCTTTCGAAGCCCCTCCTTATATAATCCGGTCCATACGCTTATTCATTGGGGTGTCCTCGACATGACGCACGGCATGCATCTGCATCGGGTGGACGGCCGCCGCAAGGACGAAGTCCGGCCCGTTACGATTACGCGGAACTTCATCAAGCATGCCGAAGGGTCGGTGCTGATGGAGATGGGCGGCACCAAGGTGATCTGCACCGCCTCCGTGGAGGAGAAAGTTCCGCCGTTTTTGAGGGACAAGAAGGTCGGCTGGGTGACGGCCGAGTATGCGATGCTCCCGCGCGCGACGCATGAGCGGACGCCACGTGAAGCGGTGAAGGGCAAGCAAGGCGGGCGCACGCTGGAAATTCAGCGGCTGGTAGGGCGGGCCTTGCGGGCCGTGACGGACATGACCGGGATGGGAGAGCGGACGATCTGGATCGACTGCGACGTGATCCAGGCCGACGGTGGAACCAGAACGGCGGCGATCACCGGCTCGTTTATTGCGCTGGCCGATGCGTTGACCGTGTTGAAGAAGAAGGAGTTGATCAAGAAGCGGCCGCTGACGGATTACCTGGCGGCCATCAGCGTGGGCCGAGTGGGCGGCGAAGTGCTGGTGGATCTGGCCTATGAAGAGGATTCCAGGGCCGAAGTGGACATGAATCTGGTGATGACGGGACGGGAACGGTTTGTGGAAGTGCAGGGCACGGCGGAACGCCAGGCATTCACGAAAAAGGATATGGACGAATTCCTCAGCCTCGGTTGGAAGGCAATCAAAGGCCTGGTAGAGTTGCAGAAGGAACTAATCGGCGATCTGGAGTAAGGAATGGAGAAAGGCGTGCACGGCTAGGCTTACCGTCGTGCTCGCGCAACGCGCGACCTCAGAAGGCCCTCGTTGGACGCGCGCAATCACGGCAAGCCCAGCCGTCCGCCGGAGAAGTAGGTGAGGGGAAAGGGAGATTGATCAAGGAACTGGTGCTGGCGACGCGCAATCCGGACAAAGGCAGGGAATTGTCGGCGTTGCTGGGAGATTTGGGAATTAGCATTCGGACGTTGGCGGAGTTTCCCGATGCGCCCGAGGTTGTCGAGGACGGCGAGACCTGCGAAGCCAACGCGATCAAAAAGGCCGTGACCGTTGCGCGCGTCACGGGGTTGCCCGCAGTGGCCGATGACACGGGGTTGATGGTGGAGGCGCTGGGTGGGCGTCCCGGCGTCCATGCCGCGCGATATGCCGGCGAAGGCGCGACCTACGAGGAGAATTGCAGGAAGCTGCTCCACGAGCTGGCCGGTGTGCCGCGGGAGCGGCGCGGCGCCCGGTTCGTGACGGTGGCAGTCATTGCCGATCCGAAGGGAAAGGTCGAGGTCGTCCAGGGTGTCCTGGATGGACTGATCACGGAAGCACCGGCCGGTGCGAAAGGGTTCGGGTACGATCCCGTGTTTTTCGTTCCCGAACTCGGTAAGACACTGGCGCAGCTGACGCCGGAAGAAAAGAATTGCATCAGCCACCGCGCGCGGGCGTTTGCCAAGATCAAAGAACTCTTGGCAAAAGCTTCGTGAGAAATGAAATCGATGGGCTTCGACCTTTAGCGGCATGGAATTACGTCGGCCTGTACGATGGGTTAGCGAGCGTCGGTGGTGAGGTCGCCACTGCCCATGAACGAGCTAGGTAACGTCGGGGCGTAGCGCAGCCTGGTAGCGCGCCTGCTTTGGGATCACAGAACAGGGGATTGCTGAAGTCCTTGATAGGAGCGGCAATCCCCTTTGTTTATGCGGTGTCACGCCTCTCGCCTCTGTGTCTCTCTTTGTCGCTCTCTGCCTCTATTCTGCCCAGTTTGTGCATCCCGCTAACACGGTAATAACACCTGTTGTCGACCGCGATGACAGCCGGGGGCTTTTGTCAGGCAGGGCGGGCGCCTGAAAGGGCACCCGACGAAACGGGGCGTGGGCTTCGCCGCTCCGGCTCGATTGACAAGTTTGCCATTCGCGCCCATTGTCACGCTATTCGTGAATCGTACAGGGTGGTCACGCCGGTGTGCCCCGCATCAGCGACGAGAAAGGTGCGTATGGAATCCAAACCGCCACTGCCCCCGTTTACCAAGGAATCGGCCATTCAGAAGATTCGCATGGCCGAAGATGCCTGGAACAGCCGAGATCCCGAGCGGGT
>SHZW01000022.1 GCA_009692155.1 Nitrospiraceae bacterium
CCTTGACCGGTTTAAAGAGGCAGGCCACTCCCAGCGCGCGCCCGCGCCCACTCGTATGAGTCCCCCCCGGGGGGGGGCTCCTATATCGCTGATATAATTCTTATCTTTATTTATACCGTGGTTCTTGTCGTAGGAATCGATAAGCTCCGCAAATGGCATGAAGATAAAACCAATACATGCCTTGATAATAATGCAAAATGTTCCTGCGACACTACATGGCACGTCTTCAGAGATGCTAACGGAAAATTGGTACTGGCACCAGAACTGGTTGCTACTGTCTATGGAAGCGGTAGAACACAAGCCGAGAGACTTTATGATTGCGGCTTTAAGCTTTATTCCGGTATTGACAAAAACATCCGAGATATTCCTCGCGCTCTAGAGTTCCTCAATCAGGCAGCAGAAATGGGTCTTGCGCAAGCGCAGACTAGGTTGGGCACGATATATGAGATGAGAGAGGAGGTTGATGGAAAGGAGAATGATTACTCTCGCGCCATGTTCTGGTATAAGTTAGCGGCCGAGCAAAATTATCCCGAGGCTCAATTCCGTATAGGCCGATTATATCGGCAAGGACTGGGAGTCCCCCAAGACTATATAATCGCTCATTTCTGGCTCAATCTTGCCGCAGCCAAAAATCTTGAGTATGCAGCATACGCTAGAGATGATTTATCCAAAATAATGTCTCCCGCGCAGATTGCCGAAGCACAACGCTTAGCTCGGGAATGGAAGCCAAAGAAGTAGGGCGTGGCCGATCAATCCGACCCCCGGGAAATCGTCACCGTGCTGGCATGTAGCTGTGACGGTCGCGAGAGACTGTATGCCTGACAGTGACCATACATCCCAAGAAACGAATTGGCTCGAACGATATCTTGAGACCGCTATCCGTAACAATGTGTGCGTGAGAATTAGATGCACAACATGCGGGGCGGAAGACTTTCGACTGGGCCTCCTCGGGGAGTACGCCAGAGCCACCGGAAAGGTCGCTTCAACGGTGATCACTTTCGCACGGTTAAATCATGATACTGCAATCGACCTTGCTCAAGCTCTGGCCTTGGTGCGCCCGAGCAAAACTGATAGGAAATTCTTCGATGCCGTTCGATTCGTGCTCTTTGATGTAAGGTACTTCATTGGAGGACCGTGGGCAGAGCAGGAACTGGAGCGTATTCTTGGGCATTCATATGCCGGTGATGTTCTTGAAAGGATGAAAGCTCACTACAACGAGACGCAACGAGCGCGCACGGCCCGAGAGGACTACCAATCTCCCGAACGCGTTCAGCAGCGACGAGAAGAGAAGCGTCGCATGAACCAGCAACAACATGCCGAGCGAATGGAACGCAAGAAAGAGAAGGATCGCTTATGGCGTGAGGAGCAGGCGGGGACAGATTCATAACACGCGAACAAGAGTTATTACTGTAGGTCCTCGAAACGCTCCAGGCCACGAACAATTAGCCACGTCCCTGAAGCCTACGCAGTAGAAGACAAAGCTCTCCAATAATGGATTCTTGCCGGAAATTTGAAGTCCTCTCCCGAGCAGACGTGCCTAAGGTGCCTGTGCTTGTGCATGTTCCCCACAGCTCAACTGTGATCCCTGACAGCGTACGGACGGGACTCCGATTGAGTGACAGGGCACTTGAACTCGAACTTCTCAATATGACCGATTGGTTTACGGATGAACTCTTTGACCATACATTGGCCCTGGGCGGGACACTATTCGTGAATCGATTGAGTCGACTGGTCGTCGATCCTGAACGCTTTCCCGACGACACCCAGGAAATCATGGCGGCGAGGGGCATGGGGGCAGTGTATGCCAAGACTTCAGATGGACGAGCCTTACGGCAGGAAAGCATCGGCGCAGACCGCCAAGAGTTGTTGAGCCATTACTTTCACCCATATGCTGATGCAATCGCCGATCAGGTTAGCCGGATACTTAATCGGCACGGTCACTGTCTGATTCTTGATGGACACTCATTCCCTTCGCAGCCGCTTCCTTATGAACTCGATCAGACCTCGGCCAGACCGCAAATATGTCTTGGGACGGATTCCTTCCACACTTCCCCGAAACTGGTTGAGGCAATCGAAGAGCTGTGTTCAAGGGAGGGGGTGTCGACCGCCCGCGATCGTCCGTTCAGCGGCACCTATGTGCCTCTACGGTTCTGGCGGTCTGATCAGCGAGTAGCGGGGTTAATGATTGAGATTAGGCGCGATTTGTATATGGACGAGACAACGGGCAAACCGAATGACGGCTTCCTGCGGACGCATCGCTTAATCAGCCGGATAATTGAACGTGCTGTTTCGTTAGTGGTGGTAAAATAATAACCACGTCGAGCGCGGTACCCCCTGCGTTCGACCCGATTCCCTTTTGTTCCACTTGCCAATCCCGCGTGACCACGACGCTTACGCGACCGCTCAACCCCCTCTGGCCTCCGGCATGACGGGTGGGGTGAAAAATCTGGTCACGGTTTTGGTCACGGTTCCAGGTCCAATTCCATCACTCTCCATCGCAATCGACTATTGGCTTCCAAGCACAAAAAGACTAGAATCCGCCTAGAGTTATCGCACTTAATCGCTCTCAGTCAGTTTGCGTAGTAATTGGCCAATTTGCTCTTTTAAGGCGAGGGCCCTGGGTTCGAGTCCCAGCCGGCTCACCATACCAAGCTTCGCTTGAGCCGCCGCCTATTCAGGGATTTCTGTAACTGAGGCGGCGGAGAAACACCTTAATTTGAGTTCATTCTCCCTCGTCAACCCACGAGGCCCCGTGCTGACCATTAGCAAACCCCACCTCCACGCTGCCGACCCCGATGCCCCTGTGTTCGGACCCGTGCGATTCATCGGCCGGGCCGGGCTCGTAAAGAATCTTGCCGGCCGTTGCAGCAAGTGGCAGTCCGTTCTGCTCTATGGCGGGCCGAAGCTCGGTAAAACGTCACTGCTTTTTCAACTCCGTTGGGTGCTGGAGCGTCAACAGACGCCGTCCTGGACCAATCCTGCCGTGCGATATCTCGATCTGCTCGACCAGGATACCCGGCGCAAGTTTTTGGTCGGGGAGTGGGATCAACCACAAGTATTGCTGCTCGACAATTGCGACGCGCTGATGGCGGAGGGCGATCTGCTGACAGAGAAAATGAAAGCCCATGTGCAGCGTGACACATCCGCCCAGGCGGTCGTGTGGGCGGGCGGTCGCGCGTGGTATGAGTATGCGAAAAGCGCGAAGGTCGAGATGAGTCTCCAGCTGGCTCCCCTGGCGGTGCTGCTCAACAGTGAAGCGCGAACGCTCGTGGCCCCGGCGCTTCAGCCCGCGCAGATTGACACGGCCTTGCAGCATGGCGGGACGCATCCCTACGTGCTCAAAGCGCTGCGGGCACAGTTTCTGGCAGGCGGGCCGAAGGCCGGAACCAAGGCCGTGCTGCGCGCAGCGGCTAAGCAACTTGTCCCGTTTTTTGAGGCCTGCTTGAAGGCGGTGGAGCCGGGAGAACGCACGCTGCTCCGCTGGCTCGTCAAAAAAGGGAATCCCGTCAATCCCAAAGAGGCCGCTCAAGCGCTGACGATGCCGTCAGCCAAGGCCGCAGCGGACGCACTGTGTTATCTTGGCGTGGTCAGCCGCTGGAATCTGGAGGACGGCGCGAAGCTGCATGCGAGCTGCCGTCTCTTTAACGAGTGGTATCTGTCAGCGCGGCGCGGGTAATCGTTGATGATCAAAATCACGCGTTCGGCCGTTGAACACTTGAAGGCGCTGGTGCTCAAGCATCCGGAGGATCCCATCGTCCGGATACAGGTCAAGGATCTTGACGTCCATCGCTTGACCTTTAACCTCACGTTGGAGGATAAGGTTCCGCCGGACGATGACGCGCAGGCCATCGACGGCCTGACGGTGGCGGTCGCACACGACAGCGTCACACGGCTGGACGGCATCACCATGGATTATCAGGAGCCGGGCGGATTCAAGTTTCACCATGCCGGCCCGCAGGAGGATTTCCGTCTCGATCTTATCAATTTGAATTAGCGATCACCCTCAACCAAGGAGCAAACATGGCCGAAGTGACCACTCCCTCGGGATTGAAATACGACGACCTCAAAGTCGGGACCGGTGCCGAAGCCAAGGCGGGGCAGACCGTGAGCGTGCACTACACCGGCTGGCTCACAGACGGGAAGAAGTTCGATTCCAGCGTGGATCGGAAACAACCGTTCGAGTTTCGGCTCGGCATGGGAGGGGTCATCAAAGGCTGGGACGAAGGCGTGCAGGGCATGAAGGTCGGCGGCAAGCGCAAGCTGACGATTCCTCCCGGGCTGGGCTACGGCACCCGCGGGGCCGGCGGCGCCATCCCGCCCAACGCCACGCTGATCTTCGACGTCGAACTGCTGGGCATCAAGTAGCGCCTAGCCCGTATTATTTATGAGGATTCGTGACGAAACCGCTGAGATGCCTTGCGAGACGGGCGCGTGGAGCTGCGAGGAAGGGAGGCAGCCTTGCACAGGCTGTTGACCGACCGAGCGGCGAGCCCGCCCGCCTGGCCGCGCCAAGTTAGCGGCCAGGCTTGTTGCAGCGGCATATCGGCGGTTGCAGTAGAATCCGTCATGGATAATACGGGCTAAACGTGAACGGCTCGCGAGAGCGGTTTTTTGCCCCCTGCCCTCGCGGGCTTGAGTCCGTTCTTGCCGGCGAGCTCAGGGAATCAGGCGCACAGGATCTTGCGCCGACGCCGGGTGGCGTCGGGTTCGCCGGCTCCTTCGACCTCTGCTACCGCGTCAATCTCGAGAGCCGGATCGCCAGCCGGGTCCTCTGGCGCATCTGGCACGGTCCATATCGTAGCGAACAGGACCTCTACGAGGCGGCTATTGCGCTGCCCTGGCGGGACTGGTTCTCCGCCGATCGCACGATCAAGGTCAAGGTCAGCGCGCAGCAGTGCCCGCTCAAGAGCCTCGATTTCGTCACCCTCCGCATCAAAGACGCCATCTGCGATAAATTTTTCACGGTCGCGAAGGCTCGCCCGAGCGTGGATACCGTGAAGCCGGACGTGCGGATCGATGCGTTTCTGGACGCGCAGCAGGCCACGCTTTATCTCGACACATCCGGCGAGCCGCTCTTCAAGCGCGGCTTCCGCGCGGCGCGGACCGAAGCGCCGCTGCGGGAAAATCTCGCCGCCGGCATTTTGAAGCTGGCAGGCTGGACGCCCGGGCAGGCGCTGCTGGATCCGATGTGCGGGGGCGGCACGTTCCTGCTGGAGGCGGCCCAGATGGCCCGGCGCGTTGCGCCTGGACTCGGCCGGCAGTTCGCGTTCGAGAAACTGAACCGGTTTCAGGAAAAATCGTGGCGGGCGCTGTGCGAGGAAAGCCGCGCACGGCAACAGCCGGAGACGCCGCTCAGTATTTATGGAAGCGATGTCAACGGGGCAGTCCTGGATGCGGCGAAGGCCAACCTGAACCAGGCGGGGCTTGCGGATGCCGTGACGCTCAAGCAGATCAGCATCCTCGATATCAAACCGCCGGCGGACGCCGGCGTCATGGTCATGAATCCGCCGTACGGCATTCGCACGGGCGAACAGGACGACCTGGCCGGGTTGTACCCGCTCTTGGGCGACCTGTTGAAGCAGCGCTTCACCGGCTGGCGCGCCTACATCTTCACCGCCGATCTGCGCCTGCCCAAGCTCATCCGCCTGACACCCTCCCGCCGCACGCCGCTGTTCAACGGCGCGCTCGAATGCCGGCTCTATGAATTCAAGCTTGTGGAAGGGACCATGCGAAAAAGATCGCCGAAACAAGCGGGAGAGGCGTGACATGGCACGCGGGTTTGCGCTGGCGATCAGCGTCGGAGTCCTGGCGGCTGCCATCGGATGCGCGGTCACGCCCCCCCCCGGCCGCAGTCCTCCAGGAAGTGCGCATGCCGGTGGCCTTGCTGTTGAGCAAGGTCCGCGGCGATGTGACGCGCGAGCAGGGTGCGGAGGAGGCGGCAGTCCTGGCGAGGCTGGCCGATCCGGCGACGAATGCCGTGCTGTTCAGGCTGCCGCTCGTCGTACAGACGCTGGCGGAGCCCTGGCGTGGAATTGAAATTCTCGAGCAGCGGGTGTTTCGTGTGGCGGTGGCCACTTTGCGGCAGCAATCGGCGGCGGAGCTGACGACGGCGTTGCAAGACATGCTCGGCCGGCCGGCTGCGCTGGGCGCACTGATGGCTTTTCCGGTTTCGACCAAGCCGGAAGCACACCTCGCCTATATCGAAGCCCTGCTCGTCGAGGCCGATCGGCGGCGGGAACGCGCGATCGAGGCCCTGAGCGAATCCGAGCGGCGGTTTCTCTTCGAACATGCGATGTTCCTGGCCGACAACTTTGTGCCGCAACTGTCCGAGCAGAACGAGGACCAGCGCGTCCGCGCGCTCCTCAACAACCGGTTTTTCAAGCTGACGGCGGATCGAATAGATGGGATGGAATTGCTCGCCGCGGCGCAGACCGTCGCAAGTCTGGCGGATGAAGACTGGCTGCGGGCGGCGCGAGCGGCCTTCAGCACCATGTCATCGTCATCTCAGGCGTAATCGTTGCCCTGGGTGACGGGGACGGTGATGCTGGCGAAGGAGACGCCGGCCGGGTGGATCGTCATTGGAGGGCGGGGCCCCAATACCTACCGCGATGGGGGGGGCAGCGAGTCGCGCTGCTGCTTGATCTTGGTGGAAACGACACCTATGCCGGTTTTGCTGCTCCGATAAGTGAGTTGCAGGGCATCAGCGTGGTGATTGATCTCGAGGGCGACGATGTCTATGAGGCGGGTCCGTTGGGGCTGGCCACAGGACGGCTCGGGGTGGGGATGCTGGTGGATTTCGAGGGGAATGATCAGTATTACCTCGCGGCGGGGAGCGGCGGAACCGGATTCGCGGGAATCGGCCTGCTTCTGGATCGATCCGGAAACGACGACTACCGCAGCTTCGGCTATGCGATCGGGTTCGGGGGACCCCTCGGTATCGGTGCGGTTGTCGATTTCACGGGCAACGACGGGTATCAATGCGGACACCGCTACGCGAGCGGGTATAACCAGGTTGATGCGCCTGATGCCAGGCCCGGCGAGGCGCGCTATCAGTATGACTGTTTTGGCATCGGCGCCGGCGTCGGCCAGCGGCTCCTGCCGAAGCAGGAGCCGCCGGCCGTCGAAGACGTCGCCGGAGGGATTGGGCTGGTGCTGGACCAGGAAGGGAACGACCGCTACACCAGTTCGAATTTTTCGCAGGGAGTCGGGTACTATTTTGGCGCCGGCATCAAGGTGGACGAGCGCGGCAACGACGTGCACGAGGCGGCGCGATATGGCCATGCGGCAGCCGCCCATTTCGGAGTCGGCCTGTTCGTGGACCGCGCCGGCGCCGATCGCTATGGATCGACCGGGCCGTTCTATAACGGAGCGGCGGCCTGGGATCGCAGTGTTGCGCTGGCCATTGATGATGGAGCAGACGATGACACCTACGACCTGCAGCGTTCAACGGGACTCGGTATTGCCGACCATCATGCTTGGAGCCTGTTTGTGGATGCAGGCGGGCGGGATCGCTATCTGCTGCCGAAGGGGCTGGGTGATGCGCAACACGGGAGCGTGAGCGGATTTTTCGATCTGGGCGGCGAGGATCGGTATGAGACGGCGATGCCGGCGCGTCAGGGCGCCGTCTTGCGTCGTGACGGGCCGGGCGGACTGTTAGTGGATCGTTAACCCAGTCGCAGATCGGCAAATACGAAACCGTCGCGCGTGACGACTTCGCCAGGCAGGATCGGAACGGGCCTCTCGAACATCGGGCCGACATAGGCAAAGCTGTGAAACTCGCCCCGTTCCCCGCAAGGATCCACACCGTCCGGCAAATCCTTGAGCAGCCGCTCATCGAAGATCCGGCCGGCAAAGGCCGGGGGCAACTGTTTCGGGTCCACACAGGTCAGATAAGCCCGCAGACCAGCGGCAATCATGCGGTCAGCCAGTTGCTCTGTGGGCTGTTGCCAGAGCGGAAAGATCGGCTGGATCCCGGTGTCCGCAAGCATCCGTTCCCGGTACTGCCTGACGTCTTCCAGAAATAGATCGCCGAAGGCCATGTGGGTGATGCCGCTGGTACTGGCCTGGGCGATCGCGCCGCGCATGGCGTCTTCATAGGCGTCGTTGGAACAGGGGTGCGGGAGGAACACTTTGATGAGTGGCAGTCCGGCGGCCGCAGCCTGGGCATCGAGGAGTTCCTCGCGCACGCCATGCATGGCCACCCGCCCGGCTTCGCGGTTCAACGTGGTCAGCAAGCCGACCACTTCCACATCGCCGCGGGTGCGCAGCATGTGCAGCGTCCAGGCACTGTCCTTTCCGCTGCTCCACGAGAGCCAGGCTTGGGGACGGGACAGGGGTGCATTCGGCATGGGGGAGAGGTATCATAGGGCCGTCAAACCGTTCAATGGGGATTCGATACAGGTGTAAGGTGTGAGCGAGTCCCGCGACGAACAGGTACCAACAGAAAGGAAAGCGCCATGGACCAGAAAACCGCCAAAGCCGTGCCTCAGCCGACGATTCCAGACCCGATCAAGAAAGTGGTGAAGAGCGAGCAAGAATGGAAAGCCCTGTTGACGGCGGAACAGTTTGACGTGCTCCGCCACGAAGGAACCGAGCGGCCCTTTACCAACAAGTATCACGACAACCATGCGGCCGGCCTGTATGCCTGCGCCGGCTGCGAGCTGCCGCTGTTTTCATCCGAACAGAAGTTCGACAGCGGCACCGGCTGGCCGAGCTTCTGGCAGCCGATCGATCCGCGGGTCGTCGGTACCACTGTTGATCGCAAGTTCTTTCAGACGCGGACCGAGGTCCATTGCGCGCAGTGCGACGGGCACCAGGGCCATATCTTCCCCGACGGGCCCAAGCCCACGGGCCTGCGCTACTGCATCAACTCGGCGGCGCTGAAATTCGTGCCGGCGTAGGCCGGCATTAGTTAAGATAGCCGTCGTTATTTGGTCCGCGCGGTGACGACCACGGCGCTGATGTCGTCCAGGCGGACCGTGGCATCGTAGCAATCCATTCCTACCAGAAGATCCCGTGCGACAGCCTGCGGCAGGAAGAGCGTTGACAATTTTTAACGCATATGCAAGTATATATCCGTTAAAACTGACCGCGCCTGCCCGGCGAGCAGCAAAGGGGACAACGCATGAAAACCATATCGGTGCGAGAGCTGCAGAAATGTATCAAGGAATGTGTGGATCATTCCCAGAAGGCCTGCGTGGTCGTGACACGGCACGGGAGGCCGTCAGCGATGATTATCGGTGTCGAGGGAAAAGACTGGGAGCACCTCGTGACGCATACGGCGCCCGAACTAAGCAAGCACATCGCTGCGAAACCGCGTCGCGTCAAACTCAAGCCAGCCATGTACGCGCAGGAAAAACCGGAGCACGAGAAACCAGTGCCTGTGAAATCAGGGCATGAGGATCGGGCGCAACTGTCGGAATTTTTTCAGGCGGTCCGCCGTTTCATCCCCGGTCTTTGATGCATAGTCAAAAGACCATGCATGTCAGGTTGCGTGAAGCGGAGGATGTTGAAGTATGGAGCTGACACGACCGGCGGCCAGATGGAAGACAGTCGGTGTCTGGGCGCTGGCCTTGATCCTGGCCGCATTTTTTCTCGTCGCCGGCGGCCTAAAGCTGCGCGGAACTCCTTCGCAGGTCGACAACTTTGCTCACTGGGGATATGCCGCGTGGTTTCTCTATGCGGTCGGCGCGGTCGAGACGGCGGGAGCGCTGGGGCTCCTGGTGCCGCGTCTCGCCGGATTCGCTGCAATGCTGCTCGGCGGCACGATGCTCGGCGCCGCGCTCACGCATTTGGTCCATGATGAAATGAAGGCGGTCCCCGTTCCGCTTGTCATCCTGGGTCTTCTAGCGGTGATCGGCTATGCGCGGCGCGGTCCCGTGGTGGCGTTCTGCGAACGGCTGACGGATATCTAGGGGCCGCGTGACGAAACCTGGCAGCCGCATGCGGCGATATGGTAGTTCTTGTCTGCCATGGCCTCTTCGCTCCTGCTGCTGATTCCTCCACTCACCCAGCTCAACACGCCGTATCCCTCGACGGCGTACCTGACCGGCTTTCTCCGCGGGCGCGGCTACGCGGTCGCACAGGCCGATCTTGGGATCGAGATGGTGCTGGCGCTGTTTTCGCGGATTGGATTGGCTCGCGTGTTTGAAGAAGTCCGGCGACTGCCCGGGGAGCTGCCGGGGGAGGCGAGGCCGATGCTGGCACTGGAGTCGGCCTATCTGGAGACGATCGAGCCGGTGGTGGCGTTTCTCCAGGGAGCCGACCAGAGCCTCGCGCCGCGCATCTGCCAGGGGCGATTCCTGCCGCGCGGGCCACGTTTTGCGCGGGCGTCGGCGGCCCGGACCTTGTCCACGACGGATTATGCCAAGCATCTGGCGACGCTCTATCTGGAAGATGTCGCGGATTTGGCGCAGGCCACGGTCGCCCCGCAGTTTGCGCTCAGCCGCTACGGGGAACACGTGGGTGTCTCGGCCACGCAATTCGACACAATTCTAAACGCCCTGGCCGGCCCGCCCAGCCTCACGGATACGTGGATGCTGGAAGCCCTCTGGCGCCATGTGGACAGGGCCGACCCCTCCGTCGTCGGGCTGACCGTGCCGTTTCCCGGCAATCTGTACGGCGCATTTCGTATCGCACAGGCGCTGAAGGCGCGGCGGCCCGACGTCAAAGTCGTGCTGGGAGGCGGCTATGCCAATACGGAGTTGCGCCGGCTCTCAGACCCACGCGTGTTCGACTATCTGGATTATGTGACGCTGGATGACGGCGAGCGGCCGCTGCTGTGCCTGCTGGAACATTTATCGGGGAAGCGGGAGGAGCGGGAACTCAAGCGGACGTTTCTGCGAGCCGGCGGCGCCGTTGTCTGGCGCGACGGCGCGCGTGAACCGGACTTCGGAATGGCTGAAGCAGGCATGCCGACCTATGCGGGGTTGCCGCTTCATCGATATCTGTCCGTGCTGGATACGCTCAACCCGATGCACCGGCTCTGGTCGGACGGCCATTGGAACAAACTAACCGTTGCGCACGGGTGCTACTGGAAACAGTGCACTTTTTGCGATGTGGGATTGGACTACATCGGCCGGTACGAAGCGACGCCGAGCGAGAGGCTGGCGGATCGCATCGAGGCGCTCATTGCCGAAACAGGCCGGCGGGGATTTCACTTTGTGGATGAGGCTGCGCCGCCGCATGGACTTAAAGATTTGGCGCTGACGCTGCTTGAGCGCGGTACGACGATCACCTGGTGGGGAAACATCCGCTTCGAGGAGGCCTTCACGCCGGACCTCTGCCGGCTGCTGGCGGCCTCCGGCTGCGTGGCGATCAGTGCCGGGCTGGAAGCGGCCTCGGACCGCCTGCTGGCGGAGATGAAAAAAGGGATTACGGTGGCGCAGACCGCGCGCGTGGCCGCGGCGTTCCGTGCCGCCGGCATTCTCGTGCATGCGTATCTGATGTATGGACTGCCGGGTGAAACAATCGCGGAAACCGTCGATGCACTCGAACGTGTGCGGCAATTGTTTGCGAAGGGACTGCTGCAGTCCGCCTTTTGGCATCGGTTTGTGGCGACGGCGCACAGTCCCATCGGGCTCGATCCGTCTGCACACGGGATCCGGATTACCGGACCCTCATCGGGCGGATTTGCCGAAAACGATCTGACGCATGAAGATCGGAAGGGCCAGGCTCCGGCATGGCTGGGGGCCGGGCTGAAGCAAGCCGTGCTCTCTTATATGGAAGGGGAGGGATTGACCAGGGACGTACGCCGGTGGTTCGAGCGATCGGTGCCAAAACCGGCCGTCTCGAATAACTGGGCCGGCCGTGCGATGGGCTCGACCCTGAACGGCGGCGATCCGGCACCCGATCGGAAGCTGGTGTGGATCGGCGGAACCCCTGTCGTCGAATCAATCGGGCGCGGTCAGTGCCGGGTCATTTTGCCAGGCCGCAATGACGATGTGGATGTGCGGATGAGCGCTGAACAGGCAGCCTGGGTGACAGGATTGATTCGGAGCGCGACGCCAGATCGAGGCGCACGCTATCCTGTGATAAAAGACGTGCGGGCGCAGTATCCAGCCGGCGGCCCGCGTGGATTCGACTCCATGCTGCGCTCGGCTGCGTGGAAGCAGACCAGAGCCGCAGGGCTGCTCCTCGTCTGAAAACACGAGAGCCGCCCCAATCATTGTAATTGGGACGGCTCTCGCGTGATCCTGCCGGTCTGATTCTTACTTCGGCTGCGGCGTATAACGCAGGTAAGGCTTCACGGTTTTGAAGCCGGGGAACATTTTCTTGGCGTCCTCGTCATTGACGGCGGGTGTGATGATGCAATCCTCGCCGTTCTTCCAGTTGGCCGGCGTGGCGACCTTGTGCTTGGCCGTCAGTTGCAGCGAATCGATCACGCGCAGCAGTTCGTCGAAGTTCCGTCCGCACGAAGCCGGGTAGGTCAGCATGAGCTTGACCTTCTTGTCCGGCCCGACGATAAACACGGAGCGCACCGTCATATTGTCGAGCGCGTTCGGGTGGATCATGTCGTAAAGCTGCGCGACCTTTTTCTCGGGGTCGGCGATCAGCGGATAGTTGACAGTGGTGTGTTGTGTCTCGTTGATGTCGCCGATCCAGCCCTTGTGGGCGTCGAGCGGATCCACGCTGATCGCAATGACTTTCACGCCGCGCTTCTTCATCTCCGGCATGATCTTGGCGACCGTGCCCAACTCGGTCGTGCAGACCGGGGTAAAATCCTTGGGGTGCGAAAAGAGAATCCCCCAGCCCCCGCTCAGCCAGTCGTGAAAGGTGATCTTGCCTTCGGTCGTGTCCGCCGTGAAGTTCGGCGCTTCGTCTCCCAATCGCAGTGCCATGGTCGGCCTCCTTGTGAATACACGGTGAGAGTAAATGCAATACAGGCTCGTGCTACAGGAGGCAGGATACTGTGCGGCGCGGGGCAAGTTCAATAGGGCGGTGGATGCGGTTGAGTGCAGGAGGGGCGATGTGCAAGACTGCCGTGGGAGGACAGCATGACGGCAGCGCAATACCCACGGAGCCCAAAAGAGACAGTCGGAGGGCTGGTTCATCTGGGCCGGCTGTTCGACAAGATCCGGCTGCGCCGCAAAGGACTGATTCCGGACTACAATTACCTCACGACCGGGTTCGACAAGTACCTGCTCGACTATCTCAACCTCAAGGGAGAAGACCTCGAGCAGCGCGTGCTGCAAGGCGGTACTGACGAGGAACTGCTTGCCTGGGTGAAGACAAACGGCAAGGCGCTCTCAGAGGCCGAGATCCGGATGTGGAACATGAAAGTGCTGACCGGCGCGCCCAAGGACGATGCGGCAAAGGATCGGTTCAACGCGCGCCTGGTCGATATCGCCGCCAAGCGCGGGATGCCGGTGGACACACTGCCGAAGATCACGACATGGGTCGATGCGATCGAACTCGACGAAGGGCGTCTGTAGCCTCGCGTCACGAGCCTTGTGCCTGAGCATGCGCCGTTTGACTAGCCCAAGCCCATCTGCTAGATTTCCCCTCCGAGCGCTGGTACGGACGGGCCGATTTCATATCTTCTCGATTACACAGAGTCCCCATCGTCTAGCCTGGCCTAGGACATTGCCCTTTCAAGGCAGTAACACGGGTTCAAATCCCGTTGGGGACACCACAAAGCTCGCTAGTACCGGCGGTCAACTTTTGCTTTATCGAAACTGAGCCGCCGGATAAAACCATCAAGCGTTTGCTGGGATTTTTGTCCCGACATTTTCAAAACCGATGGCGCCATTCATCCGTAGCTCATCAGAGGCCCAACCATGACTCGACAGAAGGTCCTCACTCAAACATTCGGTCTGCTCTTTCTCGGTGTCCTCCTTCTCGGCGCGACCGATGACAAGAAGGCGTCACCGGTTCCCCGGGGCGAGCCGAGAGGCAAGGATGCGGCCCCGATGATGCTCATTCCCGAGGGGGAGTTCACCATGGGGACGGAAGAGGTGGGGAATCAAACGCATCAAGGAAATCCCAACGAAAATCCTGAGCACGTCGTCAAGCTGCGCGCCTACGCGATCGATCAATTCGAAGTGACGGTGGATCGCTACGCCAGGTTTCTCGAGGCGACCAAACACGATCCGCCGCTGTGGGACGAGGATGCGCCCGCGTCGGCCAGCGACCGGCCGGTCGTCGGCGTCACGTGGCAGGATGCGGCCGACTACTGCACGTGGGCCGGGAAACGCCTGCCGACCGAAGCGGAATGGGAAAAAGCGGCCCGCGGGACGGACAAGCGGCGGTTTCCCTGGGGCCAGATGCAGCCGTTCGTGGACATCGTCAATTACAACCGCGGCATCTGGGTGAGCTATCCGGTGACGCTGGCGCCGGTCACGAGCGGGCTGGACGGCATGAGCATCCGGCATGGCTTGAAGACGGGCGGCACCAGTCCCTACGGGCTCTATCACATGTCCGGCAACGCGAGCGAGTGGGTGGCGGACTGGTATGACGGCGAGTATTACAACAAGAGTCCGAAAGACAATCCGACCGGACCGGAGAAAGGCGACAAAAAGGTGATCCGGGGAGGGAGTTGGAGCGATCCGCCCCGCAATCTTCGTGTCACGGCCCGTTTCAAGGCCACGCCGGATTTTCAGGACTCGACCAGCGGTTTTCGCTGTGTGATGGACGCGAAGTAGAAGAGCGTATGGCTAATAGCGAATAGCATATAGCAAGAATCTCTATGCATTCTGTTCTAACCATACCCATATGCCATAAGCCATCTGCTCTCTAACCAATGCCTCTCCAAATCGGCGATCCTGCTCCTGCCTTCTCGCTTCCCGGCACCGACGGACGGACGTACTCGCTCGACGGCCTGGCGGACAAGCCGGTGCTCGTCGTTGTCTTTTCCTGCAACCACTGTCCCTACGTGCAGGCCTATGAAGACCGGCTCGTCGCGATCCAGCGCGACTATGCCGGACGTGGCGCGCAGGTGATCGCGATCAACTCGAACGACGACGTGCATTATCCCGAGGACAGTTTTCAGCAGATGGTGGCTCGCGCCAACGCCAAGGGGTTCAACTTTCCCTACCTCCGGGACGCATCTCAGGCGACGGCGAAAGCCTATGACGCCACGCACACGCCGCAGCTCTTTGTCTTCGACCGTGCCCGGACGCTTCGCTACACGGGAAAAATCGACGACGATTGGCAGAGTCCCAAGGCCGTCACGCGGCAATACCTCCGTGATGCCATCGATGCGTTGCTCGCCGATCGTGCTCCTGCCGAATCTCAAACGCACGCGATCGGCTGCACGATCAAGTGGAAATAGTCTGTGGCGGGACGTGATCTCGATGAACGCGCGTGGACGTTCCTGATTGCCGGGATCATTCTGCTGGGGGTCACCTACACCACGCTCAAGCCTGCGCCGGAGCCGCCGTCCGTGCCTCCGATCGTTCCACAACTCGATCCGACGATGATCCCGCTGGCAACGGGCGAGGAGCCGATCGACGTCCTGTTCATCAAGTCAGGCTGTCCGGTGTGCCACGCGATCCCCGGGATCCGGGGCGCCGACGGGCGCGTCGGCCCCAAGCTCGTCCTGGGAACGACCGGACCGCGGCAGCTGGCAGATCCGCGCTACCGCGGGCAGGCGAAGACCGTGCGCGAGTACATCATCGAATCGGTGATCAACCCGGGCATCTATGTGGCGTCCGGATATCCCGATCAGGTCATGCCGAGGTGGTACGGTCAGAAACTGAGCGCCGGTGCGCTGGAAAAGATGGCGGGCTATCTGGAAACGCTGCAGGAAGGCTCCTGACCCCGGCACCAGGTGCCGTGGTCAGGACGAAATCAAAATTTCTTAAAAGAGAGCAGTCCCGTTGTCCCGCCCTTGAAGTGAAGCTGCCGGGCGCACGAGGGGGAAGAGCGCTACATTTTTTTCATTGCCCCCGGCGTCGTGCCTTTCAGCGTGAAGGTGCCGACGTCTTGAGCAGCGGGTTTCGGGGCGGCGGCCGGCCCGGCGTCAGATCGCGTGCAACTCGCGCCCCGCTTGCCCGAAGGCGGCGAGCGCACGATCCAACTGGGCATGGCTGTGCTCCGATGTCACGGTGACCCTGATGCGGCTGGTGTCTTTCGGCACGGTCGGGGGCCGGATGGCCGGTGCGTAGACGCCCAGTTCCAGCAGCCGGTCGGCCATCGCGACGGTCTTCTGCGCGTCGCCGATCACGACCGGCAGAATCGGGCTGGCGCTGGCAGTCAGCCGAAAGCCCAGGTGCACCAGGCCGGACCATAGGTACTGCCGGTTCTCCCAAAGCCGCGCGCGCCGTTCCGGCTCCGCTTGCAAGACCTGAAGCCCGGCGATCGTCGCCGCCGCTGTCGCCGGCGGAGGAGCGGTGGCGAAGAGAAAGGTTCTGGCCGTGTTGAGCACATACTGAATCATCTCGGCCGGTCCGACGATATAGGCGCCGCTCGTACCGAGCGCCTTCCCCAGCGTGCCCATGTGAAAAGGCAGGCGCGACTCCACGCCGTAATGCTCCAGCGTCCCGCGGCCCTGCGCGCCCATGACGCCGGTGCCGTGGGCGTCGTCCACGAACAGCCGCGCGCCGTACCGGTCCGCCAGATCGATCAGTTCCGGCAACGGAGCGAGGTCTCCATCCATGCTGAAGACACCATCGGTGACGATCAGCGTGTCCCGTTTGGACGCACGCTTGGCGAGCAACGATTGCAGATGTGCGAGGTCGTTGTGGCGATAGACGCGCAGGCCGGCGCCGCTGAGCCGGCAGCCGTCGATCAGGCTGGCGTGGCACAGCCGGTCGGCGAGGATCAGGCCGCCTGTGCCGATCAAGGCGGGAATTATGCCGAGATTCGCGAGATAGCCGGAGCCGAAGACGAGCGCCGCCTCCGTGCCCTTGAACTTGGCGAGCGCGGTTTCCAGTTCGTCGTGCGGCGGCAGCGTGCCCGAGACCAGCCGGGCGGCGCCGGCGCCGACACCGAACCGTTCGGTGGCTTGTATGGCCGCGCGCTTCAGGGCCGGATGGGTGGCCAGACCGAGATAATTGTTCGAGGCCATGAGGATGATCGGGCGGCCGTTGAGGGTGACCTCGGCCTCCGAAGCGGACTCGATCGTGCGCAGCCGGCGCAGGAGCGACCGGCGGGCGAGGTCATCCAGCCGTTGTTGAAACATGCCCGGGTTCCTTCGATCCGATCCGATGTCCGTCGCGGCGAAGCCGCGCGGTTCCGATCAACGCGAGCGTTAATAGGATACCGGCCGCTGTGGCGGCGGCACCAGCCGCCAGGAGAGGCGTCCGATAGGAAAACGTGATCCGGTGGTTTCCGGCCGGCACGATGACTGCGCGCATCAGCCCATTGGCCTGCAGGATGGGCAGCGCATCGCCCGTGTCCAGGGTGGCGCGCCAGCCCGGATCGAAGGCATCTGCGAGAACCAAGACCGCGGGCGCGGGTGTCTCGGTGCGAATCAGGACCTGTTCCGGTTCGTAGCGCTCGATGTCGGCCTTTCCCGTAGCGGCCGGCCCCGGCAGGGCGTCCGGCGTCTCGATGACGTCCACCGCCCCACTGAGGAAATCGGGCCGTTCGAACAACGACGCAGGGATCACCGGAGCCGTCGCCCGCTCGGGCCTGATGGACAAATAGGCCCGGGGCTTTGCCGTGACCGGATTGCGCACGAGCATCAGATCGTACTCAGGGAGCTCGGCCACAGCCAGATCGGGTTTGGGTCTGGAGCGTACCAGATCGGCTTCGGTGAGCTCGAGCGTCAGCTTGTCCGGGGCGCGCTGGTCCGCAACCGACAGCCGTCGTCTGATGAAATACGAAACGTTGAAGCGGGCATGCACGGCGTCATTGGGAGGGGCGACGACAAACATTTCCAGGGTCGCATTATAGCCGGGGAGCCAGGGGAGCAGGTTCTCGATCCCATAGGTGCTGCTGCTTGACCCGTGGAGCGTCTGCCGCAGGTGCACGATGGCGGCGCCGTACGCACCGAGAGCCTCCTCGACGATTGCCGGATGCAGGAATTTTGTGCCCACCAGCTGCGTCATGATTCGAAAGCGGCCGGGTCCCGGCGCGGGTTCCTGTGCGCGGATGGCCTGGGCCAGCGGAGGGACGAATTCAGCGATGGCGCGGGGTCCCGTAAAGTAGGCCCGCATGTTCACGCTCATCAGGTCCAGGGTGACGATGACGACGAGCCCCATCGTCAGCATCGTGTGGCGCATCCATCCCTGTCTGGTTGCGGCCACCAGGAGTCCCACTCCGATGGTCAAGGCGCCGCTGACAAACAGGGCCAGCGCGCTCGTGCCCGCGACATCTCCCGTCAATTCCATGGACGTGCCATACCTGTGGGCGATCAACATTTGCATGGTGTCGGTGCGCAGGAGCGCTCCGGCACCGATGCAGAGGAGGGCGGTCGCAAACCACGGTGCCGGATGGTTCTGCTGTGTCCGGAGACCATCGAGTCCGGCTCCGGCCAGCACGGCCGCGCACAAGGAGACGAACCCCATGAACTTTTCCGGGTAGCGAAATGCCGACCAGAACGGGACTGTCTGGCGGAAAATTTCATAGAGCCCCCCGTACCGTCCGAGCATCAACAGGAGGGCCAGCGCCCCGAGCACGGTCAGGACGCGGAGGTCGCGACGCCGCCTGATCCCGATCCATGCCAATCCCATGACGGGAACACCGAGATACAAACTCTCCGCCCACGATGCCATCGTGGGTCCGCCGAAAAAGACGTGCATGACGTCTCCCGGATCCGCCTGCGTCGAGTTCGGCCAGGCCAGGATCGTCAGCACTCGCAGGGGGTGGGTGGACCATGTCGACCATTGAAACTCCAGGTTCTCGAACACCGCGGGATTTCTCCGGTTGCTCCCCAGGAAAACCGACAGGGTCGGCCCAAGTTGCACGCTGGCCAGCAGGCACGCGAGCCCCGCGATGACGGCCAGTTTGAAGAAGGCGTCACGACGCGAACCCGGCGCGCGCATGGCCACCCAGAGGAGCGCGACGAACGCAAAATAGTAGCCGGTCTGGATATCTCCGTTGAGAAAAACCGTCGCCCACAACAGGGCGGGAGTCGTGAGCCACCCGATATGATCGGACAGGGCCTTCTCGAGCGCGACAAGAAAGAGGGGGAGGAGGCAAATCGAATACAGGTACAGAAGATTCTCCGTGACGGATGCCACATAGCCCGAGCAGGCGAAGACGATGCCGGCCAGCAAGGCGCCTGCATGCGACAGCTGCAGGCGGCGTCCCAGCGCAAAGGCTCCGTAGGCGGCGAGCAGACATGACAGGAAGACCGAGAGCCGGTAGGCATCGCGTACGGGCAGGAAAAAGTACAACGCCGTGAAGGGATGAAAGAGCCCGGCGACAGCGGCTCCCAGGAAGGAGCGGCCGAGCGCGTCATACGGGAACCATTCGGGCAGTTCTCCCGATTGCAGGCGGTCGATCATGTATTGCTTGACGGGGAGGAACGTCATGACCGCATCGCGCTTCATAAGAATTCGGCCCGGCCACAACAGTTTGTAGTAAAAGGCGAGCACGGTGAGACCAAGGAGCCCGAGAGTCAGGCTGAATGGCGACCACCACCCCATCCACAATTGCTGCGCGCGGGGCTGGTGGGGGGCACCAGGCGGCGGGGAGGGAGGCGCGTGGTGCTCTGGCGACAACGGCGGATGTTCCCTCAGTGGCATGCGATCAGTTCGGGAAAATACGCTACACTCCGTACGATAGAGCTGTCAACGTGCGCGCGGGTGTCGGGGGTCCGGCTCTGCGATTGACAACGATGGAGCGACCTGAGTATAAGCGCGGCTGGTTCGTGCGCACGGCACACCGTACTCTGTTATGATGCGGCGTGATTTGAAGGAGTGTTGGCATGGCGTATCGCATTCGGCATGAAGCCAAAACCATTTCCGCTGATGAAGCCCATCTCTTGAGCGGGATGGAGCATCTTCTGATCTGGCTGGAGCAGAACCGCAGGAACGTGCTTATCGGCGTGCTGGTGGCGGCGCTTGTGATCACCGCAGTCGTCGGAGCGCTCTGGTACGATGCCCGGCAGGACGAGGCCGCGGCGGACTTGTACCAACAGGCCGCGCAGCTGTCTCTCGATCGCCCCACAGACAATGCCGCCAAAGCCGAGGACAATCTCAAGCAGGCGATCGCGCTCCATCGCCGCGTGGTCGAGGAGCATCCGCGCAGCCGCAGTGCACAACTCGCCCTGTTTCAACTCGGCAATGCGCTGGTGCAGTTCAACGACGTGAAGGGCGGGATCGAGGCCTACAGCAAGTACGTGGCGACCTATGGCACGAACACCATGATGCTGGGGCTGGTCCATCAACGGCTGGCGTATGCGCATCTGCTCAACGGGAACCGGGAAGCGGCCGTGAAGGCGTTTCTGACCGTTGTGACGATGCCTGGGACGCTGAACAAGGATCACGTCCTGTTTGAGCTCGGCAAGTTGGAAGAATCCTTCTCCCGCCCCGAAGGCGCCCTGGCCCACTATCAGGATCTGATCAAGGTGTTTCCGAACTCGCCGCTGGCCGGTGAAGCCGCGGTTCGAATGAAAGCGCTGGAAGCCAAACAGACTCCCGCCAGCGGCGCACCGGTCACATCCCCGCCCGCCGGCGCGCCTGCCACACGCTGAGCGCCCGTTCGGGCGACTCGTTTCTTTCAATTATCGTCCGACGATAAGCAGATCGCCGACTTTGATCGAGCGGCCGGCCAGCTTGTTGCGGGTTTTCAATTCTTCGACCGTCACGCTGAACCGCTTCGCGATCTTGCCGAGGCTGTCTCCCATCCGTACACGGTACGCACCGGGATGTGCTCCACGGTTCTTCCTGATCTGCGCCGTGATGGGAGGAGGGGTCCAGGGTTTGATGGTGGCCAGCGCCAGTTCAATGGTGCCGCGACTGCCCACCGGCACCTTGAGAGGGTAGGCCGGGTCATCGGGCGGAGTGACGTCGTGGCGCAGCTCCGGATTCAACCGATGCAGCTCGGCGTAGGGAATGTCGGTGGCGGCTGCGATGGCGCGCAGCGGGAGCGGTCTCGAAACGACGATTTCCTCGAACTGGTGAATATCCGACGAGGTTTCCTCGAAGCCGTAGTGATCGGGATTCTTTGCAATAATGGCGGCCGCCATGAAGCGGGGTACATACTCCCTCGTTTCCCGCCGGATGAATTTCGTCTGCGCAATTTCCCAAAAGGTTTCCGCCTTGGCTTTCCGGAGCGCCCGCTGGATCTTCCGTTCGCCGGCATTGTAGGCGGCCATCGCCAGCGGCCACGTGCCGAAGAGATCATAGAGGTCGCGCAGGTAGCGCGCGGCGGCGACCGTGGACTTGATCGGGTCGCGGCGTTCGTCCACGTACTCGTCCACGCGCAGTCCGTAGGACTTGCCGGTCGCCTTCATGAATTGCCAGGGGCCCGCGGCGCGCGCCCGTGAGTAGGCTTTGGGGTTGAAGCCGCTTTCCACGAGCGAGAGAAACACCAGATCGTCCGGCAATTGGAATTGTGCAAAGATTTTCTCGACCAGCGGTTTGTAATGATTCAGACGGGTGAGCCACTGCTCGAAATGATCGTGCCTGGACATCTGGAAATAGCGGATGTGGCGCTCGACCCGGGCGGTCCGGATCAGCGGAATGTGCGACAGGTGTTCTTCGAGCTCTTCGATCGTGTCCGGCGAACCGTCGGCATCGTCATTGCGGGCGAACAGGGTTTTAAAGCGCCAGAGAAGTTGCGGGGGCTGCGGTTCCGGCAACTCGCCGATCGCCGCCGTCTCCAAGTCGGCCGGATCTGCCGGGTCCGCCTGGTCCGATGCGTCCGCGTCCGCCACCACGTCCGTTTCCTGCGCTTCTGATTCTGCCGTCGTCTCGCTGTCCGGAAGGTCCGTGTCCGATGCGATCTCCGCGTCGCCGGCCGCTGCTTCTGCCGCATCCGGCTCCGGCCCGTCCGGCGCCGCTCCCGTGTTCTCCGGTCCGTCTTGTTTCGTCTCGTTGCCGGCGGGCATCGGGGGATCGGCCACGCGCGGATCGGCGGGAGCCAGATCGAGCACCGTATCGTCGAACGTCGCCCCACGGAATGGTTGGAGGCTGAGGTCGAGCCGTTCGGCCAGGACCGGCGACGCGCCGATCGGAATGAGCAAGCTGAACGTCAGCACGATTGCGTGCCAGCGGCCGTGTTTTTTACGGTGAGCGAGCATTGGAACGCGTTTCTTCATGATAAAGTCAGCGTAAAGGCCGTTCTGAAGCTTGTCAAGGGAATCTGCGTGACGCAATGGTGCGATGCGCGCGCAACGCACCATTGCGCATCCAATCCGCGCGTCGTGTGGCGCGTTCGGTTGCCTTGACCCTTCGATAAACTAAGGGCGGGCTACTTTAGGAGATGGACTCAGGATTAATCCTGAGCAAGTCGGGGAGTCGAAGGATTGACAGGGCCTGAGGACGGGTGATAGCGTAGCGCCCTTCCTGCCGTCCGAACACGATCTGGAACGTACAGAGGGGACCATCCATGTTGAAACGGTATTTGCTCGCTCCAGGACCGACGCCGGTGCCGCCCGAAGTGCTGCTGGCTATGGCCCGGCCCATGATCCATCACCGCGCGCCGGAGTTCGATCCCATCTTTGCCGAGGTGCGCGAGGGCTTGAAGTGGCTGTTCCAGACCCGGAACGACGTCCTGATGCTGGCGTCGTCGGGAACCGGCGGGATGGAAGGGTCCGTCTCCAATTTCCTGTCCCCGGGCGACAAGGCGCTGTTCGTGAACGGCGGCAAATTCGGCGAGCGGTGGGGCAAGCTGTGCAAGACCTTCGGCGTGCAGGCGACGGAGATCAAGGTGGAGTGGGGCCAGGCGGTCAATCCGCAGGTTGTGGCGGATGCGCTGAAGAAAGATCCGTCCATCAAGGCGGTCTATGTGCAGGCGAGCGAAACGTCCACCGGCGTGTCGCACGACGTGAAGACGCTGGGCGAGATCGTCAAGAGGCACGACGATACGATTCTCGTGGTGGATGCCATCACGGCGCTCGGCGTGTTCGACATCAAGACCGACGCGTGGGGGTTGGACGTGGTCATCACCGGTTCGCAGAAGGCCCTGATGCTGCCGCCCGGCATGGCGTTTGTGAGCGTGAGTGAGAAAGCCTGGCGGTTGGCGGACAAGGCCAAGAACGCCGCGTTCTATTTCAACTTCAAGAAGGAACGCGAAAATCAGATCAAGAATCAGACGACGTTTACGCCGACCGTGTCCCTGATCATCGGGTTGCAGGAAGTGTTCAGGATCATGAAGGCGGAAGGATTGGACAAGATGTTTGCGCGGCAGGGTAAACTCGCGCAGGCGATGCGGGAAGGCGTCAAGGCGGCCGGCCTGGCGTTGTTCCCGAAGGAATCGCCGAGCGACGCACTGACGGCGGTCTGTGCGCCGGACGGGATCGACGGCCAGGCCGTGTACAAGAATCTCCGCGTGCAATACGGCATGACGGCGGCCGGCGGGCAGGATCATCTGAAGGGGAAGATTTTCCGCCTCTCCCACATGGGCTACGCAGACACCTTCGACGTCATTGCCGCTTTAGCGGCAACTGAGATGGTCCTGAAGGGGCTGGGCCATCCCATCAAGCTCGGCAGCGGCGTCGGCAAAGCGCAAGAAATCCTGATGGTCAAGTAAGCGGGGAGCCAAGGAGCGGGGAGTAATGATGAGCGGCACCAACGCCATGAAAATTCTGGTCAGCGACAGCCTCTCGAAGCAGGGCATTGCGATTCTGGAGAAAGCCGGCTTCACGGTGGACGTGAAGACCAAGCTGTCCAAGGAAGAGCTGCTCAAGGAGATCAAGCAGTACGACGGTCTCATCGTACGGTCCGGCACGAAGGTCACGGCCGACGTGATCGCGGCGGCCGTGCGGCTGAAAGTCATTGGCCGGGCGGGTTCGGGCCTCGACAATGTGGATACCCAGACGGCGACCAAGCGTGGCATTGTCGTCATGAACACGCCGGGCGGCAATACGGTCACGACCGCCGAACACACGATGTCGATGATCTTCGCCATGAGCCGGCGGATTCCCCAGGCCACGGCGTCGGTCAAGGCCGGCAAGTGGGAAAAAGACAAGTTCATGGGCGTGGAGCTCTATAATAAAACGCTCGGCATCGTGGGGATCGGCCAGATCGGCGGCTATCTCTCGAAGCTGGCGCAGGGCGCCTCGATGAACGTGATCGCCTACGATCCCTATCTGGCGCCGGAGCGGGCCGAGAAAATTGGCGTGGAGCTGGTGGACCTGCCGGAGCTGTTCCGTCGGGCGGACATCGTCTCCGTGCACACGCCGCTGACGGCGGAAACCAAGTCGCTGATCAATTCAAAAGTCATTGCGTCCATGAAACAAGGCGTGATGATCGTCAACTGCGCGCGCGGCGGCATCATTAACGAGGCGGATCTGGTGGAGGCGCTGAAATCCAAAAAGGTCGCGGCCGCGGCGTTCGACGTGTTCGAGGACGAGCCGGTCAAGGCGGACAATCCGCTGCTGGCGCTGGATAATTTCGTCTGCACGCCGCACATCGGGGCCCAGACCAGCGAAGCGCAGGAAAATGTCGCGATCGGCATCGCCGAACAGGTCGTGGACTATTTCACGAAGGGCATCGCGCGGGGCGCCGTCAACATTCCGTCCATTCCACCGGATCTGCTGCCCAAGCTGCAGCCGTACCTGGCGCTGGCGGAGAAAATCGGGATGCTGCAGTCGCAGCTGTACGAGGGCGGCTTGGAGCGTGTGACCGTCGAATATAATGGTGAAGTCGCCGGCCTGTCGGTGGCGCCGCTTACGATCGCGGTGCTGAATGGCCTGTTGACGCCGATCCTGGAGGATGTTGTCAATTATGTGAACGCGCCCGTGATCGCCAAGGAGCGCGGTATCGAAGTCAAAGAGGTCAAGAGCAGCGACGCGGGAGATTTCACCAGCGTGATTCGCGTGCGCATCGAAGCCGGCAAGAAGGCGCACTGCCTAGCCGGGACTCTCCATAACCGCAAGGAGCCCCGCATCATCGAGATCGATGATTTTCGGGTCGAGGTGGTGCCGGAAGGGCACATGATGCTCATCCTGAACGAAGACAAACCGGGAGTGATCGGGGCGGTGGGGCAGGCGTTGGGAGATCACAACGTCAACATTGCCCGGATGCAATGTGCCCGCGAGGACCGGGGCGGCAACGCCCTGCTGATTTTCGGTCTGGATGCCTCGCTGCCGGCCAAGGTGCTGGAGGCCATCAAGCGCGGGAAGCATATTCTCTCCATCAAGCTGGTCGATCTCTCGCATTGACGCGAACCTGCGTCGCGCCTGCGTCATGATTGTTCTGCCCGGTGCGCCAGGCGGATCCATATTATTAAGGTGACACTGATGAAGAAAGACGAGCGGTCGCTCGTACCGTCCGGCATGGCGACCATTCTCCCGCACGCCGCTCAGAGAGTCCGCCAGTTGGAGACTGCACTGCTGGGCACGCTGGCACGCTGGGGGTATCAGGAAATTATTCCGCCGACGTTTGAGTATCTCGATGTGCTGTCCCCCGGCCTCGAGCCGGACGTTATCGAGCAATGCTACAAATTCGCGGACCGGGCGACCGGGCGGATGCTGTTGCTGCGCCCGGACGTCACTGCGCAGATTGCCCGGATTGTCGCGATGGGCATGGCGGGCACGGCGTCGCTGCACCGCCTCTGCTACCGGACGACAGTGTTTCGTCATGCGCCGGAGCATGCCGGGCGGGAGCGGGAGATCTTCCAGGTCGGCGCCGAATTGATCGGCGTGGACGGCGTCAGCGCCGATGCGGAGATCATCGCGCTGATGATCGGCTGCCTGACGCAGATCGGGTTGACCTCGTTTACCATTTCGCTGGGCCACGTGGGATTTTTCAAAACGCTCCTGGCGAAGTCCGGGCTCTCCGTGGAAGGCCAGAAACGCGCGGAGCAGGCGGCGGCGCGAAAGGATCTGCCGCGCCTGGAGGAGATTTGCGCGGAGGAACGAATTCCGCGCGGGAAGGCGCGCGCGATTCTCGAAACGCCGGGCCTCTGCGGCGGGGAGGCGGTGCTGGCGCGGGGCCGCGCGCTGGCCGGACGCGATCCCGCGCTTCGGGCCACGCTCGACCGGCTGGCTCAGGTCTATCGGTTGCTGAAAACTTCCGGCCTGCACGAACAGCTCCTCATCGACCTCGGCGAATTTCGCGGGTTTGATTATTACGATGGGGTCGTCTTTGATGTCTTTGCCAAGGGGCTTGGCTGCGAAGTGGGCGGTGGGGGCCGGTACAACCATCTCGTGGGACGGTTCGGCCGCGATCTGCCATCCACGGGGTTTGCGTTCGATATGGATCGTTTGTTCCAGGCGATGGAAGCCGGAGGCAACGGGTACGTCCGCCCGGCCGCGGATTTCTTTCTCGCAGCGCCGGCGCGCGCCGGCGACCGGCTGTTTCGCGCTGCGCAAGCGTTGCGTGCGGCCGGCTATTGTGTCGTCCAGGGTGTGCTGACGGGCACGGGATCGGCGGGGATCCGCGCCGTCGCGGAGGAAGGCCGCGTGCTGCGGGCCTCGGTTGTGGCATTGCTTGGCATTCCCGCCACCGGCGCCGACGATGCCCTGGTGGTCGCCGGCACGTCGGTCAAGGGACGCAAACAGATGAAGATCAAGGATCTGCCCGCGCTGCTCTGAGGCAGGCGCCGGCTGAACACTCCATGGCACCCACCGATGTCCTAGATCCGAGATTGCCGCCGCAGAATCTTGAAGCCGAGCAATCGGTGCTCGGCGCCATTCTGCTCGAAAACAGCTCCATGAGCAAAACGATGGAAATCCTCACGGAAGAGGATTTCTACAAAACCGCCCACCGGAAGATTTATCTGGGCATGCTGGATCTCTCCGAGCACGGCGAGGTCATCGACCAGATCACGCTCACCGAACATCTGAAGGGCAAGGGCATGCTGGAGTCGGTCGGCGGAGCCGCCTACCTGGCGGAGTTGGTCCAGGCGGTCCCGACCGCCGCCAATATCCGCTACCATTGCAAAATTGTCCGCGACAAGGCGCTGCTGCGGGGATTGATCGGAACGTCCACCGAGGTGATCACGCGCGGGTACGACGGGACGGGATCGGTGGATGATCTGCTCGACTTTGCCGAGCGTTCCGTGTTCAGCCTGGCGCAGGGGAAACTGGGCCGGTCGTTCACGGAACTGAAGCACGCGATCATGGAGAGCCTGGAATTCGTCAACACGCTGTTCCAGCGCAACGAGCACATCACCGGGGTCCCCACCGGGTTCGCCGAGCTTGACGATCTGACTGCCGGCCTGCAGCCGTCCGATCTGATCGTGATCGCCGGCCGGCCGAGCATGGGGAAAACGAGCCTTGTGCTGGGCATGGCGCAGCATGCCGCCGTGAATCATAAGAAGGTGGTGGGCATTTTCAGCCTGGAAATGTCGAAGGCGCAATTGGTACTGCGCATGTTGAGCTCGGAAGCCCGTGTGGACTCCCATCTCCTGCGGATCGGGAAACTGCAAAAGACGGATTGGGTGCAGTTGTCCGAGGCGGCCAGCCGGCTGGAACATGCCAAGATTTTCATCGACGACATGGGCTCGCTGACCGTTCAGCAGATGCGGGGGAAAGCGCGGCGACTCAAGGCGGAACACGGGCTTGATCTGCTGATCGTGGATTACCTGCAACTGGTCCAGGGGCGCAGTGATGCCGAATCGCGGCAACAGGAAATCTCGGACATCTCGCGTTCGCTGAAAGCGCTCGCCAAGGAGCTCAACGTGCCGGTCGTGGCCCTTTCCCAGCTGAGCCGGGCTGTGGAGAGCCGAAACGATAAACGGCCCGTGCTGGCCGATCTTCGCGAATCGGGCGCGATCGAGCAGGACGCGGACGTCGTGATGTTCATCTATCGGGACGAAGTCTATAATCCAGACACCAACGACAAGGGCATTGCCGAAATTCTTGTGCGGAAGCACCGGAACGGGCCCACGGGAGAGCGGCAGCTGGTTTTTCTGGAAAAGTACGCCAGCTTCGCAGATCTTTCCAGGCACGAAACAACATAGCCCGCATTATTCATGACGGCTTCTACTGCAACCGCCGATCCGCCGCTACGACAAGCCTGGCCGCTGGCTGAGCGCGGCCAGGCGGGCGGGCTCGCCGCTCGGTCGGTCAACAGCCTGCGCAAGGCGGCCTCCCTCCCTCGCGGCTCCGCGCGCCCGTCTCGCCAGGCGCCTCAGCGGTTTCGTCACGAACCCTCATGAATAATGCGGGCTAGAGCGGTTTGACACTCCTCCGACCCCTTCGTATAATGCGCCGACCGCGCAGCCATCCTTCCGTATGACACGCCGACTATCGTATGCAAGGGAGACCTCGATCGTGAGAGGAGCACCCCCCGTCGACGAGTTGATCATGCCTCGGTCCCGGTCAGCGTGGAAGCGTGTGCGTCGCACGGCAGCCGGTCTTTGTGCCCTGTGGTTGTTGACCGGCGCCTGTACCGGCGCTCCCCAGACAACACCCGCATCAGTTGCCGCTTCTGCCGCCACGAACCATCCCGCCGCACGCCCCGTAGTGGCGGCCGTGGCTGCCGACCCCCGCGCCTACTACCATTTCATGCTGGGCTATCAGGCGGAGCTCGCGCAGGAGACCGAGCGGGCGATCCGGGAATATCTCACGGCCTTGCGGGTGGACCCCTCGTCCCTGCACCTCAAAACGCGTCTGGCGTTGCTGTATTTTGCCGCTGGAGAGTCGGCCAATGCCGTCCGCTTTGCCGACCGTGTTGTGGAAGCCGATCCATCAGACGCCGCGATTCTCGCCCAGATGGCGAGCATTTATGCGTCGGCCGGGCAGACGGACAAAGCCCTGGCGCTCTACGAGCGGGCGATCGAGCGCAATCCCGGCGACGGCGAACTCTATTTCTGGAAGGGGCTGCTGCTGATTAACGCGAAGCGCCTTGATGACGCCGAGAGGACCCTGCAGCAGGGCATCGAGCGAAGCAAGGACTCGCCGGTCGGTCACTATTACCTCGGCCGTGTCTACGCCGAGTCAAAACGATTCGACCTGGCCATTGCCAGCTACGAGCAGGCGATCGCGGTCAATCCCGCCTTCGAACCAGGCTACCTGGCGCTGGCATCCGTCTACGAATCGCAGCAGGAGCGGGACAAGGCAGCGGACGTCTACCGGCGGTATCTGCAGAAGGTGAATCCGCACAGCCGGGAAATCCGTCGCAATCTCGTCCGGCTGTTCATCGGAGCGAAGGCCTACCAGGAGGCCCTGGCCGAGTTGCAGCTTATGCTGCAGGACGACCCGGATGACCTGGATGCGCAACTCCGCGTGGGATTGGTCTATGGCGAGATGAAGGACTATCCCAAAGCGGTTGAGCAACTGACGTCGCTCCTGGCCGCGCGTCCGGCTGAACTGAAGGTCCGGGACTACCTCGGCCTCGTGTACGAAGAGATGAAGGAGTACGACAAAGCCATCCAGGCCAATGAGCACAATCTGCGGTTGCAGCCCAACTATGTCGACGGGCACATGCATTTGGGGTATCTGTTCTACCGCCAGAAGCGGTACCAGGACGCCATTCCGCATTTTTCGACCGTGGCGATGCTGAATCCCAAACAGGCCGACGGCCATATCTTGCTGGGACTGACCCATCTCCAGGCCGAGCACTACGACAAGGCGGTCGAAGCGTTTGAAATGGGGATTCTCCATAACCCGGGCAACGCCGATCTCTACTTCAATCTCGGCACGGCCTACGACAAGTTGAACCGGTTCGACGATGTGGTCCGGGCCATGGAAAAAACGCTGCAACTGGATGCGTCGCATGCGGATGCGTTGAACTACCTGGGATATAGCTACGCCGATCGGGGCATCAAGATCGAAGAAGCCCTCTCGTTGACGAAGAGGGCCGTGGCGCTCAAGCCGGCCAACGGCTACTATGTGGACAGCCTCGGCTGGGCGTTTTTCAAGAAGGGTTTATTGCGGGAGGCCCTGGCTGAAATTCAGCGCGCGCTTTCGCTGGTCGGGGACGATCCGGTCATCTACGAGCATCTCGGCGAGATCCATCACAAGCAAAATCAAATCAAGGAGGCGCGGGAAGCGTGGCTCCGTTCGCTCGAACTGGATCCGTCCAACGCCAAATTGATCGATCGGTACCGCGAACGGGGGTTGGGCGATCCCACGCTCGAAGAACGGGTGCAGCAAGCCAAGCGACGGATTCCCTCTCAGGTGCCGTCTTCGCAAGCGATGCCGTGATCATTCAGCGCTCGTGCCGCATCGACCAACTACTCTGAAGCCCAGCCATCGCCAGAATTTGGCATGTTTGATTGCCCGGGTTCGTAGTCGTTCTGTCGGCCATAATTGCAAATGATTGATTTAGTAGGTGGATTCCATTATAAACTGCCAACATCGATAACGTACAAGTAGTACCCCCGTGGCATGACACGTGCTCCTTGCACACTGGAAATTCTTAAATAAGGTAATCGAGAGAGTGAAGAGAATATGTCGTTGAGAGTTGGCCAACCGCGCGGGTTTACATTGATCGAAGTGATGATCACGGTGGCGATCATCGGCATTCTAGCCGCAATCGCGCTCCCCAGCATGATGAGATATCAAGGGAAGGCCAGGCAGTCGGAAGCGAAGATAACGTTAGGCGGGATTTTTATCCGGCAAAACATTTTTTGGGCTGATCGGGGCCGTTACGGAGGACTGGATGAAATCGGCTTCGCTCTGTCGGGGGGGACCAATCGCTACACCTATCGAACCGGGGCGGCCGGTCCCGCAGGAGGGCCGAATGCCAACGTCACGGCTCCAGGCACGGCGTTGGACACGATCAATGCACTCCTGGGTACGGTCGAACCTGAAGGAGCCACGCCTTCGATGAACAGCGTTTCCGGCTTCACGGCGACAGCTGCGGCCAATATCGACAGCGATGCGGTGTTGGACCAGTGGCGTGTCAACGACGCAATGGTCGGGATGCAGATCCCGGACTCCAATGACGCATCTTAAAATCCAAAGTGACAAATTTTGTAATAGCTGGTCGTCTTATGGCGCGATGGCTGATGTTTCATGAGCATGAGAATTCAGCACAAATATAATAATATAGTTTTATCAAGTAGTTGCACAGTTCATGAGCATTGAATAGCCTGAGTATGGAAATTGCTTATTATCCAGTGTCAGTCGCGAGTAAACGGTAAACAATGTGCAGGGACGGTGGTCAGTAAACCAAAGGGAGGTTTGAGTATGATCGCGAAGATGAGAAGTCAAAAGGGTTTCACGTTGATCGAGTTGATGATTGTGGTGGCCATCATTGGAATTCTGGCGGCCATCGCGATCCCCAACTTCCTTTCCTATCAGGCG
>SHZW01000010.1 GCA_009692155.1 Nitrospiraceae bacterium
AGATTTAGAGCAGCAAATAGAGCAAATGGAAGCAGAAATTAAGAAACGGCGATAAGAGAAAACCATGTCTGCTCGCACGCCACCAGGCAGAACGGGATCGAGGCAACACACTCCAAACCGAATGCGCATAGCATTTTAGGCGGTGAGCCGGTGCGGTGATGAACCGAACTCCCTCCCTTGTCTGCCTGCTTGCCCTAGCCCTTGCCTCGTGCGTTACACATGAACAGCCGCCCTCGCTCCCTTCCACTGCCGAGCGTCCGACATTCACAAGCACAGTGCTGAGCGTGACCGATGGGGATACGCTCACCGTCTTGGTCAATGACGTAAGGGAAAAAGTCAGGCTCAATGGCATTGATTGCCCGGAAAGCGATCAGCCATTTGGCAGTCAGGCCACGCAACTGGCCAAGCAACTTGCCCTGGAGAAAGCGGTGACGGTCACAGACTTCGGGCGTGACAAGTACCATCGGATGTTGGGAGAGATTGTCCTTCCTGACGGGCGTATGCTCAATCGAGAATTGGTCAGGGAGGGCTTTTGCTGGTGGTATCGCAAGTACGCAGCGGGGGATACGACGCTGGAACGGTTAGAGACTGAGGCGAGAGAGGCCAAGCGGGGGCTGTGGACTGACGCAAACCCGATCCCGCCGTGGGAGTGGAGACACCGTGGCAGATAGTCGACAGCTACCTGTTCGGCCTCCCATACGGGCTATAGGGCATGGCCTGTTGCACCGGAGGAACCGTTGGTATCAGCACCGGAGGCGCAGCATTATGATTAAACGGCTGCATAGGTGTCGGTGTAGGATATGTATAAATCGAACCACTTGTCGGTCCCGCAGGCCCGTTAAACTGGTAGCCCTGAAAGCCGTTGCCGTAGTTGTAGATCGTACCTGAGTTCCCCTTATTATCCTGATACGACTGGAACCCGTTGCCGAAATTGTAAATCGTTCCGCTCGTCCCGTCGCTGCCGTTGAAGGTGCTGAACTGAGCAGAGGCTGGCACGACCAACGCCAGCACAACGAATATGGTCAAGATAAGCTGTTTCATGTTGTGCCTCCCTGGCTGTTTCACGATGCGGCATCTCTCATAGCCTATATAATCAGCTTACGGCACATATCCTCATTTGACAACTAGCGGGTCGGCAACGTGATCGATTGGTTAATCGACGCTGTCCCTACCCTTGACACCTCTCCAACTAGACAAACTGGACACCCCCCCCCGACAGAAGCCGAAGGTCCCCCCAGTCAGGAAACTACGCTCGTAAGTAGCTCTTCGAGCGTCCGTCCTCCCGTGATGCCGACTCCCTGCTTCTCGACGTACCCGCGACTCTTGCCCTGCGTCTTGAGATAGAACAGGATCGCCCACGGCTGGCCCTTGACCACGGCATCCAACAACTTGAGCTCCGCCATGTCCATCATCAGTTCCCGCTCCTCGCTGACGACTTCCTTAATTTCCGGATGCCGCTTGAGTGAGTCGTAGATCGTTTGCCGACTGCAGCCGATGAGTCGCGCCGCGACGGAGATCATGCCCTTCGCCTGTGTCAGCGCGGAGATGAGCAGTGCAGGGGAGTAGATTTCTGGTTTCGTTGGGGGCGGTCGTCTGATGTTCGCCGAGATTATACTGACCCCTCCTTGTGCCGAGTCCGATAGGCCGCGAGCGCTTGGCGACGTTCCTACGCATGCCAGTATCCTGCGATTCGGACTTTCTGCGTGATGTCGGCGATCAGGAAGGGGGCGACGATGGCTCGATGGTTGTCCTATATCGGACACGCATTCTGTAAGTGCTTGTAAATGCTTGTTACTCATCGGACGCTCCTGAATCATCATCTTGTTGATTTTCTTCAGATTCGTCCGTCCTCTCAAGGCTCAGACACGGGTTCAAATCCCGTTGGGACCACCATACCAACCTTCGGTTGAGCCGGCGGCTTATGTTCGCTTTATCGAAATTGACGCCGCCGGAGAAACCCCATAATTGATTCTTTTCTCTTCGCGGCAGCGTCAGCGGGCAACATTCCGCTCCCGCTTCGGCTAGCAAGCCATACTACCCCTCGCTCGCGTGCGCCGTTTATTCCTTCGCTGGCGCCCGCGCTTTCACTTGATTGCGTCCATCGTGCTTGGCGCGAGCCAGCGCGACTTCGACGGCTTTCCTCAATTCCTCCAGGTGGGGCAACACGGTTGTCACCGATTTGTCATGGAAGACGACGGCGAAGCGGTTGCCATCGTAGCGGAATGCCTTGCCGTCACCGGACAGGTTCGTGACCTTCCTGGCGACCATGCGCAGGATTTGATCGCCCACCGCATACCCATGCGCGTCGTTGAGATGCTTCATGCCGTCCAGGTCGATCAGGGCGATGGTATACCGGCTGCCGAGGTTGGCCACGGCCTGGTCCCAGTAGGGCCGGCCGCGCATGCCGGTCAGTTCGTCATAGTAGGTGGACTGGTAGATCTCCGCGTACGCGGCGATGATCAGGATCAGTCCGGCCGTGGCCAGGAAATTCGTCGGCGACCATCCTGCCCGGGTGCCGTGCAACGCGAGGAAGACGGAGACCAATGCCCAGAAAAATCCCCTGTCCACGGGATTTCGGTAGGACGTGAAGCGCACCGTCTGCAGCGCCAGCGCCGCTCCGAATGCCACGAGAGCCGGCTGCGCGACAGGGGTCCAGGCGGTGTACCGGGGAGCGATGAACGAAGACTCCAGCGCGGCTGCGAAGTCGACGTTCTCGGGAAGGCCGATCCAGGATACGAAGAAGACTTGCAGGAGCACCAGAATCAGTCGCGCGAATTCCCGTGAGATCAGGAGGCTCCGCTCGGTGATCAACGACAGGGCCAAGAGGTTGAGCGGCAGCAACAGCGCGACTGCGTTGAACATGACGCGACCGACATCCGTCGAGGCGGCCGCTCCGGCTGCCAGGTGGAGCAACGCGAGATCCGCCAGAGCCAGGAGCAACATGGCGAACAGGATCCGGCTGTGGCGCACATACAAACCGAGCAAAATCCCGACCGCAAGAACCAGGTAGGCAAACGCCTGTTCAAGCGGCAGCATCACATTCGGCAATCCCCCCGGGCGGAGAAATCCCACAGCCGCCAGGACCAGCAGGCTGTCAGGCAGGAGAAACGAGACCACCCATGTCCAAACACTCGCCATAACTGACCACCAAGCTTAGCATGTCCACCTCATATATGGTGGTGGCCAAGATATAGCGGCGGAACCAGTCAACCGCAAGAAAATTAAGGGCTTTCGGAGATCTTTAGTCGGCTTTCGATTGAAGAATGCGATGAAGCGATAGGGCCAACAAAGCGGGATCACCCCGCCAATCGGCTCTACCGCTGATGCGCGCATCCCCGTACAGTGAACCCATGCAATCCATCGTGCGAGCCCTGATCGTCCTGAGTCTCTGCGGTGCGGCCGCCGGCTGCTCCAGCCTGATTGTTCGCGACGGCGACTCCGGTGCGCTCGTTGTCGGCAAGCTTGTCGCTCGTGTGCTGGTGGCCGTCCCGACGGTCGGGATCAGCGAAGGCATTCTGGTTGATCTCAAAGATGCCGAGCGCAATCGCGCCTGGCACAGGCAGCAGTTGCCGCAGAGCGCAGAAGCCTGTCGAAAGGAATGGGAAAGCTACGTCGAGGACCGCAAGTTGAGGCATATTCCTGACCAGGTGATCAGCGCCATGCTTGCCGCCACCGGCCAGGATTACATGGGCAGCGCCGTGCGCGCCCTGAATATGGCCGGCGTCGTGCCGGACGCCGACGGATTGCAAGCCGAGTGGCAACGCACGCTCGCACGAGAGCCGCAAGCAGCCCTGCTCTCCGACTGTTCGCGCCGCTTTCATATCGACCGGTTTTCTTCTCTCCACTGACGTCCCGCGCACAAGCCGTTTCGCGTCCCCCGGATTAACGCCTCTTCTCCTCTTGCCAAGTGAGCCGAGACCTGAACAAACCACGTTTGAACTGTGGGGAATGTTTCTATCTAGTTGAAATATATTAGAGATCAACACTTGATCGGGGGTTGTTTTATGCTACCATTATCCCCGTTTTTGTAGAGGAGCCAAATTGATACAGGATACGACTCGATAGCTCCGGTACATTCGATGCCATCTATTGAAGAGCAACGCCAGCTCCTTCTGGAACGCATGACGGCAGCCGGAACAGGCCGGCCTTCGCTGGAAAGACGAAGGCGAAGGCGAACGAACCTCCCTCCGCCGAAAAAGAGCTGGTCGCTCCCGCCGAAGGTCAAACAGTACCTGCCCTACGCGGTCGTCTTCCTGGTGATCCTTGCCGCGCTCTTGCACAATCCCCCAAGGAACAATGACGTTCCTCCGTATGGAAAAAGCGAGGATCGCGAGGGCGGTCGCGGAAATCCGATACTTTGAGAAAGAGATTAAAGCCTATTATATTGAGCATGAACGATACCCCAACTCCTTGCTCGAACTGGGGCGTTCCTTTAACAACCTCCTTGATCCCTGGGGGAACCAGTACCAATATTTATTGATTGCAGGGGCAGGATTCGTGGATAGCGGTGGGAGCGCAGACACGTACTACGCTCGCGGTAGTTGGACATCAGGGATTGTCACAGTTGCTGCTGGCGGCAAGGCTGGGCTCTGGAGTGGCAGTTGGTTTGTGAGCGAAGCCTGGGCAGCTCCCGATGGCGGAGCTGCACCGCGCAAGGATCGGTTTCTGGTCCCGATCAATTCGGACTACGATCTCTACAGCATGGGACCGGATGGACAAAGCAGCCAGCCCCTGACCGTCCCTGTAAGTATGGATGACATCATCCACGCCAGTGACGGCGCCTATGTGGGGCTGGCCGAAAATTTTTAATGAAACCTGATTGATGAAGCTCGATACAGGGGCCATCGCCACAATCATCAAGTAGCCGGATCGCCGGCGTCCAGTCTTCTCCACGCTAGCTTCACTCATGTCTTGTCACATCGCGTTGTTTTGGCCTCAACCCACCCAAGCCTAGCGGTGAGGCACGACCCAGAGCGCCCTTGCTCATGGGAAGAGTGCCGTGCTAGGCTTTCGCTGGCGTGAGGTGTTCGCGTATGAGCCTGGCGATTTGCGCGCGGGCTTTTGCGTACACCTCATTCGATTACAGGAGGTGCTTCCATGGGAGAAGTAGATGCCGCTCCCGAAACGGCGGCCAGAGTTGTTGAAGATCTCACCGCCATGGAGGTTGATCCCGCAAAGGGAGAACGCCTCCATAAAGCAGCCCTCATATATTCCAGCTCAGGGACGGCGTACCGCATGCTGTCCAAGACCCTCAAAACCGGACAGGTGGATCTCGTCCACTACGGCTGCGCTCTCGACGAGGAGGGCAATCCGACGTCGAAGTGGAGTATCCGGCGCATTCTGGAACAAGCCTCCGAGCGGTTCGACAAAGAGATCGCCGGCATCCAGAAGACCATCAAGGACAGCGGAGAGGAAGTCGTGGGAGTCTGGGTGCATGACATGACCGCCATGCCCGATGTCGAGACGCAAGGCAACAGCCTGAAGGAGTGGGGCAGGAAGATGGCGGTTGAGGCGCGGAAAAAGCCCTCCTAAAAGCGGATCATCCGGCCTCGCGGCGCAGGAGTCTGCACGGGATCGGCAGTCTGACCGGCGGCTGTGTCGCTGATCACAAACTCCAGGCGGCGATGCGCGTCTCGAAGCGCTGCCTCGACCGCGTCGGAAGTCTCGCCGCGGGCGATGAGGAAACCGAGATAGCGCGTCCCCTCCGGAAGCGGCACGAGTTCCTCCCCCAGCCCTACGGTGACTGCCAGTTCCTCAACCCCCGGAACCTTCAGCGCCTCTTTCTCTCCACGGACTTCTCTCAAAATGCCGGCGCGTGGGATCGGGAGCATCATCACTCCGGCCGCACGACGCTCGCGCTGAAGCTCGAGTAAGGGAAGGTCCATCCGGAGGGCGTGACGCAGGATCACCTCCTCCAATGACGCGCCGGCGCCGAAGCGCAGCGTCCGGGAGCACCGGCCGCCGATCGAGCGCGCGGCGACCTCAATGACCCACGGGCCGCGCTCGTTCACACGCAGCTCGCCATGCACCGGTCCTTCGCGCAGGCCGAGCGCGCTGACGGCCCTGGCCGCGCAAGACTCGATTTCAGCCTGGATGCCGGTCGGGAGCCGTGACGGGGTGACATAGATCGTTTCCTCGAAAAACGGTCCCTCCAGCGGGTCCGGCTTATCGAAAAGAGCCAGGACGCGCAGCTCCCCGTTCGTCAACAACCCCTCCAGCGCCACTTCGCGCCCCGGCACGAACTCTTCCACGAGTACGTCGCGCGGGACTACGCCTAATTTTTCCAGGAGCGCCGCCACGCGGCGGAACGCGGCGATGAACTCTGTGGCATCGTTCGCCCGGATCACGCCACAGCTCGAGGAGAGGACGAGCGGTTTGATTACGCACGGGAAGGTCACCGAGGAGGCGAGAGTGACAGGGTCCTGGTCCAGGGAAACCCGGACAAAGCGCGGGACAGGGACACCGTGCTGGCGCAGGAGTTCCCGCATGCGGTGTTTATTGCGCGCCGCGTCCGCCGAGGCGACGGAGTTGTGCGGCAGGCCAAGCGCCGCCGAGATCGCGGCCGCGACGATGGTCGTGGTGTCGTCCACCCCGATCACGGCGTCAATCGGCTGGGATCGGGCGAACGCCGTCACGGTCCGGGCAGAGCCGTCAGGGTCTTTGAAGTCAAGGGCCAGAAAATCGGTGAGCGGCGGTCCCGACCACAAGGAGACCCGGTCGGATGCTGTCGTCACATCAAGCTTCAGGCGTTGGGCCGCCTCAAGAAACCCTTCCGCTCGGTAGGTCGTAGAAGGGAGGAGGAGGAGCACCCGTGGCATGTGAGGCTCCTAGGACACGCTATGTACGCGTGCCGGCACGATCTCGATGGAAGATCTCCAATTGGCGATTCGCCTCGGTGATCGTCGCCAGCTTGCCCACCACCTCGGCGACTTTCGAGCCGGGGATGGCATAATAACCTTCGTTGTCTCCCAGCCCGGTGTACACGCGGTTGCCGATGCAGCCGAAGCTGGTCGCGGCACGCCCCGACTGGATCGCCTCCGGGATCACGGCGCAGGTCGGCCGTCCCATCGTCGCGCCGCCGCCGGCGACCCCGGCCGCCTGCGCCGCTTCGGCCAACAGCATCAGTTGCTTGACGGTCCCGCGCACCAGGACGATGTCGGGTTCGAAGGTCGCGTCGGCCAGCGGCGCATAGACTGCGACGCCGAATCCGCCCTGACGGCGTGGAATCATCGGAATCTCCTCCATCTTGATGTACTGCAGGCCCACCATCGTCTGCACGATTGCGTTGAGTTCCTTCGTGGTCTCGGGAGGAAGGTCAATTCCATGCGTGTGTGCGCCGACTGGACAGGTATAGTGATCCGACGCCTCGGTGTAAAAGACTTTCCCCTCCGCAGCGAGACGCCAGTACCCGCATCCGGCCGGCGCGGCCGCGTCAATCCGGGGCACATTCGGCGGAGCGGTTTTCCGGAACGCGATCGCGACCGGCGGCAATTTCAGTCCGAGGAGTTGCTTCAACTGCGTGCCCTGTCTCGTCTGATTCATCAGATGATTCCTCCCTGCTCGATGGGTTCTCTACACGCCGTCTTGTCGTTCCGTGCGCAGCGGATGGAATTGTTCCTCCATCGGCTCCGCGCAGCAAAACCAGGGTTCGGTGAGCCGAGGTGGCCGAGCCCGTTTCTGCAGGCGCGCACGTGGCACAGCGGAGACCGGCGGCTGACGGTCGGCGACGCTGTAGGCGAATCCCCGGAGGCGGTCGAACGTGACCGCCGGATCTTCGCCGGAGCGGGCCGCTTCCTTCACCATCACACTGACTCTCTGATGAAGCTGGTCCATGCGAAGGTCGGGATGCGTCCACCGATACTGGAATCCTGCCTGGTCGAGCGGGCCCAAAAATTTCCGGATCGGAGCCGACGCATCTCCAGACAGCCCGGTCGGATGGAGCAGCGCGGATCCAGGCGGGATCAGGAGGCGGATTGTGTACTGCACCGTGTCCACCGCATCGATCAGGTCGTTGGACTCGATGATGTCGAACATCTCGAGGTAATCCTCGAGGGTCGTCCACGGCGTGAACGCTACCAGCGATGGGCGCAAGGTGATTCCAGCCGTCCGGACAATCTCGAGCGCGGTGATGACGTCGGCGCGTGTGTGTCCCTTCGCGAGATGCGCCAGCACGGTGTCGCTGAAGGATTCCACGGCGGAGACCATGAAGACGCAGCCAAGGGCTCCCAGTTCGGAGAAGAGTGCATGGTGTTTCAGGACATGCTCGATCTTTGCCGTGAAGTCGAAGGTCATGTGAGGAAACTCGGCGTGCATGACGCGGACGATGCTGCGCGCGTGGCCAGGGCCGTTGAGGAAGTCGGGATCGCCGAACGTGATGTGGGTCGCGCCGGCGCGGACCTGCCGCCGAATGTCTTCCAGCACGGCCTCCTCAGGGAAAACGAAGAACCGGCCTTCGTAAACCGGCACGATGGGGCAATGGAGGCAGTGGTGCAAACACCCGCGGCTGGCCTCCACGTATCCGACCACGTGCTGATCGCCGTTGCGCTCGAGTCGAGCGTACCGGTCCAGTCCGGGCAGCCCGTTGCGGCTGGGCACTGGAAAGCGCACCGGGGGACGCTTCAGAAGAGGACCGACAATCTGCTCGCGAAGGCTCACGCCTTCGAGATCATGGGTCCGATCGCCGCGTGTCCCCACTGCCTCAAGCGCCTCGACGAGGTTGACGAGTGGAATCTCGTATTCTCCGCCGATGACCGAGTCGGCCACGTGTTGAAGGAGATGCTCGGCATTGAGCGAGGCGTAGAGGCCGTAGAAGCAGATGTGGCAGGTCGGATTGGTCGTGCGGATCAACTCGGCCACGCGGACGCCGAGCCGCAGGGCGGTGTGCATCGGCACAGAAATCCCGACGAACCGGGCCTGCCGGACGCGCTCCTCATCAAACATCTCGACGGCGATGTCCAGCGCAGCGGGCACATAGCCCGCCTGCTCAAGAAACCCGATCGGCTGGGCGAGGCCGATCGGCTGGTGGCCGAGTTCGTAACACGAGATCAGCAGAATGGCGCCCGGTTGCTGCAGTGACCGCGGTTCCTCATCCGTCACGCCGGGGGGGCGGTGCTGGACGCTCAACGCCACGGCGTGCTCCTCAGTCTCTCTCTTTGTTCTTGTTCCCCTTTACGGCCTTCTTGATCGCACCCGCCACCTTGCCGGTCGCGTTGGGGGATTTCGTTTTCGACCATGTTGCCGACGCTCATCATGGTCTCCATGACCCCAGGAATCTGCGGGTCTGTCGACATGAGGTGATCGATGATGAGCCTGGCTCAGCTGTAGCCAATCCCACAGCCCGCCTGGTGCACACTCTGGCCCTGCCATCAGTGCCCTCGCGTAATACGATTTCAGCCATGGCCAATTCTTTTTCGATTTGCTCAGACCGATTCATGCAAACAATGCGTGCGGTGGATACTAGAGAGGATATCAAAGGCTTGGTCATTCTTGTCAATCGAATAGAAGACGAGCCACGCTCTCCAAATGTTCGCGCCGTTTCCGCATCGATCGGTTCTCTGCTCGCCACTGACGCTCCAAAAAATCTGTTTTGGGCCTCAACCCGTCCAAACACGCCCAAATCGGCCCAGACCAGATTGACGCGTCTTCGTCGGTTGTGTATAACTGAGCACCGATTGTGAACGTTGATATCGGTGTCTGATGCAACCACGTGAGTTCCATGACGGCGCGCAGGACGGGCTCGAAGCCCTGGAGCCGCTCAATCCCGACAACATCAAAACCTTTTCCGATCTCCTCGTTGCGATGAGGAAGACCGCGTTCGGCGGGCGCCGTCTCGGCGAAGCCTACGAGGTCCTCAGTGCGATGATCGAGGATCCGGACTGCACCGTCGTTATGACTCTGTCCGGCGCCATGACGATCGCCAAGATGGGGCGGATCATCGCCACGATGATCGATCGCGGGATGGTGCACGTCATCGTCTCCACCGGCGCCTTGATCGCGCACGGGCTCAGTGAGTCGGTCGGCAAGACGCATTACCGCCACGATCCGAACGTGAGCGACGAGGAGTTGTTCCAGAAGGGCTATAACCGCGTGTACGACACGCTCGAGATGGAAGCGAATCTGGATTATGTGGAGCACGTCGTCGCGCAGACGATGAAGCGGATCAATATGGACCAGCCGATGTCGTCGGAACTGTTGACGCGTGAGGTCGGCAAGACGTTGGTGGACGAGCATGAAGGCGTCGGCATTCTCAAAAGCGCATATCAGAAAAAAGTTCCGGTCTATATCCCGGCGTTCACGGACTCCGAGATGGGCCTCGACGTGGCGACCTGGGCCATGCGGCAGAACCTCGACCAGGCCCGCAGCGAAGGCAAGGGCGGCGATCGTGACGTGCTGCGCGCGCTGTATAAATATCGCCCGACCTTCAATCCGTACCTGGACCTGAACAGCTACACGGAAAAATTGCTCTCCGCGAAGCGGCTCGGCATCTTCACGATCGGCGGCGGCGTGCCGCGCAACTGGGCGCAGCAGGTGGCCCCGTATGTGGAGATCGGAAATCTGAGATGGGGGCTAGACGTGAAGCCGCCGCGCTTCCAATACTGCGTGCGCATCTGCCCCGAGCCAGACTACTGGGGTGGGCTCAGCGGCTGCACCTATACGGAAGGCATCTCCTGGGGCAAATTCGTGCCGGCGGATGAAGGCGGCCGGTTTGCCGAGGTGCTCAGCGATGCCACGGTGGTCTGGCCGCTCTTGATGATGGGCCTGCTGGAACGACTCGACAAGAAGCGCAAGTCTTCCTGACCTCTTTCCAGTCGAACGCACTGTAAGGACATTCGCATGGACACCTCCTCGCCATCTCTTCGCGTCGCGCTGTTCGCGGTCGGCACCGTGGCGGTGATCGGCGTGGTGGTCGTGGCGAGCCTGCTCTTTTTTCGGCGCGACGCCTCGGTGATGACGTCCGAGGCAGCCGTCAACCGGCCGGAATCGTCGACGGACCGGCTCTGGCAGCCTGACGGCCGGACGCGCGGCAATCCGAACGCGCCGGTCACGATGATCGAGTATTCCGATTTCACCTGCGGCTACTGCGTGAAGTTTTTCCGGGACACCTGGCCGCGCCTCCGGGAGAAATATGTGGAGACCGGCAAGGTCCGGCTTCTGTACCGGGACTATCCGCGCGATCCGGACGGCCCGGCCATGACGGCGGCGATCGCGGCGCGCTGCGCCGGGGACCAGGGCCGCTATTGGGACATGCACGACCGGCTCTTCGCCGGCAGGATCGAAACGGACACGATACGGGCGCACGCGAAGACGATCGGGCTGAACCAGCCGGCGTTCGCGGCCTGTCTCCGGGACGCGCCGCACCGGACGGAAATTTTACAGGACAAGGAAGACGGGATCAGAATCGGGTTTGTCGGCACGCCCGGCTTCATCCTGATGCGCACCGGGCAGGGGGGGAAAGAAAAACCCATCGGATTGCCCGGCGCCTTTCCGGTCGGCGTGTTCGAACAGGAAATTGATCGCCTGCTGAAATTGTCAGAGGCCAAGAACAAGGGTTGAATTCCATTGCGCGGAAGCCTATCCTTGAATCCATCCAGTTTATCGAAAGGGAACACGAACCATGTTCGAGCGACAAACATTTTGGCCGGTTGAATGCGAAGCGGGAGAGCCGGATCTTCTGGTGTGCATGTCGTGCCTGAACGAAGTGTTCAAGCGGAAGGTTCCGATGCCGGATTGCCCCGCCTGCCACGGCGTGTCAACGTATGAAGCGTTCACGCTGGAGGCCATTCGTGACTGGGGCACGGACCCGTTGATCGAGAAAGCCGTGCGTGCCAACGCCGAGGTCGAACAGCCGGTCCCGTCCACGCCTGCGCTGGGCCTCGAGTTGCCCGCCGAATAACGAATCCCAACAGAGGCCGTTTCTTGTGGGAGCTGCACGACCCTTCCTGATCGGCAACCAGTGGCGCCAGGCCGCCACGACCGCCACCATCCGTAATCCGTATAATGGAAAGCCCGTCGCGGACGTGTGCCTGGCCGGCAAGGCCGAGGCGGACGAGGCGGCGGCGCGCGCCATCGAGGCGTTTCCCGCCATGCGGCTCCTCCCGGCCCATGCCCGCGCCGAGGCGCTGCTGAAGATCGCCGGCCGGCTGGCCGTCCGGCAGGAAGAGATCGCCCACACGATGACGGCGGAGTCCGGCAAGCCGATCGCCGATGCGCGGCGCGAAGTCGGGCGCGCGGTGCAGACCTTCACCATCGCGGCGGAAGAGGCCAAGCGGATTTCCGGCGACGTGATTCCGATGGATCTTACGCCGGGCATGGAGCAGCACGTCAGCGTCGTCCGGCGCGTTCCGATCGGGCCGGTGCTCGGCATCACGCCGTTTAATTTTCCCCTCAACCTGGTCGCGCATAAAGTGGCGCCCTGCCTGGCAGCAGGCAATCCGATGGTCCTCAAGCCGGCGCCGCAGACGCCGCTCACGGCGTTGCTGCTGGCCGAAATAGTCCTGGAAACGGGCCTGCCGCCGGGAGCGCTGAGCGTCGTGCCGTGCGAGAACGCCGTGGCCGAGCAAATGGTGACGGACGAGCGGTTCAAAGTTCTGAGTTTTACCGGCAGCGCGGCGGTCGGCTGGATGCTGAAAGCCAAGAGCGGGAAAAAGCGCGTGCTGCTGGAACTGGGCGGCAACGCCGGCGTGATCGTGGAGCCGGATGCCGATGTGGAATTGGCGGCGACCCGGTGCGCCGTCGGCGGCTACGCCTATTCGGGGCAGACCTGCATTTCGGTCCAACGGGTGTTCGTGCACGAGTCGGTCCATGACCGCTTCGTCGAGCAATTCGTCGCGCGCGTCGCGGCGCTCAAGGCCGGCGACCCGGCGGACGAAGCGACCGTGATCGGACCGCTGATCGACGAGGCGGCGGCCAAACGGGTGGAACAGTGGATTCAGGAGGCGGCGGCGCAGGGCGCGCGCGTGCTGACCGGAGGGAAACGCGCCGGGTCGGTCGTTGAGGCGACGGTGCTGGCGAACGTGACGCCGGCGATGAAAGTCTCGTGCCGCGAAGTCTTCGGCCCGGTGGTCACGGTGTCGCGCTACAAGGACTTCGCCGCCGCGCTGGCGGCGCTCAACGATTCCGATTATGGGCTGCAGGCGGGCCTGTTCACCCGCGACATCAACCGCATCTTTCGCGCGTATCGCGAACTGGAGGTGGGCGCGGTGCTGGCGAACGAGATTCCGACGTTCCGCGCCGAGCACATGCCGTACGGCGGCGTGAAGGATTCGGGTCTCGGCCGCGAAGGCGTGCGGTACGCGATCGAGGAAATGACCGAGCCCAAATTGTTGATTCTCAATCTGAAGGATTAATCGCGTTGTCTGCCGGCTTGCCGTGAGCAAGGGCGCCGAAAAAATCTACCCGCACATATTGCAGAATCGGTCATAACTTGATACAACTGCGGCCCAGTACAAGTGCTGAGTGCTGAGCGTTGAGTGCTAAGCCTCGGAACTCAGGACTCAGCACTCAGGACTTTATACTCAGCACTGACGGGAAAAGGGAGGCACGATGGTTCCAACGCACATGTTTCTGAGCCGGGGCGTGGGAGTGCACCGGGAAAAACTGGCATCGTTCGAGGAAGCGCTGCGCAGTGCCGGCGTCGCCTACTGCAATCTGGTCAGCGTCTCCTCCATTTATCCGCCCAACTGCAAAATCGTTCCGAGAAGCCGCGGCGAGAAATTGCTCAACCCGGGTGAGATTACCCACTGCGTGATGGCCCGGTCGGAAACGAACGAACGGAATCGGTTGATCTCCGCTTCCATCGGCCTGGCGATTCCGACGGACCGGCGGACCTACGGCTATCTTTCCGAACATCACGCCTACGGCGAAACCGACGAGGAGTCGGGTGAATACACGGAAGACCTGGCCGCGCAGATGCTCGCGACCACCCTGGGCATCGAATTCGATTCCAACATTGCGTGGAAAGAGCGCGAGCAGGTGTTCAAAATGGGCGGCAAGATCGTCCGCACGCTCAATATCACCCAATCCGCGATCGGCAAGGCCAATCGCTGGACGACCGTCGTGGCCCTGGCGGTCTTCATCCCGCCGGAGAATTTTCCCGCCGCCACACGCAAGAGGTAGGGCATGACAGTGCCGGCGGGCTGGCTCGGCCAGGATCGGAATTTCCTCGGCATCGGCGAGCCTTGGTGCAACCCGGCACAGGCGGGTGTCTACGTGATGCCCGCGCCGTACGAACACACGTCCAGCTACATTCTAGGATCCGACAAGGGCCCCTCCGCGATCATCGAAGCCTCCCAACAGGTCGAACTCTACGACGAAACGCTCGACTCCGAAATCTATCGGGACTGGGGCGGTGTCGCGACCGCCGCGCCGCTCGATCTCAAGGGCAAGGTGGACAAGGCGGCAGTGGAGGCCATCGAGGCCTTTGTCCAGCCGCACGTCAAGCCGGGCCGCCTCGTCGTGACGCTCACGGGCGAGCATACCGGCGCCCTGGGCGCGATCCGCGCGCACGCCAGGCAATGGCCCGATCTCTGCGTCGTGCAGATCGACGCGCACGGCGATCTCCGCCGGGCCTACCAGGACAATCCCTACAGCCACGCGAGCGTGATGGCCCGCGTCGTGCAGGATGGCCTGCCGCTCGTCCAGGTCGGCATCCGGTCCATTTCGCCCGAGGAAATCACCACGATCCGCAACACCAAAACCATCAGCACCTTTTTCGCCGCGCAGATTTGCGATCCCGGCGGGCCCTACAAGGGGCAGGCGGCCAAATGGGTGCCGGCAGTCGTGAAAGCCTGCAAGGGGCGTCCGGTCTATCTCACGTTCGATTGCGACGGACTCGACGCGTCATTAGTGCCGGCGTTGGGGACGCCGGAACCGGGCGGCCTTGGCTGGTACGACACGCTGGCGCTGGTCACCGCGCTGGCGAACGGGCCCGGCATCATCGGCATGGACATCAGCGAGATCGCGCCGATCGAGGGTTTTGTGGCGCCTCAATTCACCGTTGCGCGGCTGATCTACCGGATACTCGGCCGCATCCGCGCGGGACAGAAGCGGCCGCGGCGCGCGAAGCGCAGCCGGTGACGGGTGATGAGCGACGATGAAGAAGACACCAGACAGGAACGAGAAGGCGAAACCATCCCGGCGCGTCCGTCTGTATCCCTCCGCTCGAACTTCCAAAACAGACCGTCCTCCTGATTCGTCACGCCACGCGTCACCGGTCGTGAGCCACGCTCCCGGTGCCTGCCGCATAAACAAGTTTTTCACCCAGCAGGGGATCGGCTCGCGTCGCGAAGCCGATCAGTGGATCGAGACCGGCCACATCACCATCAATGGCCGCGTCGCGAAACTCGGCGACCGGGTGGTGCCCGGCGACACCGTCGCCCGTGACGGCAAAGTGATCCCGTGGGGCAACCGGTCGGTCTACATCAAATTTCACAAGCCACTTGGCGTCACGACCACCTGCGAGCTGGATGTGCCGGACAACATTATCGCCTTCATCGGGCACGCGCAGCGGATTTTCCCCATCGGCCGTCTCGACAAGGATTCTTCCGGGTTGATCCTGCTGACGAACGACGGCGAGATCGTCAACAAGGTGCTGCGTGCCGAGCACGGCCATGAAAAAGAATACCTGGTGCAGGTGGATCGACCCTTCGATCAGACGTTTCTCGATCGCATGACCGGCGGGGTGGTCATTCTGGACAAAAAGACGAAGCCGTGCATGGCCAGCTGGCGCGGGCCGCGGGAGTTTCGCCTCATTCTCACGGAGGGACGGAACCGGCAGATCCGGCGCATGTGCGAGGCGCTGGGCTATCGCGTGACGGCCCTCCACCGCGTCCGGATCATGAATATCACGATCGAAGGCCTGGCTGCCGGCCAGTGGAAAAATCTGGCCGGGCGCGAGCAGGAGGAATTGTTTGCGACGTTGCGGCGGTCTGAGCAGCAGGAGATGGACGCGTGAGGCGGACGATCGGGCTCTGGGTCTGCGCGCTGGCTGCCGCGGCGGTGTTCGGCTCCGGCGGATGCCGCACGGTGCAAGGACTCACCACCAAGCCCCAGGTCCAATCGGTGACGGTGACCGTGGGTTCGTTCGATCTGCGCACGATTACGTTACGCTTCGATGTGGAGTTGCTCAATCCCGGCGACGGCGAAATGAACGTGGCCGGCTATGAGTACGAGCTGCAGATCGAAGGCCGGCCTTTCACGGCCGGCACGTCGGGCAACGGGTTCGCGCTGGCTCCGCACGGCACCGCTCGGGTGTCCGTGCCCGTCGCCCTCGCGCTGGCCGATCTCCAGCGCACGCTCGCGACGCTGAAAAGCCGCGGGGAGGTTCCCTATCGTCTCGCCGTCACGCTGCTGATCGACACGCCGCTCGGCGTGTATCGATTTCCGCTGACGAAAGACGGGTGTGTGTCGGTGTTTCCGCCCGCCGTTCGTCCCTGCGCCGAACGGTCATAAAGTCATCAAGTCATAAAGTCTTCAAGTCGAGAAGACTTTCGACTTTGGACATTACGACATTCGACTTCTTGAGAGGATCAGTTCTGGCGGAGAGCCGGGTCTGTGTATTCTTTTTCCATGCGATGGGGTCTGGCCGCGGTCTTCCCATTGCCGCTTCCGGGAGCGGGCGACTCGACGGGACGAGCCGTCTCTGGTAAGCGGCCCACAAAAAGATTCAACAGGGCGATCAGGAAGCTGCCGAGCACCAGCGCGCTGCTCGTGTCGCTCAACGTCTGGACGCCTTCATCGCGCAGGTCTTTCGCCACGTCGGCGATGGTCTCCAACAAACGGTCCAGCGCCAGACTGACCTGGATGAGCTTCGGCCCAGAATTGTCGATGGCCTGGATCTCTGCCTGATGCCGCAACGCAGTGGCCTCCTGTGGCGTTGCCGCGGTCCACATCTGCGTCATCAGCGCAACGGTCTTGCTGGCGGCTTGAAAATAGTCGTCCAGGCTGTTTTTCACGGCGCGAAGGTCGTCGACCTCGCTACGCCCGCTCCGGGAGACCCGCAGGCTGGCGGCGGCGTAGCGGTCGATGGCGTGCTGGATATGGGCGCGCTGCTCCGGCAGGCCCACCGTGATGCGCTCGAAATCCTGTTTTGTCTGGGCTTCGAGGGACCGGATGATCGTGGTTCGGAAGCGGATCACGTTTGCCGAGATGTGGGCGAGCTCCGTCGCGCCCAGCGTGTATTCGGTATACATAAGCGTGATGTCCTGATTCACCTGGCTGAGCGCCATGGCCCCCACCAGCCCGAGGCCGGCGATCAGAATGCTCACTCCGACCTGTTTCCAGGACGGCCTAGGCAACAGGCTGGTCACGCGACGAATCACGATCATTTCTCCGATAAGGCCGGTCCTTGAGGATGGCCGGATACTTTCAGTGTATCAGATTGTTCCGGGAGTGAGAAGCAGCCCGTTTGTTTGGGACAGCACTGAAGGCGAAGCGGGTGTCTCACTCCAGCATGATCCGGCGATCCACGTGTGCGCCGAGAGAAGGATCGTTGGACACGAAGATGACCGACCAGGGTTCCTCTTTGCTGCACAGACGGCGCAGGATCGTCTCCCGCATGGCCGGCAGCATGCTGTGGAGTGTGCCGTCCAGAATCAGAATCTGCGGGCGCATGACAATCGCCCGCGCGACCAGTAAGCGGAGCGTCTGGCTGGTGGCAAATCCCTTGCCGCTGCTTTGCACCGGCGTCCGCAGTCCCAACGGCATGGCATCCACGTCTTCTTCCAGCTCCACGAAGCGCAACGCCCACCGGATGTCGTCGTAGTGGACCGGCCGCCCCATCGTAATATTCTCTTCCAGCGTGCTTTCGAACAGCGTGAGCTGCGAATCCAGGATCAACCCGCGACATGCGTTCAGCGAATCCATGTCCAGATCGCGGAGATCCACGCCGTTGTACCGGATCACCCCGCCCGTCGGCGCGTACAGGCCGGCCAGTACTCGGGCCAGCGTGGTTTTGCCGGTGCTCGTCGCTGAGAACACCGCGACTTTTTCGCCCGGCGCGACTTCCACGTCGAAATGCTGGAACGTCGGCGGGGAGTTTGGGTAGGCGAAGGACACGTCCTTGCAGGTCAGCCGGACACCGTGCACGGTCGGATCCGGCAGGGGGACGGTCAGCGTGCCATGTTCTTTATCCTTGGGGAGGGAGAAGAGGTTCTCCAATTCGTGCAGGGACGTGAACGCATAATACACATAGTACATCCGCTTGGAGACCGTATCCAGGTTGAGGATGAGCGTCCCGACGATGACCTCGGCGGCCACGAACTGACCGAGCGTGATCTGCCCGATGCCGAGCAGCCAGCCGGCCGTGGCGATCAAGCCGCTGTGACCGCAGGCCTGCCAGATGACCGATCCTTTATATTGCGTGCCGGTCAGGATGTCGGAGCGGGTCTTTCTGGCCGACACATAGGCATGGACCAGCTCGTCGGTTTTCTTCATCAGAAACGGCGTGCTCGCCGTGGCTTTGAAGTGCAGGAGATTATTGGCGATGTCCTGGAGCCAGTTCATGGTGGCGTAGTTGTGGCGGGAGACGTCCATGGTGATCTTGAGCCCGCCGCGGCCCAGGATGATGATCATGGCCGCGAAGCCACCCACCAGCAGCACGTTGAAGACCAGGAAATATGGATGGTACATGACGAGAATGGTCATCCCGAGGGCGCCGCCCACGGTCACATTGATGATGTCCACAAGCATCGCCGCCAGCGAGCGCGGCAGCAACTCGGCTTCCATAAAGTAGTTCGCATATTTCGGCGTGAATCCGACTTCGCTGAAGCGCGGCAATTGCTGGGTCAAGCCCAGCGCGATGCGCGCGTAGAGGCGCTGGACGAGTATTTCGACCGCACGGGCCTGCAAGACTCGAAAGGAGCCCATCAACAGCAGTGCGATCCCCATCACGGCGGTCAGCGTGACGATCATGATCGGCTGCAAGGCGTAGGCGAAGGTGTTGACCAGCTCCTGGACGGTCAAGGGCACGATAAGGGCGAACACACCGATGGCGAGCGCGTAGGAGACGATGATGGCGAAGATCTTCTTTTCGAACTTGAGGAAAAGACTCAGGCGGGCGATCGTCGCCCGCAGCAAATCCTGGGAGCCGGGGAGGCTGTCGGGTTGCTCGGTGGACATGCTGTCGTTGCGTGGCAGCCTGCTGAGAGGCCGCCGTCAGCGCTCCTTTAGCTTATGGAAGGCGCCTCTTGAGGATACGTACGGCCTTCGACGTGCGTAGCGTACCAAAGGTCGTCTTAAAAATCTATTACTTCGACGCCGGTTTATAGGACACGGGAATCACCGACATCGGCGCGTTCGCCCAGGTGCCGATTGCCCACTGGTACTGAGCCAGCGACCGCTGGTAGTCGGCGACGGCGCGAATCCACTGGCTCTCCGAATCGACTGCGAGACGTTCGCGGAGGTTCACGAACAATACGCTGGTGGCGCCGAGGCTGAACCGGAACCGCTCGCCCTCTTCCAGCGTCTTGGCAAGTTGCAACGATTGCAAGGCGGCGTCGATGCGCTGCTTCGAACGCTCCACGGCGGACAGCGCGTTGTCCACGTCTACGATCACTTGTTGTTCGCGGAACATCTTGGTCAGCACCAGGCGGTCGGCTTTGCCCTGGGCTTCGAGCATTTCGCCGCGGGCCTTGCGCTGGAGGAACGGCATCTTGAACTCCACGCCGAACCGGTAGCCGAGGCCCAGCACGAACTTCTCAGGGCTGCGCGCCGGTGCGGCCTCCGCGTCGAGACTGGGTAATAGATTATTCTTGGCGAGCTCCAGGTCGATGTGGTTCAGCTTGGCTTCGATGCCGACGGCCAGGATTTCCGGACGCGATGCGCGCGCGGCCAGCTTGTCAGCCTTGACGGTTTCGGGCAGGGGCAGCGGTGCGGCTTTCGGGAAGTCCGGCACGCGCCCGCCCGCCGGCGACACCGGTGTGCCGTTCTCCCAGAGAAAAAGAGACAGCCTGTACTGTTCCTGCTCCACCGTACGTGTGGCGCCGATCAGAATCTCCTTTCGCCGCTGGACTTCCTGGTTCGCTTCGACGGCGTCGAGCGGCGCGGAGAGTCCCTTCTTGGCGCGCTCCTCGATCTGCTTGAACCGGTCTTCCGCGACCTTCACGGCCCGTTGCTGCACGTCCACCAGCTTCCAGGCGGCCACCCATTCCCAGTACTGCGACGCGGCGGCCAGGAACAGGTCCTGGCGGGTCTGCGCAATCTCGATGTCGGCCCGCGGGTCGGCCAGCCCCGAACGTTGCAGTTCGGCGTTCTCAGGGTTGACCATCAACCCGCGCAACAAAGGAAGAAAAGCGCCGAGGAGGACCTGCTGCTGGTTATTGTTGAAACCCAAGTCGGGAATCTGGGCCGAGCCGCCGATGGTCTGGCGGATGCCGGCGCTGCCCCGGATACCGGATTGGTGCCGGACGTCGAGGAACGTGTCGTTGAATCCTACGGTCTGGGTCCCTTTCTGTGGATTGGTGCTGGAGATGAACCGTTCCATCTCCGTATCGTTAACGAGTGTCGGCTCGAAGGCGCCGAGGGCCCTGAGCATTTTGCCGCGGGCCGCGATTTTCTCCGTCCCGGCTCCCTGCAAGAGCGGATGAGACCGGTCGATCCAGGCCAGCACTTCATTCAGACTGAGCGGAATCGGCGGCAGAGGTTTCAGTTTCGAATCGTCGGCTGCGGCTCTGGCGAACAACGGGGCCTGCCAGCCCGACAGCAGGACGGTGAAGAAGACGAACAGGACGAAGCGCATCATGGGAGACTCCTTTCTTCTGCACGTGAAGAGAAAAGCGACGGTGACGAATATCGGGAGGCGGACGCGCCTTGAGTCAGGCAGTGAGCGGGTAGTGGTCGCGCGTTCGTGGCTACTTCGCGCCTCGCCCCGCTTTGGGCAGCAGCGTGTCCAGCAGGGACGGAGGCCCTTCCTGGTAGTCAGGCGGGAACAGGTTGAACCGGCGCCAGAGTTCGTACCACAGGGGCACGCGGTTCAAAATAACCCAGCCCATCACTTTGGTGCCTTGCCGTATGTGGGACTGCTCCGGCCACGGGCGGTCGTCCGGATCCGGCACCACCCAAAAACGGAAGTTGCCTTTGCCGTCGTCCACCTGGTCCACGACTTTGATCACGCCGCCGAAGGTGCCGGTCATCAGGTCGGGCCAGGCAGGAAGAGGAATCGCCGGGATGCCATAAAACAGCAACCGTACTTTACGTCCGGGATTCAGCAGCGGCGCATCGAGGCCTTCCGCCACCAGCTCCGCGGCCTTGTCGGCGCTGGTCGGCGAGATGCGAACCAGTTTATCACCGGGCTGCACCGTTTCGCCGGCGCCCACCTGCGCCATTTTCACGACCGTTCCATCGATCGGAGCGACGATGCGGCTATAGATGCGCCGCTGGGTGGCATTGGAGAGGCGGAGGCTGATCGAGGCCAACTGGTCGGCGGCCATGGCGGCGGTGGCGAGCGCTTCCGCCCGCATGGCTTCCGCCTTCAAGAGTTGCTGCACGACGTCGGCGCTGATCTGGTCCTTGCCGAAGCTCAACCCTTTCATGTTTTGCTGGGCTTCCTTGAGGAGGGCTTCGGCCACTTCCAGTTCCGCCTTGCTGCCGATCGCGGCCTGAATCGTCATTTCCAGTTCGCGTTGGGAGACCAGGCCCTGCGTCGCGAGTTGGCGGTGCCGGTCCACGTTCAGTTCAGCCGTATCATAGGTGACCTTGGCGCCTATGATGCGCTGCTCGGCGGCGCGCACGCGGTTCTCGGATTCGCGTACCCGCGCTTCCGCCGACGGCACCGCCGCCGCGACGAGGTTCTCCATCTCGCCGATCCGCTTTTCGAGCTGTACGGCCCGGTCCACCGCGGCCTTGCGGGTTTGCTCCAGTGCGACTTTCTGCTGATCGAGCAGCACGAGCAGCTCCGGCGCCATGAAATTCGGATCGATGTCCTCCAGCTCGAGGATCAGTTCGCCCTGCTTGACGCGCACGCCCTCGAAGACGTGCCATTTCTTGAGCCGTGCCTGGATCTGCGCTTCAATATCCTGCGGCCGTTCATAGGGCGAGTAGGCTGACAACTGGCCGGTGACGTTGATGGTTTGCGTCCAGGGGACGAACATGAGCAGGAGAAAGCCCATCACCAGAATTCTGATCGCCCACCATCCGTAGCGGCGCAGGTAGGGTGGGATCTGCACCAGTTCCCATGATCGCAGCTGAGTCGAGGTGGCGACGTCGTCGATCTGGATGTCGACGAGGCTGGTCTGGTACTCGACGACCTGCTTGATGGATTTTTTGACGCTATCAGATGACCGTGGCACAGGTTCCTCTCATCGAAGGAGGTCCTTTTTTTCATCATACGGGATAATCCCAAGTGCGTCAAATCATTGGGTTCTTGACCCGCACCGGAGACAACGTTAAGGTGTGGCCTCGGCGCATCGCATCACAAAGCCCAGGGAGGGACAGCATGGCGGGTCGGCGCGAGGAAGAACGTGGAAAGACGGGACCGATGGTGGGGATCGTGTGCGGAAGCAAAACCGATTTCCCGATGCTTGAGAAGACAGTTGCGATTCTGGATCAGCTGGGCATATCCAACGAGTTGCTGGCGCTGTCCGCCCACCGGGCGCCGGATCAACTGGCCCAGTATGTAGAACAGGCGGCCGGACGGGGCATCGAAGTCATCGTGGCCGGCGCAGGTGGCGCAGCGGCCCTGCCGGGCGTCGTGGCGGCGAAGACGCATCTGCCGGTCATCGGCCTGCCGATTCCCACCGAGAACCTCAGGGGCCTCGATTCGCTGCTTTCGATCGTGCAGATGCCGAAAGGCGTCCCGGTGGCCACCGTGGCGATCGGCGGCGCGGAGAACGCCGGATTGCTGGCTGCTCAAATCCTGGCGGTTCGCTACCCGGCGATCCGTGCCAAGGTCATACAGTTTCGAGCTGAGCAGACCCGGGCGGTGCTTGAATCATCGCGTGCACCCGAGAAGAAACCGGCGAATCCCAAATAGCCACGCTAGGCCGACGCGGCCTGGGAATCAGCAAAGACCTTGAAGCAGATACTCGGCTGACGAAGGGAGCGAGCTGTGGCGGGCCGGTCTCCTTTCGTGCTCGCGCAACGCGCGGCCTAAGAAGACCCTCGTTGGACGCGCGCAGTTGAACGTAGACCGGCCCGCCGCTCGCGGGAAAGAGAGTTCCCTAAATAAATATAAATAGAAAGACGACAGGCCGCTTCCAAGCCTGTCGTCTTTAACGCTTCGCCACGTTCAGCGGGCTACTCCAGCAGTGAGTGTTTTGCAGATCTTGAATGTCCCTGTTTTCTTTGCTCAGAATTGTTTAAGCGAGGTGGCGGCCGGCTGCAGGAGAGCACGAAGCTTTAACCACGCAAGAGATAGGTGCGCGAAGCGGAAAGGTGACGGGTCCATCAGCGGCCTGTCACCTTTCCAGTTTTAAAGAGGGGTGGGATGGCTGCGAGCGACTTCACCGGAGGAGCGGGGCACCCACCGAGGTATTAGCGAGAAGGAAAGCGGAAACTGACCAAGGTACTGCGGTCGCAGACCGCAGCCGCGGGAATTCCAGAAGGCTTCCGCGAGCTAAAGCCCGGAAGGGTCGCTCCGTGAGGTGAGGAAGCGAGCGGACGGACCACCCCTCATCCTGGATTTGCACACGAACAGAAAGAGCGCGATCACCAGTCCGAGCTATGCCATCCCCGGTGCCGTGCCGGCGCGAAGAACCGCACGTTCGGATGCTTGAAGAATCCGATCAGCGCCATGCCGGCGACGAACCCGCCGACGTGGGCAAAGAAGGCCACCCCTCCGCCGCCCTGACCTAAACTCATCCCGCCGCTTAAGAGTTGCAGCACGAACCAGAATCCCAGCACGAATCCAGCCGGCACATACATGGTTTTCATGAAGATGCCGAGCGGGATCACCACGAGCACCTGCGCGCGTGGGTAGAGCAATAGGTATGCGCCGAGGACGCCCGAAATGGCTCCGCTGGCCCCGACCATCGGGATGCCCGATGTGGGATCGGTGAGCGCATGGCTCATGGCGGCGAGGATGCCGCAGACGACGTAGAAGATGACGAACTTCACATGGCCCATCACGTCTTCGACATTGTTCCCGAAGATCCAGAGATAGAGCATGTTGCCGATCAGGTGCATCCAGCCTCCGTGCAGGAACATGCTGGTCAGCAGCGTCAGCGTGACGGGAACGGCGACGGCGTCCTCGGACAGGGTCGCTTCATGACCGAAGATCGACGCGGGGATTGCGCCGTAGTGGAAGACGAACGTTTCACCGGCTCGCTCCGGCAGCGACACTTCGTACAGAAACACCAGAGCGCAAGTGACAATCAACGCGATCGTCACCAGCGGATTGATCTCGGTCGGGTTATCGTCGTGAAGAGGAATCATAGAATTAGGTTCGGGGTTCGAGGTGCGCGGTTCGAGGATCGGAATTTATTTTTTCTGTTTACTCCCTTTGGGTTGGGACCGTCTCTTGCCACGTACCCCGTACCTCGAACCTCGTGCCCGTTCCTTGTGCTTTGCCAGTGGATCTAGCGGCCCTGTCGTGTGCCCGTCCAGCGGCACGGAAAATCCCGCGGCATGCGTATGACCGCCGCCGCCGTACTGCCTGGCGATGGCTTCGACGTCCGGCCCGTCTTCGCGTGAGCGCAGGCTGAAATAGCGCCGGCCGTCCCGATCGTGCCAGATCACGACGAAGGGGTGCTGACCGGACAGGCGCTCGCCGATCTGGCTGTTCAGGATCGCGCTCTGCACAGCCGGTACCGTCTTGCCCTGGAATTTCACCGGCACCTGTTCCTTGACCAGTTTTCCGACCATCTCATGTTCGTAGCGTAAAATGGCCCGGCCTTCGGCCTCCAGCGCCTCCTGCCGGAAACTGTCCCAGAGGCGGAAGTCAAACGGATAGGAGGAGAGCGCCGCGTTGACCTCACGGCTACCCGGCAGCGCCCATTGCCAGAGGTCCTTGTCCTGCACGTGGAGCAACAACCGGGGCGCCGGCTGCTGATGAGCCCATTCCCATGCCAGGACCGCGCCGGATTTTTTCTGATCGAAATAGGTGTAGGGGAGACCGGCCAGGGCTTTTTCAGCCGTGACGTGATGGTCCAGTACCAGCAGGCTGGCGGCGTCCTTCGCCATCGCTTCCAGCGTGGGGCGTGGGTAACTGAAATCCACGATGACGATTTTCTTGCCGGACAATTCGGCCGGAGGCGGCAGGCCGTGCTTGACCGGCGTGAACGTTGCCGACGGATATTTTTTCCAGATCGCCCAGGCAGCGGCGAACCCGTCGAGACACTCGGCGTGATAGAGCACGACGTCGGGAGGAGAGGGCGGATGAACCTGAGCGGATGGAGGAGGCATCGATGGCGCTCAGAATAGCATGACCCGAAGGCTATAGGCGAGAGGCGAGGGGCGAGTGGCGGGAGACGACGGTGTTGTTCATGAAACCTCTAGCCCCTGGCCTCGTGCCTCTGGCCTGATTCGGAGAACCCGTTGATCCGGTCGATGAGCTGCCTCAGCCGCCCCGCGCTGCGGCGGTGGGAGTGGAAGACCAATCGTGGCAGGTCCAGGAACTCCGGTTCGTCGGCTTCGTTGGGGAAGGCGCTGCGCTGCTCGAACGCGCCCTCTTTCAACAGGTCGGCGAACTCCGCATTGAGCCGGTCCAGTTGTTCATCCGACAGGCGCTGCTTCAACCGCATGACCAGCAGCCGGTCCACGAACCGGATCGAATGGTAGACTCGGCAGAACGCCGTGATCTCGTCCACCGCCGCGGCGGCGGAGTCGAAGATTTTGAACAGGCTCAGGTCTTCTTCATTGATCAGTTTTCGCGCCAGTAATTGGCCGGTCACGAACCGGTTCCACTCGTGCCAGTAGTCGCTGCCGGGCGCATGGAGAAACACGATCGGCTGCGGAGGCGCCTTGCCGGTCTGCACGAGCGTCAGGGCTTCGAAGCCCTCGTCGTGGGTGCCGAACCCGCCCGGGAACAACGCCACGGCCTGGGATTCTTTCAGGAACATCAGTTTGCGCGTAAAGAAATATTTGAAATTGACCAGCTTCGGGTCGTCCGCAATGGTCGCGTTGGCGCCCTGCTCGAACGGCAGCATGATGTTGACGCCGAAGCTCTGCTCGCGGCCGGCGCCTTCCTGCGCCGCCCCCATGATGCCGTCGGCTGCGCCGGTGATGACCATGTAGCCGGCCTCGACGATCCGCCTGCCGAAGTCGGTTGCCAGCCGATAGTCCGGGTCGCCGAGTTGCGTGCGCGCCGAGCCGAAGATACTGACCTTGCGCCGGTCGCGGTACTCGCCGAACACGGTGAAAGCGTAGCGCAGCTCGCGCAGCGTGCGGTTGAGAATTTTCAGATCGAGCGTGTCGAGCGGTGTGTCCTTGAGCCGGAGGACCGTCGTCAGCATTTCCTTGATCAGCGTGTGCTGCAGATCGTCCGCGGGGGTGTCGAGAAGGGATTGAACCTGCGAGAGCACCTGCTCGTTGGTCAGCACCGGTCGGCCGCGTGTCCCGGCGCGGTCGCGCTTGCCCTTCGATGACGGAGCCGGCAGGCTCATACCCAGAGCTTACCCGATTGATGGGGAACGGTCAAAACCGCGTCGCTTTCACTTGTCAAAGCGCGGCAAGGTGCCGTATTCTCGTACCAGCTTGGTGAACACAATGAATCTCGTGACTGAAGAATTTCTCCAGCGGGTGAGTCGCATTCCGCACCATGGACTCGGTCTGTCCGTGGACGTCTATACGCCCGACCTGCTCGAGCTGGTGGGCGAATTGGACCGGCGTGAAGTGACCTGTGGCTATCTGGAAATCTTCAAGGCATCTCCAGCCGCACTCGAATTGGTGCGCCGCCGCCTGCCCGATGCCTTGCTCTCCTACCACGCCGAAGGGCTCTGGGTGACGCAGCCCGATCCGGAACGGCTCTCGCCGTTTGACGCCGAGCTGGACGAGGCTGCCGAACAGCTCAGAATCCTCGACAGCCATTGGCTGAACCATGAATGCGCAGCCAAGCAGATGGCCGGCTATACTTTCGGCACCTATTTGCCGGCGCTGTTCACCAAGGCGAACGCCGAGGTCACGGCGGCGAACATTGCACATGCCCAGCAACGGCTGGACCGGGCCTTTCCCGCGCGTGATGGCCAAGATGGAATGGGCCCGTTGTTCCTGCTTGAAACGCCGCCGCTCACCTATGTGGGCTTCGGCGACCTGGGCCTGGCGGACTTTTTCCGTCTCGTGACCGATCTCACGCCCTGCGGCGTCGTATTGGACATCGGTCACCTCTGGACCGTCTATCGCTACACAGGCGAGTGGCGGCGGTGTCCGCTCACGGCATTCCTGGCCGAGTTCCTGGAATCCTTTCCATTGGAGCGCGTTGTCGAGATCCACATGGCAGGGCTGGCGCTGCATCCGGGCGCGCCGTCCCAACGTACGACCGGTGAGCCGCCGTTGTGGATTGACGCGCACGGCGCGCCGATTCCTGACGTGCTCACCGACATGTTGGCGCAGGTACTCGAGCACAAGGGACTGAGTCATCTGAAAGGCGTGGCGTTGGAAGTGGACACCAAGCCGATTCCGATGATCGTGGAGGAGTTTGCGGAAGCCCGCCATCGGTTCGAGAGAATGATTGTCCCGCGCCATCGGACCATGCAGCCTCATCCGGCCCGTGAAAAATCTTGCCTCGAGCCTCGAGCCTCGAGCCCCGAGCCTGCGGCCAGCAGCCTGGCCGAGCAATACCACCGCTACGCCCAAATTGTCACGGGACGGGCGGCAACCGGCTTGCCGGTCCTCGGCCAGGATGCCTCGGCGCTGCCGCTCTATGTCGAGCATTACCTGCCGCACGAGATTCTGGAATGGGGCGGCGCAGTGAGGGAAATGTTCCCGGAAACCTGCCGGAGCCTGGATCGTGCCGGCATCGCGCTGGATGGATTCGTCCGGTTCTGGTTCCGCGAGCCGCGCGCAACCGGTGAGGCCTATGACTTTTTCCTCCTGAAGATCGCCCGCTTCATCGAATTTGTCCGCGAAGTGCTGCCGGACACGGCGGAGACGGCCATGCAGGAAGCGCAGGCGTTGCGAGAAGGCTATCGCGCGGCGAACGAAATGGTTGGAACCGGGAAGTGAGCGACATGAGTAGCGACACTCAGCACCCAGGACTCAGCACTCAGGACTCAGCACTCAGCACTCAGCACTTCTGGGCGGCCTTGCCCCATCCGATTATCGGCCTCGCGCCCATGGACGGCGTCACCGATGCGCCGTTCCGCTTGACGGTGGCGACGCAGGGCCGTCCGGATGTCATCTTCACCGAGTTCACGAGCGTGATGGATGTCTGCCGCGGTCCCGCGCACATGCTCTCATCGCTGATCTACAGCGAGGCGGAGCGGCCGGTCGTGGCGCAGCTCTATGGAAAAGATCCGGACGTCTTCTACCAGGCGGCGCACATCGTCTGCGAGCTCGGATTCGACGGGCTGGACATTAACATGGGCTGCCCCTCGCGCAGCGTGGCGGCTTCCGGCTCCGGCGCCGGGCTGATCCGCACGCCCGACCTGGCGCACGACATTATGCGGGCGGCGCGGCAGGGCATTGCCGATTGGGCGGCGGGCCGTTCGCTGACGGACGCGGGCTTGAAGGAATCGCGCGCCGAATTGATCCAGGCCATGAACCTGCGCCGTAACGGCCGGCCGGCCGCGCCGCGCCGGACGATTCCGCTCTCGGTGAAAACGCGCATCGGGTATGACACGGTCATCGTCGAACGCTGGATCGAACATCTGCTGGCCGAACAGCCGGTCGCCATTTCAGTGCATGGCAGAACGCTGGAGCAGATGTACCGGGGCGAGGCCGACTGGTCCGCCATCGAGCGGGCCGCGCAGCTTGCGCGAAAGACGAAGACGCTCCTGCTCGGCAACGGCGACGTGCAGAGCCTTCAAGATGTGGTCCGCCGGGTCCGGCAGCACGCCGTGCACGGCGTGCTGATCGGCCGCGGGACATTGGGCGAGCCGTGGTTGTTCCGCCACAAGGAAGCGGCCCGTGCCGCCGTGAGCGATGCCACGCGTACGGTGGCAAGCGAATCGCCGACGCTCGAAGAACGGTTCCGCGTGATGCTGGACCAGGCCCGGCTGTACGAGGCAATTATGGACCGGCAGTGCTTCCCCCGCATGCGCAAGCATCTGGGCTGGTACTGCAATGGATTTCCCGGCGCCGCGGCCATGCGCGCCGCCATGGTGCGGGCGTCCAGCAGTGAAGACGTTGCGCGCATCGTTGCTGAGCACCAGGCGGGGAGTCCGCTTCGGAGCGCCGCCCCCCCGCTCGAAACGACCGCGTCTGTCGCGTAATGCCGCTCGTTCTCGCGTCCACTTCTCCGCGCCGCAAAGAGCTGCTCACCCTGCTGCAACTTCCCTTCGAAGTTGTCGATCCGAAATTTGATGAACGGATATACGCCGATCTGCCGCCTGAGGCCCAGGCGTGGACGCTCGCGCTGGGGAAGGCGCAGTCCTGCACGCGACAGCATGCCGACAGCCTGGTCCTGGGCAGCGACACGCTGATTGCCGTGGGGGGGACTATCCTCGGCAAGCCGGCCGATCGCGCGGAGGCCGGCGCCATGTTGCGGCGGCTCCGTGGACGCGACCATCACATTTACACTGCCGTGGCACTCTGCTGCGCCGTACGCCACATTCAGGACGTGGCCGTGGACCGCGTGCGCGTCTGGATGCCGCCGTTCACCGACGCCGATCTGGAGGCCTATCTGGCAAGCGGCGAGTGGAAGGGCAAGGCCGGCGCCTATTCCATCCAGGGCCGCGGCGGCAGCCTCATCGAGCGGATCGAGGGCGATTACACGGCTGCCGTCGGCCTCCCGCTGCGCCTCACCGCCTCGCTCCTGCAGAAGCACGGCCTGTCCGTCCCGGTCGACATAGAGCAACTCTACCGGACGAAACCCTATCCAAACTGGTCCACCTTCCAGCGCTGATTTAAGGTCGCATTTTGCGACCTTAAAAAACTTGAGGTCACAAATTGTGACTTCAAACCAGGTGGTCACAATCTGTGACCACTTCTCATGCACCTGCTTGACATGCGACAGGCGATACAGTAACTACAATGTAAGCACACGAGGCAGGAGGAGGTGCGTCGTCATGAAAGTCAATATTGTGCGGATCGGCAACTCCCAAGGCATCCGCATTCCGAAAACCATCTTGCAGCAGTGTCACCTCGCAGATGCGATTGAACTCGAGGTGCAAGGAAATCGCCTTGTGCTCCAGTCCCTGTCGCGTCCACGGGCAGGGTGGGAAGACACCTTCCGCCGGATGCACACGCACGGGGATGACACCCTGCTCGATCAGCGGTCGTTGTCCACCACCAAGTGGGATCGGGCCGAATGGCAGTGGTAGCTTCGCGTTTTGAGGTCTACCTGGTTCGCCTCGATTCCACACAGGGCCACGAAATTCGGAAGACTCGCCCCGGCCTTATCATCTCACCCGATGAGATGAACCGCCACATCGGTACGGTCATCGTCGCGCCCATGACCAGCAAGAGCCGGGAGTATCCCACCCGTGTGCCGGTCAAGTTCCAGGGGAAAAGCGGGCAGGTTGTTCTCGATCAGATTCGCACAGTGGATAAGACTCGCCTGGTCAAGCGGCTGGGGCGTATCAATCAGATGACAGCAGACCGGGTGCTGGCGCTGCTCGCCGAGATGTTCGCGCCGTAACCGCCATGTCGGCATATCGTTCTTTGATATCGCAATTTGCGATATCAAGGCAGCAATCCCTCTCCCATAGCCTATCGCCCATCGCCTGTCCCCCAGCATTGCTTTGACCGACCCGTTTCCTTACAATGCCGCCCATTATCACGCGGTTTCATCTGCCATCGAAGGGGGTTTCTATGAGCGCGCGTCACGCCATGAGTCAGCCTGCACTACGGTATCGACTGGGCCTGCTCGTCGTCGTGGTGGCCGCAGCCGCGCTCGCCGCCGATCCTGCAGGGGCCATTGATGTGAAGCTGACGATGGAAGAGGCCAAGAAATCCCTCGCCGCCGGTCGCGATCCGATGATGAAGGCCTCGGAGGCCGCCAAGCCGGATGAAGAGGTCAAGAAGGTCCTGCAGCACGCGTCCCTGGTAACGAGAGTCGGCGCCGATCCCGAAAAAGACCCCTGCGGCACCAGCGCCATTCTGCGCACCAAGCGGTTCTGGCTGGAATCCTTCGGCCGCAAGGAAGCCACGGAATCCAAGAAGCAGAAGTCCGACGTCCGGATGCCGGACGACAAGATCCAAAAGTATCTCGACATGCCCAACCTGGAAGTCGAAGTGCAGTTCTGCGGCGACGATGAGTATTTCGCCGAAGGGGTGAAGATGGCCTTCCAGCAGGGGTCCAAGACCATCAAGCCGGTGGATATCAGCCAGGCCGACCGCGGGCGCAAAATTGAAATGGCGAACAAAGCCGCCGCCTACCGCACCCGCTTCACCGCCCGGTTCGCCTACGACAGCTTCGATCCCAACGCCAAAACCAAGGTCGTCGTCTTCTTCATGGACGGCAAGCAGATCGACTTCGAAGCGGACTTCTCCAAAGTGAAATAAGCTTTCCCGCGTCGTAAAGTCCGAACGTCGTCACGTCATCACGTCTGAAGACCGTGCGCTGTCCCCCCTTAACAGTTCCCGCCGTCTGCGAATCTGTGTATAATGCGCCCATGAATCGTCACACGACAGATCAAACCCGCGCGCTCCGTCGGCGGCCCAGCCGGTTGAGCGGGCGGCTCACCAGCCGAAAGATTGAGGAGGCTCGGCGGATGACGCCGGAGCAGCGGCTGCGGCTGTCCCTCGAGCTATCCGACACCTGCCTCGCACTCAAGCTCGCGTGTTCCGGCAAGCGTTAATCGACATCGTCCGGCGTCTCGACGAGGCGCGCAAGAAAAAATTGGTGCAGTCGTACGCCTTGGTCGGGGGGTTTGCCGTCTCGGCCTGGGGGGTGGCGCGCGCCACGCAGGACATCGACCTGGCGGTGGCGCTTGGCACGGCGGATCCGGCCCGTCTTGCCGCGCATCTCAAGGCCAGTTTTCAGCCGGGCGATCCGGATGATCCGCTGCGCGGCGTGTTTCGGCTGAAACTGTCCGTCGGCAAGCGCACGGTGCCCGTCCAACTGATTCTCCTGCAATCCCGATGGGCCGACCTGGTGTTTGGACAGGTGAAAAAGATTCCGGTGCTGGAACGCCGGCTTCCGGTGGTGGATTGGCCCGCGCTGGTGCTCTTGAAGCTCTACGCGGGAGGACCGGTCGATCTGCAAGACGCCCGGAACATCGTCGCTGTGCGCCGGCCCAACCAGTCCGAACGCAAAGATCTGGCGGCCCAAGCCGAGGAGTTGGGCGTGGCGGAGGAATATAAAGCACTGTTTGCCGCCGGCGAGAACGGGTAACCACACACGATTAAACAGACTGCCCAGTCTGCCCAGTCTGTTCCGTCTGTTCGGTCTCTTCAGTTCCAAACACCAACCCAACCAACCAGACAAACCAAAAGAACCAGACAAACCCTCCCGCCACTCTCGCCCGTCCCGCCATTCGCGCCTTCCCGCGTCGATTTTTATCGTTGCCCCTGAGCGCCCAGCACTCAGGACTCAGCACTGCCACGACGGCTTATCCAGCACCCGTCCACAGCCTGTCAACATCTTGGCATTGTCCTTGCTACTCCATGGCATGACCCTCTGATTCAAGGGGTCATCGAACAAGGAGGATGCGCTCATGGTGGAACAAAGAGAACGGCGGCTGTTCGTGCAGTGCCCCATTTCTATCGAGTGAAATCAAGGAGTTAGCCAGGGGACGCTCTTTAACCTCTCAGCTGGAGGCGGGGCCATTGGAAGCGAAGCCTCTGTACAATGTGGAACAATCCTGACGCTGCGTGTACACCTTCCATCCCTGAAGCAGCCGATCGAGGTGGACCGGGCAGAGGTCACTTGGACGGCCGGTGACGACTTCGGTGTGCAGTTTCTCCAGTTGGGCCCCCAGGAGCGGGAATGCCTGAACCGGGTGATCGCGGACATGCTGCAAAGCATCCAGAAACAGAAATCCCATCAGGCACAGACCTGCTGAGGATTCACAGCCAGGAGGATGTATTGATGGAAGCGCAGCGAGAGCGTCGGTTGTTCGTGCAGTACCCCGTTGTCTTCCTGGGGAACCAGGGGGTTGGCGCAGGCAGACTCGTCAATCTTTCAATGAGCGGCGGTGCCATTGAAAGCGGGACGGTTGTACAGCGCGGCACTGTGCTGACCCTGCGTGTGCACCCGCCGTACCTCCCCCAGCCGATCGCGGTGGACCAGGCCGAGGTCACCTGGACGGCCGGTGACGATTTCGGCGTACGGTTCCTCAGCCTCGGAACACGTGACGAGGCGCGCCTCAGCCAACTGATCGCCGGCCTGCAGCAAGAGGCCCACGTGACAGAAGCGGCCTGAAGCCGCACGGCGCCGCGTACCCAAAAATCATATGCAACTGACGGCTTCCAAACGCTTTCGCGCATGCCTCCCAGTGGTCCTCGCGCGGGACGAGCATCCGGGCGAAACCCGCGGGGTCGTGCACAACCTCTCGATCGATGGATGCAAGGTCACCAGCGACACGCGAGTGGAGCCGGGGACCTACCTGTCCCTCCGGTTCCAACTCCCGGCCCCCCATGCGCCGGTGCAGGTCCGGCTGGCCGCCGTCCGCTGGTCCCAGGAGTGGGACTTCGGCGTCACCTTCCTGAACGTGGAGTACGAGGAGTTCCAGCGGCTGACCGGTTACCTGGCCGGCCTCGAGACAGCCCACGCGATCCGCTGACACATCGCTCCCGAAAACCGCTCCCCTTTGCCAGTCTCGCTTTTCCCGCAAGTCTCGCGCGTCTTCTCATCTCGTGCCCGTCGCGCACGTCCCGCACATCTGCTAGTCGCGCGAAAACTGCATATGCAATAGACCATGCGCGTCAGAATCAGCAGAGAGATGGATATAGGGATGGTTTTAATGTTCCGGTCAGTGAGGTGTTGACTGTCGTCTCTGGATCTGTCGGATCTGTACTTATCTGTTCAGTCAGTTTGGCTCGTTCAGTCCAATAAAACAAACCAAACAAACCAGAGAAACCAGATAAACCAGACAGATCAGATAGACCAAATAGACCAGACAGTCCAGAGAGACATTTTTGCAGGCTGACCATCCGCCCTGCGGGTTCGACCCACTAAAGGGCTTCTGACAGCGTTTTCCGCCCACCATCGTTCAGCGTTCATAGTTCATCCAGCATGTCTGCTTGACCTTCTAGGCGTACAACGATATGCTGATCGATTATAAAATAGTAAGTCTGGAGGGAGCGATGGCTACAACGACAATTTCGCCGAAGTTTCAGATCGTGATTCCCAAAGAGGTTCGGGACAAGCTCCACCTCACGCCTCGGCAGCGGCTACAGGTATTGGAGAAGGGGGGCGTCATTACCCTGGTGCCCGAAGTGCCACTCAAGTCGCTTCGAGGCCTGCTGAAAGGCATGTCGAAGAGCGATCTCCGCGAGAAGAAAGATCGGCTGTGAAGCTCCTCATGGATTCGAGCGGCTGGATCGAGTTTTTTACCGGGGGGCCGCTGGCAGACCGATACGCCGGCTATCTGACTCCTCAACAGGAAGTCGTCACGCCGACGATTGTCCTGTATGAGGTCTACAAAAAGATCAAGCGTGAGCGTGGAGAAGAAACCGCGGTGCTGTTTGCCGGCCGGCTCAATGCGACGCACGTGATCCCGCTCACGGAATCCATTGCCTTACTGGCGGCCGATCTAAGCTTGAAGCATGGCCTCGCCATGGCGGATGCGATCGTGTATGCCACAGCTCGTGATCAAGAGGCGCAACTGGTGACCGGGGATGCAGACCTCAAGGATTTTCCAGGCGTGGTCTATGTGAAGTGACGCGTGGTCTGTTCAGTCTGTCTTGTCTGTTCTGTCTGTCCTGCCCGACCAACTAGACAAACCAGAAAAACCAGACAAACGAAACGAACCAGACCAACCAAACAAACGAGGCAACCTTCCCGTGCAATGCGTGAAGGGAAGGGCGAGCTGGCGGCATGGTTTCCCTTCTGTGCTCGCGCAACGCGCGATGGAGGAAGGTGAGCGGCGGCTTGGTCTCCTCCAACTGCGCGCGTCGAAGGAGCACCGTCCTCGTATGCGCCTTCCGCGAGCAAGGAGGAGACCAAGCTGCCGGCTCAGATTTCACCGGTCCATTCCGTCGCACTGACACTATGCTTTGCGTAGTCTAATTTCCCCATGAATCGCCATCCCGGAGCGCCCATCTCCCATCCCCGCGACCCATTGCACGGGATCACGCTGGAGACCATCGTCAGTCAACTGGTCGAGCGGTATGGGTGGGCCGAGATGGGGCGTCGCATCCCGGTCCGCTGTTTCCTCCACGACCCGAGCGTGAAGTCCAGTCTCACGTTTCTGCGGAAAACACCCTGGGCGCGCAAGAGGGTCGAAGGATGGTTCATCGCGAAGATATTGAAGAAATGAAGTGCAATGGCATCACTGGTGTCTCCCACAGGCTTCTCTGTTATAATGAGCCCGCTGTGGCCGTGCGCGTCGGCACGGTGGACATGGAGTTTCAGTACTCCAAGTATTTCGGCAATGCGCCCAGCACCGGCTACGAGACGCTGTTGCACGATTGCCTGGTCGGTGACGCCACGCTCTTTCAGCGAGCCGACAACGTGGAAGCGGGGTGGGGTGTCGTGGAGCCGATCCTGGAGGTCTGGAAAGGGCTTCCCCCCAAGGGGGTGCCCCTGTACCAGGCGGGGAGCTGGGGACCAGCCGAAGCAGACGACTTGCTCGCGCGCGAGGGGCGGCACTGGAGAAACCCGGCTTGAGAGAAGCCATCGGGGCCCTTCTTCCTTCCGCCATGCGGACACCCCTGCGGACGTGAAGCGTGATGCGTGAAACGTGTGAAGCCTGCCTAGAGCGCAAGTGAGAAGTAACAATTAGAAGACCAGCCCCCAGGCTACCCACGCTCATTTCGGGAGACCCGCACATCAGAGCGAAGATAGTCTATACTCAGTACCAAAGAAGGAGACATCACTATGGGAATGCAACCGTTACAGGATTGGGTACTGATCGAACCGGCGGAGGCCAAGGAACAGACTGCCGGGGGGATGTTCATCCCCGACACGGCCAAGGAAAAACCTGTCGAAGGGAAGGTCCTGGCCGTGGGGACGGGACGCTGGGAAACACTGGAAAAGAAGCGGGGAAGCAAACCCACAGGGAAAGAGGAAAAGGTCTTCAAGCCCACGGTCCTCAAACCGGGCGACCAGGTCCTCTACGAGAAATACGGAACGACCCCACTCGATCTGGACGATAAGGAACTCGTTCTCGTCCGCGAGTCCGACGTCCTGGGCTGGAACAACTAACGCAGCGAAAGATATTGGAGTTAGAGTACTTTTCGGTGCTGTATCGACCGTTGAATCGCACGCTGGACCGCTTGTTCCGTGCACGACTGAAGGAGATGCCCCGATGAAAGAAGAGAACGACTCACAGTTACAAACCCTGATGCAGAATTTTGAACAGAGGCTGGCGAAGTCCAGGGACGCCAAGGACCGGCAACAATCCGAAGCCGATGCCTTCTACCTGGAGTTCAGGCGGGTCCGGACGGAGGTCATTCGCCCGGTGATGGACGATATCGGCAATCAGCTCAAGGCCAAGGGCCATTCGGTTGAAATCGCGGAAGTCGGCGACGAACGGAGCAAGCGGGATTCCAAAATCACCCTGCGTGTCGCGATCGGCGGCGTGCCCAATTCCTCCTATTTCCCCGAAAACACGGCGATGGTGTCTTTTTGTCACTCGGGACACACGTCCGTCTCCATTCAAGCGAGCACGCCTTCCCAGAGCAAGAGCGAATTTTCGGGATCGCGCGGCATTCTTGCGCTCACTGAAATCACGACTGATCTGGTGGAGAAAAAAATCCTCGAGGTGCTCGAAGAAGTGTTTGCCCAAGGAGCGAAGCGGGGCTGACGGAGCCCCGGACGCCATCACACAGGTAGAAGAAAGAGGGACATTCTCCTTTGCCCCGACCCGCCGTCCGACCATTCCATGCGAACGCCAGTGCTGACATCTCGCACGCTCGTCTTCAATAAGCCTTATGGGGTGCTCCCCTGCTTTACCGATCCGGCGGGACGGCCGACGCTGACTGATTTTGTGGCGGTTCCGGGGGTCTATGCCGCCGGTCGCCTGGATCGGGATAGCGAGGGGCTGATGGTGCTGACGTCGGATGGCGCCCTGGCGCATTACATCACCGACCCGCGGCATCACCTTCCCAAGGTCTACCTGGCCCAGGTGGAGCGCGTGCCGGACGACGCGGCGGTGGGGCGGCTGAGGCAGGGTGTCCTGCTCAAGGGCGCCAGCACGAGGCCTGCGGAGGTGCTGGTGCTGTCGGAGGCGCCGGCGCTTCCCGATCGTCCTGTGCCGATCCGGTTCCGCAAGTCCGTGCCGACCGCCTGGCTGCAGATCACGTTGCGCGAGGGGATGAACCGGCAGGTGCGGCGGATGACGGCCGCGGTGGGACATCCAACGGTCCGGCTCATTCGGATTGCGATGGGGCCGGTGGTGCTGGGAGACCTCCAGCCCGGCCAGTGGCGTGAATTAACGAGCCGCGAGATCGAGCAGATCTACGCGGTGAAGTAGCGGGGACAGGCTCCTCTGCCCGTGCCGGCTGTGTTTCTTGACTTCCCGCCTGGGTGGGCTTAAATTTATCAACGTACAGTGTGGTCAATCTTCCAGGATGTGACGAATGGCTGAACAAGAGCATGGGCGAGGCGCGGTTTCGGCGGAACACACGCGCGAGCGGCGCATAGTGGTCAAAGCCCCCGTGTCGTTCGAAGGGAAGTCCGGGACAGGGAAGGGGACCACGTTCAACCTTTCCCTCAACGGTTGTGCCCTGGAAAGCATTGCAGGTGTCAGCATGGATGCCACGATTAAACTGAGTCTGCACATCCCGACCGACAAGAAGCCGGTGACAGTGGGCCGGGCGAAAGTGACCTGGACGGCAGGGAACGATGTCGGTGTCGAGTTTCTGAACATGAACGAGACCGGAAAGACGCGCCTGCGAAACTATCTCGACAGGCTCCTCAAGAACTCCTCCCCAACCAGGAAGTCCTGATCGCGCTCTTGGAAATTGAAACGGTGCCAGACCCCGTTTCCCCCTCTGTGGATATCCTCAGAGGGAAAAATAACTGTTTTTGCCCAGAGGGGATTGACTTTTCCCTCTGGTTGCCTCATTCTCCGCGTCAACTGCACGGGATGTGCGGTGCGATTGACCCCCACAATAATTGAAAGGAGACCCTCACAATGGCCAAGACGAAGAGAAAGCCGAGTGCCGCATTCATGAAACCGGTGACCCCCAGCGCCAATCTCGGCGCGGTGATCGGCAACAAAGCGATGCCGCGCACCGAAGTGACCAAGAAGATCTGGCAGTACATCAAGCGCCACAAGCTGCAGGATAAGAAGAACAGGCGCATGATCAATGCGGACGAGGCGCTCAAGGCGGTATTCGGCGGCAAGAAGCAAGTCAACATGTTCGAGATGACGAAACTCGTCAGCCGTCAGCTGAAGTAGTTCGTCAGTCAGTCCATAGACACGAGACGCCTGCCTGGGCGTCTGTGGCAAGCACGAAACGGTGTCGCGCACCATGGAAGTGGTGTCCGGCACCGTTTCTGTTCAGGGGGCGTGGGATTTCGTCATGGCGCCAGACAAGCCGGAACTGCTGCAGGCCTTTTTTACCAAGGGCGTTTTTCTCGGCGCCTGCCCCGCGTGCCTGGCGTCGCATAATTTCGCGCCTGCGGAATTCACGAGCAAGACGATCGCCTACACCTGTGCGTGTGGCCGCTCCTATACCGTCCTGCCGCTGGGACTGCGCGGCGGCCAGCGCAAGGTGGTTAATGTACCCGGTTCCCTGTCGTGGAATTCAGCCAAGGGGCCGGTGCGCGTGCCATGCCTGCTGCGGGATATTTCCACCAAAGGGGTCGGCATCACGATCGACGCGATGAACGCCGAGTTGACCGAGACCCGTAGCTCCGGGTCAAGCTGGACGACGCCAGGAAGACGACGCTGCTGCTGCCCTGCACGGTGCGCCGGAAGCAGAAAGCGGGCGGCCAGTTCCTGCTCGGGCTGGAATTCAAACAGCTGGATCTCGATTCCGAGTCCGCGCTCGCGCGCTACCTATCGCAGTAGGGCGCAAGAGGATCGCTGGCAGGCAATCGCAGGGTGTCAGGCACCGTGCGGAAGGGTGCCTGACACCGTTCTTGCTTAGGTGGTTTGTTCGACCAGGCGCAGGGTGTAGAGGTAGCGGTAGAGCCCGTCGCGTGCCATGAGCTGCTCGTGGGTGCCGTCCTCGACGAGCCGGCCTTTCTGCAAGACCAGGATACGATGTGCGCGTTGAATCGTCGTGAGCCGGTGGGCGATGACGAAGCTCGTCCGGCCCGCCATGAGCCGGTCCAGCGCTTCCTGCACCAGCCGTTCCGACTCGGCGTCCAGGGCCGAGGTCGCTTCATCCAGAATCAGAATGCGCGGGTTCTTGAGCACGGCCCGCGCGATGGCCAGCCGCTGTCGCTGGCCGCCTGACAGGTTCACGCCCTTTTCACCCACCACAGTCTGATAGCCGTCCGGCATGGCGCCGATGAAGTCGTGCGCGTTGGCGGCCTTGCTGGCGGCGATGACGTCCTGCTCCGAGGCGCCGTCGCGGCCGTAGCGGATGTTGTCCAGGATGGTGCCGCCGAACAGGATGGTTTCCTGCGGGACGAGCGCGATCTGCCGGTAGAGGCTGTCGAGCCGGACTGCGCGCAGGTCGTGGCCGTCGATGGTGATCGAGCCCTCCAGCGGATCGTAGAACCGGTGGAGCAGATTGATGAGCGTGGTTTTGCCGGAGCCGGTCGGACCGACCAGTGCGACCATCTGGCCGGGGGCGACCTCGAACGACACGTCCGAAAGGACCGGCTGACGGGGATCGTAGGCGAAGCTGACGTGCGTGACCTGCACGTGGCCCTTGATGGGCGGCAGTTCGACGGCGCCAGGTTGATCGCGAATGTCGGGCTGCGTGTCGAGCATCTCGAAGACGCGCTGCATGGCGCCCTGTGCTTCCTTGATCTGCGAAAATACCCGCGCCGCCGACCCGAACGGGCCGATCAGAATGCCGGCAAACAAGACAAAGGCGAACAGGTCGCCGGGCGAAATGGTCCCCTCGATGACCTGGCGGCCGCCGTACCACAGGACGGCCGCGGCCGAGGCGAAGGTCAGCAGGGTGATGACCGGCACGAAGACGGCCATGATCGTGGCGCGGCGCAGGGCGGTCTGCACATTGGAGTGGACCTGCGCGGCGAAGCGCCGTTCCTCCCGTCCGGTCTGGACGAAGGATTTGACGACTCGAATGCCGGAGATGACTTCCTCGGCAATGGTGGTGGTGCCCGCGGTTTTATCCTGCAACGTTGTGGACAGGGCCCTGAGCTTCCGGCCGAAGAACTTGGCCACGAGCACCAGGACCGGGAGCAAGATCAAAATCAGCAGGCAGAGGCGCCAGTTCATGACCAGCAGGAAGCCGACGCCGCCGACGAACGTGACCAGGTGCTTGGCGGAATCGATGGGCGTTTCCGTAACCGTGGTCTGGATGACGCCGACGTCGTTCATGAGACGGGAGAGAATTTCACCCGTGCGCCGCTTGGCGAAGAAGCTCAGCGAGAGCCGCTGGAGATGCGCGAACAGATGCGTGCGGAAATCCGCCATGACCCGCTGGGACACCCATGCCACGAGATAGCTGTGGCCCATGGACAGCAGGCCCTGGGCCGTCATTAACGCGAGGAAAATGCCGACGAGGGCGGTCATGCCCTGGACATCACGCTGGATGGTGATGACATCCCAGAGCCGGCCGGCCAGGCGCAGAAGCACGAGATTCAGCGCCGCCGCAGTGGCCACGAGCGCGATGGCGGCCGCCATGCGGGGCAGATAGGGCCTCAGGAATGGAAAGAAGCGGGAGTAGTAGGACATTAGGATATGTGATGAGCCATGAGTGACACGTGATTGGTGACGAGGGAGGAGGAACGAACAATCAGTGATGGATACTGCCCATCACGCATAACGCATTACTGATCACGGATTAGAGCTGCTGGATGGATTCGATCAGGTTCTTGTTCAGCGCCACGAACCGCCTGCGTTTTGTCGTTGATCACCACGTCGGTCAGATTGATGAACAGGCGCGATTCCTCGTTCAGCACGTCCGAGACGCGGTTTCGCATGGGCGGAATGACGAAATCCCCGACGTAGGTGTGATTCACCGTTGTGATACGCACGCGGACTTTTTCATCTCGGGCATGGGCGCCTCCGGCTGTCCGTGGGATTATCCCTGGATTCTACGACGCAGGAATTTCTGTTTCCTGCGCAGCTTTCTGAACTTATGCTTGCGCATTTTCTTCCGACGTTTTTTTAGCACACTGGACATCGTGATTCCTCTGTTGGCGCGAGAGTGTAGTGGGTTTTGCGTGTAAATGCAAGCCGGGCGTGGCTGGTCTGTCTTGTCTGTTCCGTCTGTTCGGTCTGTTCAGTCCAACGAAACCGGCCAGACAGACTGAATAGACAGAATGGACCAGATAGACATTCCTGTCAGTCCCGCCTTTCCCGCACGTCTCGCGGCTTGACGCGTTCCATCTTCACTACATATACTGCGCCATGTTTTATCTGATGCGATTGCCGGTTCTGGTGCTCGTGGCCTGCCTGCTGTGGGCTGCCGGCCAGACGGCTGGCTGTTCGTCGAAAGAGAACCGGTATCCGGAAGACCGCGCCCGCTTTGTGAAGATCGACAAAGCGGTGGAAGAACTGCGCGCTGCCTATAGCCGGCGGGATCTCTCGGACATCCAGGGTCTCATGCTGCCGCGCGAGGCGCTGGACAAAACGACGAGCGAGATCCAGCAGGATTTTCAGACCTACCAGGAGATCGCCCTCGAATGGACCATCGACCGGATCGTGATCGAAGGGGAGACGATCGAGGTGGTGGTGAACTGGGCGGGACAATGGCGAAAGACTCCCGATGATACGGGCACCCGCGAGCGCGGCCAGGGGGTGCTCCGGTGGGCCGGCCAAAAAACCGTTCTCATCGATGGCATGGACGGCGATCTGCCCTTCGGCATGGCGTTGCGACGGGCGGGGGAACCGCCGCGACCCGGCCCTTCTCGCTAGCGATAGCACCCGGCTCATGGCCGTTTCTACGCGCGTCACGTCTTCTCTCCGTTCTCCCGATGCAGAGTTCCTGGTGATCGGCAGCGGCGTGGCCGGCCTGCGCGCGGCCATTGAATTGAGCCAGCATGGCCGCGTGCTGATGCTCACCAAGGGCAACCCGCTGGAAAGCAGCTCGATCTACGCGCAGGGCGGCGTGGCGGTCGCGCTCAGCGAAGAAGACGACGTCTCCATCCATTTGAACGACACCCTGAAGGCGGGCCACGGTCTCTGCCGGCGCGAAGCGGTGCGCGTGCTGGTGGAAGAGGGGCCCGGCCGCATCCGGGAACTCATCGCCTGGGGCGCCCGCTTCGATAAGATCGGCAGCAAGTTCGCGTTCGCCCACGAAGCGGCGCATAGCCGCAGCCGTATCCTGCGCGCGCGCGGCGACGCGACCGGCAACGAAATGGTGCGGGCGCTGACGGTTCAGGCCCGCCGGCAGAAACACATTCAACGGCTGGGCCATCACTTTACGGTGGATCTGGTGGTCGCCGACGGCCGCTGCCGCGGCGCGCTGGTGCTGGACGAGGCGACCGGCGACCGCTTTATCATGCCCGCGCGCGCGGTGATCCTTTCAACGGGCGGTGCGGGGCAGATCTACGCGCGCACCACTAATCCACCCAACGCGACCGGCGACGGCATGGCGATGGCGTATCGGGCCGGCGCGATTCTGGAAGATATGGAGTTCGTGCAGTTCCATCCAACGGCGCTCTACCTGCCGAACAGCCCGCCGTTTCTCTTATCCGAAGCGATCCGCGGCGAGGGCGGCCGGCTTCGAAATATCAAAGGCGAGTTGTTCATGCACCGCTACCATCCGGACGGCGCGCTGGCGCCGCGGGATATCGTCTCCCGCGCGATCTGGTCGGAGATGGCGGCCACCCGTTCCCGGCACGTCTATCTGGACGCGACGCACCTCAGCGCCTCTTTCACCAAGCAGCGGTTCCCGACGATTTATTCCACCTGCCTCCGCTACGACATCGACATGACCGAAGAATGGATTCCGGTCTCGCCCAGCGCCCATTACATGATGGGCGGGGTGCGAACGGACATGCAGGGGGCCACCAGCCTGCCGGGTTTGTTCGCGGCGGGTGAGGTGGCCTGCAGCGGCGTGCACGGCGCCAACCGGCTGGCCAGCAATTCTCTGCTCGAAGGATTGGTCTTCGGCCGCCGCGCCGCGCTGGCGGCCGTGGCCTATGCGCGGCGGCGGGCAGGCACGTCCGGCTTACTCCCTTCCGTGCATGAAATAGACAGCGGTCCGTTGGCGTCGCTGGAGGATGCCGAGAAGCTTCGCAGCTCGCTGCGGCGGGTGATGTGGGGCAAGGTCGGCCTGGCCCGCACGGGCGACTCGCTGGCCGGCGCGCTGGGGCAGCTCACGCGGTGGGAACGGCTCGTGAACCGTCCGTTTGCCTTGCGCCGCGATCTGGAAGTCAAAAACATGGTGCAAGTGGCGCGCTGCGTGGCCGAAGCGGCCCTGTGGCGGGCCGACAGCGTCGGGGCGCACTACCGGGCGGATGCGTCGAAGGCCGCGCGTCCGGGCAGAACGCTGCACAGCCGGGTGCTGCGGGGAAGTGAAAAGTTAAAAGTGAGAAGTAAGAAGTTAGAAGTGAAAAGTAAAAAGTAAAAAGTTAGAAGTGAAAAGTGAGAAGTGGCCGGACTTTTCACCTTTTGCCTTTCACCTTTTACTTGCTCGACAGGTTAGCTGAGAAACCTGTCGAGAATTGCGCGGAACTGTTTGTGTAGCGACAGCGTGACGGGGCCCGGATTGCCGGAGCCGACGAGGTGCTGGTCCACATCACGCACCGGCATGATTTCCATCGTCGTATTGGTCAGGAAACATTCCTCCGCCTGCCGCAGCGCCTCCGGCGTGTAGGCGCTCTCTTCGGTCTTGAGCCCCTGCTCCCGCGCCAGCGTCAGGACCACTTCACGCGTGATGCCGTCGAGAATCCCGCAGGCCACCGAGGGCGTGCAGAGCGCGCCGTGCTGGACGAAGAAGATGTTGCTGGTGGTGCATTCCGTCAGGCGCCCTTCGGCATTGAGCATGATGCCGTCGAAGGCGCCGGCCTTGGTGGCTTCCTGCTTGGCCAGGATGTTGTTCAGAAAATTCAGCGACTTGATTTGTGGCGACAGGGCTGTGGCCAGGTTGCGGTGCACGGACGTGGTGATCAGGCTGACACCCTGCGTGAAGAGATGGGGCGGGTAGGCCTGAAACGGCTTGGCGATGACGACCACGGTCGGCTTCGGGCAGAGACCCGGATCGAGGCCGATCTCGCCCGTGCCGCGTGACACGGTGATGCGGAGATAGGCGTCGTGCAGTGTATTGCGCGCGATGGCGTCGCCCAGGAGACTCGGCCAGTCTTTTTCGGGGATGGGGATGTCCAGGCCGATCAGGCGCGCCGAACGCTGCAGGCGGGCCAGGTGCTGCGTGAGCATGAAGATGCGGCCGTCGTAGGCCCGCAGCGTTTCATAGATGCCGTCCCCGTAGAGGAAGCCGTGGTCGAAGACGGAGATCAGCGCGTCTTCGCGTTTCACGAAGCGATCATTGAGAAAAATCCACATTACGACTCTCCCAGCGCCTTGAAAAAGGCCTCGGCTTTGTACAGCGTCTCTTCGTATTCCTTGACCGGATCGGAGTCCGCGACGATGCCGGCGCCGACCTGGAGATAGCCGCGCCCGCCGACCAGCAGCATGGTGCGGATGATGATGTTGAGATCGAGATCGCCGCTCCAACTCAGGTAGCCCATCGCGCCGGTGTAGGGCCCGCGCCGGACCGGTTCCAACCCCTCCAGAATCTCCATGCAACGGATCTTCGGTACGCCGGTGATGGTGCCGCCGGGGAAGACGGCCTTGATCAGGTCGAAGCCGTCCAATCCATCGCGCAGCTCGCCCATGACGTTGGAGACGATATGGGAGACGTGGGAATAGCGCTCGATGAGCATGAATTCGTCCGCTCGCACCGTGCCATATTTGCACACGCGGCCCAGGTCGTTGCGTTCCAGGTCGACCAGCATGAGATGTTCGGCGCGCTCCTTGGCGTTGGTGATCAGGTCTTCCGCGAGCTGGCGGTCTTCGGCGGGCGTGTGGCCGCGCGGCCGCGTGCCGGCGATCGGGCGCGTGTCGACCCGACGGCCGTCCAGCCGCACCAGCCGCTCCGGCGACGAACTCACCAGCGCCATGTTCTCGAAAGCCAGCAGGCCGGCGAAGGGCGACGGATTGACCTCGCGCACGCGGCTGTAGAGCGCCTCGCCGGCATGTTCCCGGAAATGCTCCATCGGCCAGCCCGGGTCGCGGTCGATCGTCAGGCGGTGCGAAAGATTGGCCTGATAGATGTCGCCGGACTTGATGAACTCCTGGCACTGCTTGGCGCGCTGGACATAGTCGGAGCGCGACTGGTCGGGTTTCACGGCGAGGTGGCCGATGTGCAGGTCGTCTGCTCCGCGCTTGCGGTGCGCCAGCAACTTTGCGTGCAGTTCGGACAGCCGGTCGCAGCCTTCGCTATACAACTTCTCGCGCGGTTGGCCCAGGGCCCGGTCGAGCGGGGGCGCGTAGATCAGGTGCAGCATCCGCGTCTGGTGATCCACGGCGGCGAAGAGATCCACGAAGGCGAATAACAAATCGGGCAGACGGAGGTCGTCCGTGGCCAGGGTGGGCAACGTTTCGAATTGCCGGATCAAATCGTAGCTGAAATAGCCGACCGCGCCGCCGATGAACGGCGGGGCGTCCTCCGGTCTGGGCATCCGCGAGGCCTTCAATAATTCGGCGAGGGCTTTGAAGGGATCGCCCTTGTGGATGACGGACCCGTCGCGGCTGCGGAGTTCGTAGCGCGTGCCCTTGCCGGAGAATTCCAGATAGGGATCGCTGCCGAAGAACGACCAGCGCGCGATGGCGCCGCCGCCCTTGCCGCTTTCGAGCAGGAACGAGGGGCGGCCGGGCGCGGCGATCTGACGGTACAGCTCGAAGACGTCGGCCTCTGGCTGGGGCACCGAGAGAATCAGCGGCTGCGGCTGCGCCACCATGAGGAAGCGCGCCCGCGACGGGCAGACCATTTTCAGCATGCGCATGTTGTATCACAAGCCCGGTGTTCTTTCCTTTTCTTTGCGACACGTTCGGAACGGGCTTCCGGTCCACCCTGCGCCTTGACTTTCCCCCGTCGAGTTTGCTCAAATGCGCGCCGGGTTAGATATCGACATGCCTCCCTCAAACGATCCGTTTTATGCGGGCTTAGGGCAGGCGGTCCGGATCGGGACCGAGTTGCTCGCGGCCCTGATTGTCGGAGGCGGGCTCGGCTGGGCGGCTGACACGTATCTGTTCGCGTCAGGGCCCTGGGGCATGGTGGTTGGGCTGATCGTCGGTGTCACAGCCGGCATTCGCAACGTCATGCGAGCGGCGCAGAACTGGTCGAAATAAGAAAGGCGTTCCGTGGAAGAAAGTCCTCTCCATCCCTTCGAGCTGCACAATTATATTCCGATCAATCTGTTCGGCCTGGATATCTCCATCAACAAGGCCGTGATCATGATGTGGGTGGTGGTCGGACTGGCGGCGTTTCTCCTGGTGAAGGCCGGCCGGTCGCGCCGGATGGTTCCGACCAAGCTGCAAAGCCTGGGTGAGCTGCTCGTGGAATTCATCCGCGACATCATCCTCGACACGATGGGCAAGGGCGGTCTGAAATTTTTCCCCTTTATCGCGACACTCTTCGTCTTCATTCTCTTCAGCAATCTCCTCGGGTTGATTCCGGGCACCTATACCGTCACGAGCCAGATCATCGTGACCGCGGTGTTTGCGCTGACGGTCTACGCAATCAGCATCGTGATGGGTTTCATCCTGCATGGCGTGAAGTTTCTCGGCATCCTGGTGCCGCCGGGCACGCCGGGCTGGCTGCTGCCGTTGATGATTCCGATCGAACTGGTGAGCCAGTTGGCGCGGCCGATTTCGCTGGCTGTTCGGTTGTTCGCGAACATGACGGCGGGGCATACGATCCTGGGCGTGCTGTTCGGGCTGGCGATCGGCGGGGGGCTGCTGATTGGCTGGCTACCCTTTGCGTTCACGATTGCCATGAACGGTTTGGAAGTCGGCATTGCCTTTATTCAGGCTTATATTTTCACCGTGTTGACCTGCGTGTACATCGGGGATGCGTTCCATCTGCATGGCGCAGATGATCACGCGCATTGAGTTCAGGTCTCTGATTATTTAAGGAAGGAGTCTACGACATGGATGCAGCAGCAGCAGCGTTGGTGGGCATGGGATTGGCGGCGGCGGGCTTTGCCGGGGCCGGCGTCGGGATCGGGTATATTTTCGGCAAGATGATCGAAGCGGTGGCGCGCCAGCCGGAAGCGGAAGGGCGGGTCGGCAAGTACATGTGGATCGGTTTCGCGCTGGTCGAAGCCATTGCACTGTACGGACTGGTCATTGCGTTCATCATCATGGGACTCCGCAAATAAGAGGGATAACGGGGTAAAGGGATAAAGGGGTAAAGGTGTATTGGCCACAGAGTTCTGACAGATTCTACCCCTGTACACCTCCTACCCCTCTACCCCTGAAGGAAAGCCATGCCGCAATTTGACACGCATTTCTTTTCATCGCTGATTTTCTGGGAGTTCCTCTCCTTCGGTATTCTGTTCTGGGTGTTGTGGAAGTTCGCCTTCCCGCCGATTCTCCAGACCCTTGATGAGCGCGAGCGCAAGATCAAGGAGAGCCTGGAGCAGGCGGACCGGCATCGCGCCGAGGCCGAGCAGAAGATGCAGGAGTACGAGGCGAAGCTCAAAACCGCCTCCAAGGAAGCCGAGACGTTGCTGGCGGCGGCCAAAGAGCGGGCTCAGCGGATCATGGAGGAGAACGAGCAGCGCCTCAGGACGGAAACGCAGCGGTCCAAAGAAGATGCGACACGTGAAATTGATCAGGAGCGCCGGCGGGCGATTCAGGACATCCGCAATCAGACGACCGAGATGGCGTTGCTCGTGGCCGAAAAGGTCGTCGGTCGCAGCCTCAACGATGCCGATCACAAGCGCATGGCCGACGAGGCGCTGGCCTCCATCGCGGAGAGCCGCAAGACGTGATCCGTGAACCGTAATCCGTGAACAGTTGAACGAAGGCTGTACTCTTCAGGTTTTACGGATTACGGATAACGGGTTACGGTTTACGTCCCCTCCCTATTCCCACCACCCCTGCGATAGCCGGCTGGGTCGAGCGTGACGGAGGCGAACCCAAAGTCGCGGAGTTGCTCTGCAACCGCGGCGCTCATGGCCGGCTCCAGCAAGCGGGACACTTCCATGGAGTCCACTTCCACCCGCGCCGCTCCCTCCGATTCCCGCACCCGCACCTGCCGGAATCCCTGCTTCAGCAGAAACGCTTCGGCCCGTTCCACGCGCGAGAGTTTTTCGACCGTGATGGGCGTGTCCCGCTGAATACGGGAGGAGAGGCAGGCCGCAGCGGGCTTGTCCCAGTTGGACAGCTTCAGCTCCCTGGCCAGTTCGCGGACGGCGATCTTGGACAGTCCGGCTTCGACCAGTGGGCTGCGCACGCCCCACTCGCGGGCCGCCTTGAGGCCCGGCCGTTCGTCGCCCAAATCGTCCAGGTTGGTGCCGTCCACCACGGCGCGCATGTGTAATTCCTGCTGCAGGCCCTCCAGCAATTGATAGAGATCCGTCTTGCAGTGGAAGCAACGGCTGGCGTCGTTCTGCACGAAGGCGGGCACTTGCAACTGATCGGTCCGGACAATCTGGTGGCGCGCGCCGATCTCGGCGGCGAGCTTCGTGGCCCACTCGAGTTCAATCTCGGGAAACGTCGGTGAGACCGCCGTGACGGCCAAGGCCCTGGCGCCCAGCGCGTCGTGCGCGGCTTTCAGCACCAGCGTGCTGTCGATGCCCCCGGAAAAGGCGACCAGCACTGATTCCATGTCTCTGAGCAATTGCTGAAGCTTTCGGTACTTGTCGTAGATCACAGCGGCTCCATGTCAACGTCAGGCGCGAGGCTCGAGGCGCGGGCCGCGAGACGAAGAGAAATCGTCCTGTCTCGTGCCTCGTGTCCCGCGTCCCGTGGCTATTCTTTCAGCTTCGCCTCGCTCATTTTGCCGACGGCGACGAGCGCGTACCGGTCGGGATGCAGATAGTGTTTGGCGACCCGCAGCACGTCGTCCGCGTTCACTTTGGCGATCCACGTCGGGTACTGCGTAAAGTAATCGAGGCCCAATCCGTAAAATTCGACCTGGCAGAGGACTTCGGCCAGCTTGTGCGTCGTGTCGAACCGCATGGGGAAGCTGCCCATGAGATAGGACTTGGCTTCGGACAATTCTTTCGCCGAGACCGGCGCCGCTTTCATTCCGTTCAGTTCTTTCAAGACGCCGGCGAGCGCCCGGGGGGCCGTCGCGTTGCGGGTTTGCAGGCTGACCAGGAAGGGGCCGGCTGCGGCACGGGGCTCGAACTGGCTCATGACGCCGTAGGCCAGACCCTGCTTGTCGCGGATCGAATCCATCAGCCGCGAAGAAAACCCGCCGGCGCCCAGAATGTAGTTCATGACGGTGACGGCATAAAAATCAGGATTCGTCCGGCTGATTCCGACGTGCCCGAGCACGAGCGTCGTCTGGGTCAGTTCCTTGTCGATCAGCTTGACGACCGGCTTGTCGATGGCGGCCGGCGCCGCTGCGGTTCGCGCAGGTTCAGGCCCCTTCTGCCACGACCCGAAATGCTTGTCGATCTGCGCGCGTACCTGTTCGACCGTCACGTCGCCCACGACGGCCACAATCGTTCGATTGGGAAGATACTCGCGCGCGTGAAACGCCTGGACGTCCGCCCGGCTGATGGCCAAGAGGGTGTCTTCCGTTCCGTTGACCGGCCAGCTGTAGGGATGGCCATTGAATACGAGTTGGCTGAATGCTTTGCCGGCCACGGCTCCCGGATCGTCCTTTTGCGCGATGATCTCGCCGAGGATGAGTTTCTTGACGCGTTCCAGTTCGGGTTCCGGAAACGACGGATACAGCAGGACGTCGGCCAGCAGCTCGAAGCCCAGCTCGGTGTCCTTGGCCAGGACCCGCGTGGACGCCGTGGTGAAGTCGTGCGTCGCCTTGGCTTCCAGCGCGCCGCCGACGAATTCGATCTGCTCCGCGAGCTGCGTCGCGTTGCGGGTCGTCGTGCCTTCGTCCAGCAGGCCGGCCGTCAAATTGGCCAGGCCGGCTTTCTCCGGAGGATCCTGCACCGAGCCAGTTTTCACGAGCGCCTGAATCTGCACGATGGGCAGCGCGTGCTGCTCGACCACGAGGACGGTCAGCCCGTTCGGCGTGACGAAGCGATGGGGTTTTATTTCCGCCGCATGAAGCGGCGCGGCAAGAGCGAGGGAAAGCGCAACTCCAAGCAAGCTGATCCGCTCCAGGAACTCTCTGGCCACGAGCCTCGAGCCACGAGCCTCGGGACTGAAGCCGAAGGCTTCCGTCTCGCGCCCCCCGCCCCGTGCCTCGCGCCTGAGCGATCGCATCATTTCGCCTCCGCCGCCGTCTGGTTCGCCGGCGTGGGAATGAGGATGCCGACGGTCCGTCCATCTTCGATCAGATACTTTCGCGCGACGCGTGTGACGTCGCCCGCTTTCACGTCACGGAGTTTGTTCACAAACTGCTCCGCCTGCCGCCAGCCGGCGCCCGTGGTTTCGGCCTGGCCGAACAGCATCGCCTGGCGAAAATTGGAGTCCTGTCCAAACACGTAGTCCGCTTCCACCTGGTTTTTGGCCCGCTGTAGTTCCAGATCGGACGGCGGTTCCTGCTGCAGTTTCTGAATCTCGGCGTAGATCGCGCGCTCGACCTGCTCCGTCGTCTGTCCCGGCGCCGCCACCGCGAAGCAATAGAGCAGTTCCGGATCGGTTTGCAGCAGGCTGTATTCGGCGCCGACCACCAGCGCCAGTTTCTGTTCGTAGACGAGGCTGCGGTACAGCCGCGAGCTTTTTCCATGCGAGAGGATGGATTCCAGAAGTGTCAGCGCGTAGGCGTCGTCGCTGGAAAAATTCGGAGCCCGGTAGCCCACCATCACGGCCGGCAGCTGCGCGTCGCGCTTCACGACGATGCGGCGCTCGCCCTTCTGCTCCGGCTCGGCCACGGCCTGCTGCGGCGGCAGAGGCTTCCTGGGTATCGGCTCGAAGAAGCGCTTGATGACCGGCAGCAGCTTCGCGGCCTTGATGTCGCCGACCACGATCAGCGTGGCGTTGTTCGGGACGTAGTAGGTGTCGTAGTGCCGCTTGAGATCCGCCCGCGTCATCGCGTTGAGATCGGGGAACCAGCCGATGATGGGCCAGTGATAGGGGTGCATCTGGAAAGCCTGGGCGAAGAGGGCTTCGGCCAGATACGATTGGGGGTCATCTTCGGACCGCAGGCGCCGTTCTTCCTTCACCACTTCGCGCTCGAGCTGGAATTCCTTGTCGTCCAGCAGCAGGCCGCGCAGCCGGTCCGCTTCGAGTTCCAGGGCCAGCTCGACCTTGCCGGCTGCGAGGTTCTCGAAGTAGGCCGTGAAATCCTGGCTCGTGAAGGCGTTGTCGTTGCCGCCGTTCTTTTTAATGAGGCGCGAGAAGCTGCCCTTCGGATATTTGGGCGTGCCCTTGAACATCATGTGCTCGAGCATGTGGGAGAGCCCGGCCCGGCCCATGATTTCGTTGCGCGAGCCGACCTTGTACCAGATTTGCACGGTGACGACCGGCGCTTTGGGCGATTCGACCAGCAGCACCTTCATGCCGTTGGCAAGCTGATGTTCCTGGACGTTCGCGAACGCAGACGGACTGCCGCTCAGGAGCCAGAGGATCGAAATGATGAAAGTGGTCAGGGACCGCACCAGGCCAGACTGCATAGCACACGCTAACAACCGGCTCACGCGGGTGTCAAGGTGGGGGCGAGCGTGGATGAGGAGAGGGCTTCCTGGCTGACTCGCCGTGCTCGCGCAAGGCGCGTGGAAGGAGGCGAGCTTGCGACATAGTCTCCTCCCTTGCTCGCAGAGGGAAAGTGTGGCGGGGACAGACCGCTGATAGGTCTGTCCCCGCCTCGGATTTGAGTTGAAAGAAGCGCGAAGAATGTCCCCTTGCCACGCACCACACCATCACGACCGATGCGGGCTGACCAGCTCGCCCAACTGGCCGCAGGCGCCGAGCACGTCGCGGCCTTTGCTCTTGCGGATCAGCACGTCGAAGCCGGCCTTCCGCAATACGGTTTGAAAGCGCAGCACGTCGCTGTCGGCCGGCCGGCGGTAGGGGTTGCCGGGGAAGGGATTGAACGGGATCAGATTGATCTTGCAACGGATGCCGTTGAGCAGTTTGGCCAGCCGCCTGGCATCCTGCTCCGAGTCGTTCTCGCCGGCCAGCAGGACATACTCGAAGGTCAGCCGGCGATGGGGCGGCAGCGGATAGGCCCGGCAGGCGGCCAGGAGGTGGGCGAGCGGATGCAGTCGGTTGACCGCCGGCATGAGCCGGTCGCGCTGCGCGTCGGTCGTCGCGTTGAGCGAGATGGCGAGGTTGATGCCGAGGCCGGCGACATCCTTCAGGCGGGAAGCAAGCCCCGCCGTGGACAGGGTGATGCGCCGCGCCGGAATGCCGAGCCCCCAGCCTGTATTCGTGAGGCGCGCAATGGCGGCGGCCACGGCGTCGAAGTTCGCGAGCGGTTCGCCCATGCCCATCAGGACGATGTTGGTGAGCCGTTCGCCCGGCTCCAGGCGATCCAGCGCTGTCAGCGCCTGCTCGACGATTTCATGTGTCGTCAGATTGCGTTTCAATCCCATCTGTCCGGTGAGGCAGAATCCGCAGTCCAGCGTGCAGCCGACCTGCGTGGACAGGCAGAGTGTCAGCCGGGCGGCGTCCGGGATCAGCACGCTTTCGATGACCAGGCCGTCCTGCAGGCGCAGCAGGAATTTTCTGGTGCCGTCGCTCGAGCGGCGGACCTCGCAGTCGGACAGTCGGTCGATGGAGGCGATGGCGGCAAGGCGGGCCCGCTCGGTTTTTGACAGATCGGTCATGCGTTCGATATCGCGAACGCGTTCCCGGTAGAGCCATCGGAGGATCTGCCTGGCGCGGAATTTCGGCCAGTCCAGATCGTTCACGAATTGTTCGAGCGCCGATTCGTCAAGCGCGAGCAAATTGGTGCGCGTCTCGGCTGATGCGGCGCGGGAGCGGTCTCGACGAGTCATGCGCGAAGCCTAACACAGCGTTTGCGAAACCGACAAGAACGCGCGAGAAGAGCGGAATGAGGGCGACCCGGAATTCTTTGGTATATAATTGACCCAGTGAATCCCATCTGGTTCCATGGACAGGTCCCTGTCGTGTGTTCCCGAGGTCCTATGCGCATCGCGTGTCTGCTGTTCATGTTGGCGCTGTCTTTCGTGCCTGTCTCCGCAGAGGAGGGCACGCCGCCGCCTGCGCCAATCGACGCCTCGTGTGAAACGGCCGAACAGTGTTTCCGCAACGCCCTGGCGCCGGATGCCACGGCCGTGTCGGCCGACGAGCGGCTCGCGCGCAAGCTGGAACGGTTGCGGCGGCTCACGGAGCGGCATGCCGGCTCGCTCTGGGCGCGTCGCGCGAACCTTGTGATGGGCGTGCTCCTGATCGAACGGCAGCCGGCCGAGGCGCTGCTCTTTCTGCGCGCCGCGCAACGCGACTTCCCCCTGTTGGAGGATTACGTGCGTCTCTGGATCGGGGAGGCGCTGCTGAAATCCGGCGACGTGTTTGCGTCGGCGTCGCTTCTGGACATCATTCCCAACATCGTGCCGGACACGCTGCTGGGGTCCCGGATCGCCTATCGCGCGGGCGAGGCCTGGTTCCGGGTGGGACAGTGCGGCTACGCGATGGAGCCGTTGTCGCGGGGCGCGGCGCAGGAACCGCAAGACGCCGGCGCGTCGCGCGCGCTGCTGATGCTGGCCGAGTGCCAGGCACAGGATAACCGGTCGCCCGACAGCTCCGTCACGCTTCGGCAGATTTGGATGCGCTATCCGCAGACGCTCGAAGCCGGGGAGGCGGAGAAACGGTTGTCGCAACGGCTGAACGGCCAGACATGGAAGCCGACGGCGGATGAGCGCTATGTCCGGGCATCGGCCTTCGCGGCGGCGGCATTCAATGAGGAGGCCGTGGAAGAACTCAAGGCTTTTCTGTCCTCGGCGTCCGGTCATCCGAAACGGGAAGAAGCCAAGCTCAGGCTCGCCATGGCGCTGGCCCGGCTCAAGCGTTACGATCAGGCGAAGCTGATCTTTCATGAACTGGCGTCCAGCGGGCCTTCAACGGAAGCGAACGAAGCCGCCGTCTGGCTGGCACGCAGTTATCTCAGGCTGGGCGAAGGCGACCGTCTGGTGAGTCTTCGTCAGGTCTATCCAAAATTAACACTGACGCCGGAGCAGCAGGCGCTGATTCTGATCGTGCAAGGCACGTGGTTCGACGATCAGAATCAATCCGACCAGGCCATCGCGCAATACCGCCAGATCGTGCAATTCGGCGACCGCACGGAGCAGCGCGCAGAAGCCTTGTGGAGGATCGGATGGATCCAGTATCGCACAGGGCAGTACAGCGAGACGGCCCGGACGCTGCAGGACCTGGTGGCGATCAGAGAAGATCCCGCGAACAATCCGCAGGCGCTCTACTGGACCGCGCGCGCCCAGGAGCGGCTGCAAGACGCAAAAGCGGCCGAGGGCTACCAGGCGCTCTGTCGCAAGTACGCCTGGACCTACTATTGCCAGTTGACGCGCACCCGCGTGGACGTGCCGCTGCCGGATCCTGCCGGCGGGGCGCCCGACTCCGAGTCGGGCGAAGACAGTCGTTCGGGCATCGCGCAGGACGTGCATTATCGGCGGGCCGTGGAATTACGCACGCTCGGCCTCGAACAGGAAGCCGGCCGCGAAGTCGCGTGGTTGCTGGATCGCTACGCGCGAAACCGGGCGGCGCTGGTCGAGTTGATCACCCGCGTGAGCGAGGCCGGCGGCTACCATCAGGGGCTTCGGCTGGCGCGGCTGCATTTCCGCGATGGATTGGAGCGCGGCCTGGAGCCGGTGCAGCCGTCGCTGTGGAGCGTCGCCTACCCGACGGTGTATCTGCCGACGATTCGCGCGCTCAGCAGCGCCCGCCTCGATCCCTATCTGGCCGCCGCGATTATCCGCGAGGAGAGTCAGTACGACGCGCGCGCGGTGTCGCGTGTCGGGGCGATCGGGCTGATGCAATTGATGCCCTCGACGGCGCAAGCCGTGGCGCAGCGGAACGGCAGCACGGTGGCCCGCGACGACCTGTTCGATCAGGAGACGAACATTCGGTACGGTGTGCGCTATCTCGAACAATTGCTGGGACAGTTCAACGGCAACCTCGTGCATGCCGTCGCGGCGTACAACGCCGGGCCGCCCGTCGTGACGGGCTGGATTCAGAAATTCGGCGACCGGGAGCCGGACGAATTCGTGGAATCGATTCCGTATCAAGAGACGCGGCAATATGTCCGGCGGGTGCTTCGCAGTTACCGCGAGTACCGCCGCCTGGGCGGCGAGGCCTGCGTGGTCCGTTCCCTTGACAAGGCCTGCTGAGGATTTTATAGTGCCTCCATATCTGGGTTCGTGGGGGCTCTGCACCGCAATAGATGGTGTAATCGATGGCGGTCGACAGGCTGACTTCGCTGGAAACGCGCGTGCGGGAACTGGTGGACTTGATCCAGACGCTCAAACGCGAGAACACCGGATTGAAGAGCGATCTGCGCGCGGCTAGGGAACGAGTCGTCAAGCAGCATGTATCCGACGATCACTGGGTGTCGGAGCGGGCGGACATCAAGGCGCGCATTGAAAAGGTCCTGGGCGAACTGGACTCCCTCGAGTTCATCGAAGAGTCCAAGGAGGTGGCGCTTGACTAAGACCATTGAAGTCGAAATCTACGGTCAGCGGTACGTGGTGACCGGTGCGACCGACGAGGAGTACGTCAAGCGCTGCGCGAATTACGTGGACACGCAGATTCGCGTGCTGGCGCAGGGAATGAAGACGGCGACGCGCGCCAAGCTGGCGGTTCTGGCGGCGCTCAATATCACGCACCAGTTGTTCCAGGCGGAGCACACTCGCCAGGCAGGCGATGCCGAGGTCGATCGGCGGACGTTGAGCCTGATGGAATCCATCGAAGAGCAATTGGAGCCGGCGCGGAAGCACTAAGTACGCTTGCAAAGATTTCTTGTATTTGATACGGTACGAACAGTCTTGAGAAAGGGACAGTTGTAGGGCGGATGAGTCGTGTGGCAGCGGGAAGCAAGGACGAGAGAGGCTGATCAAATACCAACGCGGAATTTGTCGAACGTGCTGAAAACACTGGAATTCATCGATCGGTGGGTGCGGATGTCCGGGGTCACGCTGGGCGAGGCGGTACGAGCGGTCGGGGATATGATCAGAGAGTCGCCTGTCCGGCTGGCGGAAGTGAGCGCGACGCGTGGCGTCGCGCAACGATCACGACGAGATCAATCCCGGCCCGTGTAACCGCTCACGTTCTTCAGTCTGCTTGACGCCTTTTCCTTCTTGCCTGACCTTCAGGTTCGATTCGGCAGGTTCGATCCGGTTTCCTCGCACTGATCGGCTGCTGACACGCGCATCTGCCCCCATACAATATGCGGACTCGACGGGCGCACGCATCCGGGATGTGTGCGGCGTCGAAATAGGGCCAAGGGGGTCCCCCACTGTGATGATGGATATCATGACATATGTGGTTGCCGGAGTGCTCGGCGCGCTGGCCGGCGTCGGCGTCTATCTGTTCGTTCGGCGCAATACCCTGGCGACCCAGCAGAGCCAGGCCGATGAACAAGCCAGCCGGGCAAAGCAGAATGCCACGCGCGAGGCCGAGACGCTGACCAAGGAGGCCAGGGTCGAGGCGAAGGATCTGCTGTTGCAGGCCCGGACCAGTATGGAGAAGGAACAGAAAGAGAAGCGGGCGGAGATGGGCGCCGTGGAGAAGAAGCTGTTCCAGCGCGAAGAGCAACTGGAGCGGAAGGCCGGTTCGCTGGAGCGCGGCGAAATAGAGGTGCAGAAGCGCGAAACGACGCTGGCAAAACGCGACGCGGCGCTGGCTGCGTCGGAGGCGGCCTGCGAACGCGCGACCAAGGAGCACCGGCAGGCGCTGGAGCGCGTGGCCGGACTGACCATCGAAGAAGCCAAGCGGCAATTGATCAGCGCGGTCGAAAGCGACGCCAAACTCGAGGCGACCGGGGTGGCCAAGCGCATCGTGGACGAAGCGAAAGAAGGTGCCGAGCGCGAGGCGCGCGAAATCATCGCGCGTTCGATCCAGCGGGTGACGCGCGATTACGTGGCCGAGGCCACGCTCTCGGTCGTGCCGATCGCCAACGACGCGATGAAGGGCCGGATCATCGGGCGCGAGGGGCGCAACATCCGCGCGATCGAGGCGGCGACCGGCATCGACCTGATCGTCGACGAGACGCCGGAAGCCGTGGTCATTTCCGGGTTCGATCCACTACGGCGAGAAATTGCCAAAGTTTCGCTGGAACGGTTGATGCACGACGGCCGCATCCATCCGACGCGGATCGAAGAAGTCGTCGACAAGGTGAAGACGGATATCGACAAGCTCATGATCGAAGAGGCGGAGAAAATCATCTTCGAGCTGGGCCTGTCGGACTTCAGCCCGGAGATCGTCAAGGTGCTCGGACGCCTCAAATACCGGACCAGTTACGGGCAAAACAATCTCTACCACTCGCGCGAGGCCGCCTTTATTTGCGGGACGATGGCGGCTGAATTGGGCCTGGACGTGAGGCTGGCCAAGCGCGGCGCGCTGCTGCACGACATCGGTAAGTCGGTGAGCCACGAAGAGGAAGGGACGCACGCGATGCTGGGGGCCGACATCGCCAAGAAGTACGGCGAATCGGCCAAGATCGTCAACGCGATCGCGGCGCATCATGAGCAGGTGGAGCCGATCTGTCCGGAATCTGTGCTGGTGGCCGCGGCGGAGGCCTTATCGGCGGCCCGCCCAGGGGCGAGGCGGGAGGCGTTGGAGTCCTACGTCAAGCGGTTGGAGAAGCTGGAGTCGCTGGCGACAGGGTTCAAGGGCGTCCTGAAAGCCTATGCGATCCAGGCCGGGCGCGAGATTCGCGTGATCGTCCGGCAGGAAGAAGTCAGCGACACGGAATCATCGCTCATGTCCCGAGATCTGGCCAAGAAGATCGAACAGGAACTGACCTATCCGGGGCAGATCAAAGTGACCGTGATCCGGGAAAGCCGGTATACGGACATCGCAAAATAGGTGAGGGTCGATGGACTATAGGTTATAGGCCGGAAGGATCGATCTTTTACCCATTGCCTATCGCCCATAGCTTCTAGCCGAGGATTTATGAAAGTCTTAGTGATCGGTGACATCATGGGAGAGCCGGGCCGGCGGGCCGTGGAGCGTCGGCTGCCCAAACTCGTTGCCCAGCACAGTATCGATCTGGTCATCGCCAACGGCGAAAACATCGCGGGCGGCTTCGGCATTACTCCTGATTTGGCGCAGGAACTCTTCGACTGGGGCGCTGCGGTCATCACCACCGGTAACCATGCGTGGGACAAGAAAGAGATCATGGAGTTCATCCGGCACGAGCCGCGCCTGCTCCGTCCGGCCAACTATCCAGAGGGTGTGCCCGGCAAAGGCTCGATTGTGGTGGAAACGGCGGGCGGTGAGCGCCTGGCCGTGCTCCATCTGATGGGCCGCGCCTTCATGCCGACGCTGGATTGCCCTTTTCAGGCTGCGCGCCGGGAGTTGGCGAAGCTCAAGCAGGAGACCGCCGCAATCGTCGTGGACATGCATGCCGAGGCGACCTCGGAGAAGATGGCCATGGGCTATTTTCTCGACGGCGAGGTGTCGGCGGTCGTCGGCACCCATACGCACGTGCAGACGGCCGATGAGCAGATGCTGCCGAAGGGCACGGCCTATCTCACCGACATCGGCATGACCGGCCCGGTGCATTCCGTCATCGGCGTGAAGAAGGAACTGGTCATCGAAAAATTCCTGACGGGAATGCCCCGCCGCTTCGAGGTGGCATCCGGCCCCGCGGTCTTCTGCGCGGCATTGATCGAATTGGATGGCAAGCTCGGCAAGGCGCTGAGCATTCAGCGGCTCCGCATTCCCGACTGACGGACGCGCGCGGCTGCGCTCGTCCAGTGGACATGCCTGTGCCCGATCGTCCGCAACGGATTCTCACCGTTTCCGCCCTGACCGCGCTCGTCCGTGAGCGGCTGGAAGAGGGCTTCTCCGATTGCTGGGTGGAAGGCGAAGTCTCCAACCTCCGTACGCCCTCATCTGGCCACATCTATTTTACTCTCAAAGACGCGACCAGCCAGATTCGCGTGGTGCTGTTCCGGCCCGGTGCGCAGCGCCTGCGGTTTGCGTTGAAGGAAGGGCTCCAGCTCGTCGTGCGCGGGCGTCTGACGGTGTACGAACCGCGTGGCGAATACCAGATCGTCCTGGATTATCTGGAACCGAAGGGTCTCGGCGCGCTCCAGCTCGCGCTGGAACAGTTGAAAGAGCGGTTGGCCCGCGAAGGCCTCTTCGAGCAAGCCCGCAAACGGCCGCTGCCGTTTCTGCCGCGCCGAGTGGGGGTTGTCACGTCGCTCACGGGCGCGGCGCTACGCGATATCCTGGCCGTGTTGCGCCGCCGGTGCCCGATCGTGGGCATCGTGGTCGCGCCGGTGCCGGTGCAGGGTGACGATGCGGCCGCGCAGATTGCCTCGGCCATCCGCGCGCTGAGCGCCTCCAAGCTCGTCGATGTCATGATCGTCGGACGGGGCGGAGGCTCGCTGGAGGACCTGTGGTCTTTCAACGAGGAAATCGTCGTGCGGGCCATTGCCGCATCGGACGTACCGGTCGTGTCGGCGGTGGGCCACGAGATCGACTACACGCTGGCTGATTTCGTGGCGGACTATCGCGCGCCGACCCCTTCAGCCGCGGCGGAGGCGGTGGCGCCGGTGTTGCGCGAGCTGGTCGGATCGCTGGAGGACAGCCGGGAACGGATGGTCCAGGCCGTCAAGGGTCGTCTGCTGGAACGGACCGCGCAACAGGTCGATGAGGCCGCCGCGCGTGTGGGCTACGTTGTCCGCGCCCTGCTCGCGACGCTTCATCGCCGAACAACCGAGAGCCGGCACAGGCTGCAGGCGGCGAGTCCCGTGGACCGCGTGCGCGCAGTTTCCGCCTTGCTCCCGCAGCTGGTGAAGCGGGTGCGACAGGGCATGGCGACGCTGCTGACCGTGAAACGGCAGACAGTCCGGACGGCCATGACAGCGCTGGACGGCCTCAGTCCGCTGGCCGTACTCGCGCGCGGTTACAGCATCGTGCAGACGGTGCCGGACGGCGCCGTGCTCAAGCGCGCGCAAGATGTGTCTGTCGGTGACGATGTGCTGGCGAAACTGGCGGACGGCCGGTTGCTGTGCTCTGTGCGCAAGATTCTCCCCAACTCATAACACGGTTGCGCCTGTTCGGAGGCGCCCGTATAATAGGTGCGCGTGCGTCGGATGAGGAGGCTGTTTTCATGGCTCCGGTGAAATTTGAACAGGCGCTGGCCCGGCTCGAGACGATTGTCTCGGAGCTTGAAAAGGGAGACCTTTCACTCGACGACTCGCTGAGAATTTTCGAGGAAGGCATCAAGCTCTCCAAGGCCTGTCTCAAGATGCTGGATGACGCCGAACGCAAGGTCGAGATTCTGATTCAAGACAAGGACGGGCGAAAACGGCTGCGTGCTCTTTCATTGGAAGAGGACGAAGACGAACCCGCCCATTTCACCTGACACGCTTCTCAGTTGCCTCTCCCAGTTTCTCATGGCTCGGAAAAGAACAACGGTTCGGGATCGGTTGGATCGCGTGCTGGTGGCCCGCGGGTTGGCGTCGAGCCGCGAGCAGGCCAGCCGGATGATTCTGGCCGGTACCGTCAGGGTCAACGGGGTGCTGACCGACAAGCAGGCGACCCTCGTGCCTGCCGAAGCCGCGATCGATGTCGCTTCGGGGACGACGCCCTATGTCAGCCGCGGCGGCGGCAAGATTGTGGCAGCGCTCGATGCCTGGGCGGTGGATCCGACCGGACTCGTCGCCATGGATGTCGGCGCGTCCACCGGCGGGTTCACCGATTGTCTGTTGCAGCGGGGCGCGCGGCGGGTCTATGCCGTGGATGTGGGCTACGGGCAGTTAGACTGGAAGTTACGGCAGGATGCCCGTGTGGTCGTGCTCGATCGGCAGAACATTCGCTACCTGGAACGCGCGGCGGTGCCGGAGCCAATTGATCTGGCCGTGATTGATGTGTCGTTTATTTCGCTGACGCTTGTGTTGCCCTGCGTGGTGCCGTTTCTCGGACGTCCGGCGCGGGTCATCGCACTCGTCAAGCCGCAGTTCGAAGTCGGGAAGGGCCAGGTGGGACGCGGAGGTATCGTGCGTGACGAGGAGCAGCGGCGCGCGGTGACCGCGAAAGTGCTGGCCTGCGCCGAATCGCTTGGGTTTTGCTCTCTCGGCGCCATGGATTCGCCGGTGTTGGGGCAAAAAGGCAACCGTGAAATCCTGCTAGGGTTGAACTTGGCCGGCGCGCGCGCCGGGGGACATTCCGCATGACGCAGCGGAGGAACGTGTGAAAATTCTGGTCACCGGAGGGGCCGGGTTCATCGGATCCCACCTCGTCGATCGCCTCGTGCAGGAAGGGCATGAGGTCGTCGTGGTGGATGACCTCTCAACCGGCAAGCGCCGAAACCTGAACCGGGCGGCGGAATTCTATAAGCGGGACGTGCAGGGCTCGCGCATGGAGGGTGTATTTCGCCGGGAGCGTCCCGTCGTCCTGATCCATCTGGCGGCGCAGATGAACATCCGCCGGTCCGTCGAAGACCCGCTGTTCGATGCGCAGGTCAACATTCTCGGCACGCTGAACGTGCTCGATCACGCGGTCCGGTATGGAACGAGAAAAGTCATCTTTGCGTCATCGGGCGGCGCCATCTACGGGGAGCAGGACGTGTTCCCCGCGCCGGAGTCGCACGCGACCCGCCCCCTGTCGCCCTATGGCATCAGCAAGCTGACGGGCGAATATTATCTGGCGTATTACCAGCGGGTCAGCGGGATTCAGCATGTGAGTCTTCGATTCAGCAATGTCTTCGGCCCCCGCCAGGATCCCTACGGGGAAGCCGGCGTGGTCGCCATTTTTACTCAGAAAATGCTGGCCGGCGAGCAGCCGATCATCAACGGCAACGGCCGGCAGACGCGGGACTTCATTTATGTGGACGACGTCGTGGAGGCGCACATGGCGGCTCTCGGCAAGGACGCACAGGGCGTCTATAACGTGGGCACGGCGCACGAAACGCCCATCAATGAGCTGTTCGGGAAACTCGTGGATCTGACCAAGTCGGGATGCAAGCAGCTCTATGGACCAGCCAGGAAGGGCGAGCAGGCCCGCAGCGTGGTGGATGCCAGCAAGCTGCGGCAGGAACTGGGATGGGAGCCGCGCGTGTCGCTGGATGAAGGACTCGCGCGCACGGTCGAATATTTCCGCGCGCTGTGAGCCCGCTCGTCAGTAGCGCGCAACCTTTTGATCGATGTGAATGGACCAGGCGTCGATCCCACCCACCAGGTTTTTGACGCTCGTGAATCCCTGCTGATGGAGGAAGGCGGTGGCGTCGGCGCTCCGCATCCCGTGATGGCAATGGCAGACGATCTCGGCGTTGCGGTCAAGCTTGTCCAGGGATTGCGGGACGGTCGCGAGCGGAATCAGGATCGCTCCCTCGATCTTGGCGGTGGCATATTCCCAGGGTTCCCGGACATCCACCAGCACGATCTTGTCGCCTTTATCCAATCGCTGCTTGAGTTCCTGAACGGTGATGGTGAATCCCATGTGCGCGGCCTCCCTCTCGGAACGACTCCCCGGGCATCTCGTTTTTTCCTGACGAGCCGTATCATAGGGGGCCTGTTGAGAGGCTGTCAATTGGATGCCGGCAGATACCGGGAGTTTCAGGCAGAGGGGAACGTTAGGATATGAAGAAGCAAGGTGCGGGGGGTACAAGAACGAAGCCAACGAAGCAGGCTATTGTCGTGCTGGTGACGGCGGCCTCGAAACAGGAGGCGGCCAGGATCGGACGGGCGTTGGTCAAGGCCGAACTCGCCGCCTGCGTCAACGTGTTGCCTGGAATTCGTTCGATTTTTCGCTGGGAGGGTAAGGTTTCCGAAGAACGGGAAGTTCTGCTGATCGTGAAGTCCCGGAGCGATCTTTTTGGCCGATTGGCCGCCGAAGTCAAGCGGCTCCACAGCTACCAGGTTCCCGAGGTGATTGCCTGTCCGATCGCACATGGAACTGCCGATTATCTGGCTTGGATACAAAAATCAACTCGTAAGTCGTTGAAATAAAATAGTTTGGAAAAAGCTAAAACGGTTGACCGTTCAGGGGATGATTGGGTAGACTAACCTCTGCTTTGTGTAAGGTAGGGTTCCGAGCAGGAGCCTGATGAACAGAGATATGGATACGACGGGAAAAAATCAAGCCGCTGACGCCTGTACCATTGTGATTTTCAGAGGGGCCAAGTCCGCCCCCCTGCGGTTCAGCTTTTCAGGGCCCACCATGAAGCGGATAAAGATCCTAGGGCTGGGGCTTCTCCTGACGCAGGGCCTGTTTCTGGCCCATTATGTGATCCAATCGAGCCAGGTTTGGGAACTGGAGATTCTTCGAGAAGAAACCGCTACGCTACGCGGACAGACCACCTCGTTTTCGACTTCGCTTGAAGATCTGAAGCGTCGCATGTTGACCATGAAAGAGGTCAATCAGCGGTTGCGCATTATGCTGGGAATTCAGGACCAACGGCCGGCCGATATGATGAGCGGCAAGGGCGGCAGCGAGCGTCCCATGGACGGTGGACAGCCGCTAGATGGCGTGGAGCTGACGAATCAGCCGGTCGGTATGCTGGATCCTCCTCCTGCCGACGTGACGCCGAAACAGGGTAAGCCACTTATCGAAAAAGTCCAACAGGACATTGCCTGGCTTCAACGCCACTCCACGGAAGAAGAGCGGATTTTGGAAGAGTTGATCGAAGCGGCCAAGGACAAGTCCGCGCGCTGGGGGGCCACTCCCTCCATCTGGCCGGTCAGGGGGTGGGTGACATCCGGCTTCGGCGCCCGCATTTCCCCTTTTACGAACCAACTGGCCATGCATGACGGGCTCGACATCGGTGCGGCGCCCAATACGCCGATACAAGCGCCGGCCAACGGTCACGTGATATCAGCCGGCTTCGATGCCAAGATGGGCAATATGGTGCTGATCGATCATGGCTATGGGATTCAAACAGAGTACGGCCACCTGGCGAAACTGCTGGTCAGGCAGGGACAAAAAGTAAAGCGCGGCGATATCGTCGCATTGGTCGGCAGCACCGGGCTCTCAACAGGACCTCATCTCCATTACATGGTCAAGGTCAAGGGCCAGACCGTCAATCCGCACAATTACATTCTCGACTAGATTCTCTCCGAATCGATCCCTCGTTTCAGCCGGTGTATTCTTTCTCCTATCGGGTGTCTTCAGACGTCGTCCGGTGAGGTGAGAGCCCTGTGCTATACTGCGTCAACTTGTCGGCGGTCACGGCGCCGCCGCGTGCGTGACGTAAGCAACGCCTCGTGACACCCCATCCAATTCTTGACATCGGCGAACAACTCGGCCTGCGCAAGGATGAGCTGATCTTGTACGGTCAGTGCAAGGCCAAAGTTTCGCTCGACGCCCTCGCGCGGCTTGCGGACCGCCCTTGCGGGCGATACGTACTGGTCACCGCGATCAATCCCACGCCTCTGGGGGAAGGCAAAACCACGACCGCGGTGGGGTTGGTCATGGGGCTTTGCCGCCTGGGCCAACGGGCGGTCGTGAATCTCCGGCAGCCGTCGCTGGGGCCGGTATTCGGTCTCAAGGGTGGCGGCGCCGGCGGCGGGCGCGCCTGCATCGTTCCGATGGAGGAGATGAACCTCCACCTGACTGGCGACTCGCATGCCGTTCAATCGGCGCACAATCTGCTCTCCGCCTTTGTGGACAATCATCTTTTTCACGGCAATACGCTGGAACTGGATCCCGAGCAGGTCACCTGGCCGCGAGCCGTCAGCGTGAGCGATCGGTCGCTGCGGCATGTTCGGGTCATCGGGAAAAACGGCGAAGAGCGCGAGGCGCGGTTCGTCCTCACGGAAGCTTCCGAGGTGATGGCGATTCTGGCGTTGGCGACGAGTCTCGCTGATTTGCGCGCCCGGCTGGGCCGGATCGTGGTGGGGGTGGCCAGGGACGGCGGACCGGTGACGGCGGACGACCTGCGCTGCGCCGGCGCGATGGCGGCGCTGTTGAAGAACGCGCTCTGTCCCAATCTCTTGCAGACGGTTGAAGGGACGCCGGCCCTGGTGCATGCCGGGCCGTTCGGGAACATCGCCCACGGTAATTCGTCCGTGCTCGCCGATCTGCTGGCGCTGCGCTGTGCCGACTATGTCGTGACGGAGTCCGGCTTTGCGAGCGAGCTGGGCGCGGAAAAGTTTTTCAATATCAAATGCCGGGTGTCCGGGCTGACTCCCGATGCCGCGGTGATCGTGGTCACCCTGCGGGCGCTGAAGTTTTATGGCGGTGGGGGGGAAGTCAAATCCGGACAGCCGGTTCCTGCCGGCCTGACCGGACCGAATCGTGATGCACTGGCCAGGGGATTTGCCAACTTGGAACAGCACCTCGCCAACGTGCAGGCGCACGGGATCCCTTCGGTCGTCGCGGTCAACGCGTTCGACCAGGATTCAGACGACGAGTTGCGTTGGGTGTGCGAACAGGCCGAAAAAGCGGGGGCGACCAGCGCGGTGGTCACCACTCACTTTCGGGATGGCGGGAAAGGATCGGAAACGCTCGCCCAAGCCGTCATGATCGCCTGCCGGAAGCCGAACCGGTTCACGCAACTTTACGATGTCACGTGGCCGATCAAGCGGAAAATTGACACCATCGCTACGCGGATGTACGGCGCCTCCGGTGTCAGCTACGGCGCGCAGGCGGAGCAGGGTATCGAGCGGGCGATCCGATGGGGTTTCGACCGATTGCCTATCTGTATGGCCAAGACGCCGCTATCACTGTCTCACGACCCGGCGCTCAAGGGCCGGCCGTCAGGGTTTACCGTTCCGATCACGGAACTCCGCATCCTCGCAGGCGCCGGATTTCTCACGGCGGTCTGCTCGGGGATCGAACTCCTGCCGGGCTTGCCCGCGCATCCATCTGGAGAGCACATCGATCTAGATCCGGTGACGGGGGAGATTGTAGGGCTGTCTCAGCAGCGTGACAAGTGACGGGTGACGAGTGACAAGTATGGGGGAGAACGGTGTCAGTTACTCGTCACGCGTTACTGATCACGCGTCACGGTTTTTAGCGTTGCCTGAGGTATTTGAGGAATTCGGAGTCGGGGGTCAGGACCATCGTCGTTGAATTGTGCGAGAAGGTCTTTTTGTAGGCTTCCATCGAGCGGGTGAACTCGAAGAACTTGGGATCCTGTCGGTAGGCCGATGAATAGATCTTGAAGGCCTTCGCATCGCCTTCACCCCGGATCTGCTCCGAGGCCTTATAGGCATCGGCGAGCAGGATTTCCTTGTCCTTCTCCGCCTCGGAGCGAATCTTCTGCGCTTCCTCGGCGCCTTCCGCGCGATACTGCTTGGCCTGCTGCTCCCGCTCCGCCTGCATGCGGGCGAAGACGTTCTTTTCATTTTGTTCCGGCAGGTCCGCCCGCTTGATCCGCACGTCGTGAATTTCGAGCCCGTAGGCGACCGCCTTTTCGTTGGCCCGCTGTGTGACGACGGCCATCACCTCGGAACGGTTCTTGGAGACGATATCGGACAGATCGTGCCGTCCCAACTCGACCCGCAATTCGGAGTAGATGATGTCGTCGAGCCGGCGGAGCGCCCCGCGCTGGGTCTGGAAGTTCTGAAAGACCTTGAGGGGGTCGACGATGCGCCACTTGGCGAAGTTGTCGATCAGCAGCGTCTTCTTGTCCTGCGTGATGACTTCCTGCGGGGACGAATCGTAGTCCAGCAGCCGCTTGTCGAAATACGTGACGTCCTGGATGAACGGCACCTTGAAGTAGAGACCCGGCGACGTGTAGTTCCGCTTCGGCTTGCCCAATTCGACCACGATGGCGGTCTGCGTGATGTCCACGATGAAGAGGGGGGATACACCGAGCACCACCAGCAGTATGGCGATCGCCAGGATGGCGAGGATGAGGCCCTGCCTGCTCATCGCTTCTTCTCCTCGCCCGCCGGTCCGGGATCCGGCGAGGCTTTCAACCGGTCGAGTGGCAGGTAGGGGAGCAGCCGATCCGAGGCCTTTCCATCGAGGACGATTTTCTCGACGCCGCCCAGCACTTCTTCCATCGTTTCAATGTAAATGCGCTTGCTGATGATGTCCTTGGCCTGCTCGTACTCCTTGAGCGTCTTGACGAACCGGTTTGCTTCGCCCTCCGCCCGCGCGAGGCGCGCCTGGGCGTAGCCCTTGGCCTGGTTCACCATCTGTGCTGCTTCGCCCTTGGCCTTGGGGATGATGTCGTTCCGGTAGCCCTGCGACTGGTTGATGAGTTTCTGGCGATCTTCCTTGGCGCTGGTGACGTCCTTGAATGCGGCAACCACCGCCTCCGGCGGATTGACGTCCTTCAACTGCACGGCTGCAATCTGCACGCCGGCCTGGTACTGGTCCAGGATGTGCTGCAGCAACACCTGCGTGCCTTCCTGGATATGGGCCTTGCCGGTGGTCAGGGCATCGTCGATCTTGCTCTTGCCGATCACCTCACGCATCGCCGCTTCGCCTGCCTTCTCGATCGTGTCGTCGATTTCGTCGACCTTGAAGAGATAATCACTCGCGTTTTTGATCTTGTACTGGACGATGAATTCCACCGCGATGATATTCAGATCGTCGGTGAGCATCTGGGCTTCCTGCGCCTGTACCTGTGCACGGCCCTGCCGGTCGGTGCGGAAGCCGATCTCGATCCGGTGCAGCTTTTCGACCTTGGGGTGGAGGACGGTCTCGATGAAGGGGATCTTGAGGTGCGGGCCCGGGACGGCCGAGCGAACCACGTCGCCGAAGCGCTTGACCACGCCTTCCTCGTCCGGGGCGACGATGAACGTGCTTTGCCAGACCGCGATGACGAGGAACGCCAGCAGGAAAATGGAGCGGATCCCCTTGAACGGCATCATCTGGCGCAATTGATCCTGTGCCTGCCGCACGGCGTCGTCAATCGAGTCGCTCTTTTTTCCCCAGGGATCCTTCGGGTCCCAGACCATGTGCATTCCTCACGCGAGCGGTCACCATAGCAAACTTTGCCTGAGAGGAGCAATAGGAAACAGCCGGCGTTGTGCCGACCGTTTCAGCGAAAGCGAAACGTTAGGTGGAGGCAACGAGCGCGGACGGCGCAGCGTTTCGGACTCGATCGGGAACGGGCTTCAGGTCCCAGATCAGTCCCAACTGTTCCAGGAACAGGAGGCCGTAATAAGTGAGGTCAATCTCCCACCAGAAAAATCCCTGCCGCACGGTGGTCGGGCAATAGTGGTGGTTGTTGTGCCACCCTTCTCCCAGCGTGATGAGCGCCAGCCAGAAGTTATTGCGGCTTTCATCATCCGTTTGATAGCGTTTCCATCCGAACATGTGGGTCAGGGAATTGATGGAAAAAGTGCCATGCGCCAGCACGACTGTAGAGATAAAAAATCCCCAGATGAGCATCTGCGCGGCGCTCGTACCCAACTCGGGGGCCATGCGGTTGAGCGCAGCACCGAAGACAAACATTGCGGTACCCAGCGCCGCCGGCACGAGCACGTCGAACCGGTCCAGGAACCGGAGTTCGGGGAATTTGGCCAGGTCGGGGATCGCCTTGAAGTCCGTTCCAAAGTTGGCTGGGTAGGTGATCCATCCGAGGTGGCTCCACCAGAACCCGTGTTGAACCGGCGAGTGAATATCCTTGGGCGTGTCGGAATGGACATGGTGTGCACGGTGATTGGCCGCCCACCAGAGCGGGCCGCGCTGCATGGCCGAATTCCCGATCAACGCCAGCACGAACTGGAACGGACGAGACGTCTTGAAGGTCTTGTGAGAGAAATAGCGATGGTAGAAGCCGGTGATGGCGAACATTCGGATCAGGTACATCAGCACGGCCGCCGCGACGGCCACCCAGCTCCATCCGACCCAGATCACCGCCAAACAGATGAGGTGGACCGTGAGGAAGGGGAGCCAGCGGGTCCACGTGACCCATGTCGGGATGTGCCCATCCATCATGTAGCGGCCGGTGAGGGAAGAATCGAACCACTGCGCGATCGCGATCATTAGATGCCGTTTGCGCGTACTCTTGATTAAGTCTTGCATCCGTCTCCGCTCCTTCGATTGGCCAGCCAAGGCTTTGCCAAGTTTTGAATGGTATTTATACCATTTTCAGCAGTGCGATGCTACGAAAAACAGGAGAGAGGGCTCGTAAATGCGTAGGGGATGGTTTCTACGTCACGGCGCCGCCGCACGAGGAGCCGGATCCGGCGGTGCAGCCGTAACAATGGTTGCCGGTCACAATGCGGCGCTTGTGCAGTCTGGCCAAATTGAAGTCGCGCAGGTGTTTGGGCGCGCCGTGATTGATCGGGAGATCGAGCATCTGGTTGAAGTCGCAATCGTAAAGGGTGCCGTCCCAGCCGACGGAGAGCGTATAGCGGCACATGACGCCGGCCGCCGCCACGGGGTTGAACGCATTGGCCAGCCGTTCCATGTATCCGTCGTAGTTGCCACTCTCGATGAGAAACTCCAGAAACCTGCTGATCGGCATATTGGTGATCGTATACAGATGATTGAACGTGACGCCGTACGCACGCTGCAGCTCGCGGCGAAATTGCGCTTCGGCCGCCTCCTGTGCGGGCGGCAAAAACGCGCCGACGGGATTGTGGACGAGATTCAGCAGCAGGCCGCTGCCTTCGCGCCCATAGCCAAGCCGATTGAGCAACTGCAGGGCCTCGATGGATTTGTCGAAGACGCCGTCTCCACGCTGGGCATCGGTTTGGGATGCGCGAAAATAGGGGAGTGAAGCGATGACTTCGACTTGGTGGCGCGCCAGGAACTCGCCCAGATCGGCCTGCGAAGGGATCAGCAGCACGCTGAGGTTGCAGCGGTCCAGCACGTGGCGGTTCAATGTTGTCGCCTGCTCGACCAGCCAGCGGAAGTTGGGATTGAGCTCCGGCGCGCCGCCAGTGATGTCCACGGTCGGGATGTCCGTTTGTGCCAGCGCCGTGACGCACAGCTCGGCGGTCTCACGGCTCATACTCTCCCGGCGGTCCGGTCCGGCGTCCACGTGGCAGTGCCGGCAGGTTTGATTGCAGAGCTTGCCGACGTTGATCTGAAAGACGGTGATGCCGGTGGCATGCAGCGGATCCAGGCCGGCCCGGCGCATGGGCGTTTCGAACGAGGGGCAGGATTGCGCCTGCGCGAGAATCCTGAGCTGTTCGGTTGCCGAGGCGAGTGGATTGTGGCGGCCCAGCAGCGTCAGTGCCATGAAGACGTCCTCGCGCGAAGCGGGCTCAGCAACAACCGCCCCCGGGCGCGCAGGAGACCGCTGTGCCGGCGACATCCTCCGAAGCGCGATTGATCACGGCGAAGTGCGGCTGGTAGTGGTCGGTCGCGATTACTTTTAGCGTCTTCGAGCAGATCTCAAGCGGCGTGCCGCGGAGGAAGACATGATGATCGTCGTCTTCGGCCTCGATAAAGGGGCCCGTGAAGATGGCGAAGTCGCCTTTCCACACGCAGGGTTTCTGTTCCGGGAGGACGGCGATCCATCCCGGGTCGGATTCCACGAGGATCGTCGGCGACTCCGACAACACGAACAGGCGCTGGAACGGCGGCGCGCTCAGCATCCGCGCCGTCCGGTTGTTGATCTGCTGTGCCACGCCCCGCCGGTAGCTCTGCCCCAGTTCGTCGGTCACCTTGCTGAATGGGCCCAGCAGCGTTGCGAACCGGCTGGGGCCGTTCGGCTGAACGGTTTCCAATTTATAGCCGGTCAGGGTGATGGAGAGGAACTGAATGCCGTCGATCCGCTGCCATGGGAGGGTCTTGATCTGATGAATGCCCAGGAAGCCGGCCTCGACCATGCCGCCGATGTAGTCGCTGACCGTCAGCGCACCCGAAAGGCAATCGCCCCATTTTTCCGTGTCGTGGATGAGATATTGCGGCACGGTCTGGTCGGCGACGATATCGGAAATGGTGAACCGTCCGCCGGGCTTGAGGATGCGGAACATTTCTCGGAACACCTTTCGCTTGTCGGGAGCCAGATTGATGACGCAATTGGAAATAATCAGATCTACGCTGCCGTCGTTCACCGGCATGGTGTCCGCAATCCCTTTGCGGAATTCGACGTTGGAAGAGGGGTGCCCCAGGTTTTTGGCCACGATCGGCGCGTTGCGCCGCGCGATCTCCAGCATCGTGTCGGTCATATCGATGCCGATCACACGGCCGGAGGGGCCGACGCGTCGTGCGGCTTCGAAGCAATCAATCCCGCCGCCAGACCCGATATCCAGCACGGTTTCGCCGGCCCGCACGGTATCGAGGCCGGCCGGCGTACCGCAGCCGTATGAGATGTGAAGGACTTCTTCGGGAATGAATGTTTTGAGGTCGTTAAAGTTATAGCCGGTCGGGCAGCACATCTGCTCGCCGGTGGCCGCCGCCCTGGCATAGCGCTCACTGACTTTCTGTGCGATGTCGTCAATCATGCCGGCCCCGAAGACACATGGAACTGGTTTCGTGCATCAGTATCAAGTCGCACTCCCGGCGTCAAGGGGGGCCCACGAGATCATGGATACATCCCTCTTCACAAAGTCGGTCCGACGGTCATATCCTTACACATCTTCACGGCAAAAATCATGGCACTGTTGACACCGCCTTTGCCGAACAGTAGCCTTTCGTTGCGGGATCACAACGGAGGTGACAGATGATGAAGCCTGAATCCGTGCGCGCATTGATGTGGTCTTGTTGAGCGGAAAGCCGGTATACTCGGAGCAGTTCATGATCTTGAAAGCCTATAATAATGCGCCGATTCCGTCCTGGATGTATGGAACGGCCTGGAAGAAGGACGCCACGACCCAGCTTGTCTTGCAGGCTGTGGCAGCAGGCTTTACTGCCATCGATACGGCCAATCAGCTCATCCACTATCAGGAGGCGCTGGTGGGTGATGCGCTGCAGGCCCTCGCGAAGCAGGGGATCAAGCGGGAATCGCTGTTTCTCCAAACCAAGTTCACGTCGGTCAACGGCCAGGACCATCGTACCCCCTACGATGTGAAGGCCGATCTCACCACGCAGGTTAAACAGTCCTTCGACAGTTCCTTGGCCCATTTGCATACCGACCATCTCGACTCCTATGTCCTGCACGGACCCTATTCGCGCTATGGATTGGGAGCGGCGGACTGGGAAGTCTGGGCAGCAATCGAAGGGTTTTACGAATCAGGCAAAACTAAAATGATCGGCATCAGCAATGTCACAGCCGAGCAACTCGCCTTGTTGTGCGAACGGGCCAAGCACAAACCGATGGTGGTGCAGAACCGCTGTTATGCCGCGCTGGGATGGGACAAGGACGTCCGGGAGATTTGCCGCACTCATCGCATCATCTATCAGGGGTTTTCGCTCTTGACCGCCAATCAAGGAGTTCTCGTTGAGCCGGAGGTGCGGGCCATCGCGCAACGATTCAAGACCGGTGTTGCACAGGTCATCTTTCGGTTCGCCATGCAAATTGGGATGCTGCCGTTGACCGGCACCACGAGCCCACAGCATATGAAGGAAGACCTTCAATCCGACCAGTTCACACTGACAACCGAAGATATCCAAATGATCGAGACAATCGGGCTGTAGAAGCCTCCTTCCCGCCTTCCCTCATTCCGTATGGCCGTGTCTGTGCCCAGTGGCGCACCTTGACAGACCTGCGATAGCGTCCTAGCCTAGCCCCATGAACAGGGTCGAACGGAAGAAGCAGGAGAAGAAACAAGGTCCGCAGGCGTTAGGGCATCTCCAGCAGATGTTTGCGCAGGCGGTGGCTCATCACCAGGCCGGACGGCTCCAGCAAGCGGCAGACCTCTATCAGCAAATTCTCACCGAGCAGCCCCGCCACGCCGATTCCCTGCACCTGCTGGGCTTGGTTGCCTACAAGACTGGTCGTCTGGAGGAAGCGGTCGGCCTGATCACCAATGCCATTCAACAAGACTCCGCCAAAGCGCCCTATTGCTTCAACCTTGGCGTCGTGCTTCAGAAGCAGGGAAAGCTCGATGAGGCGGCGGACACCTACCGGCGCGCGGTGAAGCTGAATCCCTCCCATCTTGAAGCCCAGGGCAATCTCGGGAACGTATTGCTGGAGCAGGGGAAGCTCGATCAGGCCGTGGCGGCCTACCAGCAGGCGTTGCGGCTGAATCCCAATGCTGTCGAAGTGCACAACAATCTCGGCGTGGCGCTGAAGGAACAGGGAAAGTTTGCGCAGGCGGTCGCGTCGTATGAACAGGCGTTGAAGCTCAATCCTCATCATGTCGAGGCGCAGAACAATCTTGGCGTCGTGCTGAGAGATCAGGGCCGGTTGGATGAGGCGGTGGTGGCGTTCACGCAGACGCTTGCCATGAGGCCGGGCCACGTCAAGGCCCACTACGATCGGGCGTTTACCTATCTCTGGCAGGGGAAGCCGGATCGTGCCATCGAAGATCTGCGGGCCTCGGCGGAGACCAAGCAAAATCATGGATGGCCCATCCAAGATTTGATGGTGTCGAAGGCGCGGATGAAGCATGATGCCGAGCAGGTCCAGTATTTACTGGATCGCGGCATTTTGAATCGCCAGCATGACGGCTACCGGGATGCTCTGAAGCATCTCCACCAGCGGGCGTCGCAGCAGAAAGATGCCTCCTGGCGTATGCCTGTCAGCCAGGGCGAGATCACCGCCATCGCGTCGTCCTATAACCGCTTGCTGCACGTCGCCGATTGCCCGCCCGTGAAGAGCGGCGCGGTGAATCCCGCGCTCGACGTGCGCGAGATCGAAACCAGGTACAACGCGAAGAGGCCGGAGATCATGCATGTGGACGGGTTGCTGACGACGGACGCGCTGCAGTCCATCCGCCGGTTCTGCCTGGACTCCACCATTTGGAAGCGGGATTATCCGAACGGCTATCTTGGCGCGTTTCTCGGCGATGGATTCGCCTGTCCGCTTCTGTTGCAAATCGCTGAAGAGCTGCGGCTGAAGTTTCCCGGCATTTTCAAGCAGCATAAGCTCACGCAAGCCTGGGCGTTCAAGTACGACAGTGCCTTAACGGGCCTCAACATGCATGCCGACGCGGCAGCCGTGAACGTAAATTTCTGGATCACCCCGGATGAAGCCAATCTCGATCCTGACCGGGGCGGGTTGGTCGTGTGGAATCGGGAGGCCCCGCGGGACTGGAGTTTCAAGGAGTACAACAACGCCAGGAATGAGCCGAAAGTGTTGGCATGGCTCAACCGGCAGGGGGCGCAGGCGGTCACGGTCCCATACCGGTGCAGCCGGGCGGTGATTTTCAATTCCGATCTGTTCCACGCAACGGATCGCATCAGCTTCAAAGAGGGCTACGAGAACCGCCGGGTGAATATCACCCTATTATATGGACGGCGGGAGCAGGCCTAGGCCAAGTTGCACAGACGTGCAGGGCTGCGGTATCCTTTCTCCCGGGAGCAAGGCCGGTCCTGATGATCACCAACGACGTACTCACCAGCTATATTCGCACAACGATGCCGGACGCGGCGGTGTCCGTGACGGATCGAACCGGCACGCGGGACCATTTCAGCATCAAAGTGGTCTCAGACCATTTCAAGGGCAAAAATCTGCTCGACCGGCACCGGATGGTCTATCAGGCGTTGGACGAGCCGATGAAAGACGGGCGCATTCACGCCCTCGAGATTAAAGCTGAAACCACAGACGGGGCATAGGAGGACATCATGTCGAATCCCATCGAAGAAGAAGTGCAACGCGAGATCAAGGCGAACAAGATTCTGATTTACGGCAAGGGCACGAAACAGATGCCGATGTGCGGGTTCACGCGGGAGACGATGCAGTTCTTCGATAAATACGGCTTTCCCTATGAACTGGTCGATGTGCTGCAGAACCCGGCCAAGCGTGAATTTCTGGCCAAGATGACCAACTGGCCAACCTTGCCCAAGGTCTTTATCGACGGACAATTTTACGGCGACACGGACATCCTCGATCCGATGGCCGCCAAGGGCGAAATCGAACCGCTGCTTAAAAAAGCATTCGGGAAGTAAGGCACCTGGGCCGACTGACTCACCGGATCAGCGCTCGTCGAGCCTGGTCCCAGTTTTCCCGTTGTTCCTGTAATACCTTCTCAGGTATGGCGGAGATTTTTCTGCAAGCTGTCTTCTGGTCCATACCATTGGCGAGAAACGTTTGGAGCATGGTGCCGACGAGTCGTTGGGGCTCCAGGGTGTGCCTGATCTGAAAATCTTGACTCGCAAAGATATTCTCGATTGCGGCCATGTCGTTTGGGGGAAGCTGCGTCTTCAACTCACGTAAGATTGCCACTAGGTCCACCGGTGTTTCGACCGCGTGGGCGCATTCGGATTCTTGAACAACCTTGAGATGGCTTGCGGCTGCAAGGTACCTGACGGCCGCTTGCGTTGCCTGTCGAGGGCTGTCTGTTTGTGCTTGGAGTGGCCAGATGAATAACACGCATACCAGCGCGATGCTTGTTTGTAAAAGGAAGGGGAACGGTGCCCGCATCAGCCTACTCCTATATTCCCCACCCTCCACTGACGTGGATGTTCGTTCCGGTGATGTAGCGAGCCTCGTCTGACAAGAGAAACTTCACCGCCGCGACCGTATCCTTGACCTCACCGACATAACCGGCCGGAATCTTCTTGGCCATGCCGGCCAGTTCATCTGGCGGCGCGCTGCCGGAATCGATAAAGCCGGGCGAGATCGCGTTGACGGTGATGCCGTGGGGCGCCAATAGTTTCGCCAGCGTTCGCGTCAGGATCAGCACGCCCGCCTTCGCGATGTAGTGCGCGGTCACCTCCGTTTGCGCGATCATCTGATCCGCATTCGCCATGCTGAAATTAATAATCCGTCCCTGTTTGCGCGTTTTCATGCCCGGCGCGGCGGCGTGCACCAGATAAAAGATGGGATGGAGGTTGTGATCGAACATCTCGTTCCATCCCGCCGGGGTTTCGTCCAATAGATTCAGGCGGTGGTAGGGGCCGGCACAATTGATGAGGGCGTCGATCTGTCCCCACGACTGTTCCACTTGAAGGATCAGGTTCCTGGCGGCGACGGGATCGGAAACGTCGCAACGGACGGACAGCGGCTCGCCGCCTCGCGTAGCGATCTCGCGGGCGGTTTCGGCCGCTTCCTTCTCGCTGGTACGGTAGCAGATGGCCACGCGCCACTTTCGTGCCGCGAGATCAAGGGCGATAGCGCGCCCGATGCCCCGGGCGCCGCCGGTAATGACGGCGATGGGTGCGTTCACTGTGGAGGGTCTTGTTCGCCGGGGTTCTGGTACGCGACTTCGAGCGAGTCCGGAGCGCAGGTCACACAGTTGCGCCCTTGCGATTTGGATTTGTACAACGCCTCGTCGGCAGCGTGGATCAATTCGGCGACCGTCGTGGCATGGACAGGGCAGGAGGCGACGCCGACGCTGATCGTCACCCGTTCCGGCGCGGCGGGCGCCAGCTTCCGGAGCGTGAGTCCAGCCACGGCGATACGCAGACGCTCGGCGACCGCGACGGCACCGGCCGTGTCGGTTCGCGGGAGCACGATGACGAATTCCTCTCCACCGTACCGCGCCAGCACGTCGCTATCCTTCAAGGTCTTGTGCAGGGTTTGGGCGACTGTTTTCAGGACCAGATCGCCCACCTGGTGTCCGTAAGTGTCGTTGACCTTTTTGAAGTGGTCCAGATCGATCACCATCAGGCTCAACACCTGGCCCCTCCGCCGATCGTCCGGCACGACCAGCTTGGCGAGCGCTTCTTCAAGAAAACGGCGGTTGTAGGTGCCGGTCAGCTCGTCGATCAACGCGCGCCGTTTGGCCCGCTCGAGGTGCTGGAGATGGCCGATCATCGGCGCGGCCACGTTGACGAGGGCCTCGATCCAGTGGCAGGTATCTTCCGTCCAGCGGTTGATTTCCTGGCTGAGCAGGTGCACGACGCCGATCGTTCGTCCGCCGATGATCAGGGGCACGCACCAGTAACTGCCGGATTGCGTGTTCGAGACGCTCGACGTGCAGACCAGATCGCGGGACGTGTCCTGCACCTTATATTCGCGGCCGGAACGGATGACGGGGCACCGATGGGGCTCGTTCCAGACCGGGTAGCCGTCGATCGGGAGATCCTCGCGTTTGGGCGAGGTCCAGACGGTTTCGAGGCGATCCTCGGAAGCATTGAGCCGAAGAATGAGGATTTGCTGCAACGGGATGCTCTGTTGCAGGGTGTGGCAGAGAATGCGGTAGACCTCTTCTTCCGAGATGGCCTGTTGCATGGATTGCGTGATTTTCTGCATGTCGATGAGGCGCTGGTTCAGGAGCTGCATCTCGATGCCCTGCTGCTCCAAATCGGCCGAGTGTTCCTGTTGGTGCAGGCGCAGGCTGAGGTACATGTCCCAGAATCCGTGCCAGAGCTGCCGGATCTCTTCGCCCATGGCCTGCTCGGTTTTTCGGCGGATCGTCGGCTCCTCGGCCACGTCGCCGCTGGCACCGGAAATTTTTTGCATCTGTGCCGTCAACTCGCGGACCGGTTGCGTCACGACGACTCGCGAGCCCCAGAGGATCAGGAGCATGACGATGAAGCTGATGCCGCCTCCTCCGGTGACCAGCCACAACTGATCCCGGCGGGCCGATTGCAGGGCGGATTCGATCGGAATGCTGATCTCGATCCCGCCCATGATGTCGTTGAGCCTGAAGTCTTGTTTGGGACTGCTGGGATGGCTGTTGTGACATCCCACGCAACTCTGGGCGATGGCCCGGTCCGGAGCGAGAAAGCGCATGACCGTGGTTCCACCCACATGATCCTGCCGTTTGAACATTTTCGTATTCGTGGTCAACAGGGCCTTGAAGCCTTCTTCCTGGAAGGGGTCCTGGATGCCGTTCTTTTTATTGATCGGCCAGGGACTGATCAGTTTGATCCGGTAGCTGGCGGGAGAATTTGCGATCATTTCCGTGACTTCCCGGATGAAGGTCGCCGGGAGAGGGAATGCGTTCGGGGTATGTTGGTAATCGGCGCTGATCCTGACCTGCAGCGCCGTCAGCCGCGGCACGATGGTGGAAGCATAGTATTCGCGGTCGGCCTGGATCTGCGTCAGAATCGCTTCGGCGGTGACGGCCGTCTGTTCCTCCAGCACCTGCATGCGCTGGCGTCCGGCGAAGGCCCAGGCAAACAGCACGAGAAACAGAATCAGCAGCGGCGCGATCATCACGATGAGTTTCGTGCTGACGGACCAGTGCCGCACGCCAGTGAGCCAGTGCGAGCCGGACGTGAGCGCCTCGTGTCGTCCGGTGTCGAGGATGGGCGACGTCATAGAGATGCGGCTGTCTTCATGGTCTTCGAGGTGCGTTGTGCAGGGATGTGTAGCCGACCCGCCAGCAAGCGTAACACGCCGGCGGTGCGAAGCGAAAGAGCGTCCCCGATGGTTCTCGTGCCGGCGGTGACGCCCATTTCTTCTATCACAGCCGTCAGATCGTCCACGGTATCGATGTCGCGCCGGACCTGCAGCAACGTCGTGCGCAGCCCCAGCGCGGCGGCCTTCTGCTGCGTCAAGGGCAGGACTCGATCCGTCGACCAGGGAATGCCGGCAAACAGCCCGGGCGACGGCTTGCGCAGTCCGATCAGGTAATAGCCGCCGTCCAGAGCTGGACCCAGCACCACATCGTGGGAGGCCAGCAGTTTTACCGTCTCGCCGAATACCGAGCCGGGCAGGGTCGGCAGATCTGTGCCGATCACCAGCACCTGTCGGTAGCCCAGCGCAAAGACGTCGGCAATCGCGCGGGCCATGCGGGCGCCGAGATCGTCGCCCATCTGCGCGATCAGCCGGACGCCGTGGCGTTCTTCAAGAATTTTGAAAAAGACATGATCCGATGATGGTGCGCAGGCCACAAACCGGTCCAGCGAAGCGGTGCCCCGGCTGCGTTCGAGCATATCCAGCACAACACTGCCATGCAGGCTGGCGGCTTCGTCGGGAGTGAGCGGTGGGCAGAGTCGGGTTTTGACCTGGCCTGGAATGGGTGCTTTGGCGAAGATGATCAGGGCGGAATCAGAGGGGGGGCGCGAGGCGTTCGGTTTCCTGTTCGGGCCGTCTGTGTGTTGCCGTGGGCTCATGAGCCCTGCCTCTTACCGGGCCGAGGTGTAGAGGTTTTTCAATCTATTCGGATGGACGTCTAACCAATACAGCAACCGAAGGGCCCACATCAAGACAATTGTTCGGAGTGTGCCATGCCGGTTCCATCGGCGGTAGGAGGTCACCACGTGGGCGCGGAGCGGCGCCACGCGACCGGCGCGCTTCAGGCGACGGGTGAAGTCCACATCCTCCATGATTGGAATGTCGGTAAAGCCGCCAAGTTGCGCAAAGACCTCGTGCCGGACGAAGAGCGCTTGATCGCCGGTGGCGATACTGCTCCAGCGCGACCGCAGGCTGATCAGCCGCGCGATCAGCCAGGCGAGGCCCCTGTCGCGTTCGAACCGCACGTCGAAACGCCCTCCGACGCAAGCGGGATCGTCCAGCGCCCGTTCGATGGCCTGCCGGGCCTCGTCGGGCAGATGCGTGTCGGCATGGAGGAACAGCATGACGTCCGCCTGGCTCGCGGCGGCTCCGGCATTCATTTGCCGGGCGCGGCCGACGGGTGCAACCAGCAGGCGCGGGCCACGGGCCACGGGCCTCGGGTCGGCAGAGGACTCTTGCGTCAGCGATTTTATTTTAGTCTCGTGCCTCGCGCCTCGGGCCTCGTGCCCGAGCGATCGAACGATCGAGATCGTTCGATCGCTGCTGCCGCCGTCCACGACGATGATCTCGTCGAAACCAAGCCGCGCCGTGCGTGCGAGCGTATCCGGCAGCGCCTGTTCCTCGTTCAGTGTGGGGATGATGACGGCGATCTTCACGAGAACGAAGAGCTTATGGCGTATGGCTTATGGCGGGAGTCGGATAGTGCACAATTGCGTGAAGGCTCTGGCCATTTGCTATACGCCATACGCTCCTCACGCTCTTGTCTGACGGCTATTCGCGTTTATCCGGAGCGGCGCCGGTGAACATGAAATAGGAGACCATCGCGACCGTCGCCCAGAAAATGACCTGCTTGTGCCAGAAATGCACTTCGCCGTAATGGGCGATGGCCAGGCCGAGCGTGATGGCGACCGTCATCACCGTATAGCGCAGCGTGAGGTTCGCGATGGCGGAATAGGCCCAGATGGCGAGTCCGGTGAAATAGAGCACGAGCGGCTTGTAGTCGATCTCGAACCCTCCGCTGATCGAAAGAAAGACGGTGAGGAAGCCCAGGAAGACCAGCGACGAGCCGACGATCATGCCGGGCACGTGGAGATGCTGGTCGTCGTCGTGATGCGGATCGCGATCGGAGGATGACGGCGAGGAGTTCTGATTGTGGGGACGTTCGGGTAGATCGGTCGGTGGCATGAATTACCTCAAGAGCATATAGCAAATGGCCTATGGCAAGAAAAACCAGTCCGCATCTTCATCTCCTGCCATAAGCCATACGCCATAAGTTATTTGCTCATGTCTTAAAGTGCTTGCTCAACGTCAGTCCCTGCCGCTGATAGGAGGAGCCCAGACTGACTCCATACACTTCCGTCGGAATATCGAGCATCTTCTCATAGACGACTTTGAAAAACGTCTGTCCGTCGTGGATGAGAAACGGGACATCATGGGGGCGGACTTCCAGCACGGCCTGCGTGCCGGCAATTTCTCCACGGCCGTGGCCGAAGCCCGGATCGAAGAAGCCGGCATAGTGGGTTCGCAGCTCGCCACAGGCGGCTTCATACGCGACCATCTCAGCCGCATGGTCGGGCGGCACACAAATCCGCTCCTTCGATGCGAGAATATAGAACTCCTCCGGTTCGAGCAGCAGGCTGTCGTTGCGGTGCCGCTTGATCGGCTCCCAGAAATCGGCGGCGGCGTAGTGGCCGACTTTGGACAGGTCGATCACGTGGCTGTTTTTCTTCGCGCGGTAGCCGATGATGCCGTCTCGCTGATCGTCTTCGCCGTGCAGATCGATCCGGAGAAACAGCCCTCGGTCGACCCGTAACTCGCGCGAGGTCAGCGGTTGGGGGCTCGCTTCGTTGTGAAAGAGCACGGGGACCTTCCGGTGCAGCGTGCGCAGGGCGGAATCCGATACGGCTGCCGGCCCCTGAATCAGCCGCAATTGATTCAGCGAATAGCCGGTCTTGATCTTGATGGTAAACGAGCGGGGTACGATCTCCAGATAGAGCGGGCCCTGGTAGCCGGGGCGAATTTCGTCGAAGCCCGTATTGAGGTCGGTGATCACGCGGGTAAAGATGTCCAGGCGACCGGTGGTGCTTTTCGGATTGGCGCGCGCGCGCAACGTCGGCGGGAGTCGTAGGGATTCGAGCAGTGGCACGAGATAGACGTGGCCCTTTTCAAGGATTGCGCCGCCCGTCAGATCCATCTCGTACATCACGAGATCGGACTGATAGAAATCCAGCACATTCAGCCGCGCCTTGATCTCGGACTGCTCGGGCAGAAAGCTGCTCAGGAGGCGATAGGCCTTGCGGCCCACGCGCAGGTCGAGGCTGGCCGGCTGGATCTGCCTGGATTGGATCGGCACGTCGGCGTTGATGGCGCCGTCGGCGAGGAGCCGCTTGATGGACTGGTACGGCAGGATGCCGTGCCTTCGAGATTCCCCAGGCTGGGTCCTTCGAACTGACTCAGGACGTGGCCGGGATGCGCGTCCTGCCGAAGTCCGGCGTGTGTTCACGAACTCCCCTCGCAACAATCGGAGGAACGGGGATGCGCGCCGCGAGGCGTCGACGCGGGCGCGCCGGCCATCGGCAGCTCGCGTCTGCCCTGAGCCATGTCGAAGGGGCCGTGGCCGTTCCCCGGCTGCGGATAGCGGAAGGTCTTGTGCTCGTAGTTGTTGAGCACGACGCCGTCCTCGTCCATGTGGACCAGATAATCCCCCGGCAGCATCGGAACCTTCCCGCCGCCGCCCGGGGCGTCGATCACGAAATGCGGAACGGCCATGCCGCTCGTGTGCCCTTGCAGCGCGCGGATGATCTCCAGCCCGGTCTCGACGGTGGTCCGGAAGTGATTCGTGCCCTTCGTCAGGTCCGCCTGATAGAGATAGTAGGGTTTCACACGGGCCAGCAGCAGTTTGTGCATCAGCCGCTTCATGATCTCCGGATCGTCGTTGACGCCTTTCAACAGCACGGTCTGGGCGCCGAGCGGGATGCCCGCGTCCGCCAGCATCCCGCAGGCGGCCGTGACCTCCGGCGTCAGCTCGTCCGGATGGTTGAAATGCAGGTTCATATAAATGGGGTGATATTTTTTGACGATCTCGCAGAGCTGCGGGGTGATGCGTTGCGGCAGCGTGCCGGGGACGCGGGAGCCGATGCGCACGATTTCCAGGTGCGGGATCGAGCGCAGGGCCTTGAACACTTTTTCCAGCAGGTGGTCGGGGAGCAGCAGCGGATCGCCCCCGGAGAGAATCACGTCCCGCACTTCCGTATGCTCGCGCAGGTAGGCGACCGCCTTGTCGAGGTCGCCTTTTTTGATGAAGCCCGGCTTGCCGACCAGCCGCTTGCGTGTGCAGAAGCGGCAGTAGATCGGGCATTGGTTCGTGACCATCAGCAGCGCGCGGTCCGGGTAACGGTGGACCAGATGGGGCACCGGGCTCATCAGGTCTTCTTCGAGCGGGTCGTTCGGCGCGTCGAAGTCCTCCATCTCGGCCCGGTCGGGAACGACCTGCTTCCAGATGGCGTCGCCCGGCTCCTTGATCGTGGCCAGCACCGTCGGCGTGATGCGCATCGGGTAGGGGCCGACGATATCCTCGATCTCCTTCTCGTCCACGCCGAGCCGCGCGGCGAGATCTCTCGGTTTCACCACGCTCTGGGCAAGAATTTTTTGCCAGGTTTCCATTCGATCTCCTCTACGTCAGGCGGCACGACGGATGCGCATCATCTTTCCCGAGCGTATCGGACTTGGGTTGCGCCTGGGCGGAGAATTTTTTGACCGCGTCCGGTCCCGACCCTTCGGTACCGTACCGGTCGTCGAGATAGGCCAGGATGCCCCGCGTTTCGCTCAAGACCAGGTCGCCGTCCTTGATCACAGGCACGTAGTATTGTCCCGACACTTCAAAGACCTGTTTGCGGAACATGCGGGTGTCGGGGACGACGACGTCTTCGCATGCGACGTTGAGCTCCTCGAGTTTCTCGCGCACCACCGCGCATTCCGGGCACCACTCGACATGGTAGAACGTCAGCGCCATGTTCAGCGCGCCTCCGGCGCGATCGCGCACGGCGCCATGATTGCGTCTTTCATGCCATGAATGAGCTTTTTCTCCGGCGAGCAGACGGTGGCCAGGATGCCCGCCAATTCGGCCTTGCCGCCGGACACAAAATAATAGGGCGACAGCCGGGCCCGTCCCGCCATCGGCACGATGTCCTGTGCCTGCTCATTATAATAGGAGAGTTCGAACTGCCGCCCCTTGTGGAATTCCTGCAGGATGTGTGGCGTGGTCGGGAAGGATGCCAGCGCCTGGTCGATGACGGCGGCCCATTCCGATTGCGGCAGGTCGTGTCCGACGGACACGCCGCGGCTGCCCCATGCGAGCGGCGAGAAGCCGGACGGCTTGATGACGTACCGGCGCCCCTTTTGCGTCGCGTGGCTCAGGTCGCGCCAGTCCGCGATGGCCCGTCCTCCCAACTGCAGGCCGGGGATCACAGCGGCGGGCGGCAGAGGACGCGGATCGAGAATCCAGGTGTTGGGCAACAGGCGGGAGAGGATGGCGTGGGTCTCCTCTCCAAGTTCGCTCTGCCAGAACGCCGCCAGGGCCGGATGGTGAAACAGGGCGAAGGCCAGTTTCTCTTCCATCTGTGGCTTGAAGGGCGGCGTGACGGCCACGCGCCCCTGCTTTGCCGCATACATGATCAGTTCGGACTTGGGCACATTGGCCAGGTCGAAGAGTTCATAGAAACGGTAGAGCAGGGCAATCGGGCGGTGGTCTCGGGCCAGCCGCAGGCCGTCCTCGGTGAAGTCCACTTCATCAGGTTCCACGCAGAAAACGGCCAGGTCCTGCTCGCGCAGCCGGGCCGCCATCCATTCCATTTCGGGGCGATAGTCCTGGGCTTCTTCAGAGACGACGATGGCCACGCCGCCGGTACGGCCTTCCATCCGCTCGCGCAGCATGGCGGCAAAGCCACGGACCATGCCGTCGGGGCCGCCCACCACTTCGAAGTGCTGAGTGCTGAGGACTGAGGACTGAGATTTCACGTGTGAATAGGCTTGCGCCATGCAGCCGGTCAGTCCGATGCCGCCGGGGACAGAATCCAATTCCGTGATGATCATTCCTGTGTCGGTCGGGATCACGTCCGGACGGATCACGTCAGGCAACAGATCCCGGAACCGGTCCAGCCGGCTGTAGGCGATCAGCGAATCCGGCTTGCCCTGATCCAGATAGGCCGCGACCCAGGCCGGCTGCGTGCCATGGACGCTTTCAAAATAGAGGCGGTTGAGGGCGCGATACAACGCCAGCAGATGTGTTCCGAGCGTCTCGAAAAGATGGAGGTGTTCCTGCGAAAGGAGAAACGGTGACGGCGATACGCGCCAGCGTGCGGCCGCTGTGGAATCGGTCACGGTCTCGGAGAAAAGTCCGGCCCGGATCAGGCCCTCGCGGACGGCGATGCACCGCTGCCGGGCGTCCGCATGGTCCGTCCGACTGGAAATCTCACCTGCCAATGCCAATGGTGATTCCTCTCAGGATGCCGAGAGACAGGGCAAAATCGTAACACGGGACTGTCTGTCCAAACAAGGAGGCGTGCGCGAGAAGGCCGGGAGACAAGACTAGGGTTTTTTATTCTGTCCCAACGTCTTGGCGATCAGCTCTCGCACGGGACAGGCATGGGTCGCGGTCAGCTCTTCGCACTCCTGCAAGGCGGTCAGGCAGTCCTTGTCTCCGGTCCGCCGGGCTTCCTCCTCCAGGAGCGTCCACAATTTGGAGAAGGTGTTCTGCCATTCCACGGCTTTCAGTGTCGGGTGAACTGCATTGGGGGAGGCCTGGAGGCCGGACAGTTGGGTCGAGGTGCTCTGGCGCGGGGCTTGGGGCGTCAAGCTGCTCAACGGAAATTTCCCGGTGCGCACCGTTTCAGTGACCACCAGCTGGCCGAGCGGGCATAGCATGTTGCCACCTGAGATGGTCAATGCGCAGGTCTTCAGGGCCCCGGCAAAGGCGGCATCCCCCTTCCGCTCGGCTTCGAGATGGTAGCGATCGATGATCGTCACGACGTTGAGGAGGCGGCGTGAAAATGCAGGAGGAGTTTTAAGAGGCTCCGGTGCCATTACGTATCCTGGGTATCATGCCCGCGTTGCCCCACCCATAATTGCCGTGATGTCCGGGCGGGCGTATGATGACGCTGATACATACCATAAGATTCGTGGTGAGATAAAGCTGGATGTGGTGGTGATTCAGATGATGTCCCTTCCCCAACTGGTGCCGAGCCGGGTCTGCCTGAGTTGCGATGTCTGTTGCCGGTTTCCGGAGGCGGAGAGCTTCCTGCGTCCCTATTTCACGGCGGAGGAAATCCGTCGGGCGGTCGCACGCGGCATCAACCCGGTGCATTTTCCTGATCCGAACGGCTCTCAGATTTCGGTCGTGCCGAATCCGTCCGGCGAGGGCTATCTCTGCCCGGCCTTCGATCCAGCCACGTCGCATTGCCGGATTTACGAGGACCGGCCGCTGGATTGTCAGATCTATCCGCTGGCGGTGATGTGGGGCGCGCCCGTGGAGGGCGCGCAGGCACGGGGCGCGAGGCACGAGGCGCGAGACGAACATGCGGAGGTTGTTCTGGGCTGGGATGCCAAGTGTCCGTTCATGCGGGAAGCCGTACCGGCGGAGATTCTGGCCTATGCCGGGACCATCACCTCGAGACTTGAACGGGAGGATATGCTCGCCACTGTGGCCTCCAACCCGCGATTGATCGGGCGGTTTCAGGAGGATGTGGTGATTCTGAATCTGCTGCCGAAGCTCACCGAGCGCTTGCGCGCCAAGTTCGATGTTCGACGTTCGAAGTTGTCAGAAAACCGCGAACCGCGAACCGCGAACCTCGAACTCCGTGCGTTGACGTCCGCTGATTACGACCGGTTCAGGCAGGCACTCGCCCGCGTGGAGACTCCGCTGGCTCATTTTGCCCTGGCGCCGCATCTCATTTGGAAAGATCTGTTTCGCTACTCGTGGGCAGAGATTGACGGGTGCGTCTGTTTCTTTGCCGAGTACGCTGATGGCCTGTTCATGCCTCTTCCCCCTCTTGCGCTTCACGCTTCACGCTTCACGCGCGACGCTCTTGCTGTCTGCTTCGCGCGGATGCGCGAAACCAATAGGGGTTCTGCTGTCAGCCGGATCGAGAATGTGCCGGAGGAATGGAAGGCGGGATTCGAGGCGGCGGGGTATGAGGTGAAGCCAAAAGATCCGGACTATCTGTATCGGACGGCTGATCTCGTCGCACTTGCTGGCGACAACTATAAATCCCAACGGGCAGCCTGCAATCGCTTTGAGCGTGAATACCGGTCTTCGTTCGAGCCCTATCGGGACTCGGATCGGGACGCGTGCCTAGCGCTTTTCCGTGAATGGTCGTCACAGAAACAGGCGGCCGGACTGGAGGAGACCGGCCGGCATATGCTTGCGGATTCCGAGGCCGCGCACAGGGAAGCCCTCACGTATCACCGCGAGCTGGGGCTGGTCGGTCATGTGGTTCGGGTGGATGAAAAGGTTCGCGCCTACACCTTAGGCTATGAGCGATCGTCTGCCGTGTTTTGCGTCTTGTTGGAAGTGGCGGACCGGACGGTCCATGGATTGGCTTCGTTCATCTTCCGCGAATGCTACCGAGAAGCGGCTGGACGAGGCTATGCGTTCATTAATACGATGGACGATTCGGGCTTGTCGAGCCTGGCGCAGTCCAAGCGCGCGCACCATCCGATCCGGATGGTGCCGAGTTATATCGTGACAGAATCCTGAATCAGTTGTGCTGGAGAAAGGCACGGCTTATAATTCCCGCACGGTGAGCACAAAACGGATGGCGTCCAAGCACGATAAGACATCCAAGGGTCACGAACTGGACATTGACCGGTACCGCGTCCGGCAGGAACCGTACTATGCCGAAACGGGCGGCGAGATCGGCCTCTTCACGATCGCGTCCAAAAGCAAGATGCCGGTCATGCTCAAGGGGCCGACCGGCTGCGGCAAGACGCGCTTTGTCCAGTACATGGCCTGGAAGCTGGGCCGCCCGCTGATCACCGTCGCCTGCCACGAAGACCTGACCGCCTCCGATCTCGTGGGCCGCTACCTGTTAAAGGGAAACGAGACCGTCTGGGTGGATGGCCCGCTCACGCTGGGCGTGAAGCACGGCGCGCTCGTCTATCTCGACGAAGTGGTGGAGGCGCGCAAGGACACCACCGTCATCATCCATCCGTTGAGCGACGACCGGCGCATGCTGCCGATCGAAAAGAAAGGACAGGTTGTCGAGGCGGTGGATGACTTCATGCTCGTCATTTCCTACAACCCCGGCTACCAGAGCGTGCTCAAGGATCTCAAACAGAGCACCAAGCAGCGGTTCATGGCGATCGAGTTCACCTACCCGCCGCCGGCGATTGAGATGCAGGTGATCGAGAAGGAAGCGGGCGTGAACAAGGAAACGGCACAGAAGCTGGTGAAGCTCGGTGAAAAAGTGCGGAATCTCCGCAATCACGGCCTGGAAGAAGGCGTGAGTACGCGGCTGTTGATCTATGCCGGGCAGTTGATCGGCAAGGGCATCCTGCCGGCGCGCGCCTGCGAGGCCGCCGTGGCGCGGCCGATCACGGATGATCCGGACATGCAGCGATCCATCGCCGAACTCGTCAAAGCGATTTTCTAGTTTCCTCCGGCTCTCTTCCTCACAACAGGACAGCGGCTGACGAAGGGCGAACTGCTCCGGCGTCGGCATGAAGCGTTGATTGCTCACGGACGGAGGAAACGAGCTGACAGCCCGGTCTCCCTTCGTGCTCGCAGAAGGCGCACATTCTGATCGTGCGCCTTCTGCGAGCACGGGAGGAGGCCATGCCACAAGCTCGCCTCCTTCGCGCGTGTCGTTGTTAAGGAGTGGGTGAATCGTCCGGTTCGGCCTGCGGCGTCGCCCGATGCTTCAGCGCGCGGCCCTTGTCGGGCGTGGGATCGATGATCAATCCATAGGTCTGCCGGCCTTCGTGGTTTTCCGGTAAATATTCCGTGATCGGCATGCCGTCTTCCCGTACGAACAGGAGGCAGTGGCAGTATTTGTAGATCTGCATTTCGTCGCAGGCGCAGATCCATCGGCGCAGCTTCGCTTCTTCTTTTTTATCCTTATAGAAATTGCACGGGCAGAGCGGCTTGCCCAATTCATCCACGTTGGCAGCCAGACCCTTCACGACGGCTTCGGTCACGGCCTGGTTGGGATGCATGGTCGTGCCGCTCTTCTCGGCAAAGCCCTTCACGTACTTCCACATCTTGTCGAGGCTCTCTTGGCGTGGTTCGGTCATGACGTCCTTGCTAGGCTTTTGCGCCGGTCTGTGATCCCAGAAAGACCCGGAGCCGCTCGCGCATCAGCTCCTCGCCCTCGCTCTTCGAGAGCCATCCCTTGCGCGCCAGCAGGCTCAGCAGCGCGGCGGATTCCATCTTGTAGGAGGTTACCAGCGCTTTGAGCGAGGTGAGGTCGCGCGGGTCGATCAGTTCAGGCATGGGC
>SHZW01000026.1 GCA_009692155.1 Nitrospiraceae bacterium
TTGAGGGTTTCTCCGTCGGCGCCAATTACGATAAAGCGATGAAGAGCCGACGGCTCACACGAAGTGCGGTATGGTGGGCGATACTGGTCTTGATCCAGTGACCTCTCCCGTGTGAGGGGAGCGCTCTTCCAGCTGAGCTAATCGCCCACGTGGCGAAAGTCTAACATGGCACCCCCCGCAGATCAATGCGTGCCAACAGCCGATCTGCAGGAAAACGCCGTTTCTCTGGACAGAATGCACCGCCCACGTTAGACTCGGTTTCGTCACGCAAAGCAGTATCCAGCAAAAAAAGGTGATCTATGAAAAGCATGCAACTCGTCGGACTCGTGGCGCTGATGGTGATCCTGGCGGCCGGCTGCTCGACACAGCGAGAGGGTTCAATCAAGCTGGCGCAGGGCGGTGGGATGTATTCGGCCCTGGACGCGACGGCACAGGTCTATTCCAATCCCAGAGCGCAGGCGCCGGTGGAGGATAGTGTGTGGCGGTATGCGGCGTATGCGTTGCATCCGGCCGGGGGTGTTCTGGATTACGCCATCAACCGGCCGATCTATGCGCTGGCCTCCGCGTTCCCGTATCTGTTCGGCTATACCAGCGAGGACGAGTTCGTCAGTTCGCAGTTCCAGAAGTGGAACCGGTTCGACGACTAACCGCGTCCCCGCGAGCATTCTTTTACGCAGCGGCAGGAAGGAGCCCCTTCCCGCCGCTGTTCTGTTTTTTGTAGAATCACCTTCCGATGTCTATGTTTGCTCCAGACGGACAAAAGATCGGCGCAGTCAGAACGGCAGCCGCGTGCTCGCTGCTTCTGGCTGCATGGCTGGTGTCGGCTTGTGAAACTCCGGCGCCGTCGAAATTCCCGCCGTCGGCCAGCGATTTGGGGTTGCTCAAGTCAGCGAAATTGTGCGATCGCAAAGCGTCGGTGCTCGGACGCCTGGCAGGGATGCCCGTCCGCCGCGAGGTCTGGGGCACGGGCGAGGAACTGCGGATTCCGGCTGATCGCAGCGCAACCGGCTCGGAAGAATCGCTGTTTTTCGATCAGGACGACCAACTGGTCGGCCTGCTGTTCGTCTTTCCGTCCGGCGTGAGCCTCAAGCCCTACCCGGTTCTGCGCGAGACCCTGAGCCAACTCAAGCCCTCGCTGGAGTTTTATCTGAACATTGCGCAGGTCTCCGCGCGGGAGAGCCTCGATCCCAGTACACTCTATGAGACCGGTGATGCGACCAGCACGGTCCGCTACCTGGTCTTGAACGGCGACCCGCTGACCCTCCTGGCCGCCTCCTTTTCGGTCGATCCCTACGCCAAGCTGCTCTCGCCGTACCGTGCGGAATTTCTCTCGCGGATCGAGCGAGGCGGCAAGACGCAGGGAGGTTCCAAGCCGTCTGGCAAGGGCTCGACGGACCGGGAGGCATTCGCAGCGCTTCAGCAGTTCGCGCGTGGAGAAACGGCGCACTTCGGCTCGTGCGGTGCGAAAGACGACATCCGCGCGGCGGACGCCTACGGGAAAGCCATTGCGGTGGGATTTTCGGATAAAGTCTGGCAGGCCGAAGCCTACCATAAGCTCGGGCTGGCACTGGAACGGAGCGGCAAACTCGAACCGGCCAAACAGGCCATTCTGAAGGCCCTTGCCATTCGTCCCAACACGGCGGAGTTTCTCAATAGCCTCGGTTCCGTCTACGCCAAGCTGGGCGATCACGAGCAGGCGGTGGCGACCTTCGAACGGGCGGTGGCGTTGCGACCGAACTATACGGTCGCGCGGTTCAACCTGGCGGAGGCGTACGAGCAGGTGAATGTCAAACGGGCCATCGCGGAGTATGAAACCTATCTGGCGTTGGTTGAAGGCATCGAAGAAGAGCAGTCACGGGTGGCCAAGGCGCAGGAGCGTGTGCAGTACTTGAAGAAGCGGTAAGCGATGACGCCTGCCCGGGCGATTATCCCCTGGAATGTTCTTCCTGTTCCTGCTGCGTTTTGCACTCGATGCAGAAGGTCGTAACCGGCCGGGCCTTGAGACGCTTGAGCGGGATTTCCTTCCCGCAGCCTTCGCAAATGCCGTAGGTCCGCGTGGCCAGGCGATCGAGGGCTTCGTCGATCTTCTTGATCAGCTTCCGTTCCCGGTCTTTGATCCGTAACGCAAAGTTCTGATCCGCCTCCGCCGTGGCCTGATCGTTCATGTCGGGGAATGTGGCGAGGCCCGCCCGTTGCTCCACGACCGCCTCGGCGCCCTGGATCAAGCCGGCCCGCTGCCGCTGCAACGCATGAAAAATAGACGCGTACTTCGGCTCGCCGGCGTAGGGCTGTTTCTTTTTCGAAGAAGCCCGTTTCGCCGGACGCGAAGGTGGGGACACGGTCTGCGCTGATCCCTGTGCGCGTGGACTCATCGGCAAAAACTATAACAACATGACCCGGGTTGGTCAATAGAAGCGGGAAACGCAGAAGTATGAAGTAGGAACGATGAACGAAAGATGATGAACTTCGACTTCCGAGCCACTTCATCATTCATAGTTCATCGTTCAATGTTTTTTAGAGGTCCCGCCGGCCTTCCAGGGATTTGATAAGCGTCACTTCGTCCGCATACTCGATATCCACGCCGACCGGAATCCCGTAGGCGATGCGCGAGACGCGGACGCCGTGCGGTTTGAGCAGCCTGGTCAGATAGATGGCCGTGGCTTCGCCTTCGATCGTGGGGTTGGTGGCGAGGATCACCTCTTCGACGCCGCTGTCCTTGAGACGGTCCGCCAGATCCTGCGCGCGGATGTCCGCGGGGCCGACACCATCCAGCGGCGACAGGGCTCCGAGCAGCACGTGATACAGGCCGCGATAGCCGCCGGTGCGCTCGATGGCATAGAGCGTGCTGGGCTCTTCGACAACTAGAATCTTGGTGCGGTCACGCTTGGGATCCCGGCAGAACTCGCACAACTCGCCCTCGGCGATGTTATGGCACTGGCGGCAGAACGTCAGGCCATCTTTCACGGCGCGAATCGCGTCGGCCAGCCGCATCGAGTCATCCTTGTCGGTTTTTAAGATATGGAAGGCGAGGCGCTGCGCCGTTTTGTGACCGATACCCGGCAACCGGACCAGTTCCCGGATCAGTTGCGCAAGCAACCCCTGGTTGTCAATGCCCATGATCTACCAACGACGAACGAGGAACTATGAACGGTGAGCTAGGCGAGGCATAGGGAGAGTCATTTCTTTCAACGATGAGTATTTCGCGTTCATTCTTCTGCATCACCACTTCAGCGTTCATCGTTCCTACTTCAGCGTTTAAGAGAGTCCAGGGATTTTCATCCCGCCGGTAATGGCTTTCATCTCACCGGCCATGAGATCCTTGGCTTTGCGCAGCGCGTCGTTGGTGGCCACGGCGATCATCTCCTGCAGGAGGTCGCGCTCGCCTGATTTCAGGACGTCGGGATGGATGGTGACCGAAACAATTTCCATCGCGCCGTCGGCCTTGACCGTCACCATGCCGCCCCCGGCCGAACCTTCAGCAACTTTGGTTGCCGCTTGTTCCTGTACTTTGGCAAGCTGGTCCTGCATCGCCTGGGCCTGCCGCATGATGTTTCCCATGTTGCCGAACGGATTCTTGCTCATGACGCGGTCTTCTTGCGGGGTGCGGCCTGCCGGACATCCACGAGGTCGCTTCCGAACACGTCCCGTGTTTGCTTGACGAGCGGGTGCGCGCGCGTCTGTTCGAGCAGCGCGTCTTTTTGGGAGCGGGCTTTTGCGGCGCGGGCCTGTGCCGGTGACGGAGCGGCTGTCTGTCCGTCCGCAAGCTCGACGATTTTGAGCCGTACGGGCCGGCCGGCCAGCTCGGCGCAGAGAGATGTGATCAACTGCTGGTTGTCGGGTTTCTCTATCATGCCGCGCGCCACCGATGCATTTGACGGGTATCCGATCGTCAATTGGTTGCCCTCGATGCCGAGCAGTGTCCCCATTTCCAGGAACACTCCGACGTTCGGGTGCCTGCCTGAGACATGCTCCACCACCCGCTCCCAGTTGAGTTGGAGGGGCGGCGGCGCTGGTGGCGGCACGGCTTGCGCCGGTTTTGTGCTGGCCGGCTGTGCGGGTAACGTAGGCGGCGCCGGTTTCGGGGATATGACCGGTGCGCGCGGCGCCGTCGCTGACGGTGCGGGTCGAGTCTGTGCCATGGATTTGGCCGGAGTTGCCTGGCTGTAACTGGATGACGGGCGGCCAGGCGCGGCGGGGGCGGCAGGTGCCGTCGCCTGACGCGGCGGTGCCGGGTGTGCCACGGCCGGAGCCGTGGGAGCCGATGTGCCGGAAGCGAGCAGCCGCGCGGCGCGGATGGCTGCGGACTCCAGGACGAAGCGCGGGTGCGCGCTGAGGCGCAGCGCATCCTCGGCCTGCGAAAGAATCCGGAACAACTCGTGCGCCTGCTCGATCGTGAAGGCCTTGGCGTCCGCGACGATCTGCCGCACGTCTTCCTCGGGCGCTTCGATGAGGCTCCGGAGGTCCTGCGCGGCAGGCACAACGGCGGCGACCAGCATGTGGCGGGCGTATTCAACCAGGTCGGCGCAATAGGCACGGAAGTCGTGCCCTTGATCCAATAACTGCGCGATCACGCCCACGGCGGCCGGACCGTCTTTTGCGATGATGGCGGCGATCATCGCGCGGACGTGCTCCTGCGGTATGGTGCCCAGCAGAGTCTCAAGGTCACCATGCTTGACGGACTTGCCGGCGAAGGCCACAACCTGGTCCAGAATGCTCAGCGCGTCCCGCATGCTGCCGTCGCTAGCCCGCGCGATGGACGACAGGCTGCGGTCTTCCACGGTGAGGCCGTCCTGCTGTGTCACGAAGAGCAGGCGCTGGACGATCTCGGCGTGCGGAATCCGCCGGAAGTTGTAATGCTGGCAGCGCGAAAGAATCGTGGCCGGGATTTGATGGATTTCCGTCGTGGCGAAGATGAACACGACATGGGCCGGCGGTTCCTCCAGCGTCTTCAGCAAGGCGTTGAAGGCGGACGTCGAGAGCATGTGGACTTCGTCGATGATATAGATGCGATAGTGGCCGTGAAACGGTGCGAACTTCACATTCTCACGAATCTCACGCACGTCGTCGACGCCGGTGTTGGAGGCGCCGTCGATCTCGATCACGTCCACCGAGTTGCCTTGCGCGATCTCCCGGCAATTGACGCAGGTGTCGCAGGGCGTGGCGGTGGGACCCTGTTCGCAATTCAGCGCCTTGGCAAGGATGCGGGCCATCGTCGTCTTGCCGACGCCGCGCGTGCCGGAGAACAGAAAGGCGTGCGCGATTCGCTTGCTGGCAATGGCGTTCGAGAGGGTCTGAACGACGTGGGGCTGGCCGATCACGTCTCGGAAGGCAGCCGGCCGGTATTTTCTGGCAGAAACCTGGTAGTCCATGGATTCAGATGCCTGGTGCGAGGTTCGAGGTGCTAGGTTCGGAATCTCCGGAAAGATAATCTCGTGCCTCGAACCCCGAACCTCGTGCCCTTCTGTTTTTGTGGGGCCAGGTGATCCTGCGGCACACCGAACTGCCCGCTTACCGTTGCTTCCTTCCGGATCTGGCGGGGTTCACAGGGTTTGGTTGCACAGGGCCCGGCCCCTTATCGTTGAGTCGAAAAGTCCGAACGTCCAAAAGTCTATAAAGTCTTGATTCCGACTTTATGACTGTCTCTGGTATGGCGGAGAGAGTGGGCATTCGAAGTCGCGCTCGCAACTCACGCTCCCACAGATGGAGCCAGCCCCCTCGTGTCTCCCCACGCGGGGGAGCCTCTCCCCCGCGAACCCCCTCTTCGAATCCCACCCTCTAGGAGTGGCTATCTCGATTCCCGTTGCTCCACGACAGACCATCAAGCAACTGTGAGTATGGCGGAGAGGGTGGGATTCGAACCCACGGTCGAGTTACCCCGACGCATGCTTTCCAAGCATGTCGATTCGGCCACTCTCGCACCTCTCCGCATGCATACCCTC
>SHZW01000023.1 GCA_009692155.1 Nitrospiraceae bacterium
AGATGATGGCTGGTGGTTGATCCTGCCCCCCTCACGGAGCCGGCTGAAGCAGACACCACGTGAAATTCCCCTTAATCACGCCGCCTACGAGGCCCTCAGAAGCGAGATCGCCCACGTGGACGGGAGAATCTTCAGGCGATGGAATGCCGGCGCGTTTGGGACATTCTGGAGACGAATGCGCGTGGAGGCCAAGATACAGGATCTCCATTTCCATGACCTGCGCCACACCTTTACTACCTGGTTGCAGAATCTCGGCGTCCCGCTCGAAGTGCGCGCCGCCCTGCTCGGCCATCGGCTGCGTGGGGCGGCCGGAGACTCGATGGGAAGCGAAACCATGACGGCCCGCTATTCCCACGGCGGCTACGGTTGGAATCAACAGCTTCGGCAGGCCGTGACCCTCCTTCAAACCGCGCTTTTGTCCTATGGATTGTCCTATGGACGACCGCCCGATGAAGCGACTCGCGAGAGGAAAGTCGCCAACGCCCCGAAAGATCAAGGGAAGGTGTGGTGGTCCCAACGGGATTTGAACCCGTGTCTGAGCCTTGAGAGGGCTCCGTCCTAGGCCAGGCTAGACGATGGGACCTGCTGTGCAATCACCAGCCAAACGATCCTCGATGAAGCGGGACGAACTGTAGCATAGGGTCATCACGTTTTCAAAGTAAGGCTTGCTGTTTTCTCCGACTGTTTCTCCCTGCTCCCTGTCTGTGATAGATTCCCCTCGATATGACGACGCCCGAGCCATCCGCGCCATCCAATTTTATTCGCGACATCGTCGCGCAGGACCTCGCGTCGGGGAAACGCTCCCATGTCGTCACGCGGTTTCCTCCGGAGCCCAACGGCTATCTCCACATCGGGCATGCCAAATCCATCTGCCTGAATTTCGGTCTCGCGATCGAACACCGCGGCACCTGCCACCTGCGGTTCGACGACACGAATCCCGAAACGGAAGACCCGGAATACGTCCAGGCCATCCAGGACGACGTGCGCTGGCTGGGCTTCGACTGGAAAGAGAACAAATTCTTCGCCTCGGATTACTTCGAGCAACTGTACGACTACGCTGTCACGCTCATTCAAAATGGCAAGGCCTACGTGGACAGTTCCTCCGCCGATGACATCCGTCGGCGGCGCGGGACCTTGACGGAACCGGGGACGGATAGTCCGCATCGGAACCGATCGAGCGATGAGAACCTGGATCTCTTCCGGCGCATGAAGGCCGGCGAGTTTGCGGACGGCACCCATGTCCTGCGCGCCAAAATCGACATGGCCTCGCCCAACATCAACCTGCGCGATCCGGTCCTCTATCGCATTCGGAAGTCCACGCACTATCGAACGGGCGACGCCTGGTGTCTCTACCCGTCTTACGATTATGCCCATCCCCTGTCGGACGCGCTTGAAGGGATCACCCATTCGATCTGCACGCTGGAGTTCGAGGACCACCGGCCGCTCTACGACTGGGTGGTGGAACAGGCTGGGACGCCGCATCGCCCGCAGCAGATCGAGTTCGCCCGGCTCAATCTCACGAACACGGTCATGAGCAAGCGGAAGCTGCTCGAACTGGTCGAAAAGAAACTGGTCAGCGGCTGGGACGATCCGCGCCTGCCGACGATCAAGGGCCTGCGACGGCGGGGTTTTACGCCGGAAGCGATCCGCGCCTTCTGCGAGGCGATCGGCGTGGCCAAGCGGGATGCGACGATTGAAATGGCCCTGCTGGAACATTTCATCCGGGAAGATCTCAACAAGCGCGCGGCGCGCGTCATGGGCGTGCTCAAACCGCTGAAGGTCGTCATCGAGAACTACCCGGAGGGGCAGGCCGAGGAATTGGACGCCGTCAATAATCCGGAAGATCCGGGTGCCGGAAGCAGGAAAGTGCCCTTTTCCCGCACGGTCTATATCGAGCAGGAGGATTTTCGCGAAGTCCCGCCGCCGAAGTATTTCCGCCTCTCACCCGGCAAGGAAGTCCGGCTCCGCTACGCCTACATTGTGAAATGCGACAGCGTGGTCAAGGACCCTCACACAGGCGCGATCATCGAAGTGCACTGCACCTACGATCCGGAAACGCGCAGCGGCGGCCCGCAGGCCGGCCGCAAGGTCAAGGCGACGATCCACTGGGTCTCGGCGAAGCATGCGCTCGACGCGGAAGTCCGGCTGTACGAGCCGCTTCTCAAGACGGACCTGTCAAAAATTCCCGCGGACCGCGATTGGACGCTCGATCTCAACCCGCACTCGCTGGAACGGTTGACCGGCTGCAAAGTCGAGCCGAGTCTGCTGAAAGGAAAGATCGGCGGGCGCTATCAGTTCGAGCGGCAGGGTTATTTTTGCGTGGATCCGGATACGGCCAAGGGCCTGCTCACCTTCAACCGCACCGTGTCATTGCGCGACACCTGGGCCAAGATCGAGAAGGCCCGGCAGGAAAGCTAGCTGCTCACAGCCGGTAATCAGGCAGGCGCGCAAGCAGGACGGGCGTGGCGTCCCAAATGTGATCCACGACCGACTGGACATAGGTACGGGCCGCGTTCATGTTCGACTGCCAGTCCGGCATCGCCTCGTGAACATCCAGCACCGGCTCCTCTCTCTCAAAGCACACCTGATTGAACAGCGGAACCTCCAGCCCGAAGTGTTGACGGACGAAGTCCCGGTGGTCGAACCCCATCGCGACGGCGAGGTCCACACTCTCCAACAACTCCCGTGTCAGTTTTCTCTGCACGTGCGCCGACGGATCGGCGCCTTTGGCGCGCAGATATTCGACGATCATCGGATGCAGCGATTGCGGCTTGGCTTCGATGCCGGCGGAGCCGACGATGAGCCGCAGCTCCGGCCCCAGCCTGGCTTTCAGTGCATACTCCGCCGTCACGCTGCGAAAGACGTTGCCCGTGCAGATAAACAGGACCGAGTGCGGCAACAAGGTTCCTGGCACCGATTGACTGTACCCTAGGATTTTCCCCACAGCTGCTCCAGCCGCTGGGCGCGGCCGCACGTATATTTATAGAACTTGTACCTGGCGGGATTCTTTTTATAGAAGTCCTGATGGTACTCCTCAGCGGCGTAGAACCTGGCCGCCATCATAATCTGGGTCACAATCGGCTCCGTGAAACGCTTGGATTGTTCGACTGCCTGCCTGGACGCCTCGGCCTGCCGCTTCTCCTCGTCGTTGCCGTAGAAAATCGCGGCGCGATACTGCGTGCCGTGATCGCAGAACTGCGCATTCGGCGTGAGCGGGTCCACGTTTTTCCAGAAATGGTCCAACAGTTTCTGGTAGCTGACTTTGGCCGGGTCGTAGACGACTTCCACCGATTCGGCATGGCCCGTGCCGCCGGCTGATACTTCCTCGTAAGTCGGGTTTGTTTTCTGACCGCCCATGTAACCGGATGTGACCGAGACGACGCCTTCAACTTTTTCGAACACTTCCTCCATGCACCAGAAACAGCCTCCGGCAAAGACAGCCTTCGCCTGTTCGGCCGCATGACCGGCGCTCCCCGTTGCCGCAACCAGTAGAACGATCAGAAACATGTACAGCGATCGTATGGCATTCATGAGTCGAATCCTCCCTGCAGCGATCTACGAGTCCGGACGTCCATCGGACGTACCCCTTCACACCATGAGTCGCGCTGGACTTCCTGACCTTACAGCAATGTAGCGAAAGCAACGGAGCGGGAAGCACCGCGGTGGCTGGGGGACTAGGATTCGAACCTAGGTAGCCGGCTCCAAAGACCGACGTCCTACCACTAGACGATCCCCCAGCACGACCGGCACCAAGCCATGAAGATACGCTACTGTATAATGAGGATCGGCGAATGACAAGAAAAGTTGGCTGGGGGACTAGGAATCGAACCTAGGTAGTCAGCTCCAGAGGCTGACGTCCTACCGCTAGACGATCCCCCAACCTGTTTGCAGCTTAATATTAAGGGACCGGTACCGTCAAGCCGGCGTCTTCGCCCGCTCGATCCCTTTTTTGAGCCGAATCAGCGTGCGATCGCGACCCAGCACGTCCATCACTTCGAAGAGGCCGGGGCTGGCTGTGCGGCCGGTGAGGGCCACGCGGACCGGCTGGGCAAGCTGGCCCATCTTCATGCCCTGTTCTTCCACGACTTGCTTGAAGATCGTTTCCCATTGCTCCTTGTGAAACGCCGGCTCCGCTTCAAATCGCGCGACGAGTTTGCCCAGCGCCGGCTCCATGGCAGACGTGAGGAATTTCTTCGCCGACGCCTCATCCATGGCCACATCCTGCCCGAAGTACGGCGTCACCCACGTGACCATTTCCACCAGTGTCTTCGTCCGCTCCCGCACCATGACGACCAGCTTGGCCAGCCAATCTGGCGAGGCAGCCTTCGCGGCTTCCTTCAATCCGGCTTGTTCCAGGAAGGGAATCAGAAGCCGGGCTACATGGGCCGGCTCGCCCTGCTTGATGTACTGCTCGTTGACCCAGACCATTTTTTCCTGGTTGAACACCGCCGAGGACGATTGCACGTGTTTGAAATCGAACTTCTCGATCAGTTCCTGGCGCGTGAACAGTTCCTGGTCGCCGTGCGACCAGCCGAGCCGCACCAGATAATTGACCACGGCCTCCGGCAGATAGCCCATGTCGCGGTAGGCCAGCACGGAGGTGGCCCCATGCCGCTTGGAGAGCCGGGCTTTATCGGCTCCGAGGATCATCGACAGGTGCCCGAACTTCGGCACGGCAAAACCCAGCGCCCGGAATATCGGAATCTGCCGCGGCGTGTTTGTAAGATGATCGTCGCCGCGGATGACGTGCGTGATGCCCATGAGCGCGTCGTCCACCACAACAGAAAAATTGTAGGTTGGGTAGCCGTTGGAGCGAAGAATGATCAGGTCGTCCAGGACTGCGTTGTCGAAGACGACCTTGCCCTTGACCAGATCGTCAACGACGATCTCGCCTTCCTGCGGCGCCTTGAATCGCAATGCCGCTTCGCTGGTGGGCTTGGTAATGCCCTTGGCGCGGCAGCGGCCGTCGTACTTCTGCGTGAGTCCTTTGGCCAGCGCCTCTTTCCGCCGGGTTTCCAACTCGTCCGGCGCGCAGACGCACCAATAGGCTTTGCCCTGCTCGAACAGTTGCGTGGCATGTCGGCGGTAGAGGTCCATACGTTCGGTCTGGCGGAAGGGCCCTTCGTCCCAATCCAGCCCGACCCATCGCATGCCGTCGAGAATGGCCTGAATCGCTTCGTCGGTGGACCGTTCCTGATCCGTGTCCTCGATGCGCAGGATGAACGTGCCCTGGTGGCGCCGCGCGAAGAGCCAGTTGAAGAGGGCCGTGCGCACGCCGCCGATGTGAAGATAGCCGGTCGGGCTGGGCGCGAACCGCACGCGGACCTTGCCCGACGGCTCACTTTTGCCCGCGCCACGCCCTGCGTTTACGGCATCCGAGTCACGAAACATGGGCGGTATCTATAGCACGCGTTTTCAGGGATGTATAGGGAGGCGCGGCGGAGCCGCGATTTAGTGATTTCGTTATTTGGCGATCTGGTGATTTGAGGAATTGTCCTAGCAATCCCACAATCAACAAATCATCAAATCACAAAATTCAAAGTCCATGGCCTTCCTTGACCAGGTTGATGCTCACGGCTGGAATCTCAACGACAACATCCTTGGTTCCATTCGGCACGCACTGGCAACCCAACCGCGACTGCAGCGTGGTGACCGGTGCCTGCTCGAGCTGGTCGAACTCGTCGTCTGTGCCCTCGCTGCAGGTTTCCAGGCCCTGTTTCACCATCACGTGGCAGGTCGAGCAGGCGCAGACACCGCCGCAGACATGCTCCAGCTCCAGGCCGTTCCCCATCGCAATATCGAGGATGCTGCCCGGCTGGCCTGTCTCGCCGTACGGGATTTTATCCGGATCCACCTGGACTTTCTTCTCCGTCTTGTCCGGGAAGATGAACGTGACCGTAAAGGGCTTGGTCGGCCGCTCATAGTCCGCTTTCTCAATGTAGGGGTTGGTTCCGCCCATAATTTGCTCTCAGACCTTTCTCCGCTGCCTCAATTTCTATCCAAAGCGTCTCACCATAACACAGCGTCAGTTATTTTTTCATCTCTTATTTATTCCGTTAACTCGTTGTATTTGCAAGTTTAATTATCAGTTGACAGTTCTAATACTGTGATTATATTATGAGTGCGACTGAAATGGTCGGAGATTAAAAGAGTCTCCGATAAATATGGTCGGAGGGATCTGTGTGTTGAAGTTCTCAAAGAAAGCGGATTACGGCCTGATGGCGGTGCAGTACATCGCTTCGGTGCAGTTCGGCGATCTACAGAAAGCCCGCGTGGTCAATACGAAGGAGATCGCAGAGGAGCACCACATCCCGGTCGAACTCCTGGCGAAGGTGCTCCAGACGCTGGCCCGACAGGGTATCGTTGAAAGCCAGAACGGCCCCAAGGGCGGGTACCTGCTGGCGCGCAACGCCCGCGAGATCACGATTGCGCAGGTGCTGGAAGCCATCGAGGGTCCGCTCGGCATCACCGATTGCCAACAGGAGCAGGAAGATAAAGCGGACCAGTGCTCCTGCTTCACGCATTGCAACATCAGAACGCCTCTCTTGAAGGTGCAAGACAGCATTTATCAATTATTGAACAGCATGACCGTGGCCGACATGATGGGCGGCACGCCGCTGATCACCGTGCAATCGCTCTCGACGGCCGGTGCCGGAGAAGGAGTGTCTCGATGAAACTGCCGATTTTCCTGGATAATCATTCCACCACCCCCATGGACCCGCGGGTCCTGGAGGCGATGCTGCCCTACTTCGTCGAAAAGTTCGGCAACGCGGCGAGCCGCAATCACGCCTTCGGCTGGGAAGCCGAGGAGGCCGTGGAGACCGCCCGCAAGCAGATCGCGAAGCTGATTCACGCCGACTCGAAGGAAATCGTGTTCACCAGCGGCGCGACGGAATCCGACAACCTGGCGCTCAAGGGCGTGATCGAGATGTATCACGAGAAGGGCAACCACATCATCACGTCCGCGACCGAACATCGCGCCGTGCTGGACACCGCCAAGGCGCTGGAGACCAAGGGTAAGGCGACGGTGACATACCTTTCGGTGGATAAACACGGCATGGTCAACCCGGAAGACGTGCGGAAAGCAATCACGGACAAGACCGTGCTGATCTCGATCATGCTGGCCAACAACGAGATCGGGACGATCAACCCCGTCAAGGAGATCGGCAAGATCGCCAAGGAGAAGGGCATCCTGTTCCATTGCGATGCCACACAAGGCGTGGGCAAGATTCCAGTGAACGTGCAGGAAATGGGCATCGACCTCATGTCGTTCACCGGCCATAAGATGTACGGGCCGAAGGGCGTCGGCGCCCTGTACGTGCGCAAGAAAGCCCCGCGCGTCCGGATCGCCTCTCAGATGGACGGTGGCGGCCACGAGCGCGGGATGCGCTCCGGCACCCTGGTAGTACCGCTGATCGTGGGCTTCGGCAAGGCCTGCGAGCTCTGCGAGCAGGAAATGGAAGCCGAAGGGCGGAAACTGGCGGCCATGCGGGACCGCCTGCAGACCGGCATCATGAAGGCGCTGGAGGAGACGTACCTTAACGGACACCCGACCCAGCGGCTGCCGCACAATCTGAATATCTCCTTCGCCTACGTCGAGGGCGAGTCGCTGCTGATGGGGTTGAAGGAAATCGCCCTGTCGTCCGGCTCGGCCTGCACCTCGGCCACCCTGGAACCCTCCTACGTACTGCGGGCGTTGGGCGTCGGGTCGGATCTGGCCCACTCGTCCATCCGGTTCGGGCTGGGACGGTTCAATACGAACGAGCAGGTGGACTATACGATTAAGCGCATGATCGAAATTGTGACCAAGCTGCGGGAAATGTCCCCGCTCTACGAGATGGCGAAGGAAGGCATTGACCTGAAATCGGTTCAATGGGCGGCCCACTGACCGCAATGCAAAATTTAAAATTTTGAATTTTAAACTGGAGGGGTAACTCATGGCCTACAGTGAAAAAGTCGTTGACCACTACAACAACCCCCGGAACGTGGGGAGCTTCAAGAAGGACGAGAAGGGCGTCGGCACCGGCATGGTCGGAGCACCGGAGTGCGGCGACGTGATGAAGCTGCAGATCAGGGTCGAGGGCGACAAGATCGTGGACGCCAAGTTCAAGACCTTCGGCTGCGGCTCCGCGATCGCCAGCTCGAGCCTGGCCACGGAATGGCTCAAGGGCAAGACGATCGACGAAGCCCAGACCATCAAGAACACCGACATCGTGCAGGAACTGAACCTGCCACCGGTCAAAATCCACTGCTCGGTGCTGGCCGAGGATGCGATCAAGGCGGCACTGGCCGACTATAAAAAGAAGGCCGAGACGGAAACCAAGTAAGGAATCCTCGATGGAGACACCAAACACGACACCCGCAACACCGGCCATCACGCTGAGCGACGCGGCGCTGAAAGAAGTCAAGCGCCTGATCAACGTGCAGGGCCTGACTGAGGGCGGCCTGCGCGTGGGCGTCAAGGGCGGCGGCTGCTCGGGGCTGAGCTACACGATCAACTTCGACGAGAAGATCGGCCAGTACGACACCGTGTACGAGTTCGACGGCGTAAAGGTGATCATGGACGCCAAGAGCGCCATCTACCTGCAAGGCACTCAGCTCGACTTCCAGAAGGACCTGATGAGCGGCTCGTTCAAGTTCGTCAACCCGAACGCTGAGAAGACCTGCGGCTGCGGAGAATCCTTTTCGGCCTAAGTTCCACTGGCAGGCATGTCCTTGAAAACAGACATGCCCGTCGTCGAGCCTTATTCCAAATCAGCCAGGATGTTCAAAAAGGCCGTTCAGCAAGGCCGCAGGGAGCGTGGCGACTGAGACGTACGCGGTGAGGGTACGTCGCAAGGAGACAGGCGACCGAGAACGACGCTGACGGCCCTTTTCAACATCCTGTTGTGAGGGACCATGGACCACGAACACAACACCGCCAATAAGCGCACCGAACTCCAGATGGCCCGGAGCATGTGCTGGCATTGCCAGTCCGAGGTCACGGGCGAGTATTACTGCGGCCAGTGCGTCAAGGTACAGCCCCTCTCGAAGGAGATGGACTATTTCACCTGTCTGGGCCTGCCGCGCCTGCTTAGGATCGACACCGCCTCGCTGGAAGCCAAGTACTATGATCTCAGCCGCGCCTTCCACCCGGATTTCTTCCAGCGCAAGACGGACACGGAACAGCAGATCAGCCTGGGCAATTCGGCCCTGCTCAACACGGCCTATCACACGCTGAAAGATCCGATCCAACGGGCGGAATATCTTCTGAAGCTGGAGGCGGGATCGGCCAAGGACATCCGCAACTCCCCTCCGGCTGACCTGTTCGAGGAAATCCTGGAACTCCATGAGGATCTGGAAGCCTTCCGGTCCGCGTCCTCCGCCCGCGATGCGAACGAGACGGCCCAGCACCGGACCAAACTGCTCGCGGACCGCGGGCATCTTGATCAGCGCCAGCAGGCCATGGATACGAAGCTCGCCGGCCTGTTCACCAAGTGGGACACGATCCAGAGCCGCGCGCCGCAACCGGACGCCCTGCGCCCGCAGAAAGACGACGTCCTGAAAGAGATGCGGGAGCTGCTCTCCAACCGGACCTACCTCTGCAGCATCCTCGGCAACCTTGTCGCAACTCTGGAAGGCGGCCATGCGGATCGTCGGCATTGACCTCGGCACGACCAATTCGCTGATCGCCTACATGGACGGGAAGACCCCGCGCGTCATCGCAGGGCGCGGCGGCCGGGCCATGGTGCCGTCCGTCGTCGCCATGACCGACAACGGCCTGATCGTCGGCGATCCCGCCAAGGAACATCTCGTCCGCAACCCGGCGCGCACGGTCTATTCGGTGAAGCGCTTCATGGGCAAGGGGCTGGCCGACGTCGCCGACGAATTAAAATATTTTCCCTACACCCTATCCGAGCAGGGCGGCGTGATCCGCATCAAGGTCGGCGAGAAAACCTACTCGCCCCCGCAAATCTCGGCCATGATCCTCAAGGAGCTCAAGCAGCGCGCCGAGGCGGTCCTCCACGAGGACATCTCCAAAGCCGTGATCACCGTCCCGGCCTATTTCAACGACAGCCAGCGGCAGGCAACCAAGGACGCCGGCATGATCGCCGGCCTGGACGTGGTCCGGATCATCAACGAGCCGACCGCCGCCTCGCTCGCCTACGGGCTCCAGCAGCACACGCAGGGGACCATCGCCGTCTACGACCTGGGCGGTGGGACGTTCGACATTTCGATTCTCAAGCTGAAGGACGGCATCTTCGAAGTCCTCTCCACCAACGGCAACACGCACCTGGGCGGTGACGATTTCGATCATGTTCTGGCCGAGGTGATCCTGAAGGACGTCCGCGCGAAGCACGGTCTCAGCCTGGAGAAATACGATGAGGCGATGCAGGCGGTGCGGCTTGAAGCTGAACGAACCAAAATACGCCTGTCGGACGAGCAGACCGCCACGGCGGTCATCGAACTGCCCGATGCAACCGGCACATACCGAAAGGACTTCTCGCGCGACCAGCTCGAGGCCCTCACAGTTGAATTGGTCGAGCGCACGCTGGGTCCCTGCCGCCAGGCGTTGAAAGACGCCGGTTTGCAGCCGTCGGACATCGATGAGGTCGTGCTGGTCGGCGGCTCCACGCGCATGCCGCTGGTGCGGCGGCGCGTCCAGGAACTATTCGGCAAGGCGCCACACAGCGAGTTGAACCCGGATGAAGTCGTCGCGCTCGGCGCGGCGGTGCAGGCCGGCATCCTCAGCGGCGATACACAGGACATGCTGCTGCTGGACGTGACCCCACTCTCAATGGGCATCGAGACGATGGGCGGCGTGATGAGCACGCTCGTCCGTCGCAATACGACGATCCCCTCCAGCGCGAAGGAAATGTTCACCACCTACGTGGACGGCCAAACCGGCGTGGACATCCATATTCTCCAGGGCGAACGCGAATTGGTGAAAGACAACCGGAGCCTCGCCCGGTTTCGCCTCAAGATGCCGCCCCTGCCCGCCGGCGTCCCGCGCATCGAAGTGACGTTTCTGATCGACGCCAACGGCATTTTAAACGTCACGGCCAGGGATATGCGGACCAGCCAGAGCCAGTCCATCGAAGTGAAGCCGTCCTACGGGCTGTCGGACGAGGAAGTCGAACAGATGATCGGCGACTCGTTCAAATTTGCCGCGGAAGACATTACAGCCCGAAAATTGATCGAGGCACGGCTGGACGGCGGCGCGTTGATCGCCGCGACGGAGAAATCCCTGACTCAAGGCGGCCATTTGATTGCGACAGACGAAATCGCCGCCATCAGGGCTGCGCTGGCAGCGCTCGCGGCCGCCAAGGACGGCACCGACCCGCGCGCCATCCGCGCCCGAATGGCTGACGTCGAACAATCGGCGCACCACCTGACGGCAACGCTGATGGACGATTCACTGAAACAGGCGCTGCAGAATAAGAAGCTGTCAGACTTTCAGTGATGCGTAATGAGTGACGAGTAATGAGAAGGGCAGGAGGAGCCCTCTCGTATCTCACTCATTACTGATCACTCATTACTAAGGAGCACAGATGGATCTGTACTGGAAAGATACTGAAGAAATTGCAATTCGCCTCGTGGAAACCCATCCCGGCACCGACCCGCTGACCGTGCGGTTCACCGACATGCACGCGTGGATCACGGCCCTGCAGGAATTCCGGGATGATCCCAAGAAATCCAACGAGAAAATTCTCGAATCCATCCAGATGGCCTGGCACGAAGAGTACCAGGAGTCCAAATCCTAGAATGATTCTTGTTCGTGATCCGTAATCCGTGATCCGTCATTCACCACGGATCACGCTTCACGCCTTACGCTTCACGAGTGCCAGTTAGCGTGATCGCTTCGCGGGCGCCGTCGGCTGCTGAGACGAAGGCGTTGTCTGAGCGGGCGGCGGCGCGGGCGGGCGTATCGGTCCCGGCCCTGGTCCTGGCGCGGCAATCCCTGGAGCAGGCGAAGGCAGCGGCCCTGGAATAACGGGAGCAGGCGGCGGTGCCGCCAGCGCCTCGGGAATCTGATCCAACCGGTAGAACTCCGCCGCATCCATGACCTCCGGGGCCGACTCCGTCGGCTCCGCGCCTTTGGTAAACACCTCGACGATCCCCTGCTCGCCCTGCTCCGGGGCCAGGAGACCGTTGCGAGGGTCTATCCGGGCATACCGGATGTCCTCGGGAATTTCGAACGGCGTGGGCGGCACCAGCGGCAGCGCAGCCTGCATGAATTCGAGCCAGATCGGCAGCGCCGCATGCGCGCCCGACTCCGTTTCTCCCAGCGTCCGGATGTCGTCGAACCCGATCCACACCGCCGCCGCCAGGTTGGGCGTGTAGCCGATGAACCAGGCGTCCGTGAAATCGTTGGTCGTGCCGGTCTTTCCGGCCACGGACCGTTCGATTGTCTTCGCCAGCTGGCCGGTCCCTTTCTGAATCACATCCTCCAGCACGTTGGTGATCAGGTACGCCGTTTCCTTCGTGATCACCTGCTGCGGTTCGAACAGAATTTGCTCCAGCGGCTGTGCGTTCGCATCCTGGACGGTGGCCACGGAGTACGGCTGGAGCCGATAGCCCTGGTTGGCAAACACGGCGTACGCGGACACCATCTCGAGCGGCGTGAGGCCGGACGATCCCAGCGCCAGCGACAGGTCCTGGTTCAACGGACTGGCGATGCCCAGCGTTTTGGCGAATTCGACCACCGGCTTGATGCCGATGCGCTTCAACAGCCTGACCGTGGCGACGTTGTGGGAATGGATCAAGGCTTCGCGCAGACTGACCGGCCCATGAAACCGCTTGCCGTAATTCTCCGGCTTCCAGGTTTTTTCAGGGTCCTCCTCGTTCTCGTAGATCACCGGCGAATCCACGACCACGGTCGAGGGGCTCAATCCCTCGTTGAACGCCGCGGCATAGATGATCGGTTTGAAGGCCGAGCCGGGCTGCCGCCTGGCGGTGACGACGCGGTTGTATTCGCTGCGCACGAAATCGTAGCCCCCGACCATGGCCCTGATGGATCCGTTACGGGGATCGATCACCACCAGCGCGCCCTCGACGATCGGCGTCTGCTCGAGCTGAAAGTAGCTCGTGTTCTTTTCGACTTTTTTGAGGCTGACCTCGATCACATCGCCCGGTTTGAGAAGATTCTTGACGGTGGGCAGCGTCACGGCGTCCTTGACGGGGTCGCGCCCCTTGAGCTGCCGCTTGGCCCAGGCCATGTCGTCATACAGCATCTGCCCGAGGAGGGTGCCGACCTGCACCTGGACAGCGTCGCGTCCTATTTTCGTGACGATGCCCTGTGCGATCTCACCGGGCTGCAGCGGTTTGTCCTGCGGCGCCGGCGCGCCCGGCGCGGGCAGCGCCGTGATATCCTGCGTGCCGATCGGCCCCCGCCAGCCCTGCCGCTTGTCCAGTTCGCGCAGGCCCCTGTTGAGCGCCTGCTCCGCCGCCTTCTGCATCTCGACGTTCAGCGTCGTGAAGATTTCCAGCCCGCCCTTGTAGACCATCGTCTCGCCGTATTTGCCCATCACATGCTGCCGGACATGCTCGATAAAATAGGGCGCGACCTGCTCGGCTCCCGGGCGGCGCAGCATGAGGGGCTTGGTCAGCGCGTCGAGCCGCTGCTCGACCGTGATAAAGGCCGCCTCCTCCATCCGCAGCAGCACGTGCTCCTGGCGCTTCTTTGCCCGTTCCAGATTTTTATACGGCGAATAATTATTGGGCGATTTGGGCAGGCCGGCCAGCATGGCCGCTTCGCCCAGCGTCAGCTCCGACAGGCTTTTCCCGAAATAGGTCTGGGCCGCCGCCACCACGCCGTAGGCGCCCTGCCCGAAATAAATCTGGTTGAGATACAGCTCGAGAATCTCCTCCTTGCTCAGGATGAGTTCCATCTTGTAGGCCAGAATCAACTCGCGGATTTTTCGACCGTAGGTCCGTTCGGCGGACAGAAACAGCGAGCGGGCGAGCTGCTGGGTGATCGTGCTGGCGCCTTCGACCTTGCCGCCCCGACGCAGATTGGTCCAGACCGCGCGCGCGATGCCGATGAAATCGAGGCCCGGATGCTCGAAAAATCGCGCATCCTCGACGGCAATGACGGCCTGCGTGAGGTGCTGCGGGACATCGGCCAACTGAGCCTTGAGCCGGCGCTCCACGTAAAACTGTCCGACGACCTGGCGGTCGTCCGAATACACGCGGCTCACCTGGCTGGGCTGGTACTGAGAGAGCGATTCGAGGGACGGCAGATCCTGCGAGGCCCACCAGAAGATAAAGCCGGCGGCCCCGGCGCCCAGCAGGACCAGCACCCCGACGAGGGCGAACAGCGTACGCCACCTGGACCAGCGGGCCGGGGCCGGCGGATTGAATTCCGGAAAGCGATCATTCAACGGCATGGATGATGTGGTTCCTCGCAGTCTGGACGAGGGGAATTATAGCAGGTAGGGGCACCTTTCGCGCACCCCTTCGCGCCCGCCATTGCTTGTTTTTTCGCCGCCCCCTCCGTTATACTGTTCTTGGCGCCGGATTTTCGCGGCGTCTTTTTTTTGGCCCGATCGCAGAAAGACCACATGGATCAGCAGAGTTCGGCAGTCTCCCCGCAGACGCTCCGGTCGCCGGCCGACCGACGGGAAAATATCCGCAATATCGCCATCATCGCCCACGTGGACCACGGGAAGACCACGCTGGTGGACGCCCTGCTCCGCCAGACGCACGTCCACCGGAAGATCAACGACATGGGCGAGCGCATGATGGATTCCATGGACCAGGAGCGCGAGCGCGGCATTACCATCCGCGCGAAAAACGCGAGCATCATGTATCAGGACGTCAAGATCAACATCGTGGACACGCCAGGCCACGCCGACTTCGGCGGCGAGGTGGAACGGACGCTCCGCATGGTGGATGGGGTGCTGATCCTGGTGGACGCGAAGGAAGGCCCCATGCCGCAGACGACCTTCGTGCTGCGCAAAGCCCTGGCGCTCGGCCACAAAGCGATCGTGGTCATCAACAAGATCGACCGTCATGATGCCGTCGTAGATGACGTGGTAAACCGGACCTTCGACCTGTTCGGCGCGCTGGGCGCGACCAACGAACAGTTGGATTTTCCGATCGTGTACACCTCCGCCATCAACGGCACCGCGACGCTGGACATCAACAAGCCCGGCACGGACATCAATCCGCTGTTGGACACGATCCTGGCGCATGTGCCGGCCCCGGCGATCAATGCCGAGGCCCCGCTCCAGATTCTGGTGCTCGCGCTGTTCCACGATTCGTACAAGGGCAAGATGGGCATCGGCAAGATCCTGTCAGGCTCGATCGCGCGGCGCCAGAACGTGGTCAGGATCACCCGCGAGGGAGTGCACGTGCCCGGCAAAGTGACCGAGTTGGCGGTCTTCTCCGGATTGGAGCGGATGGACGTGGAGAAAGCCGAGGCCGGCGAGATCGTGGCCGTGGCCGGATTGCCGGAGATCGGCATCGGCGAGACGATTGCGGACTCGGAGCACCCCATCGCGCTGCCGCCGGTGAAGATCGACGAGCCCACCGTCCAGATGACCTTTGCGGTGAACACGAGCCCCTTCGCGGGGCGCGAGGGCAAGTATCTGACCTCCCGCCACCTGCGCGAGCGGCTGTTCAAGGAACTGGAAACCAACGTCTCCCTGCGCGCGGAAGAAACCGACAGCCCGGACCGCTTCCTGGTCGCCGGCCGAGGCGAACTGCATCTGGCGGTGTTGATCGAGCAAATGCGGCGCGAGGGGTACGAGCTGCAAGTCTCGCAGCCGGAAGTCATTCTCCATCGAGACGGTGGAACCGTCACGGAGCCGTACGAAGAACTGACCATCTCCGTCCCCGCCGACTACCAGGGCACGGTCATCGAGGAGATCGGCACGCGCCGGGGCGAGCTGCGGCACATGAAACTGGTGCACGCCGAGGGCAACGCCGGCGAGATGCACCTGGATTACCACATTCCGACGCGTGGCGTGATCGGCCTCAAGGGCGTACTGCTGACCAAGACCCGCGGGACCGTCATCATGCACCACGTCTTCAAGGAGTACGGCCCCTACGACGCTCGCTCGCTCGTGACGGCGCCACACGGCTCGCTGGTCGCCTATGAAGACGGCACAAGCAACGCCTACGGCCTGTTCATGATGCAGGAGCGCGGCGCGTTGTTTCTCAACCCCGGCATCGAGGTCTATCGCGGCATGGTCGTCGGACAGAACAGCCGCGACGAAGATTTGGACGTCAACGTGTGCAAAGCCAAACAGTTGACCAACATGCGCGCATCGGGAACCGACGAGGCGCTGACCCTGACCCCGCCCCAGCAGATGACGCTCGAGTTTGCCCTGGAATACATCGGCTCCGACGAACTGGTCGAAGTGACGCCGTCCAGCATCCGCATGCGCAAACGGTTGCTCAATCCGGAAGACCGCCGCAAGGCCCGCAAAAACAAAGCCTGACCCCGTTCCTGTTGTTCCCATGAAGATTCGAAAGAAGCTTCCGAAACCATCCGGTTCGGGACACCCGTGCTACATCATCGGCTACTCTTCGTCTGCCCCGTCGGCTGCCGAACTCCAGATGTGGTTCGACCTGGAATACGGTGGACCGCTGAAGCTCAGGACTTCAGGAGAGACTGCGCCGACGATGGCCTCGCATGGACCGTGGAATGCGTCCCTTCAGGTTTCCTCTTCTCAAACCGATACCGACGCCTGGTCGGAACGGTTGGACTGGCGCCATACCCATGCCGGTGTCATTCTGCGTCCATCGGTCACGCCGCAACAGGCCTGCGACATCATCCTCCACACCGCCCGCCTCGCGAGGGGGCTGACCCTGCTGACCCAGGGCACCGCCTACGACATGATCACCCATGCCTACCTGAATCCCTCCGACTGGACGGACCGCCCGCTGGACCGGTTTTCCACGGCGGATCACGTGACGGTGTCGCAGGCCGATTCGCCAGACCCGCAGACAGATTGGTTCCACACGCTCGGCCTGAGCAAATTCGGGCTGGATGAATTGGAGGTGTTCCGACCTGTCGGATTGCCAGGCCGGCCGACACTGGAGACCCTGGCCGGCATCGCGGACGAGTTGATTCGCATCGGCCGTTCACCGAACGTGGGAACGGCGTTGTCCCTTCCTCTCCTGGGTCTTTCCATCGCTGTGAAGCGGCATCGGACCGCCGCTCCAGCCGGCCTGTCGCTCCCTTTCAGGGAAATCAGCTGGTAGGAGATGAGGAATTAAATGGCATATAATTCAATTAGTTGTGATTGGTAAAACGGACAGATTCTCTAGGCCTTTTGGCCGATTGACAAGCTTTTGCGGGGCGTGTTACCACACAGGCCGTAAGCAGGATTCCCCCTAACCACTGTAAGGAGGCCGCAATGTCGGATGTGAAACCGGAAATTAAAGTGGGAGATACGGCTCCCGATTTTACGCTGAAGGATCAGGACCAGAAAGAAGTCAAGCTGAGCGACTACCGGGGCAAAAAGAACGTCGTGCTGGCGTTCTATCCGCTGGACTGGAGCCCGGTCTGCACCAGCGAGAACAAGTGCCTCACCGACGACTTCCCGAAATTCCAGGGCGCACATGCCGAATTGCTCGGCATCAGCTGCGACAGCTTCTTCTCCCACAAGGCCTGGGCGGATTCGCTGGACCTGAAGCACCGGCTGCTGGCAGATTTCAACCGGGACGTCGTGAAAAACTACGGGCTCTACTTCGAGCCCCTGAACTGCGGCAAGCGGGCCACGGTCATCGTGGACAAGCACGGCAAAGTCGCTTACGTGAAGGTGCAGGAGATCAAGGTGGCGCGTGAGGACAAGGACATCCTCGCGGCCCTGGCAAAGCTCGGCTAAAGCTTCCGTCAGAAAGTCCGAAAGTCGGAAAGTCTTCAAGTCTGGGCTTTCGACTTTCGGACTTATGACTTTACGACCTTATGACTTTATGACTGGCACCGTCGAAGACGTCAGCGACGCCAACTACAAGGAGTTTACCGATGCAGCGGCATCGGTCGTTGCCTATGGCCTGGCGACGTGCGAGCCTTGCAAGACCTACGATCTGATTTTGGAAGAAACCGCGGCGAAATTTTCTCACGTGAGGGTCGGCAAGGCCAGGATGCACGTGCCCGGCCGGTGCCGCGAGATCAAGCGAACCCACACCTTCGAAACCTATCCGACGACGCACTTCTTTTCCAGGGGGAAACTGCTGCTGACTCGTGAAGGGGTCGTCGAGCCGGCCGAACTGGTCGCGCTCATCAACGACCATCTGCTTCGGGAGCCGTGATGCGTCACGCGTAATGCGTGATCGGCAAGAAGGGTTGGCCTCTTCACGGTTCACGCATCACGGATTACCCATCACGACTCTGAGTAGTCGCACGTCAGATCATCCGACTCCGACAGCCTGACATTCTGCAACCGGCCGGCCGGCACTGCCTTGACCAGCAACGACCAGATCAGCCGCGCGAAGGTTTCTCCCGTCAGCGGGCGGGACGAGAAGGCCGGATCCTGGCCCAGATTCCGGTCTGCAAACCGGCGGACGACCAGTTCCTGTACCGCCTGATCCAACGCCCCGATGTCCGTCACCATCCCGGTCTCCGGATGGATCTCGCCCTCGACCGTCACCTCCAGCGCATAATTATGGCCCGTCTGGCCCTGCGTGCGGGCATCAGCGGAGAGGGGCAGCGATGCCGGAAACTGATACCGGCGCGTCAGGCTTGCGCGCCGCCGCGCGTGCGCTTCCGCCGTCACGTCGGTCCAGAGATCGTCCTCTTCGTAGAGCCTTATCCGCTCCAGCCTGCCGATTTCAGGACGCTCGCGCAGCTTGCCCCACAGGACCGTGGCGATATTCTCCGTCGTCGGGATTAGGTTCGTGAAATAGGGGGTGTCGACGTTGAGATGCTTGTGATCGAATTCCTCCAATACGTCCAGCAGGACGACCTTGAGATCGAACAGATTGACGACCATGCCGGTGTGCCGGTCCACCGGGCCGGCGACCGTCACTTCCAGCAGATAGTTGTGCCCATGGCCCGGCTCGTTGTTGCAGGCACCGAAGACCCGGCGGTTGGTCGCTGCATCCCACGCCTCGTTGTGATACCGGTGCGCCGCGGCAAATTCGATCCGTTTTATGAGGAGGGTTTCCGTCATGTTCGAAGCCCAAATGAACAAAGGGCCGGGGTCATGCGTGATGACCCCGGCCCTTTGTTGAAATCACACCGCGTCGCAGCTTAGGCGCTGAATGAGCTACCGCACCCGCAGGTCGTCTTGGCCTGGGGGTTCTTGATCGCAAACCCCGATCCCTGCAGGCTGTCCACGTAATCCACTTCCGCCCCTTGCAGCATCGGCGCGCTCTGCGAGTCCATAATCACCTGGACTCCGCCCTTTTCGATTATCGTGTCGTCATCGGCCACCTTGGATTCGAAGGCCATGCCGTACTGATAGCCATGGCAGCCGCCACCCTTGACGTAGATCCGCAGGCCGACCGAATCCTTTTCCTCGACAATCAATTCCTTGATCTTCTGTTCCGCCATCGCCGAAATTGTCACCATGGTCTGCTCCTCCCTTATTTCTTCATTCCTTTATGAGTGACCGGAAGCACGACTCCAACCGTTGCCATCCACTATAAAGCTACCGATATTCGAAGTCAACCGAGACTGAGAAATAAGCCTTTATTGTTCAACAAATAGGCCATTCGGCCTACCTGGGAACCGGCTCTCATGGAAGCCTTCCGGAGGCCTGTTGGCGCCGTTATCCCTTCCAGGTCAACGTCCCATGGCATCAGCCACGCGCCCCACCAGCCCGGCGCCCGGCTTCAGCGTCTTGCCGCCTTGGCTCCAGTTGGCCGGGCAGGCCTCATCAGGATGCGCTGCGCAGTGCACACTGGCCGTGACCTTCCGGACCATTTCGGCGGCGCTCCGACCCACATTATAGAAGTTGACCTCCGAGGCAACCAGCTTGCCCTCGGGATTGATGATGAAAGTCCCGCGGAGGGCCAGCCCTGTGACCTCATCATAGACTCCGAACAGCTTCGAAACCTTGCCGGTCGTGTCCGCCCCCATCGGATAGGTCACGCCCTTCATCAGCTTTTCTTCGCGATGCCAGGCCAGATGAACGAATTTGGTGTCTGTCGAAACGGAAATCACCTCGGCCCCGGCGCTGATCAAATCCTTGTATTTTTCTGCCACATCAGCCAACTCCGTCGGACACACGAAGGTATAGTCGGCCGGGTAGAACACCAGCACGGTCCACTTCTTCGCCTTCTTCAGAGACTCCAGTGAAATGGTTCCGAACTCCCCCTTCTTGGGATCGAAGGTTTCCATTTCAAAATTGGGAACGATCTCGCCAACCCGTATCGTGTCACCCATGATAGGCACTCCTCTCATGATTCGTCATGACTCATTGCCTCGCGCCTCCTGCAACTTCTGAAACACGCGTGCCATTTCATACCACGGCCCCTTTGATTCGGTCAACGCGGCCGAAGCCGCCAGGGTTGCCGGGCGCTGTCTAGGAGACCGGAAGGTCCCGCTCCATGTCGGCCAGACGCGGATAGGCATGGTCCTTCTTGGAGAGCAGCGGATCGGCAACCGGCCAGGTGATCGCGAGCGCCGGATCGTTCCAGATGATCCCCCGTTCATCCTTCTGGGAATACACATCCGTGCATTTATAGAGGACATCCGCCGTCTCGCTCAGGACGCAAAACCCGTGCGCAAAACCGGGGGGAATGTAGAGCTGGCGCTTGTTCTCTCCGGACAACTCGACGCCGACCCATTGCTTGAAGGTCGGAGACCTCTTCCGGATATCCACCGCCACGTCGAAGATGCGGCCGTCCAGGACCATCATCAGTTTCCCCTGCGCGTGCTGCAACTGATAATGCAGCCCCCGGAGCGTGCCGCGCAGGGAATGAGAGAAATTATCCTGGACAAATGGGCCGCGAATCCCGCCGTCCGCATGCTTGCCGGCGTGGTACATTTCAAAAAAATATCCCCGCGGATCCTCGAACAGGTCCAACTCGACGAGGATGACTCCCTGCAATTTCGTTTCGACGAACTTCACTGGCCCGCTCCCTGATTCAGACCGGCAAACCGGCCCTCATCTTACGTTGTTCCCCGTCTCAAAGTGAATAGCTCTCTCTGTTGCGCCGTGAGGGCGGCTCTTGGTAGGGTAACTCCACAGTCATGGTCACCATCATCCTCATGGGCCAGCTGCAAACCGACGACGGGGAGCGCGATCTCGCCTGCGAAATTTCCGAGCCGGTTTCAGTCCAGCAGTTGATCCGGCGTCAAACCCGCCTGCGCCAACACGTCGGACAGCTGATGAAGGAAAAAAAACTGATGGTCACGATCAACAAACGGATCGCCAGCGAAGACTCCCTCGTACACGACGGCGACGCCATCAAGCTCGTGGCCCACGACGGCATGGGCGGCACCGGCCTGGCTCCGATGTAGGCAGCGGCTCTCTTATATATAGATTCAAAAAGACACGGGGCCGGCTCCCTCATCAAGAGCCGGCCCCGTTGTGTTCCATCTTTCGCCTGTTCCGGCGATGCGCGGGTTAGCACTTGCCGAGGATGGCGTCCTTGGCGGCTTTCGCCACACGGAACTTGACCACGCGCTTGGCCGGGATCTTGATCGGCTCACCCGTTTGCGGGTTGCGTCCCATCCGGGCCTTGCGGTTGGCCAACTTCAGTTTGCCGATCCCGGGCAGTGTAAACACGTTACTGGCTTCTTTGTACGCCAGGCTCGCCAGCTCTTCCAGGATCTCAGATGCCGCCTTCTTGGTGATGCCGGCCTTACCTGCCAGATGATCGGCAACCTGGGACTTTGTCATCGATTTTGCCATGAACAAACCTCCTCGCAAGACTAAATGGTGAACTGCGGCAGGGCCTTTCCGGGGTGACCCCCACAACTGTAATCGACGTGATCGAGTAGAACGTATGTGGAATTTTCGAACCGGCTGAGATCAAATTCGCATGACCGATCTGAAAATCGGTCGGGAGTGTACCGAGCAGGGTCTACCCTGTCAACCACAAAAACGCGCATTCAGCGCGGAAATCGCGCGTCACCGAGCGCACAATCTTGCAGTCGCTTGTGCGCCGGAGTACAGTACGGAACGTTCGCTAACGGAAGCGGCCATCGCATTCCGCGCGGCCGGCGAGAGGCATCCCGTGGCAAAAGAACTTCCCATTCTGCCGACTCCTCCGTCCCCTCAAGAAGGCGCGCAGGAGGAGTTTCGCTATACGCGCGTGTTCTGCCTGCGCGAGGACTCTCCCCCGTTGCGGCTGCTGCTGGATTTTCTGAAATCGAAAGGCCAGGTTCCGCTCGTCCCCAAAATCGACCCTGCGGCGCTGGACGATTGGGCCTGGGTGCACATCTCGCTCGGCTACAGCCGCGAACACAAGCCGATCGAGGTCATCTGCGCGCGTAACCGGGGCTCGTACAAGGATGCGTTCGAGCAGGAGCGGCAATATTACCTGGACCGGCTGTCGGCATTCGACGACGTCGAGGCGCAGGTCGTCCGGCAATGCGTCGCCGACGCCCGGTTCCTCGTCACGACCCGTCTGGCCAAAGCCGACATGACCGACGCCGGGTACGATTTCAACGGCTGGGTCCTCGAATTCTTTCAGGACAATTGCAACGGCATGGTTCAAATGGACGGGCAGGGATTTTTCTCCCCCAAGGGCGAGCTGATCGTCGAACTCGATTATGAAGAGCCGTCTGACGGCCCGCTCGTCGCCCACTGACCGACGACTTTTCGTTCCAATTTCATCCGTCGCATCCCTCGACAGGAGCCCGGACCGCGCTAGACAGCACGCGAAGGGTATGGTAATGTTCCTGACCTTGCACAGGACGCGCCTGTAGCTCAGCTGGATAGAGCACTAGCCTCCGGAGCTAGGGGCCACAGGTTCAAATCCTGTCAGGCGCACCATGCAGGTGCTCCAAAACATAGCACGCAGACCAATTCGGTGGGGCCGTTAGCTCAGTTGGTAGAGCAGCTGACTCTTAATCAGCGGGCCGTAGGTTCAACCCCTACACGGCCCACCACACCAAGCTTGCTGAAGCCAGTCGTGCTACTGATGTGCACGACTGGCGAACCCCCTCAAGTGGTTTTCTCTTCTTCCTCGTCTGTAGTGATCTTCCCATGATCTTCGACTCCCTCCACAACGCCGACTCCTACTTCGCCGAAAACTGGTGGAAGGACACGCTGGCCTATATCCGCTCCGCCACGGCATCGCTGAACGATGGAGTCCATCCCCTGCGCACGGATACGATCGTGGCCCGCGTCCACACAGGACAGACCCGCCCGGCGAGCGAGGCCGTCCTCGAATCCCATCGGGCTTACGTGGATGTGCACGTGGTGTTGGACGGACGGGAAACGATTGCGGTCTGGCCGGCCGATCGGCTGCAGATCCGGACCCCGTACAACGACAAGCAGGACGTGATGTTCTACGATCCACCGGCGGATGAAGGCGCGCGGCTGACCCTATCGCCGGGATTCTTCGCCGTCTTCTTCCCGCAGGACGCGCACATGACCCAGCTCATGGATCAGCGCCCGGTCGCCATTAAAAAACTGGTCATGAAAATTTCCGTTGGACTTGTCAGAAACGTCCCCCGCGAGCGTTGACGGGGTCAGGATCCCGCCAGTTTGAGCACAATCTTCCATTCCTCAGGCCGGACTGGCTGGACGGACAGACGCGATCCCTTCCGCAGCAGTTCCATCCGCTTCAGCCCAGGCTCCTGCCGCAACCGGTCCAGCGGAATCGGTGCAGGAAAGATCCTGACGAGCTTGATGTCCACCAAGTCCCAGAGGGGCCTGGCAGGCGTACTCCTGGGATCATAGTGAACATCCTTTGGGTTGAAGGCGCTGTTATCCGGATAGGCTTCCGTCACCACTTCGGCAACGCCCATCACAGCCGGCGGCTCGGCATTGCTGTGGTAGAACAAAACCCGATCGCCCTTTTTCATCGTCCGCATGAAGTTGCGGGCCTGAAAGTTGCGCACGCCGTCCCACGACGTCGTCTGGTTGCGGACCTTCTGGAGGTCTTGAATGGAAAAGGCGCTTGGTTCAGACTTCATGAGCCAGTAGCAATGAGCCATCGTTGATCCTCACGATTGAGGGCCGTTCATCCGTTCGGCCCGTTTGGTCCGTTTGGCCCGTTGAATTGACAAGGAGTCGCCATGGAACTGTCCCCATTCTGGTTCGGCCTGTATAAACTCGTCAAGCTCGTCGTGTATCCCTATACGTGGCTCTGCGTGATCACCGGCGTCCTCGCAGTGTTGGCGTTTCTCCCTTCCTCGCCGGCCCGGCTGCGCTGGCTTCGTCTCCTGGCTGCCGCAGCCCTGGCCATCGCCTGGCTTACCGGATCACCTATCATATCGACCATCGCGGCAGGCTTCCTGGAAAGCCGCGCTCTGCCGTTCGATCGGGCGGGCACCGAACGCTACGACGCCGTCGTCGTGCTCGGCGCGGGCATCATGGGGAAGGGCAGCCTCCGTCCAGCCGATCAACTGACCGGGCTCAGCATGCAACGCACGCTGTGTGGAGCAGACCTGTTTACCGAAGGCCGGGCCCCTCGACTGGTGCTGTCGGGAGGAGATGGCTCGATTTTTGGCGAGGGGCCGAAAGAAGCCATCGAAATGAAAAACTTTGCTGTCCGTCTTGGCGTGCCCGAAAACGCTATTCTGCTCGACGACCGTGCCCGCACGACCTACGAAAATGCAGTCGGGACAAAGCGTGTTCTCGGTCCGGGTTCCATTTTGCTCGTCACCTCGGCCAGCCACATTCCGAGAGCCGCCGGGCTGTTTCGCAAGCAAGGCTTCACCGTGACCCCTGCTTCCTGTAATTACGTCGTGCGGGAATGGCCTTGGTTCTGGTCAGAGCTCGACTTGTTTGATTTCATCCCAAGCCTCGGCGCTCTCGACAAGTTCACGAATGCCCTCACTGAAGCCGTGGGAACGATCACCTATTGGGCGACGGGGAAACTGTGATGCCCCCACCCTCACCCTCCTCCACAGGTGGGGAGGGATAAAGGGAGAGGGGAGGTTCAGTGTCGGACTTCGACGATCCGGTGGATCGTGCCGCCGTGACCCACCACATAGAGTTCGCCCGCCTGGTCCTGGCCGAATGAAGCGATCCGGACGCCGGTGGTCAGCAACGTCTGCTGAGTGCCGTCCGCAAAGGCAAAGATTTCCCCGCTGCAGAAATCCCCATAGAGATAGACCCCCCGCAAAGCCGGCAGGCGGGAACCACGATAGACGTAGCCGCCTGTGATCGAACAACGTCCCTTGTCGTGCCCGTACTCGGCGACCGGAGGGATCAGACCGTCGCGTGCGCAGCCGTCGCGCGGAAGAAAACAATGAGATCCTTCCAGGATGCGCCAACCGTAGTTGCCTCCCCGTTGCACGATGTCAATTTCCTCCCACTCGTTCTGGCCGACGTCCGCCACCCACAGTTCGCCGGTCTGCCGGTCGAAGGAAAACCGCCAGGGGTTGCGGAGCCCATAGGCGAAAATCTCCGACCGCCCGCCGCCGGACGCAAAGGGATTGTCTTTGGGAACGGCGTAGGGCGTGCCGTGATCCACGTCGATCCGGAGCAGTTTGCCCAGTAGCTCGTTCCGGTTCTGTCCGCGGTTACCCGGATCGCCGCCCGATCCGCCGTCGCCCAGAGCGATATACAGAAACCCATCAGGCCCAAACTCCACCATGCCGCCCTTGTGATTGGGATAGGGTTGCGAGACGACGAGCAGCTGTTTTTCTGTTGTCTGCGAGCGATCGGGGTCTGGCGACACCTGCAATTCTGCAATCACGGTCGAGCCGTCCGAGCGGCGCACGTAGTTCACGACGAAGCGGCCGTTCTGCTTGTAGGCGGGATGAAACGCGAGTCCCAGCAGCCCCTGTTCGCCCGCATGGCGGACGCGGTCCGTGATGTCGAGAAACGGAGTCGCCAGCAAGCGGCCCTGCGTGACGATGCGGATGCGCCCCGCCTGTTCGACAACAAAGAGCCGGCCGCTGCCGTCTCCCGCGTGGGTCACATAGACCGGATGGTCGAGGCCGTCGGAGACGATTGGTTCCAGCGCAATGGAGGGCAGCGGCTGTTCCGCCTGCACGAAATTCTGGCCACCGCCGCTCGTGCAGAACCAGCCGACTCCCAGCAACAGGACGGGCAGCCAGCGACGCAGGGTCACCCCTCGCCACGCCTTTCGATGGAGTCGATCAGGGCCCGGTAGGTCAACTCGCGGATCTTCGCTTTGGAGAGGACGGCATCAGCGGCACGGGATTCCATCCAGACATGGTCGACGATGTGCCGTTGCGCGTCGTTGCAGAGCGTCCACATGTCGTGAAGAAACCCCTCGGGAAGTCCGACTTGCACGCCTTCGGATTCGATCCGATCATCCAGGATCGCGAGCAGATCGGAAAGCGCCTGATCGGGCCGGTATGGAGCCGGCTCAAACCCGAAGGTCTGCTGGGCCTGCGCCTCCTCGACGGCCTGCTCGACCAGGTCGCGCATGTATTCTTTCAGCAGTCCAATAAGATGACCGGAGAATTTCATCACTGGCGCTACGCGCAGCGGGCTAGAGGCTCGTGGCGAGAGGCTAGTGGGCGGATGATCTTGTTTTTAGTCTCTACCACTTGCCGCTTGCCCCTCGCCTCTTGCCTCGCGCGCGCCATTATCGGTCAAAGGCAGATATAGAACAAGCCTCGCGCGCGCCTCGCTTGACCCGCCCTGGAAGCGCTCCGTAAGATGCCGACGATGGAACCAACGCATCCTCCGGAACAGTTTAATCTGTCCATCAAAACTCCGGCCGGGCCGGTCACAACGACGGTTGAGATTTCGACAGGGTTTGTACCGGTTACGCAGATCGTCCCGCTCATGCGGAAGCTCGGCGAGCAGGCTGAGTCACTGGAGCAGCAGCGGGCTGTCGCGAGCGGCCAGAAAATCTCCTGCGCCAAGGGCTGCGCCGCCTGTTGCCGGATGCTCGTCCCCGTCTCGGCCCCGGAAGCCTTCGCATTGAGGGACATGGTCGCCGCTTTGTCTGAAAACCGCCGGCAGGTTATCCGGCGCGCGCTTGCAGACACGACGGCCCGCCTGGAACAGGCAGGGCTGCTCTCGCAATTGCGGCATGTTGCGGAGACCGATCGCGCGATCACGGACGACGCGATGGAACCGATCAACCGAGCTTACTACGCACTGAAACTGCCCTGCCCTTATCTCGAGAACGAAGCTTGCTCGATCTATGAAGACCGTCCGGCTGCCTGCCGTGAGTTGTTGGTCACCTCGCCGGCTGACTGGTGTCAGGACATGGTCAACAAGCCCATTCGCGCCCTTCCGGTTCCGCTTCGCGTCAGCACGATCCTCGGAATGCTGTGGTCCGACCTGACCGGCAGCCCGCCGCGCCTCATCCCACTTCCATTGGCCTTGGATTGGGCCGATCGCCATGCGGCTGAGAATCGCGCAAGCTGGAAGGCTAGAGATCTCCTGGACAAAGCACTCGATACGATTTGGCGATTTCTGAGTCAACAGCCCGCACGCTGATGGGATGCGTTGTGCCCGAACCTCTCTTTAGGCTATGATCCGCCCCGCTTTGGTTTTTCTGGTTTATCTGGTTTGTCTCGTTTGTTTGGTTTCTTTGGTTGAACACGATAAACCAGACAAACCAAACGAACCAGATGAACCCGATTTTTAGGAGTCTTCAGATATGAGCCGACCCGTCATCGCCTGCTTGGATCTTGAAGGGGTCCTCGTGCCGGAAATCTGGATCAATGTCGCCGAGAAGACCGGCATCACGGAACTGCGCCGCACGACCAGAGATGAACCGGATTATGACAAGCTGATGAAGTGGCGGATCGGTATCCTGGATCAACACAAGCTGAAACTGGCCGATATCCAGGCCGTGATTGGAACGATGAAGCCGCTGGAAGGAGCCAGTGAGTTTCTAAACTGGCTCCGGGAACGGTGCCAGGTGATTATTTTGTCGGATACCTTCTACCAGTTTGCGCTCCCGCTCATGCGGCAACTGGGCCATCCCACGCTGTTCTGCAACAGCCTAGAGATGGATGGCAGCGGACGGATCATCAACTACCACATGCGGCAGCCGGATCAGAAGCGCCAGTCGGTCAAGGCGCTCAAAACGCTCAACTTCAAGATCATCTCTACCGGCGATTCCTACAACGACACCCCGATGCTGGCTGAAGCGGATGCGGGCATTCTGTTCTGCCCGCCAGACAACATCGTCAAGGAATTCCCGCAATTCCCTGTCGCAAGAACCTACGCGGAACTCCAAGCCCACTTCACCAAGGCCGCAGGCTTCAAGCCCTAAGCCAGAGTCGCATTCTTTTCTCGCAATACTTCTTGCAGGATGTTCAAAAAGGCCGTCGGCAAGGCCGCAGGGAGCCTGGCGACTGAGACGTACGCGGTGAGGGTACGTCGCAGGGAGACAGGCGACCGAGAACGACGCTGGCGGCCTTTTTCAACGTCCTGCCAAAAACAAAGGGGCGAGAGGGATCACCCCTCGCCCCTTCATAGGACCCTTCTAAGTTTCGCTTAGAAGTTCATCCAGAGCTGAACAAAGCCCCAATGCTGGTTCAGGGCAGCCCCACCAAGATTCTCCTTAATATAGCTGCCGGCCTTGACCAGGCCGTAGGTGGCCTGCAAGGATACCTTGCCGTCGGCGAACATACGGGTCCACGTGACGTCGTACTCATCAGCAACGTGCTTCTTGGTGTTACCGGCCTTGCTAAAGACGTAGGCGCCCTGAGCCCCCCGGTACCAGTTATCCTGCGCCATCGCCAGGTTGAAGTTGCTGAACCAGAACTCCACGTGGTCATCTTTGGTCGGCCGCATCTGGAAGTTGACCGCCGGAGTCATCATGTTCTTCCACGCCATGACGTCCGCGTAGCCCATGTGGATGTGATTTGTCGGGAAGAAGTTTTCGAACGTGTTCGCGCTCTCGCACTTGCCGTATGCCGCATTTAATCCGCAGTTTGCCTGGCTGTCGCCGGAGGCATAGTCCAAGTTGACCGCCAACCGCGGTTTCGTGGACGCCTCGTAATGCGTATAACCCAACCAACTGCGCATCGCCCAGGCATTGATGTGGAGATTCCGCTCTGCCGTATTCCCGCCATTGCCCACAGTGTTCGGCGTGGCGGCAGATCCCATCGAGCCGAACTGATAGGCAATTTCGTTGATGAAATCGATGTTGCCCTTCCGCATTTCGATGCGGTTGCCGACCATGTGGCGCAACTGATTCGATTTTTTCGCCGTCCCAAGCCCCTGAGCTTCATTGTCGCCCGAACCCAGCGAATTCTTGTAGAACACATA
>SHZW01000024.1 GCA_009692155.1 Nitrospiraceae bacterium
ATTAATACGCGCACAAGGTCTGAATTCGTTTGGATTCCTCAGTAGGCCATTTGCAAAGTAGCTGATGCCGCACAGCCGATCCAAAATTACCAGGGTGCAGGCAAGGGCCGTCAAACGCGCTTGATGTCGGCGGGCGACAGACCGTCTGCTTTGGCGCGTTGGATCGCGTGGGACTGAACACGGGCGATCCTAAGGCGGCTGCCTGCCATTGGCTGCTCTCCACCAAGCAGAGGGATAGGATTACTTGCCTGCACCTTTCCCCAGTAGCTGCTCTTTTAGAGCAGTGGTTGACAAATCCAAACCTCAACAGCCAGATGCCGGGCGTGACCCCTCTAGTAGCTGCTCTTTTAGAGCAGTGGTTGACAAATCCAAACCTCAACAGCCAGATGCCCGGCGTGACCCCTCTTTTAGTAGCAGCCTGAATTGGCTCAATCGAGCGTGAAAATCAACAATCCCGCCAAACTTCGCCCGCCAAAGGTAGTAGCTCGCCTCCGAGAACCCGTGCCGCCGGCACAGATCCTTCACCCCCAGCCCCGCCTCAGCCTCCCGCAGAAACCCGATGATCTGCTCTTCCGAAAAGCGCTTCTTCATTGGTCCGATCTCCTCTGGTTGAAGTCGGACTCCAAAGCATATCGCTACTAAAATCGGGGGTCACGTCGCCGCCGGCAGAAGCTTCTCGAATTGATACAGGATCGCAGGAATCTGCCAAAGCTCGGTGCGACGATAGTCGTCATTGCGGTCATGGCGATCCCGATGATCGTGTATCTGTGGGATATGTCGGGCAGTTTGTACTATTCCGCGCGATATTTGCCGCCCCATTGGTACGACAAAATGCCCAATGGCGGCCCTTTCGACGATATTCGAGCGTACGACCCGGCCGCTGCAGAAACCCTACTTATGCCGTATTCGGTCATCGCCGCGACGGGTACGAATTTGCAGCACTACGACTTTCTCACCCTGTGGACAGGGCCGCGTTTCGTGCCTGCCGGAGAAGCTGCCCTATTCATCGGCACGATACCGTTTGCGATTGCGCTAGTGGGCATCGTGTTCGGTAAGCACCCTGCGAAGCGAATCTGGCTGACCCTCCTGGCTGGAATGGCGCTACTTGGCTTGGGCAAGGATGGTGGACTCCATAACCTCCTCTACTATGTGATGCCGCCGCTCTGGATCGTCAGGCATACGCATGCACTGGCACCTTTCATTTTGCTTGCATTGATTTTCTTTTTTGCGCTTGGCTTGCAGACCCTACTGCGTTCGCTTCGCCCCAAGGACATCGAATCCAGGATGGATTTAATCGCATCCTGGTCCAGGCCTTGGCTAGTCGAAGTATTTGGAAATGGAGTAAAAACTCGATGGACCGCCCTGGAAGGTTGGATGGCAATAGCTTCAGTCGTAGCGACAGTGATCGGTGTCTATTGGCTGTCGCAAAACGTGGGTTGGGTGCTCTTTGCGACCATGGTGCTGGCAGTACCGGTAGGGTTTGCTGTATTTCAATGGGCGTTTGGCGGGAAAGGGTCGGGTCCCTCGGGTATATCAGTTTGGCTTGGAATCCCGTTCCTAGTTCTTGTCTGGGCAATCTATAACATAGCGCTCCCGTCGGACGCATTTGATACGTGGCGGCGCCCGGCGATTCTCGTGTTGGCGGGATCGCTACTCACCTTCGTGGCCATCCGGTTCGGGCATTGGGGTCGGATACTCGCCGCCGTCGCTATCGCGTCTGTTCTAATTACGCTGCTGGCAGCGAAGGATCATCAAACGCTGCTTGCTTATTACGGAGTATTTCTCCTATTGCCGCTAATCATCGTGACCGCTCTTTGGATGAATGCTGCTTCACGCATAAGCATGCTGTTCTTGATTCTGGTGACCGCGGGAATGCAATTGATCACCGAATTCGTGCACTCGGATGTATGGGTGGGAACTCCACCGGCCGGAGTCAAAATACAATCCGGCGAGATCGCCCGACTGCTACCCCGTGAATTGGTGGCCTATCCGCCGAAGGTCGCTCTTGACGCGTCCTTGCAGCCAATGCGGTATCTTGAGGTACTGCGAAAGGTGCCCACGGCTCTGGACCCTTTGCATAGCTACGCGGCGCGCCGTGAGTCACTAGAGGGCATGCGTTTCTCCGATGTCCCGAAGGAAGGCATGTGGAACAGTTTCGTGTACTACCGAAGCTATGCCGAGTTGGTTTTTTCGGGGTTGGACGACGCCATCCTGACGAAGGTATTCGCCATTGGAGAGGAACCGCTTCAATTCCGAACTGGCTGGGTCTCTGCTCCGGATTTCGTGCAATACATGAGGCAAATTGGCCCAATTCGCGGTGCGGAGTTGCTGAAAAATACGGTTGTACTGAGCGAACCCGTGACCATGCGCCAGGAATCCGGCGGGCCAGCGAAGAGCACTATCCGGGTCATCAAGTACCGCTACGATGCCCTCACAGCAGAGGTCACAACCGATCGTCGTGGATTGCTGTACTTCGCCGATGGATATGACGCCAATTGGAAGGCGCGAATCGATGGCTCAGTCGTCCCGGTGTTACGGGCTAACGGCAATTTCAAGGCGGTGGCCCTTCCCGAAGGGAAAAGCACCGTTACCTTCCAATACTCTCCGACGCTGTTCGCGAGCGCGACAATGGTTTTCCAGGCGATCTTCGTCCTGGGCGTACTGGCTCTGATGTTGAGCTATGGTATTGACATCGTTCGCGGCTACCGGAGGGCTTGATCAGCCTGCCGAGGAATACGGCGACGTGCAAGAAACCATATTGCCGCACCAGCACCGACCAGCGATAGCAAGGACACTGCGACACCGAGCGCCAGGTAGGGGGTCGCGTATTTGAAGGTGACGGTGTGCTTGCCGGGCCCCACGTTTACGAAACGGGTCGTGAGAAATCCTCTGTATATCGGCTGCACGGCTCCGTCTACATAGGCTTGCCATCCCTTTGCCCATTGGTCCAGCAGGACGACATAGCCGGCCTCGGCGCCCACGTATTCGAGAGTGACTTCTTCAGGTCGATCACTTACGAAAGACACCTTGCCACCAAACGCCGCGCTACTCGCCTCTGCATTGCGCGGGCCAAATGAAGGATCCGATGTAGTGCCAACGGACCAAGGGGTCGCGTTGGACTTGGAGAGGGCTTCCAGCCAACGATATTCTTCAACCTCGCTGGCGAATATCCTGACGTTGCCAACCGCAAAGGCGCGCGGAACCCCTGCGCCTTCCTCTGCCAGCAGTCTGCTGGCGACGGAGCGCGCGGACCAGCCTTCCAGCGTTACTTGCTCGTTGTATTGCTTGTAGTAGCCATCGATCGTGAGTTTTTTCCCCAAGCCATGCCGGATGTACGCGTAGACAAGCGGCGGCTGCTCCAAATGCCAGGCCATGGGAATTCTAAGAGTCTCATCCTGCGGCCCATAGACGACAAGACGATTCAGCCGGGAGACCTCCGACGCATATCCCGCCACGGTATTGAGCACGCCAGCCATGGCGGGCAGGAAATGAATATTCCGATTGTTGCCAACATCGATTACCTTTCGCACCGGCACCCTGAACATTTGTCCGCCGGACTCGGGTGGGCGACGCAGCGCTGCAGTAGTCAATTCGTACGCTGCCGCAAAGGCGGGGGAGTTCGTGCGTCGCTTTAACCGATAGGTAAATTCAGAAGTCACATATGGAGTTTTGACCGTACGGAAAAAGCGGCCGGCGGAGTCGGTGACAATGATGCCGGGGGCATACAAGAAGAAACCTATTGCTCCAATAGCTCCGAACAGCCACTCGATTCGGCCAAGCCAGGCCTCGGATAAGGCAGTGAAAGCGCGTCGCGCGATTTCGACGAGCGCCAACACAGATTCCAGTACTAGAAGTATTTGGATGGGTATCTCGAGCACGAATGCACGTACGGCCAGCCAGGTGAATCCTCCGCCCGCGGATGAAAGCAGGCAGCCAACCTCGCCCATGAGATGGAAGCAGACAAGTACCCCAACCAGCCAGCCCCGGCCTTGCTCCACGAGACGCAGAGCGCCCAAGCCCATCAGCAATGCAAGGCAGGGGTGAGTGAACCAGTAAAACTCCTGACTGTGGAAAGGCCAGGGCGTCCATGAATAGCCGCTTACGTACCATCCTGCGAAAAATGCCAGCGCCGCCTTCGAAACCTCATCCAGGGTTAGGCTGCCCTTCCTCGTCAAGGCGACATACAGTGCCCAGAAAGCCACCGCTACGATGGCACCCAAGACTGCTATGGGATCACTGTAGGTGACTTCATGTCCCAGCCCGATAGTCATGCCGATTTTGGTTATATTGGCGGTAACAGGCTCCAGGATTCTCGGAATAAGGAAATACGCGGCTAGTTGAAATACGGCGAAGGCGCAGAGCATTACCATCGAAAATGGTCGAAGCATGTACCTGGCCGCTAGCGCCCTGCCAACTAGCACCGTCAGGCCGTTCACGGCCACGAGTAACAGGCTCGGACTCAAGAGCAATCCAAGAAAGGCCCACTTTAGCAACGTAAGAGAGAGCAGGCTCCCAGGAGCGCTTCCCTCTATAGATACTCTTTCTGACATTCTTAAAGATGCTGCGAGAAGAGGAAATTGCCAGGCTGTAGCCGTCATGCCGAGAAGGATGGCGCCGAATGCCGCAGCGACCCGTGCCACATAGGAGGACCACGAAACCAGTACCCCTTTGTCAGCATGGGGAGGATTAAGAGCGGTGAAAACAAACATCAGTCCCATGAACGCACCACCGTAAACAAAACCTTCGAGCTTGAGCCCTAGGGCTACTGAGGCTCCGAGCGCGAAAAGGACGGCAAACCCCGGTGCGCCTACGCGCATGCCCTGGTTGTGCATGCGCAGCAGGGCCGCGACCAGCAGGAAAAAGAACACATGGAAGGACGCATTCTGGAAGAACGACGCGTAATAGCTGAAGCCTCCGACCGAGATCAGCGCCAGAGGTACGAACGAAATCGCCCTCCCGTAGCCGAGCACGCGCCCGGTCAGATAGATGGAGAAATAGGTAAGACCTGTGGCAATGACATTGACCTTGTAGAACAGCCGCGGCGTGTGATCGAAGAGAAAGAACATGGGAGACAAAAGAAGGGAAACAGGCACGACGAACCACTGGGTGGCAGGGCGCCCCCATAGGCTATACGGGTTCCATTGGGGAAACTCGCCCTGCATGAGGCGTTGATGAAACGACGAGAATGCATCGAATGTGAAGAGAGGATCGCCCATGCCCAACGGACGGTCGTGCAGAAGTCCAGCGAGGTATAGGCAGACCAACAACAACACCGCGCTGAAGCAGGCTTCGCGCGCCAATGGACTTTTCAGTGCTCTAGAAACTCGGTTCGCTTCGGGCACGTGACGCGCCGGACGCCGCTCAGAAAAGATTTTCATTCATCTCAAAGATCTTGGAAGTCCGTTTGACAAGCATGAACTTGTTTGCTTCCGTCACTTTATACTACGAAAGAATCGGGGATCACGTCAACTTTACGGAAATTGTTTGCGGAACTTGAGGAAGTACGACATTATTCTTCCACATAGAATCGGACCCATAAAAGTGCTCATTCGTGCGTCTCACGGCAGCATTCGCGCATGGGTTACCCATCGCTGGGTGGCACTCGTTGTAGCCGCGGCCTTTGCCGTTGGTCTTCGCAAGCTATTCACTAAGGAAGCGCGATTCGCGGGTGACCCGGAGGTACGGTATCGACCTCAATGGTTCCTAGCGAGGGCATCCGGCTATTGGTTCCTACCCGCCGTTTTCCTCATCGCGGCGGTGTGGCTGGGGCGCGCAACACCTAGTAGAGAACGCGATGTGCCTGCGCGTAGTGCTTAGAACGCCAATGGTGACGATGTGAGTACCGTCTCTCCGCTCTGGAGAGCCGATCGGCTGGACGCGCTTTTTGGTGCACTGGTCTTCTTGCTTTGCCTTTTCCTGTCCGGGCTTCTGCACGACCGTCCCATGGCAATGCCGGATCCACTCGTTACGTTCGACGCGGCATGCCTATTCCACGAAAGACTGGCCGAGGGCGCTCTTCCGCAGTGGAATCCGTACAGCTTGCTGGGGCGGCCGATGACTCAGTGGTTTCAAATCCCCGTCTCACTGATTCTGTCTCCATTGTTCTTTGTATTGGACTGCTCACCAGAGCTTTTCTACATCGTCAATGTGTTCGGAACGGGATGTCAGTTCTTCGCCATTTATCTCGCCGCGCGGGTTCTTGGCTATGGGAGCGCACTGTCCCTGGTCCCGCTAGGACTTCTTTCCCTAGGGGGGCTTCACTTACTACGCTGCGTTCTTTCAAAACACTTCGTTCCACGTTTTCTACACTTTGCTAATGGCCTGTCTTGTGCGCTTTTACGAGAACGGCATGCTCAAGGATTGGCGGGCGGCAGCCGTACTCGCTGGCCTTTCGTTCGGTATGGCCTTGGGAGTCAAACTTGAGGGTGTTATCTACGCAGGTTCATTTCTACTGCTCACATTCGCATTCCTGAGCGTCTTGGGAGCGCATCGAGACCACGGAAGAAGCATCCGACACTTCGCCAAATCACGCAATCAACACTTTCCTTAAAACGGAATACATCACCATCACTTCGACTGCGTGGGCGATGATGGGAACGTAGAGATTCCTCAGCCGCACCCACAACAGGCCCCAGATCAATCCGTCCCACAGGGCGAGCCAATGTAAATGCTGGAAGGTGATCACCATGAAGGGGTCGAAGGAAAAGGCCAGGGCGGTCATTCCTATAGCCATGCCGGATGCGAGCGGCGTGTGGAGAGCGGGAGCCATTTGTTCTGCCAGTACGAGGAGCCGGCCCAGCAGGAATCCTCTGAAGTTTACCTCGATAAGCACCGCGATCAGCACGATGAACCAGGGCAGCATGACGGCCGGGGGAATCTGCGCATGGGGGGTGCCGCGCAGGAAGGCAATGTCGTAGCCGATCCAGGGGACCACCCAGAGGATGATGCCGACGTTTGCCGCACCCAGTATCAGGCCGGTGGCGGTTCCCCAGCGGAGTCCCTGGCCGAGTTGCACGGGCCGGAGCCCGAATCGAGCCATGATGTCGGAGTTTCGTGAAGCCCACCAGGCCAGTGCCGTATAGGCGACTACTTGTGGAAGAAACTGCAAAGCCAGGTGGCTCTGCAAGTCGGCAGGAAGCGCGTAGAAGAGGACGGTGGCGAGGATCGACAGCCCTGCCAACCACGTCGCCCGTTCGTGAGAGGGTGTGTGCAAGGCTCCGTTACTGGAGCTGGATGCTGTACCGCTCCAGCGTCGTGGCCTTGTTGCGGGCGAGGTTGGACAGGGACTTGTTGTAGTCCACCACTGCCCGCAATTCGTTGCCTTGCGAAGTGGCCAGGTCGCGCTGGAAGTCGAGCACGAAGCGGGTGGTGCTCAAACCCACGTTCAGCCGCTCGCGTTCGGCCTGCAACTGCTTCTCGGCCAGGATGCGTGCGGACCGCGTCGTTTCGATCCGTTTGAAATCGGTCTGGACGCGCCGTACCGCCTCGCGGACGCTGACGATGACTTGCTGCCGCACGCTTGTCAGCGAGGATTTGGCGTTTTGCCCCTCGAGCTGGCGCTTGCTGTATTGGCTGATGGCCGACCGGTTGCCGAGCGGGTAGCTGAGCACCAGGCCTGCGCCGTAGTTGTAGAAGTCTCCGCTGAAGTTCTTGCTGACCATGTCTCCGCCGTCCTTGCCCAGGCCGGCCACGCCGGAGGTGCCCTGGAAGGACAGGTTGGGCAGCATCTGATTTTTGGCAAACTTGACGTTGACGTCGGCAGTTTCAAAGTTCTTCTTGGCTTGGAGGATTTCCGGCCGCCGCTCCAGCGCCACATCAATCGTTTCTTCGGGGCTGATCGCTTCGAGCATCTGGCTCGGCTTGTCCAGCGGGGTGAGCCGGATATCCTGGCGTAATTCCTCTTCGGAAGGATTCAGGAGCCGTCGAAATTGATCCTCCTGATCGCGAATCGCCTTTTCGGCAACCAGGATCTGCTCCACGCGCGACGCGACCGCGGCCTCGGCCTGCAGCACGTCCACGATGGACATGATGCCGGCTTTGGCTTTCGCGCGATTGGTCGAAAGCAGTTCCTGTGCGGCCTTCAGAGCCGAATCGGCGACCTTGAGATTTTCGTTAACGAACACCAGTTCCCAGAACGTTTGTTCGACGGTCGCAATGACCGTCAGTACGCGGTCGAGAAAGACCTGCTCTTCCACTTTGGCATTGTTCGCGGCTATCTGGATGAACGTGCGGTTGACATCCATGCCGAAGTTGCGCAGCAACGGCTGCGTCAAGGTGAACGCCAGGCCGCCGAAGTAGGCGGGATTGAACAGGAAGCCGTTCGCCACGTCCTGGTTCACGTTGGATCGTTGAGGGCTGTAGTTCAGGTCGTAGTTGGCGCCGGTCATAAGATTTTGGGTGACGTCGAGCGTCAGGGCGTGGTTACGCTGGTCGAACTTTTGGATCTCGGTCAGGTTGTTCCCGGTGCCGCCGAACACGGGGCGATTCAGCGGCTGGACGGACCGGTTGTACTGGCCGTTGAGGCTCAACGTCGGATCGAATTTGGCCTGTTCGGCGATGATGTCCGCGACCCGGCTTTCTTTGGTCTTGCGACTGATGGAAATATCGAGGTTGGACTCCAGCGCGCGCAGAACGGCATCGGACAGGGCGACCGATTCCCGGCGCTCCTGGGGCGTCTTCGGCTGCGGGTCCAGTGCCGAGGCGTCGGCCACTGCAAAGACGGCGGCACACGAAACGACCGCGGCACGCCATAACATTGAATGATGACGGTGTGGAATCATGCCCTCTCCTTGCAAGCAAACACCTTTCATCATACTATATGTATATGGTTTTGGCTGTCACGCAGAACTGTGAAATGCAACGGCTGGCCCGGCGTTGGGTCGTGCTGATAGGCATCAGCGTGGCGCTGGCCATAGCGGACGGGTCGGCCTGGGCGCAGTCCGTGTCCGGCGTCAAGGGGTTTAGCGGCGGGACAGCCGCGCTCTTCAATTTAACCGGCCCCGGAAACCTCTACGTGGATAACCAGGGCAATCAGGGATACATCTATAACTTCGGGAATAACTTCGAGTCCTTCAACTTTCGCCTGGCAAACGGGCAGGCCAATATCGGCGGGATGATGACGCTCGGTCCCCAGTTGAGCGTGGGTTTGATCCAGGGCGCGAACCAAACCGGATCTCCCACGGTCTTTCCGTCTGTCCCTCGCCTCGTTGCTCCGCTTCCTTCGATTCAATCCACGATCTTTGACGAATTCCAGCCGCTCATCGACATCCCGTAATGTCCAGCCACGAGGCTTGGGTCGCGGGCCTCGATACCAACGGAATCCACAAAACTATTTGATTTTTTCCCGTAGTCCCGTGGCTCGCGGCTTGTGTCTCGCGCCATTCTATGGATTATTCGCGAGCTGCCAGGACAGCGCCAGCACAAATCGTGCGGTTGATTCCAGAATCTCCGGCTTGATCTTGTCCGCCGTATCGGACGGTTGATGAAAGTCGGGATGCACTCCGCTGCTGACGACGGCCGCCGTCGGGATGCCGGCTTCCTTGAACGGCACGTGATCGCCGCCGGGGAAAAATCCGAAGAGGTCCAGCTTCTCGGCCAGTCCGGCGGTTTTGCCGGCTTTCGTGGCTGTTTCCCTGGACAGATCGGCGAGGCCGACGGTGAGCCGGCCGTTTCCAACGCCGGCATGGTCCACGTTGATCATCGCCTTGGTCGCCGGCAGGGGCCGGACCGGCTGGCGGACGTAGAGGCGCGAGCCCAGCAGCCCCTGTTCTTCTCCGCTGAACGACACCAGCACGATCGTGCGCCCGGGTTTCATTTTTGACAGGGCGCGTGCGACTTCCAGCAGGACGGCCGTTCCAGAGGCGTTGTCGTCGGCGCCTGGAAATACCAGGCCGCCCTGCCGGCCGAAGTGGTCGCGATGCGCGCCGATCACGATGGTCTCCTCACGACGCTTCGGGTCATGGCCGGGAACCATCGCCAAGAAATTATAGACGGCTCCCTGCGTTTGCCAGCTGTTCCAGGAAATGTGCGCCACAACGCCGGTGTCGTGCGACTGGCTCTTCGGCTCGCGGTTGAGCTGCGCCTGCAATTCCCGCAGGGAGCGTCCCTTTGCCAAGAGGATTGCTTCGGCCAGGGCCGTACTGATCCAGGCGCCGGTCAGGCGGCGGTCTTCCTTGGAGAGGCTGTAGGAGGCCATCGGCGCCCCGCCGATTCCCCGGCGCGTCTCGTAGGCGCTCAGGATCGGTCCGGTGGCCATCAATGACGCGGCCGCGCCCTTCTCGCGTGCCACGCGCTCCTTGTCGGCATGGGTCACGGGCGTCGAATAGTGGTCCGGCTTTCCTCGTAACAGCAACACCACGCGTTGCTGGACGTTCACGCCGGCATAGTCGTCCACGCCATGCTCCGGATCTGAAATTCCATAGCCGACAAAGGCCACCGGCGCATCGATCCTGATCGCGGCGGAGTCCAGGATCGGCAGGTAATCGGGACCCAGGCGGGCCGGAATCGGCCTGTCACCGGAGAACAGCTCCAGCGACGGGCTATCCTGGATGCGCGTGGTCAGGACCTGCTCTGCGATCGCCCATTCCCTGACGATTGGATTGAGCTGTTTCGTGGTGATGAGCGCCGGCTGGAGGCCGAGCAATTTGAAACGATCAGCGACCCAGAGCCCGGATCTCAGATCGTCCGTCGTCCCGGCTTGCCGCCCGCTGAACTCGGGACCGCTCAGATGCGCGACGTCTTTCAGCATTCTGGCGCCCGAGACGCTCTTGAGCGCCTTGGTGAGTGTCGCCGTGTCGTCGGTTCCTGCGATGGCGAGACTTCCGCTGCACAGGACGATCAGGCCGATCCGGAGCCAGTGTGATCGCAGTGAAGTCATGCGTCAGTCTTGCATCGGTTTCTAGTGAAGTCAACGCCGCATTTGCTATAGTGGGCGCCATGGTGCGAGGAGATTATTACGAGATTCTGGGTGTGCCGCGCGATGTTTCCGACGAAGACCTCAAAAAGGCCTACCGGAAGCTCGTGCTGCAATACCATCCGGACCGGAATCCCGGCAATAAGACGGCGGAAGAAAAAATCCGCGAGATCAACGCCGCCTACGAGGTCGTCGGCGATCCGGAGAAGCGGCGGGCCTACGACCGTCTGCGGTTCGGCGACGAAGTCCGTGACGAAACGCCTGATCCGGGCATCATTCTCGAGCAGATGGAGCACAAACTGTTCGACGAAGGACGCAAGGAGCTGTTCGCACTGCTCATCAAGGACACGAAACGGATCAAAGCGGAACTGGCGATCGTGCGCGAGCGGACGGTGGCCGCGCAGGGCTACGACACGTTCAAAGAGCGCATCGTGGCCGAGCGGGCCGCGGAAATCCTCCCCGAGTTCGTGACGGCTGAAATGGATGCGCGCCGGGATCGTATTCTGGATGTGGCGGTGCAGATGATGGCGTCCCAGCATGTGGTCAGGAAAGACGACGCGGCGGCGGTCAACGCCTTGCGGCAGCAGTTTCAGGACACCTTCCAGAAGGGACGCATCGGCGGGTTCAGCTCGGCGCTGGAGCTGTTGTACGCGAGACGATAGAAACCGTGATGAGTGACGAGTGATGCGTGATCAGCGGGGACACATGCCCCTGCTCATTACTCATCACTGATCACTCGTCACTGTTTTTTAGCGAGTGGGCCGCTTACCCATTTCCCCGCCTGCATCACGCCGACGATCCGTTCCCGGTCTTGCAGCAGCGTAATCCGTGACAGCGGGTTGCCCCGGACCAGCACCAGGTCGGCGAGCTTACCCGCTTCGATCGTGCCCACCTGATCGGCGATACCGATGAGCCGTGCCGCCGCCGACGTTGAAGCGACGAGCGCGTCCATCGGCGTCATGCCCAGCGCCACCATCCGTTCCAGTTCCTGCGCGTTCTCGCCATGAAAATTGAACGGCGTGCCGGCGTCGGTGCCCATGGCAATGGCAATGCCGGCGCGGCGGGCCATTTTGAAACTGCTCTTGTGTCGGGCCACCATGGCTTTGGCTTTGGCGACGGCAGTCGCCGGCACGCCGCAGGCCAGGCTGCAACCAGCCGTCGTGGCGAGCGCCGACAGGGTCGGCACCATGACGGTGCCGTGTGTCTTCATGAGCGAGGCGGCTTCCTCGTCCATCAACGTGGCATGCTCGATCGAATGGGCGCCGGCCCGGATGGCATTCTTCATGCCCTGCGCGCTGTGCGCGTGGGCCGCCACGCGGCAGCCGGCCTGGCGCGCGGTCGTCATGCCGGCCGACAGCTCCTCGGGTGTCATCTGTGCGCTGTCCGGCGAGGTGCCCGGCGTGAGCACGCCGCCCGACGCGATGAATTTGACGACTTCGGCGCCGGCGTCCAACTGGGCCTGCACGGCTGCCACGACGGCGTCGGGGCCGTCGGCTTCCCGGCCGATGAACCGGGCGTGTCCGTTGGGCATGCAGATCACCTGGCCGGCGGCCACGATGCGGGGGCCGGCTAGCAGGCCCGAATCAATGGCGCGTTTCAATTGAAAGATGGAGTGGTCCCGAAAGCCCACATCACGGACGGTGGTGAATCCCGCTTCCAGCGTCTGCCGGGCATAGCGGACGGCTTTGAGGAGGGTCAGCGCGGGATCGTCCTGCTGGACGGTCTGCACGACGTCGGCATCGCCGCCCAGGCACAGGTGGACGTGGCAATCCATCAGCCCGGGCAGCAGCGTCAGGCCCCGGCCGTCGATGCGGGCCGCGCCGCGCGGCGCCGCGAGCTGCCTGGCATCGCCCACGGCGGCGATACGATCGCCTTTGATCAGGACAGTGGCGTCCGGCCGCGTCCGGCCGAGGCCGTCGACCACGCGGACATGTTGCAACGCGAACGCCGTCATTTTTCGTTGATCGGGATGGTGATGATGATGCCGCCCATTACGTCGTTGAGGCGGTAGTCCTTTTTGGGGCTATTGAGGTGGGCGTTGTGGCACTCGACGCAGGATTGCGAGACGGCCCGGTCGGCATAGATCGCTTGGAAAAACCGGTCCCGTCCGACGCGGATGAATCCCGTGAACGGCTTGTCCGGGTTCCTGCCGACGGCCTCGAGCCCCTTGCGCTCAAAATCGTTGGCCGGCGCGTTCCACACGTAAATGGGCGTGATGCTGGCCAGCCGGTACTTGATCCCCGTGCCCTTTTCGGCAACGAGCCGGCCACCGTCCAAAATCATCTGCGCGGGCAGGGGCAGGGCCTTTTGCTGCTTCCAATGCTCTTCGGCATGGATGCCCTTGCTCTCCAGAGCGTCCACGACGTTGGTGGTGTACACGGTGCGCTGCGCTTCGATGACCGCGTGGAGATAGTCGGCCACGATTTCCGGGGCGAGCGTGACGGGCTTCTCGGAGCGCTCCATCCATTCATGGAGGCTCCAGTACGTGACGCCTGCGATCAGGCCGATGGCCAGGCAGGCGGCCCCCCACGTCATCATGGATTTCATAGTGGTCTGCGCTCCCTTCGGGTCAGGCGAAAAATAATCGTGCCAGTATACCGAACCGGTCGTCTTCACGCTACTGTCGGTGCCGGTGGCAGCGTGGGCCGCGAGGTTGCTCCTGACGAGTAATGCTATACTGCGCGGGCTTGGACACCGACCTTTCCCATACGTCCCCCGCTCAACCGGAACCGGCATCGGCCTCAGATGGCTCGTGCACGCCGGGGCCGCGATTCTCCCGGCTGCTGACCATCCTCGCCGCGCTCATACTGGCAGGCGGCATTTTGATGCTGGCCAATGTCATCCTCTCGACGCCCCGTCTGGATCGGGTGGAGGAAAAGGATCGGGCGCTGGCCTTGATCGTCACCCGCACGATGGATTTGGAATATGCCATCGCGCAGACGCCGGCATGGGAACATATTTTCTACGAGGCAACGAGCGGCTGGGCAGACGAGCTGGCTCAGGCCGTCGCATGGTACGAAGAGCTGGCCGAGGTGTCGAACGAACCGCTCACGCTGGTGTACCTGTCGGTGCTGGAGGGCGAGGCCGGCCGGATCAACCGTGTCCGGGACGAGATCAAGGGATGGGAGCAATTGCCGGCTCCGTTTCCGGTCTACGCCCGCCTGCTGCAAGCGGCCTATTTGGGTGAGATGTCGGATGAGGTGTCAATTAGGAAGGACGAGGCGACCGCGCTGCGCGACGAACTGGCCGATAAAGTGCCGGCCGGGTGGTTTGCCGACAGGCTGGCGATCAGTCTCGCCACGCAGGCCGGCGATCAGGCCTGGCTGTCGGAGGCCCAGGACAACCTGTCAGCCAGAGGCGAGGCGTTGCTCTGGCGGGCGCGAGCGCTGTTGGCGTTCGATCTGAGCCTGATCGCTGCCGGCATTGCCCTCGCAATCATTCTGTATGCGCGCCGCAGCCGGGATGCGGACGCACTGGCGGTCGGCAGCGCAGCCGTGCCGCCGCCCTGGTCTGGATCGGTGGGCGCGGTTGTGTTGATCCGGGGCGGGGCCTTGTGGATTGCGCTGATGATCGCCGTGCTGTCGCTCGGAGTTGAGTCGATTCGAGTGGTCGTGGTCCCGCTGACCTATCTGCCGCTGTTGCTGCTTGCCCACCGGCATTTGCTCAAGCCTGCCGGGATGGGATTGTCCGAAGGGCTCGGACTCGTGCCGCAGCCATCCGGCTGGGGGCGGTGCTGGCGGCTCGTTGGCATCGTGGCGTCGGCAGGATTGTTGGGCGAATGGGCGATCACGCTGGCGGCGGAACCGTCCGGATTTTCCAGCCATTGGACGGAGGGGTTCGATGATGCGATGATCTGGGGCGATCCTCCGAAACTGGCATCCAGTCTCGTCGAAACGATCGTCTTTGCTCCGATGTTCGAAGAAATTGTCTTCCGCGGGTTGTTTTTCGCCACGCTCCGCCGCCGGTTCGGGTTCGTGCCGTCCGCACTCATCAGCGCCGCCGTGTTTGCGATCGCACACGGCTATGGCATGCTGGGATTCGTCAGCGTGCTGTGGAGTGGAGTCCTCTGGGCCTGGGCCTACGAGCGGAGCGGTAGCGTGCTGCCTGGCATGCTGGCGCATATGGTGAACAATGCGGCGGTGTGTCTGTCGGTGGTTCTGTTCCTGCGGTAGATGGTCCGAAAGTCATCAAGTCGTAAAGTCTTAAAGTCGTGGGGACGTCCAAGCTTTCGTTTCAGGTGGCTCGGAAGAAAAAAACGGCCAGGCTGACAGACGTCAGCCTGGCCGGAAAAGAATCGAACAGGATCAGTTGCTTGTGTGAGGTGCCAGCATCTGATTGATCGCGACCAGCATTTCGGCTGGCGTCGTCTGCTCCGAGCGGACCAGCGTGGTGTAGTGGGTCTGCGAGAGCGCAAAGAATTCATCCTGGTGCGCGGGCGCAATGCCCATCAAGGAGCCCAGCGACGCCAGATACTCACCGTAGCCGGCCGCCATGTTCTGCTTGAGATTGTCAAAGTTCAAATCTACGAAGGCCTGCACTTCCTGATCCTTCTTCACCAGGCCGCCCTCGAACCACGACTTGCCGGACGTCGTGCCGGTAATATTCGAGGTGGTATCGGTTGTTTGGTTGGTGGTGCCTTTGAACGTGCAGCCTGACACGGCAAGCGCCAACACTGCGATCGGGACTAATCTGACCACGTTCTTCATTGTGTGACCTCCTGGTTATCGCGTCGTCGAATTGTACGAAACGGAATACACCACGAAGCTAGCAAGGATGCTGAAACCTGTCAAGCGAGTGGTGAGGGCGGGCGCCGGCCTGCCAACCCACATTATTTATGACGGTTCGTGACGAAACCGCCAAGACGCCTCGCGAGACGGGCACGTGGAGCCGCGATGGAGGTAGGCATCCTTGAAACTGGATGTTGACCGACCGAGCGGCGAGCCTGCCCGCTTGGCCGCTGGAAGGCCGCGGCCAAGCTTGTCGCAGCGGCGTCTCGGCGGTTGTAGTAGAATCGCTCATGAATAATGTGGGTTAAGATGCGCGCGCAGTTGGCTTATGAATTCCGAATGGATTGAAGTCCAGGTGCGGCAAGGAGGAGCATGACGAACACAGCGAAGCGTCCGTATCTGCATCAAATCAGCGTCTCGAACGGCGTGGTCCCGAAGCTGGCTGTGCCTCAGGCGCACGTGACTAAAGACGGGGTGGAGGGTGACCGTCAACGTAACCTCGAGGCGCATGGCGGCCCCGATCGGGCAGTTTGTGTTTATTCACTGGAGATTATCGAAACGCTGCGCAGGGAAGGCCATTCGATCGCTCCGGGATCCGCGGGGGAAAATTTCACACTTGCGGGTCTGGACTGGAAACATATCGACACCGGCACGAAACTGAGGGTGGGCAACGAGGTGAAGCTGGAAGTCCTTAGCTACACGTCTCCGTGCAAGCACAACGCCTGCTGGTTCAAAGACGAGGACTTCTCGCGCATTTCGCAGAAGAAGCACCCAGGCTGGAGTCGCGTCTATGCGCGGGTGCTGGCCGAGGGGGTAGTGAAGCAGGGCGATCCGGTCACGGTAGAGACGTGAACCGTGAACCGTGATGCGTGATCCGTGATGGATAACGGATTGCGGTTCACCGATCACGGATAACGGATCACGAAGCCTAAACGACGAGCGACGAAGATGATGCCGCGAACTTTAGAACCCGAATTGATGGACGATCCCGAACAGGCTGCTGCCTATGCGAAAGCTGATTTTGCGGAGGAGAACCAGGGCTTCGTCAACCGGTTCGTCGGATACTATCCCGACTTCACAGAAGGTCACATACTTGATCTGGGATGCGGCCCGGCCGATATTCCAATTCGTTTCGTCAAGGCCTTGCCCGCGTGTCGCGTGACGGCAGTGGATGCCTCGCCGCCGATGATCAAGCTGGCGGAAGCGGCGGTCCAAGCGGCAGGTCTGGCTGATCAGATCGCGCTTAGGTGCGAGCGTATGCAGACCCTCTCGCTTGCCGAGCCGGCCGACGCAGGGTTGTCCAATTCGCTGCTGCACCACATTCCCAATCCATTCAAATTTTGGTATTGCCTGAAAAAACAGGTGAAGTCCGGTTCCTACGTGCTCGTCATGGACCTGTTGCGCCCCGAATCGCCGGAAGCCGCGCAAGCCATCGTGGATCAGTATGCGGCCAGTGAACCGGCGATCCTCCGGAGGGATTTCTATAACTCGCTGCTGGCGGCATTCACGGAGGATGAAGTGGCGGCGCAGTTAGCAGAAATGAATTTAAGCCGGCTCATGATCGATGTGATTGATGACCGGCATTGGGTTGTCAGCGGGCGCATCTATTGACGATGAATGGAAGAAAAGCCGCAGCGCCTTAAATGCGCACAAATACCGAGGCCATCACCAGCACGGTCAGAGTGGCCAGGATCGTGAGATAGACGGTAACGCTCTTGTCGCCGAGCCAGTCGGTCTGCCAGTTCTCAGGGTATAAAGACCTGCCTTCCAGATAAAATCCTTCGTCGTAGAGTCCGAGCAGCCGTTCGATCTCGATCAGGGATTCCTTGGCCATGCGGTGACGGTTCCGCTGTTGAAGAATCAAATAGGCGAAGAGGGCTGAGAATAGCGCCACGCCGGTGAAGGCGAAGAGGGCCGTGGTGACATTCGGGTGCGATGGAGCGGATGCCGTCAGCATCGTGACGAGCAGCAGTACCAGGAAGGAGCAGGCGAAGGCGGTGAGCTTCATCATCTGTTCCCGACGCCGATAGACCTCCTCCTTGTACGAAGGATAGAGGGCCTTCAGGATGTCCACTTGTTCGTCGCGCAGGCTTTTCATGTGAGATGTTTCACCATCCAATCGGTCAGCAGCGCCGCCATTTTCTTGAAATCCTCGCCTTTGGTAAAGCCGTGGTCGGCGCCGGGGAGGATTTCCAGTTGCCGTTTACCCTGCAAGGCTCCCATGAGCCGGCTGCTTTGGTGGAGCGGGACCAATTCGTCTTTTTCACCCTGGACGATCAGTGTCGGGATCTTGATCATGGCCGCCGCCTCGTAGCCGTCGTATTCCTGGCAGTTTTCGTACAACGCATAACGCAGGCGGACCGGCTTGGGGCCGCCGGTCACGTCCGGAATTTCCTGGTGTGCTTTCCAATGTTCCATGCCCGCCTCGCCGAACTCCAGGCGCAGGACCTCGGCAAAGTCTGCCACTGGGCATTTGAGGGCCAGACAGGCTAGATCGGGTCTCTTAGCGGCGGTCAGGATTGCGATCAGCCCGCCGAAGCTGGAGCCGACCAGGCCGATCCGCTTGTAGCCACTGGCGGCCAGCCAATCGAGGGCGGCCAGGGCCTGGCTGAGGGCGATGGTGACGGTAATGTTCTCGAATGGGCCGTCACTCTCACCCTGGCCGAAAAAATCAAACCGGAGCGTGGCGATGCCCTGCTCGGTCAGCGCGCGGGTCAGGGTTTTGTTTGTCGTGCTGTTTTTGTTGGAAAGAAAACCGTGGCAGAGGAGTGCCGCGCGATCGGTCTTGGCTTGGGGCGTAGTGAGGATGCCGGCTACGCGATGGCCGTGCTGGTACTGAAAGGTCAGCGCCTCTTCCATGGCCCGGCATTCTAGCAGAGCCGGGCGGGGCAGGTTAAGGTTTAGGTTGAGGCTGAGAAATAACCGCGCAAGGCGCGGCAGTCGAACGTCGTAAAGTCCAAAGTCCGAAAGTCATGTCGACCTTAAGACTTTATGACTTGACGACTTTCGGACGCATTAAGCCTTATTCGCGCGCAAGCGGAAATCCACATTATCCTGCACCCACTTCCAGAACTTGTTTTGCTGCGCGATGTCCGTACCTGCCTGCATCTGGTTCTTCCATCCCTTCATGACCTCGGCATCCACGGTCCAGAGCCGCACGCGTTGGCGGGTCACGTGCGAACGCCATTGCTCGCCGACTTTTGGACTCACGTAGGTCAGCCGGACCGTCACGTTCCGGGCCAGGTATTCGAGCGGCTTGAGATTGATTCGCTCGTAGAGCTCCCGCGTCCCGGCCTTGCCTTCTGACGCGGCGGCGTCGGGGATGCCGTCTGTCACGACCATCAGCGTGATTGGTGCCAGTACCAGGTTCCGCTCCTTTGTGATCCGGGCGACCTCCTGGAAGAAGGGATTGAAGTCCGTCACCTTGTCGGACGGCGGAAACCACTTCCGAAGATCGGCCTCGATCTGCGCAACGTCTTTGCCCTCGAAGTCGTGGATCTGATGAAACGTCTTCGGCTCGTTGACGTTCTGCCCGCCCACGCTGGCCACGAACAGGGATTTCGGTTTTTCCAGCCCGCCAAGCTCATGGAGGTGGCCGTAGATGTAATGGGCCAGGAACGTCAGCGCATTGTCGTAATAGCCGGAATGCTTGAACGAGCCGCTGGCGTCCACGCCGATGAACAGCGTCATGTGTGCCTTGCGCGGCTCGCTGGCCTGCACGGTGCAACCGGCGAGCCAGGCGGCCAGGACCATGCCGGTTATGCACGCGGCGGCAGCCGAGCGCAGCCCGTTCATGACGCCACCTTCTTCGGCTGCCAGCGCATGGTGGGCAGCATCTCCCGTGCTTCCAGGACTTCCTTCAGGCTCTTAAAGGGAATGCTGAAGACCGGGCGAGCCGCCACGAGAATCATGGCAAAGTTCATGGCGGCCGCCGCCACGTGGAGCACCGGCAGCATGAGATACTCCATCAATTCGTCGCCTTTCTCGTGCAGCCAGCCGACCTCGCGCTTGAAATCCGCGACCGGCGCCAGTGCGGCGCCTTCCGCCTCCGGTTTGACCAGCGGTTGTCGCGAGATGAACGCGAGCAGGGGTGGCGTGCCGTACTGGCCGAACAGGAACCAGGTCATGCCGCGGACGTCCACCCATCCGAACGTGGCCAGCGTCAGCGTGAAGACGAGGCCCGGCTGGAACCGCTCCCCCGTCTGCTGGGCGATCCATGGCGTGATGGCGTCCACCAGTTCGCGGTACAGGAACATCACCTCGAACGTCATCACGAACACCTCGATGACGATCATCTGCACGAGGAACTTGTACTCGCGGTGCTTGACGGCATCGGCAAAGGTCTGGAGACAGGCAAAGCTGCCCATGATGAGCAGGGTGAGAAAGATGAACAGTCCGGTCGTCGTGGACGGCGAGGCCTCGGCCCCCACGATGCCGGCCAGGACCTCCGTCACCGTCGGCAGCAGCGTATAGGTGAAGATCGTCGCTTCCAGCAGGCACCAGAACACCAGCAGGAGGAAGGCGATCCAGGGGACACCGGGCTGGAAATAGCTCTGGGTCATCCGTCCTGTCATCGTGAAAGGCAGCATGACGACCTGCCGAATGGTCTCGGCCACGAGCCTGAGCGCGAGACGGGCCAGGGTGAGTGCCCAACCGACGATCACGGCGGTGAAGCGTCCCAAACCGACCCAGTACATCCAGACGGCCAGCGCGGCATCCCACCAGGCGAGCAGGACCAGTTTGACGAGATCCACGCGCCCCGAACGGAACGGCAGCGTGTACAGCGAGAGTTGCGTGCACCAGACGGCGCTGATCCAGAGCAGCACGGGGAAAAGCAGGAAGAGAAAATACGCAGCGGCCGTCCACCCCGACGATGAAACCAGCACGAAGGACAGGAGCGACTGCTGCATGTCGGGAATCCAGGACAGAGGAATCAGTACAAATTCGACGAGACTCCGCCAGGGTTCAGGAACGAGCGTTGTGAAGCGGTCCGGCATGTCATCACCTCGCGTTAAAAAACTTGCATGGTCAGAACGTGAGCGGGGGAAAGTATAGCAGGCGGATGTGGCGGGTCTTGCGCGTGGAATAATGCGCAGTTGTGCGGCGGTGACAGTGAGTCAAAAAAGAGAATGGCAGGATCGTCTCAACAAACTGAACGAACGAAGCGGCTCGCGTGCAGTCCCGTACTGCATCGGGCAGTGCGCGATTGCCTTCATGGAAGACGTGTAAGGGTTGTTACCAGGAAGAATTCAGGATTTGGAGGCGCGGTCTGGATCTTCGGCCAGGAGTTGCACCAGTTTTGCGGCGAACAACCCCAGGCCCGTCAACAGCAGGAGCGTACCGACCCATGCCGCAGCTTTCACCGGCCAGGCATTCAAGGGATACTGCCAGACCAGCGCGGCCACGACGGCCAGGCTCATCGTGCCGACGCTGAGCGTCCAGAGCTGGATCGGGTTCCAGCGGCCGATGATCCCAGTCAGGACCGCTTCGCAGGGGCTGCGTTTTTTGTTGCTCGCCGCCCGTTCCTCCGCCAGGAGATTGGGCAATAAATCGGTGAGCGCGCCCAGGAGCGACAAGAGCATGAAACCGATGAATGCCAGGTGCGTGTAGGCGGCCAGGTGCAGCGAGCCGAAGGGGACGAACGGCGGGTACTCCAGCGCGTTGACGGAAACCAGAATGCCGCAGACGATCGTGATGACGAGGAAGAACGTCGCGAGCAGGCACAGGTCGGAGGCCGGCTTACGGGGACGGCCGGCGTCCGTCCACGTTCGCACGATGTTGTAGCTGTAGCACAGGGCGCCGATCAGCAGGAGCGCGCCGCCGGCGATCTGGACCCGCAGATTCGCCAGCAGGAAGCCCGCCAGCAGCACGACGAAACCGAGCGGCAGGAGCGCGAAGGTCATCCGCCCCAGTACCGGGCTGTGCAGGCGCCCGTCGAGGAAAGCCGGAAACTGAATGTGCATGGCGCCGACGATCATCAGCAGCACGAAGCCCTGGGTGAGCAGATGGATGTGCACCAGCCGGCCCTGTCCGACGAAGTTAGGGGGTATCAGCCGCAGCGGCACGGCTGCGCCGGCCAGCAGGCCGCCGACGAGCGACACCATTGCGATGCCGTAGAACCAGTAACTCATGGGCGCGGCCACGGCGCTGTGTCTGATCTGCCGGGCGAGGTCGCCCCTGAGCGGGACGAAGGCGCTGAGCAGCGCGATGCCCGCGATGATCATTAAGGGAAAGTGGCCGTGCGCCTGGCCGATCAGCAGGCCCAGCGTGCCCAGGTTCAGGGCGATAAAGATGACGGGCTCCGACGTGTGGCGCTCACGTCCGGCCAGCAGCAGGCCCACGATGATTTGCATCACGCCGCCGATCAGCGCGCCATGCACGTGCAGGGATCGGGCGACCTGTCCGTAGGGCCGGCCGGTCGTCATGCCCAGAAAGAGCGCGAGTCCGAGCAGGGACGCCAGCAGCACCCACACGAATCCCATGACGAGAAATGAGAGCGGGCGGTATGAGAGCCTCATGCAGTGTCCTTTAAGCGGTTCACGGCTGCGTCAAAAAATAAAAATGGTTCGTCGGCCCCTTGCCGTGTCCGATCGCCAGTGCGTGCCGGATGGCCTCTGTCACGTAAACCTTGGCCGCCCGCACCGCCTCCGGCAGCGCCTGCCCGCGCGCCACCTGCGCCGCGATGGCCGATGCGAAGGTGCAGCCGGTGCCGTGGGTATGGGGCGTGTCGATAAAGTCCCCTTTATAGATGTTGAAGAAGCGTCCATCGTATAGCAGGTCTGTCCCTTGTTCGGCAAGCAGATGCCCCCCTTTGATTAGCACGTTCCGGCATCCCAGCTTGTGGAGGATCTTCGCCGCCTGGCGCGCGTCGGCCAGGGACTTGATCTCCATGCCCGAAAGTTGCTGGGCCTCGTGGATGTTCGGGGTGATCACCAACGCCAGGGGAATCAACTCGGTGCGCAGGGCATCCACCGCATCCGGCTTCAGGAGCGCGTGGCCGCTTTTGGATTGCATGACGGGGTCCACGACGAGATTCGTCACTTTCTGCGGTGCCAGAAGTTTGGCCACGACACGGACGATCTCGACGGAGGACAGCATACCGGTCTTGACCGCCGCCACGTCGAAGTCGTTGAAGACGGCGTCGATCTGCGCCGCGATGATGGATGTCGGCAGCTCGAAAACGTCCGTGACTTCTTCGGTGTTCTGCGCCGTGATGGCCGTGATGGCGGACATGGCAAAGACGCCGTTGGCCGACATCGCCTTGATGTCCGCCTGGATGCCGGCGCCGCCGCCGGAATCAGAGCCGGCGATGGTCAGAACCTGTTTGATCTGTGTCATGTGTGTGTCAGGCCGGGGGAACCGGTTGTTTGAACAGCAGAGTGCCTGCCAGTCTTCCCACAGCATAGCCCAGCGGGATCAGCCCCATCAAATAGATCGGGAGAAAAAAATAGATCAGCGCGCCCTGGGCGTCGGGGTGGAGGATTGTTCCGATGTGAGCCCAGGCACTCAGTCCCACTGCAATAACAAGTGCGCCGGCGACGCCGGCCAGGCGGCGCGAGACGATCACCGGCTCCTGCTGTGAGGCGGTGCCGAGGTGAAAGAGGATGAAGATTGCCAGCAGGACGAAGGGAAGGGTGTTGAGGGTGCCGATCAGGAAAAAGTTGTATCCCGGCGCGAAAAGATGCAGGCGGAAATCCTGGAAGGCTTCGGCCCAGGCGCCGTGGCGCCGGACGGCATCGTGCGCGATGGTGACGACCACGTGCAGGGTCAGGCTGAAGGCGATGCAGCCCCAAAAGAGCGTCCCGGTGAGCCAAGTCAGTTTTTTGCCGTTGCTCATCGTTGTCATTTCGGCGCCGTGGTCTTGGGAGACGTGTAGGCTGTGGTGATTGCCCGCAGCGCTTCGGCCACGCTCTCGCGCACGACGGCATCCTCATCCTGCAACGCGGCAGTCAGCGCGGGCACAGCGTCCCTGGCGCCGGGGCCGATCGCGCCCAGCACTTCGGCGGCCAGATACCGGTGCAGGGGACGCGCGTCTTTCAGAACGGGAATCACCGCCGGCACCGTGCCGGCCGCCTCGGGGCCAAGCTGCGCCAGCTTATGGAGCGCGTCCTTCATCAGCGCCGCCGTGATGTCGGCGATCTTGATGTCCATCTGCAGTGCCGTGACGTACACGGAGGTCCGGTCTTTCGCCTGCCGGTGCGGGCTGTTCAGCGTGGATTTGGCAAGTATGGCGACGCTCAGGTCCCTGTCTTCCGTCAATTCCTTCAGGTGCGGCAGGACCGACTCGGTCAGCGAAATCGAAAAGGCGAATTGCGAAAGCGCCCGGTGGCGGACGGCGTGCGACGGGTCGTGCAGCGCCTTTGTCAGCGCGGGAATGACCATCGTGGCCGGAATGCCGATGCTCCCAATCGCGCCCACTGCGTGCATCCGAATCCTCGCGTCCACATCGCTGAGAGCGACAATGAGAGCGGGCACGGCCGGCTTGGCAACGGGGCCGAGGCTTTCCAGCATCGCGCAGGCTTTTCGCCGCGCTTGCACGTCGCCATCGTTCAGCGCCGGCAGATATGCCGTCATCACCTGCCGGGCGGCAGCCAAGTCTATCGTTTTCAGCGCGCCGGCTGCGGTCGTGCCGGCATATTCGACGGGATCGTGGAGTGCCTGCTCCAGTAGGTTAGGCACGGCAGCTTTCGCGGCGGGACCAATATCCGCCAGCATTTGCGCGGCGGCAACCCGGACTTTCGAGTCTTTATTCTTAAGCGACTCGGTCATTGCCGGCACCGCCCGCGTGCCGGTGGACGTCCAATAAAACAGACCGATCATGCCGATCAGCACGATCAATCCACCGAGATTGAGCCAGATGTGTTTTTGCGTCATCACTCAGGCCGGGGTGTCGAAGGAATAGGTTCAGGAGGTGAACCCGAATAACCAGATATACTGGATAGGGAGGAAGTAGAAGGCGCGATAGCCGTTCCATTCCGTGCGCGTTTCCTTCCCGTTGGAATAGGTGACGCCGATGCGCCAGTGGTAGCGCGTGTTCGGCAGGAGCGGTTGGTCCAGCGTATGAGACGCTCCCGTAAGATCCCGCTTGCTGTACACGATCACCTCATGAGCGGGAAATCCCTCCAACCGGTAGACGACGAGATGGTAGCGCGCCTCCGGCATCTCCCCGGGATCGACCGCTTCCCACGTCACTGTCGGTTGGAGTGACTCGATAGTCGGCGAGGGAAAAATCTTCCGGCCTGCCGGCTCGATCGGATCGATCCCCTGTCCCCAGGCGACACAACCGGACAGGGTCAGGGCAATCAGCAGGCATAGCGCCGGTCCCGTGAACCTTCTCATGGAGGTCATGATAGCAGAAACACGGCGGCATGCAGATTGATTTTTCCGTCTTTCCGGCGTAGAGGTAGGTCAACTAGAGGGGGAATGCCATGAAACCATTCACCACCGCTGCTGTCGTCGTCTTCACGCTCATCGCGGGCTTGCATCTCGCGCGCGTTGTGCTGGGCTGGCATGTCATCATTGGGGAATCAGTGGTAGCCGTCGGCGGCACTTCGATTCCGATGTGGGTGAGCTATCCGGGTGTGGTCATTGCCGGTGGACTGGCCGTCATGCTGTGGCGAGAATCGCGGTAGGGGAAGCACTGAAGAACGAAACGGCTGCCGGGCTTATCCGCCAGTCCCGCCGAACGTCGGCGGGCGGACAGGCGATGGAGGGAGCTCGGGTGTCCCACTCGGCGAATCCGCTGCTGTCGCCGGTTTCTTGTCTGTCCTTTTTTCAGCAAACGGCGTCGATGGCGTCGGAGCTTTGCGTTGCGGGGTTTTGTGGGAGCATCCAAGCGTATGCCACGCAATGAACGACATCACAAGCAGAAGAACGAGGTGGCGTGCGGCATTCGCTGGAAGGCAAGAGAGTCTGGGTTGTTTCTGGGCCATACGAGTCTCTCACAGGGAGCCTCAGCTACTCTTTCAGTGAGAGGCTGTCCAGATGCCTTTGCGTTCTCTCAACATCACCGGCAGGCTGGCGGTCAGGCTCTGGCAAGAACCTCGCTGATTTTTCCAAGCAGGTGCCGGGAGATAGACTAAATACAATGACTGCATCCGGCGCTTCATTCTTCGCAACGCTCAGCCTCCTGGCCGTCATCCTTGTGGTCACACTCCAGGGCTGTGCCACGACCGACAGGCGTCAGCCGGGCTTATCTGATGAACTGGATAAGATGGTGCCCACCACGGGAACGCGCGGAGAAATCTGCTGTGCCATGGCCGAGAGGATTCCTGCACAGGAGACGCTGGCGAAGACGGCCGTCGGATTCCTTGGGCGGTCGCGGGTCGAAGTGGGCGGCCGGCAATTTACATCGGACTGCTCCGGCCTTGCCCGGGGCGTGTACGCCACGCAAAGCGTTGACTTGTATGGTGGGCTGGGTGAATTGGATGGCGGCAACGGCGTCGGGCGCATCTTCACCCATGTCATGCAGCATGGGCGGATTCATTACGGCCCGACCGTTCATCCGGGCGACCTGGTCTTCTTCCACAATACCTGGGATTTCAACCGGGACGGCTTCCCCAACGACCCGCTCACGCATGTCGGCGTGGTGGAGCGGGTGGAGCTCGACGGCACCGTCGTGTTCGTCAGCTGGGTGACGGCGGGGATTGAACGCTATCGGATGAATTTACAGGAGCCCGACCAGCACAAGGCCGGTGACGGCCGCGTCCTCAATGATTTTATGCGCCGGAAGGGATTTGGCGATCCGAAAGCGAATCGCTACCTCACCGGGCAACTCTTCGCCGCCTTCGGAACTCTTCTACGATAAAGTTCCCGACACCTTTTTCTACCCCATCTGCGCGCGTCCACGTTCAAATGAGGCCGGCAGATGGTTCCGGGTGCGGCCGTCGAACGAGCACATTCTGATCGTGCGCGTTCCGGGAGCAGAGGAACCGTCTGCTGGCCCACCGTACTTATCATCCCCTCAATGGTCGAATAATCCGGCGGGTGAGAAGATTGAAGCGGGGGCCGGTCTGCCCAGAACTGCGCGCGTTCAACGAGGGCCTTCCGAGGCCGCGCGTTGCGCGAGCATGCGGGCGACCGGTCGCCAGCTAAAAATGCCCGCCGAGTTAGACTGGCCATTCTTCCTCGCCAAACGCCATATCCCAAAACATCCACTCATATCTTGAACTGATGATGAACGCTTCCTCCATCCGTTCCTTCTCTGCCCGGCTCGCCTCCTTCGCCCACTGGTCCACTTTCTTTCTCATCCATTTCTGCACCTCCGCAAACTCCGGCGAGGCGTAGAGCATGAGCCAGTCGCGATAAGGGTGGCCTTTGGGTGGCGTGCCCTTCCTTAATAGATGTTTGCCTACCACGCAGTAGATCCAGGCGCAGGGGAGGGCGACCACCGTGATCTCGCAGGCCGAGCCGGTCGCGGCCACCGCCAGCATGTGCCTCGTGTAAGCGAAGTTCGTCGGCGCCATCGGCACCGAGGTCATCTGCTTCGCCGTCATCTTCCATTTCTTGCCGTAGCTTTCATGAAGACTGCGCTCGACGATGATCGTCTCTTCCGCCAGCTTGTTGAAACGCAACGCCGACTCTGACTCTGGCGCTTTCTGCGCTGCGGCAGAAAAGACGCGGGCCAGGTCGCCAAGAAAGCGCGCGTCCTGAAGAATGTAGTATTTGAACTTCCTCTCCGGCAGCGTGCCGTTGCCAAGTTGTATGACGAACGGGTGTGTCAGTTGAGCATCCCAAATAGGTTGGGTGATCTTTCTTAAATGCTCACTGAATGACATGGATACTCCTCAAGAGCTTATGGCGTATGGCTTATAGCTTATGGTTTCGGAACGAAACGATTCGTGAACAGTTTTTCCAGCTGTATCGGTTTCTTGATGACGCCGCGCTTGAGGAGCCACTCCATCACGGATTTCCACCGC
>SHZW01000027.1 GCA_009692155.1 Nitrospiraceae bacterium
CAAAGCTTGCTAGTACCGCTGGCTCTTTATCGATTTTTCGAATTGAGCCCGCGGAGAGACACCTAAATGGCTTTGTGTTCTTCTCTGCGATCGTGCGCCGGCGCCTTTTTATCGGTTTATCGGAACCGATGGCGCCGGGTAAAACCCTCAAGTATTCTTTCCTTGCGATTGAGATGGCGGAAATGTGATTCTGATCATTAACCAATGACGGACCCAGCTCCTCTTTTAGTCTCGCGCTCCCTTGCCACTTCCCTTCTCCGTCTCTACGACTATCCTGACCCCCGCAAGCCCAATCGGGTCATCCGAGGCTACGACTGTCCTCATGCCCTCCGTACGGCCCGAATGTGTGCCGCTGTCGCGCTTCACCTTGGTCACCCGCCCGCCCGCGTGAAACAGTACCAAATCGCCTGTTTGCTGCACGATCTGGGACGGTCCGGACTGGATCGCCGGCTCTTTGGGAGAATCTGGTCCTGGGCCAGGCAGCACGGGATTCCGACGAGACCGAGGGCATGGCGGGCCGTGCATCCCAAAACGCGTTACGGACGAGAGCCAGAAGCGTTCGTTACCCGTTATGGCATCGAGCTGGAACGAGCCGGCATCCAACTGGATGCGTGGGCCAGGGAACAGATCGAGATGCGCCTGGGCTACGCCCGCCGATTGGACCGGCAACTGCGAAGGGTCAAGCCGGCCCTGGCCGCGTTGGGCGTTCAATGGCGGTCATGGATGAAACTCGTCATGCTGTACTATTATTATCCTGAGAAGCTCAAGGGGAGGGCTCGCTGGGTCAGGCAGCTATCCCAGGTGCTGGTTGCGTGCGAACAGTTCGAGGCCTACAGCAATCGGAGGCGCGGGCGGGATTACTATACGCGTACGAAAGAGGATGTTCGGGATGCCTTTGCCTATCTGGAGAAGCTCCAGGCCGGGAGAATTCTGGGTGTGGATGTCGTGACGACGATAAAACGGCTGGCTGCGGAAGGAGCCTTTGACTGGCTGCTCGCGCAATCCCGCGGGATTGGTTTATCGAAACGGGAGCGGGCCTACCTGCGGACGCTTAAAAAGGAGTTGGTATGCCGGTAAAGAGCGTTCCCCTGCAAGTGAAGATGAACGGTGGGACTCACATCGAGAACATCACGGCGATGGTGCAGCAGGCGTTGTCCAGGGCCGGTCTTCGCTCGGGGATTGTCACGGTGTTTGCCAAACATACGACGGCGTCGGTGCTGATCATCGAGGATGAGCCCGGCATCCGTGCCGACACGAAAACGATGTGGGACCGCTTGGTCCCGGCCGATCCCAACTGGCAGCACAACACCCGCAACCCCGGAGAGGACAACGCGCACAGCCATCTTCGTGCGCAAATGCAAGGCGTCTCCCAGACCATTCCCTTTACGGACGGTCAGTTGACCCTGGGTACCTGGCAGCAAGTGGTGGTGGTGGACTTCGATACCCGCTCCAGAACCCGCGACCTGATTCTGCAGATTGTCGGCGAGTAACCAGAGGGGCTGAAAAATAAAAGGGCCGTCTTTCGTACGAAAGACGGCCCTTTATTATTGGCTCCCCGGGCAGGACTCGAACCTGCGACCAGCCGGTTAACAGCCGGCTGCTCTACCAACTGAGCTACCGGGGAACACGAGCGTGTGCGAAGAATTTTAGCACGATTCCAAGAAGTGTCGAGAGGATTTTTTCCGTGGAATCTACGGCCGTTGCAGTGGCTTAGACGTCGAAGTCTTCAGTTTCGTCCTCGGCGGATGACGCATCAGTGTTGCCGGACGCCAATGACACATAATGCTTGGCCCAGGAGACGTAGATATTGCCGCTGTCCTTCATGGCATCGGCGCCGCTCCGAAGCTTGGCGGCCGCGTCGGGGTCTTTCCCGGCAGCCTGGATTTCGGCAGACCGCTGCTCCAGGGCTTGCGGAAACCGGCGCACCACGTCCTTGATCTCTTCGAGCAGGCTTTCCAGGACGTTGTCTTCTGATTCCATGGGTATACTCCCTTGCCCGAAAAAAAACCCCATGGCACGGGCCATGGGGTTTGTGCCGTCCGATCTCTTTTTAGCCCTGGTACGCTTGCCCCAAGGCGGCCGATTCCCCTTTGCTTTTCATCAACGACCCATCGGAACTGACAGCCTGCATCGTGATGGCCTGGTGCTTGGCGGCGTCGCACACGATGACGCACAGTTCGCAGCCTTTGCATCGGTTGATAATGACCTCCGCCACCATCTTCGTCACGTTAAGATCGAGACAGTTGGCTTCTGGGCAGTACATGATGCAGAGGCGGCAGCCCTTTTTGGCGACGCACTTTTCGTCGATGACCTGGGCTACGTTATACATGCGTCAGGATTCCTTCTTGCGTTACGCGGCGACGGCCGGATTTCCGACCTGCAGCTCGATCTTGTTCTTTTCGGCCCACTCAGAGGCGATCTCGTAGGCGCGTTTGATCGCGGCGAGGTTCTTTGCCAGCAGCATTTCCTTCTTGGCGAATTTCTTCTTGATCGCCTCGTCCAGCGAGGCAGTGCCGCCGGAGGCCACGAACTTCTTGCCGAATCGTTCCTGGAGCGCCAGGTCCAGCGCATCCATCGAGACGCACTTGGTGATGCCGGCGACGGAACCGATCATGGTCATATTGGTGGACAACTCGGTGCCTGCAACTTCCAGGGCGACCTGGGTGCCGTTGATGTAGAAAAGGGCCACGTTCAAATCCTTGAGTCGCTGATTGTCTTCGTCGGACAACAGGGGCATGTCCGAGTTGATGATGACCACCCCGCCTTCCTTGACACCTGAATAGAAAGGCATCGTGTAGCTCTTGCCCATCGTGATCACCTGGGGATGGAACACCACGATCACGTCAGGGAACACCAGCTCGCCGCGGTCGTAGATCCGCTCGATACCGATCCGGCAGTAGCTTTCCGCCGGGGCCATGCGCTTTTCCGCCCCGAAGAACGGATTCGAGATCGAGAATTTTCCATCCTTGTTGGCGGCCATCGCCATCACATGCGCCGCCGTGACGGCGCCCTGACCGCCCAGACCCGACATCCGGATATTGAGCCGTTTCTTGATCATGCGTCGCTCCTGTGTTGACCGAGAGAGTTAGGCCTCTTGCCCCGCCAACTGTTTCGCGGCGTCTTTCTTTTCCTTATTCTTGGCGGCCAGCTCAGCCAGGAACTGCTTGGCCGGCTCGCTGATGTACTCTTTGTATGCGAACCGCTCGGTCGGTTTCTCGGAATCCCGCATCTCCTGGAGCCCTTCCATACTGTTCTTGCCGATCTCCAGAATGCAGGGCGTGTAGAGCTGCAGATAGGTCGGGCCGAGCTCGCGGGCGATGAACACCGCGTTCCGGATTACCTTTTCAACCAGCGACGGTTTGCTGACCGTACATTGCACCACATAGTGGCAGCCCGCTTCCCTTGCGATCTCCGGGAGGCGTACCTTCTCGAACGTTTTGCCAACCGGCGCCATCTTGGCCACGAAGCCCTTCTGCATCAGGCCGCTCTCCTGTCCACCGGTGTTGGCATAGAGCTCGTTGTCGAAGCAGATGGTCGTAAACTTTTCTTGCCGGAACCACGCCTGCATGGTCATGTCCAGCCCGATGTCCACGGTCGCGCCGTCACCAGCCAGGACCACGACGTCCTTGATGCGGCCCGGAAAGCGGACGGTGAGCGCACGCTTGAGGCCGGACGCAATGGCATTCTGGTTCCCGAACAACGAGTGGATGTTGTGTACGGCTACATGTGGGAACACGAGGCTGGTACAGCCCGTCGAGCCGACCATCACGGTGTCTTCCGGGGTCGGCAAGGAGGCCAGGATGTACCGGAACGCCATAGATTCAGGGCATCCGGCGCAGAGCGAATGCTCTTCGATCAGTTCCTTGGAGGTGCCGATGTCCTTCCACCCCCGGTTATCCTTGCCGTACGTCGCCCGGTTGACCAGGTCCTGGTACTCCGGCGGCATGATCTCGTACATCTCGGGCGCGATTTTAATCCGTTCTTTACTCATGGTGTCTCCTCTTCAGGCGTTCACTATTCAGTGTGGTGCGTCTCAGCTGCCGCGTCCGGCCAGCGACATGGCTTTCATGCCAAGGATGGTCTTGATCTCTTGCACGATGATCTCCGGCGGCATCGTCATTCCGCCGCAGACGTGAGGGCCGGCATGGACCCGCTCGCTGTTCTGGATGGTCGCCTTGATTTCCTTCGCCAGCCAGCCGGTGACGTTGAATTCCGGCACAATGATATGCTTGGCGTGTTTCGTCGCTTCGCGGATTTCCTCACCCGGCCATGGCCGCAGGGACTTGACCTTCACAAGCCCGACACGCATGCCTTCGTCTTCAAGCAGACGGATCGCTTCGCGTCCCTGGGACACGGCGGTGCCGGAAGCCACGATCAGGATGTCCGCATCCACATTCTCGGTCTCGATCAGGCCGTTCAGCCACTTGATCGTGTGCTTGCGCGCCCGCTCGATGGCCGCCCAGACTTCCTGCTGCCAGCTCGCATGGGTGGCGTAGCTGATGTAGTTGCTCTTCATCACGAAGGGATCGCGCATCATCCGGACCGGCGGACATTCCATATCCATGCACGGGACCGGCGAGCGATAGGGATCGTAGGGCGGCAGGCACATGTCCGCCGGCGTCAGGTTCACCACGTCCTTGGTGTGCGTCACGAAGAACCCGTCGCAGCAGAGCGCGAGCGGCAGGTGGACATCCGGCTCTTCCGATACCATGTAGCCCACGAGAATCCAATCGAAGAAGTCCTGGGCTGTCTCCGCATGCCAGACCAACATGCCCGTGTTCAGCAGGTAGGCGATTTCCAGCGTGTCCGGCTGAATCGACAACGGAGAGTTGATGCCGCGACAGGTCACGATCATCTGGATCGGCAGCCGCGCACCGGACCACATCGGAAAGTTTTCCATGGCCCGCATCGTGCCCGGACCGGCCGTCGTGGTAAACACGCGCGCGCCGCCGAAGGCCGCACCGGCACATTGGGACATGACGGCAAATTCGCTCTCGCCCCGGAAGTAATCGCCGATGTACCCTTCGGCGAACAACTCGCCGATCAGCGCGGCCGCTTCGCTCTGCGGCGTGATCGGGTAGGCGATCATGACGTCGCAACTGGCCCGCCGGAGGGCTTCCTTGATCACCTCGCTGCCCGTGTAGAACGACGGGGTGCGCGGCGCCTCGTGCATCAGCTTCCAGGTGTCGGTGTAGGTCTGGCCTTTTTTGTTTTGCGTGCCGATGAGCGATTTATTCTCTGCCATGGGTCCGGCCTCCTTTTTCAGCTCGTCGCG
>SHZW01000025.1 GCA_009692155.1 Nitrospiraceae bacterium
TGGAAATATGAAATTGACCGGATGCACCGATTGTGGACTGTATGGGAAGGGCTGAGCCAGGAAGTCAGGCTTGATAAGCAACGAGATCTGGCCCGCAGCATAAAATGGGATTTTAAGAACAAGTCTGTTTTCCTCCAGTGGCCTCCATATTCAAACAAACCTGCTCGCAAGTTATTTATTGCCAACGCGAGGTCCATTAACCCGGAGGTTTATGCTCAATTTCGAAAAGGAGACGTAATCGAACCCGCCAAAGCTTTTCTTGTTTTTGAGTTTAACGAGAGGCTGTACGGAAGAGCTTCCCCGGCAGTTTTCTATACAAAGTCAGGGAAGTTACGGCAATTCCTTATACCGCATGATCTTTTGACCGCGCTCTGGATCCAGTTTCACAAGGTAATAACGGGCGAGAGATCTCTGAAGCGTTGCATTGTTTGTAAGGAATGGATGGATATTAGTGAGAATCGGAAGACCAAGCGGGTTCACACCAAATGCAGCCGAAATCAACGACAAAAGAAATGGCGAAAGAAACCACCGACCGGGGGACGGTCCAATCGGCGCATAAAGAAATAGCTACCGTTTCAAAGGGAGGGTCAGAACATGGCAAGAAAAGACGGTAAAGACCGAGGGATCACCCAGCGGAAAGGTCGTGAGGGCTGGTGGGTCCGTCTCGTTCACAATGGCCGGGAACGCTGGCACAAATGCGATACCAAGAGTCAGGCCAAGGCGCTGTACGGTCGGATCAAGGCGGAACAGCGAGAAGGTAAGTACTTCGAGAAGCCCCAAGTCGTCCCCTTCCGTGACTTAGCTTTGGAATATCTGCAGACAGTGGAAGGACGCCGCCGGAAAAAGGGAGACGATCAGTCTCGAATCAACCGCTGGCTCACCGCCTTTGGGGACCAGGACGCCAGCACCATCACGGTTCGCCAGATCGAAAAGGTATTGACTGGTCTCCAAGCCGAAAAGAAGCAACCGGCCACGTTGGTTCGGCACTTGGCCGTCCTGAAGGCGGCGTTCAATCGGGCAAGGCGGCTGGGCTTGGTGAAAGAGAATCCCGCCAGCTTGGTGAAGCCCCCGAAGGTCAACAACGTCCTGGTTCGGTACCTGACGCCCGATCAGGAAGCCACCCTCTTGAGCCACCTGTCGGAGAAGTACCGCCCCGTGGTGCTCACCGCCGTGAATACCGGTCTTCGGCAGGGAGAGCTCTTGCGACTCACATGGGCTGACATTGATTGGAACGTGGGAGTGCTTACGATTCACGAAACCAAGGCGGGGGAACGTCGACGGGTCCCCATGAACTCAATCGTAGTCGGCCTTCTCAGTGGCTTGAAAGCCGGTTTGCAAGGCAACCCCTCTGATCGGATTTTTCCATTCTCCGCCCGGTTTGTCCGTCGCACGTTTGAGGAAGCTGTAAAAGCCGCTGGCGTGGCCCCGTTCAGGTTCCACGATCTGCGGCACACCTTTGCCTCACGTTTGGCGATGCAGGGGGCGAATGATCGAACCCTCATGGCCCTGGGCGGATGGAAATCCCCGGCCATGCTGAGCCGCTACGCCCACCTGTCCCCTGCTCATCTCTGGAAGGCGGTTGAGGGACTAACTCAGATTGGAACCGTGACCAAAACCGTGACCAAGGAAACGGTCACGGAGGAGGAAGTGCAGAAGTTGTTGAAAAATGTGGTGAGCCGGCTGGGACTCGAACCCAGGGCCCTCGCCTTAAAAGGGCGATGCTCTACCGACTGAGCTACCGGCTCTCCAGGGACATGGTAAAGGGTCAATGGTTAATGGTCAATGGCCGGATACAACAACTGACGCTTTTACCGCTTGCGGTGGGATTTTGCCATCGGCCTGCGCCGCTTCGGCGCCATTGGATTGTTCAGCACGATCGTTTCGTCGCGCTTCGACCCGGTGGAGATGATGTCGATCGGGCAGGCGGCGACTTCCTCGATTCGCGCGAGATATCGCTTTGCCTGCGGAGGCAGTTTCGCATACGAGGTAAGCCCCGTCGTGGGCGTTGCCCAGCCCTTGAACGTCTCATATACAGGCTCGCAGTCCGTCAAGACTTGCAAGTCCGCCGACATGTCCTTGTAGAGCGCGCCGTTGTAGCGATACCCGGTGCAGAGTTTGATTTCCTTGAAACCGTCAAGCACATCCAGCTTGGTGACGGCCAGCGACGTGAGCCCGTTGACGCGGGTGGCATAGCGCACGACGACCCCGTCGAACCATCCACAGCGCCGCGGCCGTCCGGTCGTGGCACCGAATTCCTTGCCCCGCTCCTGCAAGCCTCCACCGACGGCATCCGTTAACTCGGTTGGGAACGGCCCGCCGCCCACCCGCGTGGTATAGGCCTTGGTGATGCCCATGACCCCGTCGATTTTCGTCGGCCCCACGCCGGTTCCGATGCAGGCGCCGCCGGCCACCGCGCTCGAGGATGTGACGTAGGGGTAGGTCCCGCAGTCCACGTCCAGATGCGTGCCCTGCGCCCCCTCAAACAACACGCACTTCCCGCGCTCGATGGCGTTGTTCAGCAACACCGTCGTATCGGCGACGTGGTCCTTCAACCGATCGGCATAACCCCGATACTGCTGAAAAATCTTTTCGACCTGGAAGCCTTCCATCTGGTAGAGCCGCTGCAGGAACGTGTTCATCTCCGCCACGTTTTCCTCCAGCTTGCGCCGGAAGAGCTGAGGGCTGAGCAGATCGCCCATGCGGATGCCGATGCGGGCCATCTTGTCGGCGTAGGACGGCCCGATGCCGCGTCCCGTCGTCCCGATTTTCCGAGAACCCTTGGACTGCTCGGAGGCCTTTTCGATCGCCTTGTGATACGGCAGGATGATGTGCGCCCGTTCGCTGACGACGAAGTTTCTCCCGATCTTGATGCCCTTGGCCTGCAACCCGTCCATTTCCTCGATCATCGAGGCCGGGTCGATGACGACGCCATTGCCGATCATGCAGGTCTTGCCGCGATAGAGAATGCCGGACGGAATCAAATGGAACACGAAGGTTCCGTGGTGATTGATGACCGTGTGGCCCGCGTTGGACCCGCCCTGATAGCGCACGACGATGTCCGCATCGCGCGACAGGATGTCCACGATCTTGCCTTTCCCTTCGTCACCCCACTGGGTGCCGACGATCACGAGATTCGCCATGCGACCTCAATATCATCTGCTCAAAAAAAGAGCCCTGACCGGGCTGAATGCACCACATCAGAGCCTGGCAGAGCTTGGTGCGCTCAATAGTAGGATGCACCGCCAAGCTTGTCAAGCAAGGCGAGCCCGTGTTAGCATCCCCTCTGTTCCGGACCGTTCTCCCTGTTATTTTTGACTAATTACGTCGGTCGGGTGGGGCTGTGGCGCAGTTGGGAGCGCGCCTGCATGGCATGCAGGAGGTCGCCGGTTCAATCCCGGCCAGCTCCACCATACCAACCTTCGGTTGAGCCGCGCGCTTTTTATCGCTTGATCGAAACGACGCGCGCGGAGAAAAACCCTAAGTGTCTTTTGTTTGAGGATTGCTCATGACTCGTTACTCTGCCACCAGCCAATTCTTCGTCCTCCTCCTCTGACTGACGTCTCCGCCTGTTCTCGTTCACGCGCTGACTACACACTCAATGGATTCGTATTGCCATGCTCCAAATCGAACACGTTAATAAGCAATTTTCGACGCGCATTCTGTTGAAGGATGCGACCGCGCATTTGCGCCCGCACACACGCACAGGCCTGGTCGGCCCCAATGGCAGCGGCAAAACTACCCTGCTGCGCATGATCCTCGGCGAGGATTCGCCGGATGAAGGCACGATCCGCAAGCGCCCCAAACTGAAAATCGGCTACCTGCCACAGGAATTGGAAGCGCTCGCCGGCAAGACCGTGCTGGACGCAGCCCATCGCGATCTGTACCCGGAACATGAAGCCAAGCGCATCCTGGCCGGGCTGGGCTTTGCCCAGCAGGATTTTGAGCGGCCGATCGAAGCCCTTTCGGGCGGCTACCGGATGCGCGTCGCACTGGCGCATCTGCTGTTGTCGGAACCGGACGTCCTGATGCTCGACGAGCCGACCAACCACCTCGACAAACCCACTCAGAAATGGTTCGAGGACTTTCTGGTCAACTCCAACATGACGATTCTGGTCATCAGTCACGACACGAAGTTTCTCGACCGGATCGCCACCCACATCTGGGAGCTGCGCCACCACCAGATACAGGAGTACCGCGGCACCTACACGAACTTCGAGCACCAGCGGTCCGAGCGCGACACGCATGAACAGCTCGCCGCCAACCGCCAGCAGAAGGAAGTCGCCCGGGTCCAAAAATTCATCGACCGGTTCCGCTACCAGGCGAACAAAGCGAGCCAGGTCCAGTCCCGCATCAAGCAGGTCGAAAAGGTGAAGCTGATCGAGATCAAGCGCGACCAGCGGCGAGTGCGGTTCAAGTTCCCCCTGCCCGCCGCCAGCGGACGGCAGGTGATCGAACTCAGCCACGTTGCCAAGAGCTACGGCGAGACGGTCGTGTACGCCGATCTCAATTTTTCCATCGAGCGCGGCCAGCGCATCTCGCTGGTCGGCGAGAACGGCGCCGGCAAGAGCACGCTGCTCAAGATGCTGGCCGGCGTGCTGCCGTTCGAGAAGGGCACGCGGACGATCGGGCACGGCGTCACGCTGCACTACTTCGCGCAGCACCAGGCCGAAACCCTGAACCCCGAACACACGGTTCTCGAATCGCTCGAGGAAGTCTCGACTGTGGCGGAGCGGAATTTTCTTCGCGGACTCGCCGGCGCGTTCCTGTTTTCAGGCCCCGACCAGAAAAAACCCATCAAGGCCCTGAGCGGCGGCGAGCGCAACCGCGTGGCCCTGGCCCGCATGCTGGTCGAGCCGGCGAATACGCTCCTGCTCGACGAGCCGACCAACCACCTCGACCCGGCGTCGGTGGACGTGCTGACCGACGCGCTGACCGATTTCCCCGGCACGATCGTGTTTATCTCGCACGACCCGACGTTCCTCATGCGCGTGTCCACGCGCGTCGTGGAAATCGATGACGGCAAGGCCCGAGAGTTCCACGGCGATTACGAGTACTACCTCTGGAAGCGGGCGCAGGAGCTGGACTCCATCAAGGAAAACAGCGAGGACCTGAGACCGACGGCGGCGCAGCAGCGGACGGGGAAGTCCGGGAAAAACACCGCGACGCCGCCCAAGCCGGCGCCAGGCAATCAGGCAGGGCAGGCCGGACCGAACGGGTCGAACCGGCGGGATCTCACAAAGTCCCGCGATCGCCTGGAAAAGCAGGTCACGCAGGCCGAAAAGGAAATTGCTGAAATGGAGGAGCGTATCAAGGCCCGCGACCAGGAGCTGGCTGACCCGGTGCTGTACCAGAAATTTTCCCGCTGGAACGAACTGCACCATGAGCAGGAAAAGTGGAAGAAAGACCTGGACCGGCTCACCGCCCGGTGGAGCGATTTATCGCAGGAACTGGAAGACGCAAAAAAGAAACTGACAGGTTAGCGCTAGAAACCTATGGAGAGTTCAGGCGATCGTTCGCCGTCAAGCAGTCTGCTGCAAGCTGTGGTCGAGAAATGACGCCAGCCAGGGGCTCGTATCCTTCGCCACAAGACGGTCCCACACCACCCCGATCAAATGTCCCTTCTCACACGACTTGACCCAGGCGACGCGCCCGGCGAGTTTTTCCTGGTGGTCCTCGCCGCGGTGATCCAGAAACGCAAAGCAGACGGTCACAGGTTCGTTCGCCACAAGCGACTCCTTGGCGTGAAAACCGGCCCCGGCCCGGTTGGCATTGTCGATCACGGCTGACACCGCTTTCTGCTCAATCCGGGAACCGACCCGCGCGGGACCGATCAAGGTGATCCGTACTGCCCGCCGTCGTTCCTGGATGTCCTGTCCTGTTTCCATCGGCATCTTTTTACTCCAAGGAGTCTCCAGTATAGCCAATCATCGTAATTTGTCCACAGAGAAGCCGGAAACAAGCATCCCCGCCGAATCAACGCAATTCGATATAAATTGCCTTTATCTACAACGGCTTGGGACGATAGTAGCGCTTGTTCTTGAGAGGGTCCGGGAGATGCTGCTGGTCTTTTTTTGCGGCAGGATCATCGTGCACGTACCGATAGCCTTCCCCGTACCCCAGATCGCGCATCAGGGAAGTCACGGCATTGCGGAGATGCATCGGCACGGCCAGATTGCCATGTTCGCGCGCATCCTTCAGCGCCTCGAGCAGCCCCACATATGACGAATTGTCCTTCTGGCGCGTCGCCAGATAGGTCGTGACGTGAGCCAGTTGATCTGCGCTTCCGGCAACCCGACAGATTCCACCGCCTGAAACGCGGCGACGGCCAGGACGAGCGCAAACGGGTCCGCGTTGCTGATATCCTCCGACGCAAAAATGACCATCCGCCGCGCGATGAACTTGGGATCCTCCCCGCCCTCCAGCATCCGCGCAAGCCAGTACAGCGCCCCGTCCGGATCGGAATCGCGCAGGCTCTTGATATAGGCGGAGATGAGATTGTAATGTTCCTCTCCCGCCTTGTCGTAGCGGAGCGGAGCGCCTTCTTCAAGAGCGCGGCATCCATCGCCCGTTCGTCGATCATGACGCGGCCGTCCGGACCGGCCTGCGTCTGCGTGACGACAAATTCCAGCGCCGTCAAGGCCGCGCGGGCATCGCCGTTGCCGAACCCGACTAACCGGCGGCGCGCCTCCGGCGCCAGCGTGACGTTCAGCTGACCCAGCCCACGATCGCGGTCCGCGATCGCCCGATCCAGAATCGCCCCCATCGCCTCATCGGGCAGCGGCTTCAGTACGACCACGAGGGAACGGGAGAGCAGGGGGGGGGAAATCACTTCGAACGACGGATTTTCAGTCGTGGCGCCGACCAGGATGACCGTGCCCCGCTCGACGTGCGGCAGAAACGCATCCTGCTGCGCCTTGTTGAACCGGTGAATTTCATCGACGAAGAGGATAGTCCGTTGCCGGCTGACCGCCGACCGCTGTTCCGCCTCTGCGACGAGCTGCCGAAGTTCAGACACGCCGCTCGTGACGGCGGAAAACGCCACGAACTCGGCCTTGGTTTTGTGCGCAATCAGATGGGCCAGTGTCGTCTTGCCGGAGCCCGGCGGACACCAGAAAATGACGGAGGCGAGGGTATCGGTCTCAATTGCGCGCCGGAGCGGCTTGTCCGAAGCGATGATCTCGTCCTGACCGACAAAATCCGTGAAGTCGCGCGGACGCATCCGTTCGGCAAGCGGCGCGGCCGCGTCGGCGCTCTCCCCGGGCGCGCGCTTCTTCTGGAAAAGATCGGATTGGCCTTGTCGCCGGCGCTGCAGGCTCATCGCGTGAACTCCTGCCCATAATTGTATCCGGTTAAGGAGTGGCGCCGCAAACGACATTGACGCATGCGCGGCGCACAGGCTATAGGCGAAAGGCACAGGATGCGAGACGAGATTTCAGTCCCGTGGCTCGCGGCACGAAGCTCGCGGCTGCACGATATATGATCGCCAGGATCAACGGCCTCAATCTCGCCTATACCGACCAGGGCCGCGGCATGCCGGTGGTCCTGCTGCACGCCTTTCCCCAGAACCGTGCCATGTGGATGCCGCAGGTGGACGCCCTGTCAAAAACTCACCGGATCATCGCGCCGGACTTTCGCGGATTCGGCGAATCGGATGCGCCTCAACCCCCCTATAGGCTGGACCAGTTCGCCGACGATGTCGCAGGACTATTAGACCTTCTGGCGATCCAACAGGCTGTCTTCATCGGCCTTTCAATGGGTGGGTACACGCTGTTTGCATTCTATCGAAAGTATGCAGACCGAGTGAAGGGATTGGTCTTAGCCGATACAAAAGCGCAGGCCGATACGGAAGAAGGCCGCGCCGGACGGTTCGCCATGGCCCAGACGGCCTACACAAAGGGGGCGGGGGCGATCGCGGAGATCATGCTGCCGAAACTGCTCTCGCCTGTCGCGCTGCAGACCAAACCTAACCTAGTCCAGCGCGTACGAACGACCATCGAGCAAACTCAGATCAGCGGCATCGCCGGAGCGCTGATGGCCATGGCCGAACGGCCCAATTCCGTGCCGCTGCTCGCTCAGATTGCCTGCCCCACGCTCGTCATCACGGGTGAGTTGGACGGGCCCACCCCGCCGGCCGATGGAAAACTCATGGCCGAGAAAATTCTAGGCGCGCGCCTGGAAATCATCTCCCAAGCCGGACATCTGTCCAACCTCGAGCAGCCGGATGCATTTACCGGGGCAGTCAGATCGTTTCTGAACTCGCTGACGTAACGGGAGACGACCCGGTTACTAACTACGGAAGCCGGTCCGGCCGATCAGCTTGAGAAACTCCTCGCGGGTCTGCTGCTGGGTGCGGAAGTCGCCGAGCATGTGGCTGGTGACGGCGACCGTGTTCTGCTTTTCGACTCCACGCATCATCATGCACAGGTGCTGCGCTTCCATGACCACGCCGACGCCCTGGGCGCCAAGCTTCTTCATCAGGGTTTCGGCGATCTGAACGGTGAGATGCTCCTGGACCTGCAAGCGGCGGCTGAAGGCGTCCACGATGCGCGGAATCTTGCTCAAGCCGACCACTTTCTTATTGGGCAGATAGCCGACGTGGCACTTGCCAAAAAATGGGAGAAGGTGATGTTCGCACATTGAAAAAAAGTCGATGTCCTTGACGATGACCATTTCATCGTAATCAATGGGAAACAAGGCACCGTTGAGCAGATGATCGACATCCTGCTGGTAGCCCTGGGTCATGAACCGGAGCGCCTTCTCCACCCGCTCCGGCGTGTTGAGCAAGCCGTTCCGCCGTGGATCTTCGCCCAGCATCACCAGCACCCTCGAGACCAGATCGCGGATGCTCCGTTCATCAGTTGGACGTCCGTTGCCCTGCACGATCGCCTTGGGTCGCGTCAGTTTTTTCGTCGGCATTGCTACTGTACCCCCACTGCCGCCGGGCCGGCATATTCGAAATAATTATCCCGCGTTTCGATGACGCCCACCTTCGCCAGCCGGGCATCTGGAATCCTGTCCACCAGCAGATCCCAGACCAGGATGGCCAGGTTTTCTCCGGTGGTCGTTTTGTCGGCAAAGGCCGGATCGCCGTTCAAGTCCCGATGGTCAAAACGGACCACGACCGTTTCATGCACGAGACGGTCCAGCGCCCCGACGTCGGCGACCGATCCGGTTCGCTCCTGAATGCCGCCTTCCACGGTCACCAGGACAACGTAGTTGTGACCGTGACCGTTCGGATTGTTGCACTTGCCGAAAACTTTCCAGTTGTCGGCCTCCGACAACTGGTCGGTATGCAGTCGATGCATGGCGGCGAATTTGTACCGCCTGGTGATACTGGCGTGCTCAGCCATGCGCGATTCCTTATTTGACTTCCGCGTTCAGCGTTCCGCGTTCAGCGCTTCCGTCCGGTGTCGCGGGGGCTTCCCACTTCTTCTCCGGCACCCGCACGATCACGTCGCCGTGAATTCTCGCCTGGCAGCCCAATCGGTGCCAGGGCTCGGACAGCGCTTCGCGATCCAGCAGGTCCTGCTCATCAAAATCGATATCCGACAGATGTTCCTGCCCGCTCTGCACCTCGACCCGGCAGGTCGTGCACGAGGCATTGCCTCCGCAATCGTGATTCAGCGGAAACCCGAGCTGCTCCGCCGCTTCCAGCAGAGACAGATTCTCCGGCACGTCCCCGCTTTTCCCTTCAGGATGAAGAAACGTCACTTTCGGCATAAACAGGCTGATGGCTAATGGCTGACAGCGCCTGCGCCGGCCGGCGCAGGCTGATATGGGCAGCGTTTCTTCGTGATGTGTTCCTCAAACTCGTGTCGAAACAGCTTGAGACTGCTCTGGACCAGCACAGCCGCGCCGGTCACCAGCGTGCAATAGCCGGTGCCCTTCACGAAGCCGCAAAGCTGCAGCAGGCTGTCGAGGTCCTTCTGCGTCCCCTCGCCCTGTTCGATCTTGATCATGAGCGTTTCCAGATTGATCGTCCCCATGCGGCAGGGCGGGCATTGGCCGCAGCTTTCGGCCTTGAAGAAACTCGAGAATTTGAGCGTCTGGGCCACCATGCAGGTGGCATCGTCCACGACGATCACACCGGCCGACCCCAGACCTGTGCCGGCTTTCTTGAGCGCGTCGAAATCCATGGGGAGATCAAGCTGATCGGCCGTCACCATCGAGAACGAGGGTCCGCCTGGAAACACCGCTTTCACTTTGCGGCCGCCAGGCACACCCCCACCGCACTCGTCGATCAGCGTGCGGAGCGGCGTCCCCATCGGCAACTCGTAGACGCCCGGCTTGTTCACCGCTCCGCTGAGCGAAAACAACATCGTGCCGGGGCATTTCTCCGTCCCCACCTGCGTGAACCAGCTCGCACCCTTGTGGAGGATGCGCGGAATATTGCAGAGCGTCTCGACGTTATTCACGAGCGTCGGCTTCCCGTAGAGCCCGAAGTCGGTCGGATAGAACGGCGGCTTCTGCCGCGGCATGGCCGGCCGGCCCTGCATGGATTCCAGCATGGCCGTTTCCTCGCCCGCCACGTAGCTGCCCATGCCGGTGAACAATTCGATCTCCAGATCCACGCCGGTGCCAAGAATATTCTTGCCCATCAGGCCCTTGGCCTTGACCTGGGCGAGCGCCTGCTCCAGGTTTTTCCGCTCTTCGTTGTAATCGTGATTGACGTAGATGAAGGAGGCTTTCGCTTGCGCCGTATGGGCGGCAATCAGGCAGCCCTCCAACAATTGATGCGGATGGTGTTTGAGTAGGTAACGGTCCTTGAACGTGCCCGGCTCATGCTCGCCGGCATTGCAGACAAAGTAGTGCTCCGGCGTTCGGTGGTGGACGATCTTGTCCCACTTGATGCCGGTGGGAAATCCCGCGCCGCCGCGCCCGCGGAGGCCGGATTTCTTCAGCTCGTTGACCACATCCTCGCGGGTCATCCCCTTGAGACACTTCTTCCAGGCCTCATATCCGCCGGTGCGGATATAGGACTCGATGTCCCACGGTTGGCCGTCGAGTTTCTCTAAAAGCCTGGGGCCTGTTGCCGTCACGTCGCGTGCTCCCACCATTTAAAGAGAGCGTTACTATAAAGCCGCCTCTCTCGCGGCGTCAAGCAAATGGGCCGCAAGAGGGCAGAATCTCAAGGAGTTAGGGCTTGCGGCCTATGAGAGTTATGGTGGATCTAGCGGGACCAAGCGTTCCAGGGCTTCCCGGTATCTCAGGCTGGTTTGCCGGATGACTTCTTTCGCCAGGTTCGGAGCAGGTGGTTCGCGGTTCCAGCCGATGGAGTCCAGATGGTCCCGCACATACTGTTTGTCAAAGCTGGGCTGAGGGCCTCCCGGGACATAGGTATCTTTAGGCCAGAAGCGGGAGGAATCCGGGGTTAGAACCTCGTCTATTACCATGAGTTGCTGTGCGCGCAGATCCAGGCCAAATTCAAACTTGGTATCCGCAATGATGATCCCCCGGCTTTCCGCATGGGCAGACGCCTGCTGATAGAGCTTCAGGCTGTTCTCGCGAACCTCATTTGCCAAACTGCCTCCAATCATCTGCTTCATACGTTCAAAGGAGATGTTGATATCATGTCCTTGGGTGGCCTTGGTGGACGGGGTAAAGATGGGCTCCTGCAGCCGATCAGACTCTCTCAGGCCAGTCGCTAAAGGTTCTCCGCATACCTTTCCGGTCTCCCGATACTCCTTCCAGGCGGAACCTGAGAGATATCCCCGGACAATGCACTCCACCGGCAGCGGTTTAACCTTGTGGACCAGCATGCTCCTGCCCAAAAGAATCTCCTTGTAACGAAGACAGGGGTCCGGGAATTCGTTTACTTCCGCAGTGATAAAGTGGTGAGGAATGAAGTCTTCCTTTAGCCAGAGCCTCTCAAACCAGAACCTCGACATTTGCGTGAGCACATACCCCTTACCTGGGATTCCATCCGGCAGAATAACGTCAAAGGCCGAGATCCGGTCTGTGGCCACCAGCAAGAGCTTGTCTCCCAGATCATAGATGTCCCGAACCTTGCCTCGCTGCACGGAACCCAGGCTTTCCATGCGTGTCTCAAGCACAACCGGCACATCCGACAACTTTTTCATGTCAGTCTCTCTGTCATCTATCGCTCGGGGGAGAATGGAAAAGTGCTCGCGACGGGTCACACACCAGCATCCTTACTTGCCGAAATACTCCTGCCTGCTCACGGCCACGTCGGAGACGAACATCGCGCCGGAGTGCCGCTCTAACAGCGGCCGCAACCCGGCCAGGATCGGCTCCACTTTATCCACCGGGACCACCGCCATGATCATGACCTGGCTCTCCTGCTCGCTGAACATGAAGTGGGATTCGCGCAGACCATGGTGGCCCTTCCCGGAGATATTGCCGATAATCGTGTAGCCGCTCGCGTGGACCTTGTCCAGCAGTTCCGTCACGAACGGCCGGTGCTCGCCCGCCACGATCACACGAATTTCCTTCATTGGATGCAGGGTCAATTCGCCCATGTCTGAACTCCTTTTCTCGGCCTCGAACTCATTATACCTGAACGGGCACGACCGGACTCCATGTACCCGACGGCAGATAGCGGTACCACGCTCCGTCTACCGGGTCCAACGCAATCAGGTGCACCCACTCGTGATGATAATAATGCTGCAGCACTTCGTGCCGTGCAATCAACCTCTCGATGCGCGCGCGCGGCGCCTCGATGACGGTCAGTAGCCGCATGGGCTCATGGTACGGAACGTCGCCGTTCATCATGGTCTGCCAGGCCAGTCCGAGGCGGAGATCGCTCCAGGGCCCGGACATGATGCCGATGCGCCCCACCACATTATGATAAACCTTGCTACCGCCGCCATACACCTCGTTGTCCGCGGCCGAGAAATAATGCTCCATATTAATCCATTGGGCCACGACTTGGGGCGCGGTCATCAAGACTTCGAGCAAACGCTCGGTCGGATCTGCGCGGTAGTCATAGGAATGGAGAAAGACGCGGCCGTCAAGATTGAGCGTTTTAGTGAGTTCACGCCGGCCGATGATGAAGGCGGCGTTCCCTGATAGACCCCACTCCGGACGGACCTGGCTCCAGTCGGTGCTGCGCTCATACACCCGGGCCACAGCCCGGTCCGGCGTCAGCGTGGCCGCCACATCCGGAAGACGGGCGCACCGTTCCTGGCTCGTCCGCCGACCGGCCTCTTTAAGGCTTGCAAGCAGCCGCGCTAGATCCTCGGCATGGGTCTCCGGAACCTCTTCCAAGTCGAAGAGCTGCACCTCATCCGTGGCCGTGTCGACCTGGCCGGCCAAGAAATGGGTGTCGGCAGGAATCTCGATGCCCTTCTTGGCCAGCCAGGCCCTGACTCGGGGCTTGTTCGCCATCCCGGCCAGCACCCGCGCATTGGGTTTGCCTTCGTTTCCTCCGCAGGCTCCGCAGTCCAGCGCCGATTCAAAGGGGTTATTCTCGCTCGTGCTGCCGTGCGCGCAGAACAGGACGAGCCGCGCAAAGTTACGGGTCAACCCCATCATGCGCAGCGCCGTATCCACCGTGAGGACCTGCTCCTCGAGTGTAAAGCCGGTCCGCGTGATGCGTTCTTTCTGCGCCGACGCCCAGCGCCGATCGATTCGGTAATGCCGCCGCAGGGCTTCCACAAAAGCGGTCAGCTTTTCCGTCGACAACCCCACTCGCTGAGCCGCCTCGCTCAGGGACAACTCCACCGTCCCTTCCCCATTCAACGCCTGTCGCCGCAAGGCCTCAACCAACTCCGGAGTCACCCGTGAGCCATGCAGGCCCAGTCGATCCTGCAAGGCCGTTCGAATCGTCGCGCCCTGTTCGGACGTCAGCATCTCTTCAGCTTCTGCCGGCGCCAGCTTGTCGACAGTGACGCAGGTACCCAGAGACGGCACGAAGCGGCGCCACAGCCAGGTCGCCCAGCGCCGGTACAACGCCGGCAGAACCGTCTTCCCGATGATCGGAAGGCCGTAAAACCACCCCAGCGACTCCACCATGACATAGGGCGTCACCACGTTTTCCTTGAGATCGTGCAGGAGGGTATGGCCCGCGTGGACCAGTTTGGTTCTGGCCTCGTGTCCGGACATCGCGTGGTCGAGATAATTGCGTGGGATCTCGCGCACCTCGTTTTTTGTACGCATGATCACTGGGAATTGCTCGGTGTCATGCTCCTTACCCCAGGCCCGGTGCCGGATAAAGACAGCAAAGAAGCCGGCAAAGCCGTAGGTCTCATTGGCGCCGGCCGATTCCAGATGGCGCCGGAACGGTTCCGACCGCACATCGATACAATAGACCGACTGCGATTGCGGGCGCAGGGACGGCACGCTCTTCGGATCGGCCAGCTGCGTCGTCGAGGTGGCGCGGACAAGCGAGTCCAACAGCTGCTCCTGATAGCCAGCCTCGAACGCCCTGAGCCAGACCGGCCCATGGTCCGATTCCGGAAAGGCGTCCATCCACTCCACGAGCACCTTGAGATCATTCGGCGGCGTCTCGATCAGCACAGAAGGCGCCACCTCCAGAGCCTGCGTCAACGCGAGCAAACGTCTGGCCGCGGCACGCTGTACGGCCCGATCGTGGCGCGGCCCGAATTCAACCTGGTAGCGATCGGCGAGACGCTCCCAGCCATCGATTCCGTTCCGTATGAGCCGATCGACCTCTTCGGCATAGATGGCCGGCAAACGTCCGGCCGCCCGTTCTCTCCTCAAATAATAGGCATGGGAATGGCTCTGCATGTAGGCTAATACCACGTGGTAATTGCCCTCGATCCCAAGTTTTTCACGGCAGGCTTTCTGAACCAGCTCCTGCACGTACCACAGCCGAACGGCCATGAATTTCACCAGACCGGCCGGATAGGCTTGCTGCCATTCGTAGTCTGTCTGATCGCCCCGCCATTTGATGAATCCGGCCCAGCCGGGCAGGGCGGCGAGCTGGAGCGAAAGATAGTCCTGCCTGAATGCAGCAGGAATCGCCAAGGTGGCGAGACTGTCGAGTACCGTATCCTCCGGCTCATCCGGCAGCTGCGAGATTTTGCGACGGCTGTCCGGGATGCCGCAGGGCGACCACTCATATTGGGCAAGGGATTTCCATGCTCCATAGAATCCCTGTTCCCGCCCGGGCATGGGCCACGTGGCATGGCCTTCGTCCAAAAACGCCTCGCACCACTTGATGAGTTCGCTGTTGATCTGATCCACGATCTGCGTGCCCAGAATGCGATCGCACCAATGCGAGAGCGTGACCTGCCGACCCAGCGAGGCCTGGTCATCTCGTACCGCCGTTGCGATATGTTCACTCACGCTCGGCGATGCCACCGCAGAACCCAGACGATCGGCCAGGGTCTCGACCAGATTCGGCTCCGATCCCTGCTCCGAGAGCGCATCGAGCGGTTCTTCACGGGACGTGCAAAGCCCATGCGTCAGGCAGGCACGCAGAACATCGACGTGCACCACGCGGCGCGACCCCAGCGTCAGGTGTAGATCGCGCACGAGGGGCTTCAGGGCCACATCGAGATGAGGAAGGCGAATCCGGCCTGAGCGAACATAGCCGCGATACACGTCGCTGGGAAGATACCCGTTGCCGCCCAGCAACTGCCGGCCGCGCTTCACCGCCTCGTCAAACTTGAGGTATTCGAGACTGTGCAGCGGATTGTGATGCACGAAAGTCCGCATCGGCCAGTACCGGGCGATGATCTCACTGGAGAGGCGGATGATCCCCCGAAGCTCCATCCGCTGCATATCGCTGTGCGGGCTGGTTCTTACTTGTTCCATGAGAGGAACTCCATCGCCACGCGAGACGGCGACATCGGTGTCCCGGACTCAAAATAGCAGGACGGCGCGAAACCCAGAGCGATCAACAGCAGGACGCAGATCAGGAGCGAGGCGAACTCTGTCCGGCGGAGGTCCTCATACCACAGATCCAATCGTTGCGGACCGAAGAGCAATCCTTGCACCATCTCGAGAATGTACCAGGACGCCGCGAGCCAGGTGACGAGCGCGACGAGCAGGGCTCCCGAGAAAATCAGGGACGGCGCGAGTAGCATGCCCATGAAACCGGAGAACAGACCAAACGGGGGCAAGCCCATGGCAGCGAGCGCCAGCAGCGAGATCAAGATGGCGAACCGCGGCATGCGATAGACCAGCCCCCTGATCGCGCGCAGATCCACGTCGCCATACCGGGACTGGATCGCGTACCAAGCCAGCAAGAGTCCGCTGGTCGCCAGACCGACGGAACTGAGATAGACAACGGTCTGCGGAGGAGCCGTCCTCGTGACCGCGATGTACCACCAGAGAATGGAGAAGAACGACAGGCCGGTGTAGGCCAGGACCAATCGCACTCGCGACTGTGTCAGGGCCTTGAGCGAACCATAGAGCATGCCCGCTATCGCCAGGATCACCAGCATCTGCACGGTCGACTCAGACAGACCCGGGATCAGAGTGAGCAGCCCATGAAATCCGAGGCTCGGCAGCAGCAACGCCAGAAACGCCGGGAGATTGCCCGGCAACCCTCTGAAGGCTGCGACGTATCCCCCATGGAAGGGAACCAACGGCAACAGGATCGCGCAGCTCACGAGGAACGCCACCGAAGAGACCGGCGGAATGGCGATCAATGCAACGATCGCGCAGGCCATGCCAAGACCATACGTGCCAATACCCCACCATGGAACAGATCCAGAAATGCTTCGATACCGATAGAGCAAGGCGCCGACAAGGCCAAAGAGAAGCACGAACAGGATCAACTTGACGCCATCCATGCTCCCCAATACGCCGAGCCCCAGGCTCAGCAGCACCAGGGTCATCACCCAGGCCGGACGATTTTCCCGATGAATCGGTTGCCCGAGGAGCGACAGGCCCGCGGCCACCGGGAGGAGATAGAGCAACGCCATTCCCTCGACAGGAACAGTGAGCCGGCCGGACAGCCCGGCCAGCATGAGCAGGCTGGCAACGGCGACAAACAGCGACCACGCTTTCAACTGCCGAGGCTTCGACCAGACCAGAAGCCCTAGCGCCGCTCCCATCAAGGGAATCGCAACCAATACAATCTGAACGGCCTGCCCCTTCATCATGTGGATTTCCCGATCGAGCCCGCGTCCAAACGACCGGCAATGCGCATCAAGACCTGCCCGAGCTTGTGATAGATCTCATCAACATACAAACGATTGATGAACAGCACGTACAGGCGGACTCGCAGCGTCTGCACCCAACCGAGCATCCACAGCGTCTTCCCATGGGCCTGTGCATAGAGATAGTACCAGCCCATGATGATCAGTAGCGTGGCCCCGACCACGAGACCATCGAACACCCCGCCGGGGAGCGCCGCGGCCTGGAAGTAGGAAGACACGGCGTGGGGATCCGGATAGAGGAAGGCGGTGAAGCGTTCCGCCGCAAACAGGTACACGAAGATCACAAAAAGCAGGATCAGGAGCATCGCCACGGACACCTTCCACGAGGCGACGGCGCGCAAGCGGGTCAGTGTCAGGATCGCCTGGGACGACGTGACCCAGATGAAAAACAGGAAGATCACGGTCCCTTGCGCATCCCGCAACGGGATGTGCAAAACCCCGTGAGTCATCAGAAGAATGACGAGCGGCATCAGGAGCGACGTCAGAATCCCGGTCAGCCATGTGAGGCGGGACAGCTCATGCTCTTCCACGGCATGGTGCGTATGGGGGAACGCCGGCTCCTGGCGGGCCGTGTGAATAACATTGCCGCAGTTCAGGAAGACCGTGGCCTTGAAAAGCCCGTGCGCGATCAGGTGGAAGACTGCGAGGGAGAAGGCGCCAAGCCCGCACTCCATGATCATGTACCCCATCTGGCCGATGGTGGAAAACCCAAGCGTCTTTTTGATGTCGTTCTGCGCCAGCATCATCGACGCACCGAGAATGGCCGTGAGCGTCCCGACAACGAAGACCACATGCAGTGTGGTGGAGCTGAGACCATAAAGAGGCGCCAGACGATTCAGCAGAAAACCACCGGCATTGATGATCCCGGCATGCAGCAGGGCATGGACCGGCGTGGGCGCGTACAACGACCGGGGCAGCCAGATGTGGATCGGAAACTGGGCCGACTTGCTCATGGCTCCAACGAAAATGAGCAACGTGACAGCCGTGGCACCGCTGATCTCCAGGCCCGGCAGGGGCGAGAGCGTCACCGGCGTGGCGGCGGCCCTGGCAAACAGCTCCTGGAACTCAATCGTGCCGTACAGGACATGGGCCAGCACAATGCCCGCAAGAAAGGCCACATCGCCGACCCGCAACAGCGTGAAGGTCTTGAAGGCGCCCTCGAGCGTGGCAGCGTGCGAATGGTTATGGGCCAGGAGATAGAGCATGTAGCTCAAGAGCTGCCAGAACACGAACAGCATCACCAGGTTGGCGCTCGAAACCATGCAGAGCAGGACAAAGGTCGTGAACGCGATGAGTCCGAGATACCGGGCATAGAAGCGGTCCTGATACAAGTAGCCCGTGGAGTACCGATAGATGATAGCGCCGACCAATGAGATCAGGACCATCATGACCGCGCTGAGACGGTCGATGTAAAAACCCACCGGCAACGCGAGCGACGCGGCGGATCCCGATTCATACAAACGGACAATGATCGGTCCCTTCGAAGAAACCAGCACCAGTGTCGCCACCGCCCCGATGCATGCCGCCACAAGCGGAAGCACGCCGAACCTGGCGCGCCGATCGCGCGAGCTGGGGCCGCCGACCACCATCAGGAGCGCGGCCAGCAGAGGCAGCAGCGGGACTAGGATCAGGTACGACATGTCTTACCTGTCTTCTCGTTCGACATCACATCCGCCCATACACAACAAAAAAGCCAGCCGGTGCCCACAATGCACCTGACTGGCTTGCACTGCGACCGGCCTGCCGAACAGCGCCGTCGCCCTACCGCCTATCGTCTCTCACGATAGATTCTCTCGATCCTGCACCGGCCAGACCAAGAGCCTCTATATCCATCCAACAAACCGCGTCGGATGCTAGCCAATCACAGCCGACAGAATCAAGCGAAAAACATTGCGCTCCTTCGCGCCGCAGCATGCCGTGGAGACCTGCGGAAAGAGCGGGAACAGTTGTGTCCATGCCTATCCCTCCCTATAATCAGCACCCTGACGGACAACTCGCAGGATTCACCTGATGAAAGTAGCTAAAACCAAAGGGGAAATGGAAAGCCTGGTCAAAAACGCCATCATCAAGTTCGAGCAGGAGTTCATGGGGCGGGGACCGGACGAAGTCAAAGCCTTTATTGTCCGAGACCTGATCGTCATCCGGCTCAAAGGCGTCCTGACGCCGGCCGAGCGCCAGCTGGCCAAGACCGCCGAGGGCATCGAGATGGTGAAGGGCCTCCGTCAGAACCTGATCGCCCAAGGGCGCGACAAGCTCATGGAACAGATGAATACAATTACCGGCGCGAACGCCACAGCACTGTTCACCGATATCGACACCCAGATCGGCGAGCGCGTCTTCGTGTTCACTCTGGATCGGGATCTGGAGGCCGGTTTTTCTAAGGCTTAAGACGGGAGCCCGTCACAGGCAGGAGACCCTCTGATGAAATCATTGATTGAAGGGGTCAAGAAATTCCAGTCGGAGGTCTTTGCCGCGCAAAAGGAGTTGTTCGCACGCTTGGCTCACGGCCAGCATCCAGGGACCCTGTTCATCACCTGCTCCGATTCCCGCATCGACCCCTGCCTGCTGACACAAACCCATCCCGGCGAGCTCTTCATCCTGCGGAACGCAGGGAACATCGTGCCGTCCTATGGCGCGCAGATCGGCGGCACCACGGCCACGATCGAGTACGCCGTCGGCGTCCTGGGCGTGAAGAACATCATCGTCTGCGGGCACACTGATTGCGGCGTCGCGAAAGCGATCCTCGATCCCGACCAGGCCAAGGATTTGCCGTCGCTCAAGGAGTGGCTGCTGCAGGCGGAGGCCACGCGCCGAATCATCAAGGAAAACTATGCACACCTGAAAGGCGACGAGTTGCTCACAGCCACCATCCAGGAGAACGTGCGCGTGCAACTTGCGCACCTGCGCACCCATCCGCTCATTGCTGCCAAACTCCGTCGGGGAGCGGTTGAGCTACACGGCTGGGTCTACTCGATCCCCACCGGCCAAGTATGGACCTTCGACGACGGCCGGGATCAGTTCGTGGATTTGTCAGAATCCTCCCCCAGCACTCCACCCTCCTCGTCAAAGCGGCAATAATTCCATCGCACAAACAGACCGGCCCTGCCGAGGGAATCGGCAGGGCCGGCGTGTGTTCGTTCAACCGTTGCGAGAAGTCTCTACTTCAGATGGCCTGCCGCGCCCATGAAGAACAGCATCGGGATCGAGAGCATGAAGTTGATCCGCGAGGCATAGAGCGCCTTTTTGGCCAGGTCCGCCATTTCGGGCGGCGTCGGTTTCCCGGATGCGGCCGATTCCGCGGTCATCGCGATAATCTTCGTCTGGCACGGCCAGATGATCCCGTGCACGTTGCCCATCATGATGAGTCCCAAGGCACCGCCGATCCAGGCCGCCTTATCGCCGGTCCCGGACAGCGAAGGATGGAGGATCACGATCAACCCGATGCCCGCGAGCACGGTCACTGTCGCGCCGTGGCGAAACCAGGCCAGCGCCGACGGCATGAGTCTCGGAACCACCACGCCCTTCTGACCGGCGTCCAGACTCTTCAAAAATCCCGCATTGATCAGATTGAAGAAATACAGCAGCCCGATCCAGATGATGCCGGCGAGATAGTGGATCCACCGGAACATTGTTTCGACCCACGAATCGTGACCCGGTGTGATTCCAGTCATCGCGATCCATCCGGCCACCAGCGCGGCCGTCAACCCAAACCCGACTATCATCGTTTGATTTGGATTTTCAAGAAATTTCATCGTGGCCTCCATACCGATATGCAATGACTCACTACTGGCGGAGTTTGTACCGTACGCTTCGCTGGAAAGTCAAGCTGGTCGCTGCAAACGCCGCGAGCTTCGAGGCGCGAGGCACGAGACGAGAATACAACCCGCGGCCCGGGGCTCGTGTCACGCGGCAGCTGACTTATAAAAGCCGATCCACCGCGGCGCAGAGTTCTTTCACGGCCTGCGCCGACGCGGCCAGCGCGGTTTTCTCATCCGGTGAGAGTTCGTACTGCTCGATCCCTTCGACGCCGTTGCGGCCCAGCTTCGCCGGCACGCCGACAAACAGGCCGTCGATGCCGTACTCCCCGTCACATTTGACCGCGCAGGGCAGCACGCGCTTCTGATCCTTGAGAATCGCCTCCACCATGTCCACGGCCGCCGCGGAGGGCGCGTAGAAGGCGCTGCCGGTCTTCAGCAGATTGACGATCTCGGCGCCGCCGTCCTGGGTGCGCTTCACGAGCGCGGTTAGCTTGTCCTTCGGCAGCAGCTCCGTGATCGAACGGCCCTTGACGGTCGTATGCTTGAGCAGCGGCACCATCGTATCGCCATGCCCGCCCAGCACCATCGCCTGCACATCCGTCGCAGGTACATTCAACGCCTCGGCGATGAACGAGCGGAACCGCGCCGAGTCCAACACGCCCGCCATGCCCAGCACCCGCTGCTTGGGCAGACCGCTGACCTTGTGCGCCACGTAGGTCATCGCATCCAGCGGATTGGTGACGAGCACAAGAATAATCTCCGGCGAGCGCTTCACCAGTTCCCTGACAACACCGGTGACGATCTTTGCGTTGGTCGCCAGCAATTCATCCCGGCTCATGCCCGGCTTGCGCGGAATGCCGGACGTGATGATCGCAACGGCAGACCCGGCCGTCTCGTCATAGCTGTTGGTGCCGATCACCCGCGAATCAAACCCGCAGACCGGCCCGGCCTGCGTCATGTCCAACGCCTTGCCCTGTGGCATGCCGGGCGCGATGTCCACCAGCACCACGTCGTAAGCGTTCTTCTCGGCCAGCCGCTGCGCCGCCGTCCCGCCGACATTCCCCGCCCCGACCACCGTCACTTTGAGTCGAGCCATGCTTTCCTCTGATTGATTCATTTATTCATTGAACCATTGTCTCATTGCGAAACCCAATGAACCAATGGCTCAATGGACCAATCACACAATTCCCGCGTCAATGCCCCTCATGCCCACTCCATCCAGCCACCTTGAAATTGATCGTGCAGACAAAATTATCGCCGTCGTAGAAATTCACTTTGATCTTTTTCTTCCCGTAGGTCTTCGCCAGAAAATCTTCCGGAGCATCGATCAGCTCCTGATACTTGCCCGCCTCATACTGCCCCAATTCGTGGAACGTGACAATCATTCCCTCTTTCACTTCCTGCAGAATCTTCACCCAACAACGGGGAAAGACTTCCCAGAACTTGACGTCGATTTCGTCTTTCGTCGGCTCGCCGCGATCCTCGCCCGGCGTCACCGGCTTGGCGAACTTCGCCAGCCGCCGCACATAGGGATACTGGTGGCCGGTGAACAATTTGTAGAGCCATGGGGGAATAATCTGTTTAGTATTCATAGGTCCATCAAGTCGAAAAGTCTATCAAGTCTGTAAAGTCATCGGATCTGAACCGACTTTATGACTTTAGACATTACAGACTTTACGACATCCTACGCCGTGAGGCGCTGATAAATGCGCGGCAGCCGTTCCGGCAGGGCCGCGATCCGATCAATGACCAGAAAATTCACGTCGCCGTACATGCGCTTCAGATAATCGTCGGCATTCCGGTCCACCGTGATACAGAAGGGGTCCACCCCGGCCATACGCGCTTCCCGCAGCGCCCGCTTCGTGTCCTCCAGCGCATATTCGTCCGCGTAGCCGTCATCCAATGGCTTGCCGTCGCTCAACAGCACCAGCAGCTTGATCCTGGCATCCCGCGCCAGCAGCTTGGCTGTGGCGTGTCGAATGGCGGCGCCGTCGCGGTTCTGGTGCAGCGGTGTCACGGCACCGATGCGACGAGCCGGCAGGTTCCGGTCGCGCTCGTCGAACTCCTTCATCACGACAAAGTCCACCTGCGCCCGCCCCCGTCCCGAGTACCCGTAGATGGCATATTGATCGCCGACCGCCTCCAGCGCTTCGCAGAGGAGCACCAGGCTTTCCTTCTCGACGTCGATCACCCGCCGGCTGCCCGTTTCCAACTGGCGGCTGGTCGAGCCGCTCAAATCCACCAGGAACGCCACCGCCACGTTCCGCTCGCGTTTTTCGCGCCGGATGTAGATGCGGTCGGAAGGCTCCGCCCCCGCCGCCTGATCGGCCGCGCGCCGGACCAGCGCATCGAGATCGATCTCCTCTCCATCTGTCTGCCCGTGCACGCGCCGCAGACCCGGCGGGCGGATACTTTCGAAATAGCGGCGCAGCAGCCGTACGGCCGGTCCGTGCGCGGCCAGAGTCAACTCGGCGAAGTCTGCCGTGGCTTCCGCCGCCGTCTGCTCGACCACGCGGCACCAGCGCGAACGATAATCCTGAATGAGGCCGTCCCACTCATCGTACAGAAACACCCGCTCGGACAGTGATCCGGCGGCATGCGTGCCGCGCCGGTCGTCACCGACATTCAACAATTGATCCGCCGCCGAATCGGGCGTCGTGCCGGCCATGCGATGCGGATCGGCCAGTCCCACGCCGGACGCGGTCGGAGCCGGTTTCGATCCCTCCCGGGTCCCTCCGGGCGCGTTCGACGTCGTGATTCCCGATCCCTCGGTGCCCACCGGCGCAGTGGATTGCCCCGACTCGCCGACGTCCCCCGGCTTCGTCCCGATGATGTCGGGATTCATCGCGCCGCGATAGACCCAGTTGGTGATCGGCTTGTACTGGTCCGTCTGTGTCTCGGAAGCCTGGGGCCCGACACCGAGGTCAGTTTCGGGTTCCTGTTTCGGATCATCGGTCTGCTGCCTGAGTGTCACGGGTGCCAACAGCTCATCCAGCAATACATACACACGGTCGGCCATTCGCACCACATCGGCCGCCGTGGCGGTCGGGCACAAAATTGCCTGGCACTGCGCCCAGGCCCGCTCAACGACGCTGGAAATCGAATCGGGGACTTGGAACGTGCCGGGCTCAGCGGTGGTGAGCAGCAACAGCGCGTCCACGACAATTTCACGGACCGTCATCCCCTGCGTCAGCGTGTGCGTGCGAATGGCGTCCTGCGCCTGCTGGGCCAGATCGGCCTTCAGGCCCGGATACTCGTGTCGGAGCAAATACTCCACCCGCGCATCCTCCAACACCATCCACAGATCGCGGATCACGCCCGGCTGCGGGTACAACGCAAACAACTGCGCCAAAGTCCGGATAGTGGCATCGGGCCTCGAGCCGCGAGCCGCGGGCCTGGAACTGGAGGTCTCGCGCCCCGCGTCTCGTGCCTCACGGCTGTAGCGAGCGTGCAATTCCGCGATCAGGTCGTCCAGCTGCTCCATCGCGAGCGCATATGTCCCGAATTCCAAATGGCCGACCTCGTGGGCCGCCATCACCGTATAGAGCCGGATGTTTTCCTCGCACGTGGGATACCGCCGCAACAACGACGGCAGCAAAATAGTCCGGCCGTCGGCGCTGACCGTCGCGCGCGGCGGCTCCTTGCCCGGCTCCAGCGTCTCCGGGAGCGAGTGAATGGCCACGTCGATACCACAGAGACCCTGCGCAAACAACTTCAGCGATCGTGCCATCTTGCGAAGCGGCACGCCGCTCATCGCCTGCTCGACCGAGGCCAGCGCCTTCTTCGTCTCCAGCGCAAAATACGCGCGCGCGCCCTCGGCGCTGAACTCCAGCACTTCCATTCCGCCCTTGAACCATTGTTCGAACCTGGCCTGTGTATCCGGCGTCTCGCCCAGCAGCGCGATGATTTCGGGACACCGGCGCATGTAGCTCACAGCGGCCTCCGCGTCTCGTTCGGCCACCAGCGGCGCGTAGCGCATCACGCGCCGTCGCCAGTCGTCGGACGGCAGGCGCCGTAACAGCGCGGGGGCTTCGGCCAGAAAATCAATCGCGAGCTGCGGCGAGCGGTCGGCCACGACGGAGCCGACGTCAATCACCCCGGCACGAACCGGGCCGGCAATGTCGCCAAGAATCGCCGGACTTGTTCGGAAAAACTCCAGTGTGCCGACGTAATCGGTCTTGCCCAGACTGTTCTGCGTCACCAGCTTCATGCCGAACCGGATCCACGGGCGGACCAGTTCGAGCGGTAGCGCCTGCGCCACGGCGGGCACCTGCCGGACAAACTCGATTCCCAGCACATACTCGAGTTTTGCCAACTCCGCGCAGGCCTCGGCCCAGGCGCGGAGGTCGGAGGCCGGCAGCAGGGTCAGCAGTTCCGGCGTCCGGCGGAAAAATTCCAGGGCGACGTTCGGATCGTCTTCGGCCAGCTCCAGCGCAAGCGACAACGAAGCCTCTCGCATCGCCGGCTCCAGCAATCCCAGCACCAGCGGGCTGTCCTTCCAATATTTCAACGCCGCCGCGCCGGAGGATTCGGCGAGCGCGACCCCAAGATCAAGCCAGGCGACCACATCGGACAGGCCGCCCCGCCGCTGCAACTCAGGCAGGGTTTCGACGGCACCCGCCTCAGCCTTTGCCGACACCTCACGCAATTCGCCCAGCAGCGCCAGCACCGCGGCGGTCCGGCCTGCTCGTTCCATCTCACCGGCAAGTTGAACAGCTGAGACTTGTCCCAGTCCCTGGGTCAACCGCGCCGTCAGTTGTTCGTGTACGCTCTGCTCCACTGACCATTCTCCACGGTTTGGAACGTGCGGATTGTATAAGGAGGAACCAGGGCTTGTAAACTGCACACGCCAATCGCGTCATCATCCAACAGCCTTGCACCCGCGACGGCGTTCGACTATCCTGAAGCCCTTAATCACCCGCACATCATCATGGATACTGCTTCCAACGGAACACAGAGCCAGCCGCTGACCGGTTTCTGGTATGCCGCCCTGCTGTCGTCGGACGTGCGGGCCGGGCAGATGAAAGCCCAGACACTGGCCGGGCTTCCGCTGGTCATCTGCCGCGACCGGCAGGGCCAGGTGGCCGCGCTGCGCGACATCTGCCCGCACCGCGCAATGCCGCTCTCGTTCGGCTGCTTCGACGGCGAACGGATCGAATGTTCGTACCACGGCTGGCAATTCGATACCACGGGACGCTGCCGGGAGATTCCATCGCTCGTCGCCGACTCGGGCGTGCAGCCGGAAAAAATCGGTGTCACTACCTATCCGGCGAAAGATCGCGACGGCTACGTGTGGGTCTACGTGCCCGGCAGGCAGGGCGTGCCGGCCGGACTGCCCGAACCGCCGGCGCTACCTGTCCTATCCACGTCGTACCGGACGCTTCACCTGTTCTCGCCGCTCACTTCAACGCTCGACAACGGCCTTGTTGGGCTGATCGATCCGGCGCACGGCCCCTTCGTCCACCGCAGTCCCTGGTGGCGCAGCCGTGCGACCATCCGCGAGAAATCCAAAGCCTACGAACCGCTCCCGCTCGGCTTCCGGATGGTCTCCCACCCGGCCTCGAGCAACAGCTCGGTGTATAAACTGGTCGGCCTGTCGGGCGGCGCGCCGACCGTGACGATCGACTTTTTGCTGCCGAACATCCGCATCGAAACCATTCAATCCGGCTCCCAGTGGTTTCTCTCGCGCACCATGATCACGCCGATCTCCGACACGCAATGCCGCATGGACTTCTGCGCGGCCTGGGATTGCCTGCGCTGGCTGCCGTTCTCGAAAACCCTCCTGCGGCTGTTCGGCCGGGCCTTCATCCATCAGGACATCACCGTGATGGCACGGCAGGCGATCGGTCTGCGGCACGATCCGCCAATGATGTTGCTCGGCGACCCCGATCTGCCGGCCAAGTGGTATATAAAGTTGAAAGCGGCTTATCTTGCCGCCGAGCAGAACGGCGGCGCGCTGGACCATCCCCTGAAGGGACCGATCACGCTCCGCTGGCGCACCTAGCCATATTGAGGGGATTGGCCCATGCCTGAACTGATCGACCCGCGCGACCTCACCTCGCTCAAAGCGCTGGTAACCTCCTACAAGATGGAATCCGCCGCGCTGCTGAGCCTGCTGGCGCGCAAGGGATGGCTCTCGAAGAGCGAGGGCGAGGAGCTGATGCGCGAGC
>SHZW01000011.1 GCA_009692155.1 Nitrospiraceae bacterium
ACCGACTGAGCCGGATTTTCATGCGCGTCTCCCGCAGGTGCATGTACCGGTCATGTCTGCTCACGCCAGGCCTGAAACATCAGCACGCCCCAGAGTGGATATTGCCAGTTGCGATGGCCCGAGAGATGCTCGGCCCACTTTTGCCGGATTGGCCCTGGATTGAAAAACCCGTCGGCGCGCAGGCGTCGTTCGTCCAGGAGCGTTTCGCTCCACTCCCGAAGCGGGCCGCGCAGCCAGGAATCAATCGGAACACCGAAACCCATTTTCGGCCGGTCGATCAACGCACTGGGTACATATTTTTCAAGGACCTGCTGGAGCAGCCATTTGCCCCGGCCGTTCCTGATGCTCATGGAAATGGGAAGCCGCCACGAAAACTCAACGATGCGGTGATCCAGGATGGGCAGCCTGGCTTCAAGGCTCACCCCCATGCTCGCGCGATCCACTTTCGCCAGGATATCGTCCGGCAAATAGGTCATCGTGTCCCAGAACATCATCTGCTGCCGGAAGTCCTTGAGATCGGCCCACCGGGCATCATCACCGAACATCCCCTGAGGCTCTGCCGCTCCCAACACCACCTCGCCGGGATTCCTCCAGATGGACACCAGCCCACCATACAGCTCGCGGCGGCTGCCTGATGGCAGAATGCCGGCAAGTTTCTGCAGCTTATCTCCGGGATGCTGCACTTTGAAGCTTTGCGGCAGCAGGAATCCCGCCGCCTCGAACAGCGCATCCCACGCCTGCGGCGAGAGACCGTACATCATGCGGCCTGCCAGTGCCCGCAAGCCCGCCGGCATCCATGCAATGTTCCGCCAGATCCGCTGCCCCCAAAAATATCGGTTGTAGCCGCCGAAGATCTCATCACCCCCGTCGCCCGACAGGCTGACTGTCACCTGCCGGCGGGCCAGTTGCGACACAAGAAACGTCGGAATCTGCGACACGTCGGCAAACGGTTCGTCATACAAGGCCGGTAACTGCGTGATGACGGCCTGCGCCTGAGCAGGCGTCACATACAATTCGGTGTGGTCCGTGCCCAGATGGCTGGCTACATTGCAGGCATGTCGGGCCTCGTCATAGGCCGCTTCATGAAAACCGATCGTGAAGGTTTTGATGGGCCGCGGGCTATGCGCCTGCATCAGGGCGACGACAGCCGACGAATCGATGCCCCCGGATAGAAATGCGCCTAGGGGCACATCCGCCACCATCCGCAGCTTCACCGACTCGCTCAGCAACCGGTCGAGTTGGGCCTGTGCTTCTTCGTCTGAACCGATAAAGGGATCGGCCACGCCGCGCTCTACTACTTCGAGCAGCGACCAGTACGGGACCGGAGCGGGTCTCGACGAAGCGGCGGAGGACGAAACCGTGAGCAGCGTGCCGGCGGGAAGCTTATACATCCCCTGGTAAATGGCATGGGGTGCCGGCACATAGTTGTACCGGAGCAGCAGCGCCACGGAGCTGCGGTCAATTTCAGGCTTGAAGTCGGGATAGGCCCGAAGCGCCTTCAACTCCGATGCGAATAGAAACGTGGCGCCGACCCATCCATAATAGAGCGGTTTTTCCCCCAAGCGGTCTCGCCCCAAGGACAAGGTTCGCGTCTGGCGATCCCACAAGGCAAAGGCGAACATGCCATTGAACCGCTGCACGGCTGATTCGAGTCCCCACTGACTGACCGACGCCAACAACACTTCGGTATCCGAGTGCCCCCTGAAACTCGCGCCGGCGGCTTCAAGCTCTCTGCGCAATTCTGAGAAATTATAGATCTCGCCATTATAGGACACGACGTAGCGGCCGTCGGCGGACGCCATTGGCTGATGTCCGTTTGAGGAAAGATCCAGGATGGACAGCCGGGCGTGTCCCAACGCGATCCCTGCCTTGGGATCGGACCAGACCCCGCTGTCGTCCGGTCCTCGATACCGTATGGCCTCGGCCATGCGGGCGGCAATCGGAGAGAAATCCCCGCCCTCATGCCCGAGAATGCCCGTAATACCGCACATAGTCCTTCGGTCTCTGCCAGCTCAAGCTCGTGAACGAACCTGTTATGTTCGGCCCGGCTTTTCCACCAGCGTATGGCCGTACCTGAACCGTTCAAACCGCCGGATCCAGGACATCCTGATCCCCTCCCATCGCCGGTTGAACCAATTGCCACGCACGGTTCGCTTCCATTTCAACTGAAAATGGGCTAGGTTTTCCCTGGGATAAACTTTGGTTTCTTTTTCTTTGATGGCATCCTGAGTCACCATTCCGAAATGATGAATCAGAACCGCGCCGGTCATGCCTACCGAAAAGCCGGCCTCTTTCATCCTCCAGATAAAATCAATGTCCTCGCACCCCCCGTACGAAAATCCTTCGTCGAACAGGCCGATGCGCTCGAACACATCCCGGCGGATCAACATGCACGGGGCATAGACGTCGCCATGCCGGGTCGCTCCCGCGCATTGAGCCACAAATTCCTTCGCATAACTGTCCAGATCATAATCCAGATTGCCTTCCCGCGCCGCGGGACACACCATGCCGTGGCCGGTTTTTTCCATGAATGTCAGGAGTCCCTCCAGCCACCCCGGCGTGACCACGATGTCGTTGTTGAGAATACCGACCACCTCTCCTCGGCTGGCCCGGATGCCCTGATTCCAGGCTTTGGCGCAGCCGAGATTCGTCTCATTGAGAATAACCCGCCCCTTCACGGTCTGTAGAAATTCGCGGGTCCCATCGGTCGATCCGTTGTCGACAATGACCAATTCGTAAGGCCTACCAGTCCATTGTTCGATCGAACTGAGGCAACGCTTGGTGTACTCAAGCTGGTTCCAGACCGCGATCACTAGACTGGTCAGTGCCAGCTGGCTCATGTCAACGCACCCTGCACACGCGAACTGCGCTCCCTGACGGCGCCCTCATAGCATGTGACGAGCTTGGAAACCATCGCGTCGACGGTAAACAGCCGTTCGACCCGCTGGCGCCCGGCCTTTCCCAGCGCGGCCCACCGGTTTTTATCATCCAGCAGAGCACCGACCGCCGATGCCAGCGCCTCCGGATCCCCGGGCGCGACCAGCAAGCCGGTTTCCTCGTGCACCACGATATCGGGAATCCCGCCGGTCGTTGTCGCCACGATCGGCTTGGCCATCGCCATCGCTTCCAATAACGCGATCCCAAATCCTTCCATGATCGCAGGATGGACATACACATCCATCGCGGCTAGGGCCGGATAGACCGGATCCTGAAAGCCTGAAAAATGCACATGCCCTTCCAGGCCAAGAGACTGAATAAGTTTACGCAACATCTGTTCGTACCCGGGATCACCGGTCCCCACGATGAGATAATGAATCTCGGGCTGTCGTCGTCGAAGCACGGAGAGCGCGCGGCACATGACGTCATAGCCCTTTCGGGGAAACAGATTCGCGACGGTTCCCAGCAACGGCGCATTGAGTGGAATTCCATGACGGCGGCGAAACTCTGCACCGCTGGGAGAGGCCGACACGCGGGCCAGGTCAATGCCGCTGTGAAGGACATGAATGCGTTCCGGCTTCACCCCTCCGACTTTCAATGACGCCTCGACATCGCGTGACACCGCGAACACCACATCGGCGGAAGGCAGTTCGTACCGGCGGACTTTATGAGGCTGGATCTCCTGCCGGACATGGCAGAGAATCGGAATGGGCAGGCCCTTCACCGCGCGCAACGTCTGCGGCAGCCACCAGATATCATTGACATGCACCAGCGATGGGCCTGTCTGTTCAATGACACGCCGCAGACGGCGAACCGCTTCTCCTCGTCTGGGCCACTCCAGGATTTTCCGCCAGGCTGGAAACGTGACGTGTTGCGTGTTTATTCCAAGCGCTGCAACCTTCCCCGACAACGGACCCTCTGCCGGGCACACGACAAGAGGTTGAACGCCCCGGCGGGGAAGATGCTCAAGATAAACCAACAGCTCCCGTTCCGCTCCTCCGATTTCACCAATACCATGGACGAATGCTACCGTATCCTGCCGTCGGTCCATTATGCCGTCCCTCTGACTGCCTACGCCCCATACCTGGCAAGGAATCCACGAATATCGGCCGACATCAGCAGCGGCAAGGCTTCCTTAAGCTTCTGTTCCGGCCAATCCCACCACGCCAGCCGTTGCAGCGCTTCAATCGTCGACGCATCGAACCGGAATTTGATCACCTGCGCCGGCACGCCGCCGACCACGGCGTACGGCGGCACGTCGTGTGTCACCACGCTCCGCGCCCCGATGACTGCGCCGTTCCCGATCGTCACGCCGGACATGATCAGCGCACCCGTTCCAATCCAGACGTCATGGCCGATCACCACATTGCCCTTGGTGCGGGCCGGAAATGGAAGGCCTTCGACGTCGGGAAACGCCACGCCGAACGGATAGGTCGACACCCAGTCGAGCCGATGCTCGTGACCCGTCAGAATCTTGACCTCATCGGCAAAGTAGCAAAATTTCCCCACCGTCAACGTGGACCCTTCGCCTCCAAAGGGAATATCAGGGTTCCCATAAGTCCACTTGCCGATCCGATGCGCCGCGTAAGCAGGATTACGACTGGTAAAAAACGTCTCGTTACGGGGACGCATCAACCCCTAACGGGACAGGATGCGTTTTAGAGTCCGACCAAACATCAGATCTCGCTGCCTCGCCGGTTCATTCAGGTTTTGACGACCCGCAAGGTCACAATCAGATTGTCCACCACATTCCAGAGATACCGGCGGCAGCGCTTTTGAAGGTACCGCGGAAAATACCGGAACGGCCGCCGGTACTCATACTCGATCTTCTCGATGCGGAAGTGCGTTTTCACACCGTAGTCAGTAGGAGGCTCGAAATACTGAAACGTATCCTCCGTGATGAACCGGACGTGCGTGGGATCCCGGAACGCGCCTCGCGAGGTGTAATAGGGCGCCACCACGCGCACCTCCGCGCCGGCCTTGCACACCCGGTAGACTTCCTCCATGAACGGAATCAGCTCGCGAATGTGCTCGATGATGTGGCTCATGTGGACGCCGTCGACGCTGTTCGTCCGGATCGGCAGCGGCCGCTCCAAATCGCACACGACGTCGATGCCGGGCTGCGCCATCCTGTCGAAGCCCAGCGCACCGGCGGTCTTGTTGGGGCCGCACCCCAGATCGATCACCACCGGCTTCACAGCAACCGCCGGCAGGCGTCGAGGAAATACTCCGCGCGCCTTTCGCAGGTATGATATTTCAACAGGTGCGCATGCCCTTCGCGCGCAACGGCCTCCCGTTCCTTCTCCTCCCTGAGATAGTACCTGACCAGGGACTCCAGATCGCGCAGGTCGGGCCTGCAAAAAACGGCATGCTGCCGGTGCACGAAATTGTTCGGAATCTCGGCCTCGGGCGCATCGGAAATCAGCATCGTGTTCATCGCCACAATCTCATAGTACCGGGGAGACGGCGTCCACCCTCCTCCCCGGATCGACACGGCGATTTTCGAACGGGCGATCTCCCGGTAATAGGCCTCGGGGGTTTTCTGCTTGTTGCGGTCGCTCTCGGACGCCTGTCCGCCATTCGTCAATTTTGTCCAGAGGCGCCTGACGGGCCCCCGGACCAGCTTGTATTGCCGGTCTCCCGCCGCCGCGTAGACCCCTCCTTCAAACCGGACTCCGTCCATGCGCGAGAGTAGTTCGACCGCTTTCACCCGCCGCGGATGCGAGGCGCGACCGGTATACGACACATCCACATCCTTCGCAACCGGTCCGATGGCGGGAAGCGCATCGAGCACAAGGGAAAGCGGCAAGGGGATCGTCCGTTCGAATAGCGACTGGTCTCTTCGAAACGACCACCTCCGTGCGGCCATCTTCCGGAGCGGATGCCCTAACGACCAGATATAGTCCCGCTTGAAGTACAATCCGATGGGATAACGGGATGTCACGTCGTGCCGGATGGAGCAATCATCCGCTCCATCCACGAACACCATCGGTGGAAAGGGGACTTTTCCGTACAATCGGGCACATTCCTCAAGGCACGGGGACCGGAATGACGACAGGCACACCAGATCGAATGCGCGATCACGAAGAAGGTCGAGCACCTGCTCCCGGCTCCATCGCGTCCCCGGACGCTGCACCATGTACCAGTTTTTTTCCTGCAGGTCGTGGTAGAGCGGCTTGTACGGATAATCCGCCACCTGCTCGTTGCCGAGTACGCGCGAGAGGCCAATATACAACGGATCAGACACATAATCGGACTGGTCATCGCAAAGAAACAGAATACGCACGGATTATCCAGAGGCCTCGTTGATCGTTGGAATTTCTATTGAATGCGATTATACCCACGCGTCTTTGCCCGGACAACGATAAAGCCTTCCCGACTCGCACAGGGCAGCGCATCATACCCTGCCCTGCCTACCTTCGGACCCAGATATCCGGAATCCCCTCGCAGTATTTTTTGAATGCCATAAAATTTGCTTCGACATCTCCCTTGTCGACCAGGACGTTTTCACGGCATACGAAGGAATCCGTCCAGTGCAGGCCCAGCGTCTCATACTTGGGATTGATGCGGCGGAACCAGCGATTGACGACCGCCAACAGTCCGTAGAGCCGGTCGAACACCTCGAGCGCATGGTGTTCCCGCCGGCCGCTTAACCATGACGGTCCGACCGTCACATGAAAACGGCTGTAGGCATGGATCTGGGCGTGCTTAAACGTAAACTGAATCCCTCCATCGACCGCTTCGCAAAGCCAGTGATGATGTGAATACCCGCAATACCGGATGCGCTCGATGCCAGGCGTGCTTTCGATAATCCTTTGTCGGCGTCTCGAAATACCCCGCTTTCGACACCCGCATCATTTCCCGGCACACCCATATGGGATCCCGCAGATCTTCCAGCGTTCCCTTGCACAGCACGAAGTCGAATTGCTTGTCCTTGAACGGCCAGGGGTCGCGCGAACAGATATCCCACTTGACCCATGTCGCTTGTGAAAAATGCGGCTCGGGCCAGACGTCCCGGAACCAGGGCGTCAAGCCTGTCCGTTGATCCCACGCCAGAAAATCGAGCACATAATTGGCCCGGCTCAACGGTTTGATGCCGCCGCCGACATCTAGGACCACGTGCCCGGGCTGAATCAGTTTGGGAAGTTCGTCAAACGTACCGATGCGAACGGACATGACAATCTCCTTTTGAATTCAATCCTACTTCGTTCCCAGCACTTCTCGACCCTGGCACCAGCGCCCGGTCACGCCAACAGACGCCCAACCGCCTGCCACACATCCTCAACGGTAATCTGCCGCATGCAACTTTCTTCTCCACGTGTGCAAGTCGGATGAAAACACCGCCGGCAATCCAGACCTTTACACAGCACTTCCGTTCTTGCGCCACGAGGGCCCCACTCGGCCGGATTCGACGGTCCGAACAGCGCCACGACAGGGATCCCCAACGCCGCCGCCATGTGCATGGGGCCGTTGTCGTTTCCGACGAATAGCGCGCAACGTTTCAGCACGGCGGCATACTGAAGCAGCGTCAGCCGCCCGGCAAGAGAGACGGCAGGCGTACGTGCCGTCGCCCGGATCGACTCGGCCAGGTCTCGTTCCCTGGCGTCGCCGCCGATCAGGATCCGGCAGCCATACTTGTCAGCCAGGCGACCGGCCAGTTCGGCGAATCGCTCCGCAGGCCAGGCCTTGAACCAGTACCGTGCGCCAGGCTGCAGCATCACCAGGCGTTTTGCGCTGCTGGAGTTTCCTTCACCGGTTACCTCTTTCAGCAACCGGGAAGCGGCTTCGTCATCCTCCGGCGATGTCTTCAAGACCAGCGGCCCCGCCTTCGGCTGAATGCCCAGCGGGCGCACGGTTTCCAGATCGTGCTCGAGACGATGCCGCACATCCGACCGCGCTTGCACCACCGTCGTATACAAGAGTCCCCGCCAGCGGTGCTCTTCGTTGAGGCCGATTCGAACCGGCGCACCGCTACAGCGGGCAAGCACGGCGGAGCGATCTCCGTCCGTGAGGTCAATCACGCAGTCGAACCCGCGCCGCCGAATCTCCTGCAGAAACTGGAATTGCGCCGCGAGCCCGTTCCGTTCAACGACCAGCACTTCATTAATATCCGGGTTCCATTTCAGCACATCCTCAGTCCCGCGATTCACCGCGATGGCCAGATGGGCGTCCGAAAACCGCTCGCGTAGCGCGCGCAGCACCGGAGTCGCCAAAAGCACATCGCCGATATAGCGAAGCTTGATAACAAGAATTTTTTGCATGGCTGCCATGTCAAAAAGTCTATCAAGTCCTAAAGTCCGTCAAGTCATAAAGTCCATCAAGTCATAAAGTCCAAACAACCTGAAGACTTTACGACTTTAAAGACTTGGTGACTACCGAAGACTTGAAGACTTTGAGACTTTACGACTTTCTGACAATTGTTACCTACACAGTTCTTTGTACACCGCCAGCGTCTGCCGCGCCGCGCGCTCCCAGGTGAACTGTTTGGCCCGATCGAATCCCTTTGCGCGAAGAGATTCCCGCAAGGGCGTGTCGCGCAGGATTCTGACCATGGCCCCGGCGAGTTCGTCGTCGTCATCGGGATTCACCAGCAGAGCCGCGTCCCCGGCCACTTCGGGCAGTGCCGTACGATTCGACGTCACCACTGGTGCGCCGCAGGCCATGGCTTCAATGACCGGCATGCCGAATCCTTCATACAGAGACGGAAACACGAACAGGTCCGCATGCGAATACAACCGCGTGATGTCCCCGATCGGCAGCCGCCCCGGACAGATGACGCGCCTCTCCATGCCGCACTGCGCAATGGTGCGGGACATATTGCCGAACCGGTGCACGGAATCGCCGACCAGCACCAGCCGGCACTCTTTCAACTCCCCGGCTCGTTTCGCAAACGCGCGCACCACCGCCTGATGGTTCTTGCGCGGGTCGGCGCCGCCGACAAACAGGATGAACGGCGCATCGGGCAGTCCGATGCGCCGGCGCAGTTCGCCAAATGCAGCCGGATCGTGCTGGGGGCGAAAGTCGTCGGACACCCCGCAGGGAATCACCGCGATTCGTTCCGAGGGCAAACCGTAGAGCGACATGATCTCATCGGCGGAGAACTTGGAAATGGTCATGACCTTCCGTGCCCGCCACGCCGTTCGCCTGGTGCGCTGGAAGGATGCCCGCTGGCCGAACAGTTTCGGGGAATACTGAGGTGAGCGGTCCATCCAGAGATCGTAGATCGTCACCACGCCACCCAAACGCCCCGTCGTCTTCATTTTGAAATTGGTGCCGTGATAGAGATCGAGTCTGTCCCATCGCCCCCGCCACTGCATCAGCCACTTTCCCGACTCCACCCACCGGATGTTCCCATTACCGGACCAGCCCGTCGGTACGCCGTTCTGAAGCGATCCGGTGCCAACGTATCCCACCAACTCAAGATTTTCTCTCAATCCAACCATCGCTCGAAGCAGATGATAGGTATGCCAGCCGACCCCCCCGCGATCGCCGACCATCGGCGCTGCATCAATTCCTATACGCATGGCTCACCAAGCAGGGGCAAAGGTGTACATGGATAAAGGGATAACAGTGGTAATGACATGCTCCGGTACCCCTCTACCCCTTTTACCCCTTACCCCTTACCCGCAACATGTCCCATGCCTTCGCATACTTGGCGAACGTATGCATGCCCGCAAAGAGGGCGACAATCACGCCATGCACGCCGTCCTGATACCCGCCGCGGAGCACGTAGGTTTTCAGGATCGTGCCGAGGTGATGGCCAGCGATGTCGATCGCGGTCACGCGTGAACGGGTCTTCAGTTTCTCCTGCGCCCCGAGCGTGGTGTACCGTTTCATCTTCCTCACATGCTCTCGAACCGTCGGCATGCTGTAGTGATCCATGGGCTGCTGTAACCGATCGACGCGCCCCTGCAATCGCAAATTCTCATGGAGCTGCGTATCGTCGTAACGGCCGGCCGTTTTCCGAATGAGCCGAATTTGGTAGTCGGGATAGATGCCGCCGCCCCTGATCCAGCGCCCGTAGAAATAATTCCTCCTGGGAATTTCGAAGCCGGCCAGATCCGATGGAGGACCGGCCTTGATCACTGCCCGAATCTCCTCCCGCAGCGCCGGCGTGATCCGTTCGTCGGCATCCACGATCAGAATCCACTCCGCACGAGCCTGCTCCATCCCGAAATTTTTCTGTGGCCCATAGCCGGGCCACGGCCTGACGTGGACCAGCGCGGCATGCTGTCTGGCAATCTCAACCGTCCGGTCCCGGCTTTCGGCATCCACGACGATCCGCTCGTCGGCCCACTGCACGGACTCCAGGCAAGCCGCGATGTTTTTCTCTTCGTCCTTGGTAATGATCACAACCGCAATGGACATAATGCGTAGGGGTAGAGGGATATAGGGGTAAAAGGGATATCAGTAGCCCTCTATCCCTTCTCCACTATTACCCCTTTACCCCCCTTACCCCTTTATCCCTTCTCCCTCATCCAATCAGCATCGTGGTGTGGCCGTACTTCCGAAAGATCGCTCGGCAGCCTGGAAATTGCCGCTTGAGACGGAGCACGCGATGGCTGCGAAACACATCCCGGCAGCTGGCCACCAGCATTTCCCTCATCCCGGTGAACCGGCAGGGGCGTCCGCTCTGCCGGCAATCCAGCCCTATCTGCCTGACTTCCACCAGAAAGTTTCCCGTCCAGTAGAAGGTCGTTGTCTTGGCCTTTCGCCGGAAGCAATGTTGCGCATCGCAAAAATCAAGACTACCGTAAAATTCCCGCAGAAACTGCCCGTCCTCGCACGAACAGAACCACCCGACCTGCCCGGGCGTTTTCGGCTCGAACACCAGACGGTCCGGTCCAAGAGAGAATACGAACCACCGGTGAAACCAGTGCTCGGGCGATGTTTCTCCCTCAAGGCCATGCCCTGCTCAAGAAAGGGCGAGGGCGTTTCAATGTACCCCGCCCGGCCCACTCGCATGATCTCCCGGCAGGCGCGTTCCGGTTGTTCCACGTGCTCCAGCACATGGGAGGCATACACGTAGTCAAATGTGCCGGGCCCGAACGGCAGCAGGGTGGCTTCCGCGACGATCAGCTTCGCGGCCTTTGGAACGAACAGGGCGTTGCCTCCCCGTTCACGTCCTTCGTGGACGTCCATTTCCAGCAAATGAGTGACGCCCTTGAAGGGATTATCTCCCGGCCCGATCTCCAGGATGCGCCGGGAAAAATACGGGCGTCTCAACAATGGCAGTTGTTTCACGCGCGCTCTCTTCGTAACACCGGCTAACCCCGGAAGCCCTTCTTCGCGATCGCGCGATAAAAGGCCGGCTCCAGCCACCGGTTACGGCCCGGCTTCAGCTTCTGGAACCGGTTTACCCTCTCGCGCATCACGGCCGGGTGTGTCCCGGTGAAATTCTTCAGGATGTCGTATTCTTCAAAGATCCAGTCCTCACTCGCGATCTGCCGCTCGTCATCGGGCGACAACCGGTTCGTGTATACCGTGACCTGTTCACGTTTTTTAGCCAGCATCGTTTTCGGTTCCTTGACCCAGCCATAATGGAACATCCGCGCGCCGGAATCCGCCAGCCATTCCCTGGGTCCGCTTTGCAGATACTGGTGCGTGGCTTTGACGTGAAACCCCACGGCGTCTCCGCACGATTCAATCTCACCGTTGTTCCGGATGACCCGCACGGCCCTATGGTAAAACCAGGGATTGAGGGACCAGTAATCTCCCATAAAATGGAGATACCGGAACAGCAGCCCCTTGACCGACCGGTTATCCAGATTGGCTTTCATGGCATGGGTGAGAGCGGGCAGGTCCTGTTCGTGAATGACTTCGTCGCCCTGCACGTACACCGCCCAATCGCCGGTGCACTGCGCCAGCGCGATATTCGTCTGTTGAGAGTAAATCAGGCCGTCCTTCTTCAGGCTCTCGTCCCAGACCGACTCGACAATGCGGATCTTTGGATCGCCGATCGAGCGGATGAGTTCGAGCGTGCCATCCTCGCAGCGACCGACATTCACAATGAACTCGTCGACGATCGGAAGAATCGAGCGAATGGACTCCACCACCGGGTAGTCGTACTTCACAACATTGCGACAAAAAGTAAAGCCGCTGACCTTCATGACACCCCCTGACCGACATGGGCGCCGGCGTTCCGGGCCTCGATGATCAGATGCGTGCCGAACAGCAGATCGTCCGTCAGGATACGTCCATAGATCCGGTCGAGCGGGATGCGGTCCGGACGATGCGACCGCTTCGTCATGTGCCGGGCATAGAGACGGATCAGCCATTCCAGCGGGAAGAACAGCCGCCAGCTGTACGAACGCAGATTGGTGAACGCCGCCGCAACCTCGAGCCCGGCTTTGTACAGATAATATTCCAGTTCGTGCAGCCGGATGGGATAGACATGGACATTCGGCCGCCCATCCCGCTGATCCCATTCGATCGGCGGATAATTAAAAAACACGAAACTCCCGTCGAGGAGAAACTTCACCCGGCTTTTCAGGCTCAGAATGTTGGGCGTGGAGATAAAGAGCCGGCCTCCCTTTCGCAGCACCCGCTTGAGTTCCCGGCACAGAGCCAGGGGATTTTCCATATGCTCGATCACTTCGAGACAGATGACATAGTCAAAGCTCTCGTCGGGATAGGGAAGCCCCGTGTTTAAATCGCATGGGGTATAGGCGCCGGCGTCATGGTCTGCCCATTGGGAGGCCGGCAGACAATCGCACATGGCGGTCTCGTGCCCGAACGCCTTCAGCTTCCTGGCCAGCCCTCCCGATCCCGCTCCCACATCCAGGACGCGCCCACGGGGACAGTCGACCAGCCTGGCGAGCACGGCCTGATGAAGATCCACCCCGCTCTTCAGCATGACCGGCTCTGCTGCTCCCATAATTTCGCATATTTGATGAACGTGTAATAGGCATAGAGGCCCGAGAGAATCAGCCCCGGCATGCCGTCCAGGAACCCCGTCCGCCCGAGATACATCTTGGCGAACGTAAAGCAGGGATGCGTGACCAGTTGATGGACGTGAAATCGGCGCCCTTGTTGCACCATGCGATCGGCCATGAGATCGGAGTAGCGATCCATCTTGGCCAGATAATGATCGAGGTCGCGGAACGGATACTGCAGGACATGCTCGCTCAAATAGCCGGTCTTCCCATCGACCTCGGCGCCTTCATGCACCACTTCATCGCGATACCTCATGCGGCTTTTTCTGAAAAGTTGCGGCTGGCGGTAATCGGGATACCACCCGCAGTGGCGGATCCACCGGCCGAGAAAATAGTTGCGGCGCGGCACGAAATAGGCGTCGGCCGTCGGTCCGCCCGCCAGCACGCGGCGGATTTCATCGCGGATCTCCGGCGTGGCACGCTCGTCCGTATCGAGGCTGAACACCCAGTCATGCGACGCGTGGGCCACAGCGTCGTTCCGCAGCTTCCCAAAACCCGTGAACTCGTGCTGGTACACCTTGTCGGTGAATTCGCGGCTGATGGTCGCCGTTGCGTCGGTGCTGTGGGAATCCACAACAATCAATTCATCGGCCCACGTCACGGACTCCAGACAGGCCCGCATATTGGGCTCGTCGTTGTAGGCGATGACATAGACGGAAATCTTAGACATGCTGGACCTGCATCGGCTGCGCGTCCTGCACGACCTGACGCACACGGTCTGCCACCTGCTCCACCGTAATCCGATCCAGGCAGTCCCAATAGGGACATGCTTCGTAGATGCACTTTTCGCACGTGGGCACATCCGGCCGCAGCACCACCCCCCTGCCCAACGGCCGCCACCGGGCCGGGAGATTGTTCCGGCGCGGATCAAAGAGACTCACCGTCGGCGTATTGAGAGCCGCCGCCATATGAGCCGGTCCGGTCGCCCCTGATACCACGGCGTGGCTTGCCTCGATCACAGCCATGAGCTCACGGACCGTCACATGTCCCATGAGATCAAGCATTCCCTTCCCCATCTCATATGCCTGCGGTACGTCGTTGCGAAACCGGCAGCCCTCCTCCTCGTTGCCGGTCAGGACCACGCCGATGCCCTCGCCCGATAGCTTCTGCGCAAGATTCCAATACTGCCCGACGCGCCAGCGGCGAGCCGCAAACCCGCCCGGATGCACCACCACGCGCCGAACCGGCAGCCCGTCAAGTCGAGTCTTCGCCCATTGACGCTCCGCGTCGGTCAGAACCAGTGCTGGACGCACCGGCGATCCCGGATCGAGATCGAGGCCTCGCAGCAGCCCAAGGTTATATTCGCTTTCGTGCTTCGAGAAATCATGTCGATGTTCGTAGACCCGCCGATTGGCAAAAATGCTGTACCACCGGTACCCGGTGGCGACTCGTGCCGGCACCCCTGCCATCCATGCCGCCATCATCAAGCGGCGGAACGGTTTCAGAAAAACCGCCGCATCAAATTCCCTTCTAAACAAAACAACCAGCGCCCTGAGTGATTCCTGGCCGGTGACCGTCATGACATCGTTCACGTCTGGATGGTGTTCCAGGAGCGGCGCTGCAGAGGCACTGGAGAGGAACGTAATGTGGGCCTGCGGCATCAAGCGGCGCACGGCCGACGCAACCGGCAGGCATAAGATTTCGTCGCCAATGCCATCCGGTCGCACCAGCAGGATTCTCATCGATGCGCCAACCGGCCTGCGATCTGCTCCCGGACCGCTGTCAGGACTTCGCCCGGTGCGATGCCGACCAAACATTCTCGTTCGACCTTATTTGCACAGCGGCGATTGAAACACGGGCTGCAGGGCAGCTGGCGCGCCAACACGCGATGGTTGTTTCCGTAGGGACCGGTTCGGACCGCGCTGGTCGGTCCGAACAGCGCGGTCACCGGCGTGCCGACCGCCGCTGCCACGTGCATGGGACCCGAATCGTTGGTCAGCAGCAACGATGCCGATTGCAGCAAGGCCGGAAGCAGACCCAGCGGGGTCAAGCCCGTCACATCTCTTAAAGAGGACTTTTTCGTCAATGCTTGCACGGCCTGCGCATCGGCGCGATCGTCCGGCCCGCCGATCAGCACCACCGGTCCCATGCCTTCCTCGGACAACCGGTCGGCCACCGCAGTAAAAGACTCCACCGGCCAGCGCTTGGTCGGCCAGCGCGCGGAGACGTTCATGGCAACCCAGGAAGATCCGGCCTTCACACCAGCCCGGCCAAGCACCGCCGCCACCTGTTCGCGGTCGGCCGGTGAAATCCTGAAACGAAATTGCGGCGTCGCCGGCTTGGCTGCTCCCAGCGCATCGGCCACCAGTAGATAGCGATCCACTGCATGCATCTCAGGCGTGGGAACATCAATCCGCTGCGTGTAGAACAGGGGACTTCCTTCCCTCCCATTGGCAAATCCGACTCTCACGGGACACCCGGCCAGCCGCGCCATGAGCGCGCTGCGAAACAGTCCCTGGAGGTCCACCGCAAGATCAAATTTCTCCGCACGAAGACGCGGAACCTCCGAGAGCCATCCGGTAACGCCGGGACCCACCGCCCAGACCCGATCAAGCCCCTCCACCCGCTCCACCAATTCGGCCCACTGCCGCTTCACCAGCCAGGCGATATGGGCCTGCGGAAAACGCTGACGCAATGCCGCCAGGGTCGGCAGCGCATGGACAATATCTCCCAGCGAACTGGGCTTGATGAACAGAATGCGCCGGTAGTCGGTCACAACCGTTCCCTTGCATCAAACTGCAGCGACGTCTGGCCAGGCGCGCGGTCCGCCGACTGTGCGGCGTCGCCGAACAGCCATGTGACAGCCTGGCCCAAATCGGTCGCCACATAATCCGGAACGGCGCCTTCCTGGCGCAACTCTTCAAGAGCCTGAGCGCTGGTCGGGCCGGTGGTCACCAAGACGCCCTTCGCGCCGATCCGGCGAGCCAGATCGATGTCGCGTCGTTGATCCCCCGCCACATAGGCACGGGACAGATCGAGCCCCAGATCAGCGACCGCCCGCTCGATCATCACGGTGCCGGGCTTCCGGCAGGCACAGCCATCGTCCGGATGGTGCGGACAATAATAGAGGCCGTCGAACGGAGCGCCGCCGGCCTCGAAGACCGCGCGTAGCCTGGCATGGATGATGCCCAGCGTCTCGGTCGAGAACAGCCCGCGGCCGATTCCGGATTGATTCGTGATAACCACCACCCTGGCACCCGCTTGTTTTAATCTCGCCACAGCCTCCACGGCGCCGGGAAAGATCTGCAACTCCTCCAGCGTTTTGATATAGCCAGTGTCGCGGTTCGTCGTGCCATCGCGGTCGAGAAACACGGTGACGCCGCGAAGGACGTTCGTTTGGTTTCTCTGGTTTATTTCGTTTGTCTCGTTCATTTGGTTCGAACCAGAAAAACCAGACAAACCAGATGAGCCAGATAACTGTTTGAGCGCCGCCTGATAGACTTCATCCACCGTCACGCGCGCCATGCACCGATGATCGATCGGACATTCGCGCAACAGGCATGGTGAACAATCCACCGGCTGGCGGACGAGCGCGTGCCCCGTTCCAAAGGGAGCGGTGGTGCGCCAGTCGGTCGGCCCGAACACCGCGACCACGGGCACTCCGAATGCCGCTGCGATGTGCATCGGCCCCGTATCGTTGGTCACAAACACCGCGCAGCGTTTGACGGCCGCCATGAGTTCGCGGACGGATGTCTGCCCGGACAGCACTACTGTTTTGGCCTGTATTTTTTCTGCTATGGCTCGCGCAAGCGTTTCTTCTCCACGCGCGCCGACGATGAGCACTGTTGCACCTGATTGCCCGGCCAGCCGGTCAGCTGTTTCCGCGAACCGTTCCGGTAGCCATCGTTTGGCCCCGCCGTAGGTCGAGCCGGGATTCAGTCCGATCAACAACTCGGCGCCGCTGACTCCCGATTCCGCCAGCCGTTTGGCCATCGCTGCCTCCTCCTCACGGAACAACATGAGGCGGGGCGACTTCGCGCCTTCTTCGCAGCCCAAGGGACGGAGCATCTCGAGATAGTATTGGACTTGATGGGAAATGGCAGTCCGTCCCGGACGCGGAACAGGATCGGACAGCAACAGCCGCCGTCCATCCGTGGCATAACCGTAGCGCCGGGGAATGCCTGCAAGAAACGCGATCAGGGCGGCTTCGAAGGCATTTTGGAACAGGATGGCCAGATCGAAACGGCCCCGTCGCAACTCGTTGGCGAGCCTCCACTTGCCGGTCAGTCCTGCATGCTGCCCGCGATCGTCATAGACCAGGATATGAGCGACGTCCCGATGTCCCTTGAACAATTCCGCGACCGCCGGTTTAACCAGCAGCGTCAACTTGGCTTGCGGAAAAAGCTTGTGCAGGGCGGAAAGAGCCGGCTCGCACATCACGGCGTCGCCGATCCAATTTGGGCCCCGCACCACAATACGCTTGATGGATTCGTTACGCATGGGCCGCCGTCCATGCCAAAGCTGGTTCCGCCTCACCAAAAATCGTTCGTTCGAACCGCTCCCGTCCGCTCAGAATGTCGAAGCTCAACCGCACCGCCCACACCTGTTCCCCGGATTTCAACAGCGGGGCAATCTTGCCCGCATCCTTTTCCGTCGTCACGATCATATCGGCCCCGCTGTGCCGGGCCCTCTCGCGTACCGACTCCAGATCGGTTGCTGTATAGTCGTGATGATCGGCAAACACGATCTGATCACCAACCCTGAGGCCGATCCGCTGCAGCAGCGTCGCGAACGAAGCCGGGTTGCCGATGCCGCTGACCGCCACAACGGTCCTCCCCGCCAGCGTCTCGGCTTTTCGGACCTCACCGGTCGCCACATCGATCAATGTCTCCGCCCGAAACTGACTGAGGATCGGCTGCGCCGCCCTGCCCGTGGCTGCCTCGATCGTGTCGACCACGTCCCGCCAGTTTCCGACGTCCGCACGCGTCAAGAGAAGAGCCGTTGCGCGGGAGGCCGCCGAGAGGGGCTCCCGCAGCCGGCCGGCCGGCACGAGCGCCTGCAGCCCAGCGGGATCGGACACGTCCACCAATAACAGGTCGGCATCCCGGTGCAGTCCGAGATGCTGAAATCCGTCATCCAGTACGAAGCAATCAATGGGGTGCCGTTCAAGCACCCACCGGCCGAGCCGGTACCGATCCGCACCGACCGCCACCACCGCGCGAGGACAACGCATCGCAATCAGATACGGTTCATCGCCGGCTTCGGCAGGCCCCACAAGCACAGCCCGGCCGTCCGAGACGAGCATTTCTGTCTCCCGGCTTTGCCGGCGATAGCCGCGGCTCAACACGCCGACTCGCCGGCCGCGTGCGAGCAATTGTTCCACCAGCGCAATGACCACTGGTGTCTTGCCGGTGCCGCCGACGGTGAGGTTGCCGACGCTCACGACACGGCATGGCAGCCGCCGGCTGGTGGCCGGCCACCCGAGCCGATACAGCGCCGCGCGCGCGCGAACCACAACGCCATAGGGCACCGCCAGCGCATGCAGCAGCCACTGCGGAAACAGCCCATACTGCTGGAGAGCGGCGCTTCGACCCGGCGAGGCATGATCCAGCACACCGGCGATCAGATCGAGGCTGCGCTGCAGGGCTCCGCGATTGTCGAGCACCACGGATTTTGCCGCCTCTCCCATGCGCCGCATGGCGGCGCGGTCACGCAGCTGCGCCGCCATGCCGGCAGCGAGCTCCTGCCCGCCGGACACCTGCATTCCGCCGCCCACGCCGGTCAGCAGGGCGGCGATTTCAACGCAATGGTCCGTATGCGGTCCGAAGAATACCGGCTTGCCCCACAGCGCCGGCTCCAGCAAATTGTGCCCGCCGACGGGGACGAGCGTCCCCCCGACAAAGGTCAGCGCGGCATGACAATAGACCTGCGCCAATTCGCCCCTCGTATCGAGCACGATCACCCTCGGCTGTCCGGTGATTGCGGCGTCGGTTCGGCCCTGTTCCATTTCGCTGCGTCGCTGCACAGCCAGCCCCTTCGCCCTGGCGGATGCTTCGACCTGCCGGGCCCGCTCGATGTGCCGGGGCGCCAGCAGCAGCACCAGTGACGGGAACTCCTTCTGCAACGCCTCGTAGCAGGACAGGAGCTGATCCTCTTCCACCGGATGCGTGCTCCCCGCGACGATCAGCTCCTCGTCATCCCGCAATCCCAGCACGCTGCGCGACAGGCCGCCTGTCACGCCATCCGGGTCCGGCAGCGGCTGATCGAACTTGATGTTGCCCGTTTTTTTTACGCGCGACGGACGTGCGCCAAGCGCGATGATCCGCTCGGCATCGCGATCGGACTGCATCAGGCACAGCGTTACGGCGTTCAGGAGTTGTCCCATGAACGATTTGATCCGCCGGTAGCCGCGGAACGAATCGGAAGACAGCCGGCCGTTGACCATGACGGCCGGGATGTTCCGCCGGTGAAGCGCGCGGAGCAGATTGGGCCAGAGCTCGGTCTCCACGAACAGAAACGCCCTGGGCGCCAGCCGCTCGACGAACTGCGACACCGTCCAGGGAAAATCCAACGGGGCATAGCAATGTTCGGCCACGCCAGCCAGCCGCTGCTCCACCGCTTCCCGCCCCGTCTCGGTGACTGTCGAGACGATGATGCGGTCATGCGGATACCGCCTGCGAAGCGCATATACGAGCGGCGTCACGGCGACCACCTCGCCGAGGGAAACCGCATGAATCCAAAGAACTGGTTCATCTGGTTTGTCTGGTTGGGAACCAGATAAACGAGACAAACCAGAAAAACCAGATAACCCGAGTCTTTCGAGCAGTCCCCGACGGCACCGCTTCTTGCTGAGAAGAATCAGAAGAATGACGGGAGACGCCAGTGCCAGAAGAATATTGTAGGCGAGATACCACATCGTTCTTGAGACGCGAGGCTACAGGCGATAGGCAATAGGGAAAAACTGTTTCAACAGCACCCTGCGTGTTTTTCTCCCATAGCCCATCGCCTATTGCCCATGGCCTACTTCTTCATCGGCCAGGGCCGTGATCCTGTTCAGCTCCGACTCCAACTCACTCCGCTTGGCTTCCATCTCCGCCTCGGTCGCATCACGCGAAACCCAGATCGGCTCTCCCCAGCAAAACAGGCCACGGCTGAACGGATACGGAACCAGGAACCGATCCCAGCTCGCGAAGAGTTTTTTTTTGAGCAGCTGAACGTGAGCGGCACGATGGGCAGGCCGGTCGCCTGGGCCAATTGCACCGCGCCGATTTGCGCGACGTGCCGGGGCCCCTTGGGACCGTCAGGCGTAATCACCAGGTCCACGCCGCTCCGTCCCAGCCTGATCAGCTCCCGCAAAGCCATGACGCCGCCGCGCGTCGTGGAGCCGCGAACGGACCGGAACCCGAATCGGCTCACGATGCGATGGATCAACTCGCCGTCCCGGTGCTGGCTGATCAGAATATGCGCCTCGGTCCCGCGATACGTCAGCGGCATCATGAGCTGCCGCCCATGCCAAAACGCAATGATGAGACGATGGCCCTTGCGGTAGAGTTTGTCCACCCCTTCGGCTCCCTCCGTCTGAATCCCCATGGTCCGCCCGAGCCAGCGGATCACGCCGGCCCCGATCGGCGGCAGCAGGGTCAATTTGAGCCAGTTCATCATCCCGTTACTAGTGAATCATTATTCATTAAACGAAAGAACCAAAATTCCTATTTCTCATGGTCAACCGATCACATCCGCATCCTGGAACTGAATGGCATGGAGGCGTTTGTAGAACCCGCCGCGCCGCAGCAACTCCTCGTGCGGCCCGCTTTCGACGATTCGGCCCCGATCGAGCACCAGAATACGGGTCGCCTTCTGAACCGTGGAGAGGCGGTGCGCGATGACCAGAGTCGTCCGGTTTTTCATCAGATTGGCCAGCGCCATCTGGACCACGCGCTCCGATTCGGAATCCAGCGAGGACGTCGCTTCATCCAGAATCAGGATCGGCGGGTTGCGGAGAATCGCGCGCGCGATGGCCAGGCGCTGCCGTTCGCCGCCCGAAAGCTTGACGCCATTTTCACCGATTCTCGTCCGGTAGCCGTCCGGCAGCCGTTCGATGAAGTCATGGGCGTAGGCCGACTTCGCGGCCTCGACGATCTGCTCATCCGTGGCATCCTCCCGCCCGTACGCAATGTTGTACCGCACGGTTTCGTCGAACAGCACCGTGTCCTGCGACACGATCCCGATCTGCCGCCGGAGCGAGCGCAGCGTGCATTCCCGGATATCCTGACCGTCGATCAGGATGGCGCCGCCGGTCGGCTCGTAAAACCGCGGCACCAGGCTGGCCAGTGTAGTCTTGCCGCTCCCGCTGCTGCCGACCAGAGCGACGATTTCACCGCGCGCGATCGTCAACTCGACCCCGCTGAGCGCGGGTACCTCGCTGCCCTCATACTGGAACGTGACCTGGCGAAATTCCAGAGCCCGCGTGATCGGCGCCAATTCCTTCCGGCCGTGATCGCGATCCACTTCGTTTTCCAGGTCGATCACCGCAAAGACCCGATCGGCCGCCGACAGCGCCTGCTGCAGGGTATTGTTGGCCCCGCCGACCTTGCGCAGCGGCGTGTAGGCCATGAACATGGCCGTCAGAAACGAAAAGAATTCGCCGGGTGTCATCGAGCCGTGAATCACCAGGTACCCGCCGTACCAGATAATCCCCGCAATTCCCGCAACGCCGATGACTTCCATGTGCGAGGAGCCCAGCGACGAAACCTGCAGCGCTTTCATGACGGCTCGCAACAATGCTTTATTGCTGTCGCGGAATCGCTGCTCCTCGGTGTCTTCCCGACCAAAGGCTTTCACGATGCGAATGCCGGTCAACGCCTCCTGCAGCGCCGACGCCATGTCTCCGATCCGTTCCTGTCCGGTCGTCGCCAAGCGCCGCAGCCGATTTCCCATCCGGAGGATGGTCACGAGGGTCAATGGGATTACGAAGATGGAGACGGCCGCGAGCTCCCAATTGCGGAAAAACATTGCCCCGACCAGAACCAGAAACGTCAGGCCGTGCTGAAAGAAATCCTTGAGCACGCTCGCGACGGCATTCGACATCAGGCTGACGTCATTGACCACCCGCGACATCAGACGTCCGGTCGTATTGGTGTCATGAAATCCGACCGGAAGCCGGAGCAGTTGCCGGAACAGTTCCTGCCGTACATCGGTGACGACGCCATTGCCCACGTAACTGATGAGATAATTTTGTCCGTACTGACACAACGCCTTGAGGACGGCCACGGCAAGAATCGCCAGCGGCAGGACCGTCAGCAGCACCTCATCCTTGCGGATGAAAATATCGTCCAGCACCGGCTGGACCAGCCAGGCATAGGCGCCGGTCAACGCCGCCACCAGTCCGGAGCAGGCGAAGGAGGCGATCAGCCGGACTCGATAACGGAATAGGTAGCGGAATAGTCTCGTCCACAGCTTCATGCACGACACTCCGCCAATACCACGGCAGCGGCCCGCCGGGAGGCGCCGGACGATCCAAGCGCCTCGCGGACCGCACACAACTCCGTCCGCATCCGATGCGCCGCCTGTTCATCAACCAGCAACCGGGACACCTCCGCGCTCATCCGTTCAGACGTGGCGTCCTGTTGGATCAATTCCGGCACAATGCTCCGGCCGGCGACGATATTCGCCAGCCCGATCCAGGGGATTCTGATCAGCCAGCGTGCCAGCCAGTAGGTCAGCCACGGAGCGCGGTAGGTCAGAACCATCGGCGTCCCGACGACCGCTGCCTGCAGGGTCGCTGTCCCGGACGCCACCAGCAGGACATCAGATGCCGCCATGACCTCGCTGGCCTGGTCTTTCGCCACGTGCACCCTCACGCCTGCCTCAGCCGACAGCGACGCGAGCAACTCGCTCGCGATCGACGGGGCCTGCGCCACCACAAACTGCATGCCCGGATACTGCCGGGTGAGTTGCGCGGCCGCCTGCAGCATCAACGGAAACAACGAGCGCACTTCGCTCTCCCGGCTCCCCGGCAGAAGCCCCACCACCGGCACCGACGACTCCAGCCCAAACCGTTTGCGCAACTCATCCCGGTCATACGAAGGGGCCACTTCGTCCAGCAGCGGATGCCCGACAAACGTGCACCTCACGCCGGCCTGACGATACAGCGCTTCTTCAAACGGCAAAATCACCACCGCGTGATCGACCCGCCTCCGGATGAGGCGCATGCGGATGGGCGCCCAGGCCCAGACCTGCGGCATGATGTAATAGATCACCCGCTGCCCGACCCATTTCGCCACGCGGGCCAGACGAAGATTCATTCCGGGATGATCGATGAACACCACGGCATCCAGCGGTGTTCGGCGGAGATACTGCGCCAACGTGAATAAGTTTTGAATGCCGGCGCGCACGTGAGCCAACCCCAAGGCCACCCCCATTATATCGACCCGTCGGATGCCCGGCAGCAAGGCCACGCCGGCGGCTTGCATACGGCTCCCTCCGACCCCCACTAATTCGACATCGGGCCGAAGCGCTCGAAGGGCGCCCGCGAGATTCGCTCCATGCACATCGCCCGACGCTTCACCGGTCACGATGAAAATTCGTGGCATATTCAGCGCGGGGGGTAGCGGGCTAAGGGGTAAACGGGGTATCAGTAGCCTTCTATCGCTCTACACCCTTACCCCTCTACCCCCCACTATCCCGTTACCCCGGTTACCCCCTTATCCCTTTACACCTCTACCCCTTGTCTCAATCTCCTCCAGCACCCGATAGGCCAGCGAGAGCGCCGCTTCTCCATCCCGACCGGAGACAGCCGGCTCTGTCCCGGTTTGCACGGCGTGCAGAAACGACTCCAATTCAAGCTTCAACGGTTCCTCTTCCCCGCCCTGAATCTGCTCGGATGCCTGATCGCCTGATGCGCGAGAGCCGGCGGAAAACCTCCGGATAGTGGCCTGCCGGGATTGATAATCCAGCGACACGCAGGCGTCGCGCTGGACCACCGTTAATTCGCGGGCACGGTTCCCTGCCACACGACTGGCCGTCAACGTGGCCACGCACCCGCTGTCGAACGAGATCCAGGCATGCGCCACATCCACCTTGTCCGACACGACCGCAGCCCCGACCGCACGGACCTCCGCGACCGCCCCCGGCTGAAACGACAGCACCATATCCAGATCGTGAATCATCAGGTCCAGCACCACATCGACATCGGTGCTCCGGCCCGTGAACGGACTGATGCGGCGGCATTCGATCACGCGCGGCTCGCGAATCAAAGGCCGCACCTTGAGCATCACCGGATTGAACCGCTCGATGTGGCCGACCTGCAGGACGGCCTTCCGCGCGCGGGCCAGCGCAACCAATTCCCGCGCCTCCGCGGGCGAGACCGTGATCGGCTTTTCCACCAGGACGTGGACGCCGGCTTCCAGGCACTGCTTGGCCACCGCGTGATGCGCCGACGTCGGCGCGGCAATGCTGACGGCCTCCACCTGCTTCAGCAGCACACCGGCATCGTCGTAGACGGCGGTGCCGAGCCGCTCGGCGATCTCCCTGGCTCGCCGCGGATCGGCATCCGCAACCCCGACCAGCGTGGCACCCGGCAGACTCGCATACAGCCGCGCATGGTGCTGCCCGAGATGCCCGACTCCGATCACGCCGACGCGCAGCCGTGTCATAAAACTCGTGCTGCGTGATCAGTGATCCGTGATGGGTATCGGAGCATGCTATCCATTCAACTCATCACGCATTACTCATTACGCATCACGCCCTCCGTCGTGATGCCGACAATGGCGATCCCCGCCCGGTCCGCCTGCTCGATCATGTCCTGGCGATCGAGCAGCACGCTCCTACCCGCTTCGACCGCCAGCGCCGTCGCCTTGACCGAGACCATGGTCTGAATCGTTTTCGGCCCGATGGCCGGCAGGTCGAAGCGGAGATCCTGCTGCGGCTTGCAGCGCTTGACGACCACCGCGCCTTCGCCGGCCAGTTCACCGCCACGCCGGATGGCCTGATCGGTTCCTTCAACCGCTTCCACGGCGACCACGACCCGGTCCTTCACGACGACGCACTGGCCGATGTCGAGTCGGCCGACTTCGCGCGCGACGTCCCAGCCGTATCGAATATCGTCCCATTCCTTCCTGGTGGGACGGCGCTTGGTGAGCGGGCTTTCCTCGACCAGAATGCCGTCGAGCCCGAAGGTGGATTCACAGATCCGGATGCCTTCCCCTTCCAACTCGGCCGCAAACTCGCGAAGGATGGCGTCGTCCTTGAACGCCCGGAGCCGGCTGGCGATCGCCAGCGTTCGAAGATCGGGGCGCACGGTCGTAAACACGTGCGTCTTCTTGATTCCGCCCAGCATCACCGCCTGCCGGACGCCGTCGTCCTTGAACGCCTTGATCAGCTTATTGAGCTGCCCGATTTTGATCCAGTGGATGCTCTCGACGTGCTGCGCCAATTCGGGTTCGGTCTCGCCGATGTGAGCCACCGCCGACACGACATACCCCAGACGGCGGGCATTCTCGGCGAAGATGATCGGGAAGCGTCCGTTACCTGCGATCAATCCGATCCGCTCGCCCGTCCGCTCGCGAGATCCGTCGGAGGCCGTCTTGTCCTGAACGTGTCCGGCCACGAGCTATTCCTCTTCTTCCTGCTCGCGCCCCACCGATTTGCAGACACCGCGTTTCGTCCCTTCCATGAACGCCAGCACCGTCAGCACGTCGTCGCTCTCCTTGAATTCTTCCTTCGCCAGCCTGACGGCTTCCGCGACCCGATGCCCGGATCGAAACAGCACCTCGTACGCCTGCTTGAGCGTGGCAATGCGCTCACGGGAAAAACCGTGCCGCCGCAACCCGACCGAATTCAGCCCGTACAGTTTCGTCCGGTAGCCGCCGGCCGCCCGCATGAACGGTGGGACGTCCTGGCCGACGGCGGAGCAGCCGCCGATCATGACATAGGCCCCGATCCGCACATGCTGGTGGATGCCGGCCAGCCCTCCGAGAATCGCATGGTCGCCGATGGTGATGTGGCCCGCGAGCGTCGCGGCGTTGGCCATGATGATATGGTTGCCGAGGCTGCAGTCATGCGCGATATGGGTATAGGCCATCAGAAAATTGTGGTTCCCGATCGCGGTCAAGCCGCCGCCCTGCACGGTGGCGCGATTGACCGTTACATACTCGCGGAAGATGTTGTCGTGGCCGATGACGACTTTCGTCGGTTCGCCCTTATATTGAAGATGTTGCGGCGGCGTTCCGATCGACGCGTAGGGGTAGAACTGGCAGCGCTCGCCAATTTCCGTCCAGCCCTCCATATAGACGTGCGCCATCAGACGTGATCCCCGTCCGATTTTCACGTGTTCTCCGACAACCGAGTAGGGGCCGACTTCCACGTCGTCCGCCAGCTCGGCTTTAGGATGAACGATCGCGGTGGGATGAATCTGCACTATTCCTCCTGCTACTTATCCTCGGCCAGGGCCTTCTCTTCCGTCACCATCGCCGTCAGCTTGGCCTCGCACACCAGTTCGTCGCCGACATAGGCCTTGCCTTGCATCTTCCAGAAGGGAGGGCGCTTTTTGAGGACGTCGATCTCGAACCGAAGCTGATCGCCCGGCACAACGGGCCGTCGGAATTTGGCGTTCTCGACGCCGGTCAGATACACCACCGGCCGACTGGTTGCCGCAAACGACTTGAATGCCAGCACCCCGCCCGTCTGCGCCAGCGCTTCCAGAATCAACACGCCCGGCATGATCGGCCGGCCCGGGAAATGCCCCTGGAAGAACGGCTCGTTGATCGTGACGTTTTTCAAGCCGACGATCCGCCGGCTCTCCTCCATCTCGGTGATGCGATCCACGAGCAGAAACGGATACCGATGGGGAAGCGTGGCGTGGATCGCCCCGATATCTAAGCCTGCCATAAGCCTGCCCCTCTGCGAACGCGCGTCCGGCCGGCGGTCATTTGTTCCGCCGGTCGAATTCCTTGACCACCTGGTCCGTCAGATTGACCGACGCATGGGCATAGAGCACCACCTGAATCGTGGCCGCCCCGCCTTCATCGATCACCGCCGTGAATCCGCCCTTCTCCGCGACAGCCTGCACCGCCTCGTCGATCTTCCTCTGGAACTCGACTGCAACTTCTTTTTGCTTCTGCTGGATCTCGCGATCGAAATTTTGAATCCTGCGCTGATAGTTTTCGAACTTGCCGCGGAACTCCTCCTGCTTATTGAGCTTCGCCGACTCGTTGAGCACGCTCTCCTTGGCTTTCAATTCATCTTCCAGCTTCTTGAGCTCCTGATCGTCCGTCGCGATGATGCGCTGGCGGCTGCCCTGAAACTCCTTCAGCGAATCCATCGCGCGCTTGCCCGCCTTCGTCTGATCAATAATCGTCCGTTGCTGGATCACGCCGACCTTGAACGGCTCCGCCGCCGAGGCCAGCTCCGCCAGCCCTGCCAGCCCTGATTGGGACACGATCAACAACCCCGCTGCCACCACCCATGATGCCATTCCGGTTTTCATATGTCGCTCCTTTCCGTTCTACTGCCCGCTCTTGTTAAATTCCTCGATGACCTTCGTCGTGATGTCGAGCGAGGTATCGTAATACACGGTCGAGCTCCCCTTCCCCTTCTCAACGACCAGCGCCAGTCCCATCTGCTGGGCCAGTTTGGCCACCACTTTCTCGATTTTTCCTCGGAATCCCTCGAAAACATCTCTCTGCTTTTCCTGGATTTCACGATTCATTTGATTCGCTTTCTGCTGAGCTTCCATCATCCGGCGGCGGAACTGCTCCTCCCGCTCCTTCTTCGCATTGGCGCTCAGCACGCTGGCCTGCTTCATTAAATCTTCTTCCATGCGCCGCAGCTCTTTTTCATCCGATTCCACCAGCCCCTGGCGGCTCTTCGCGAACGCCGCCAGCGATTCCATGGCTTTCTTGCCGGCGTCCGTCTCGCTCAGAATACGCGGCGGGTCCACCACGCCGATGGGCAGGCCTGATCGGCCGGTCGGTTGCGATTCGGCGGAACTGGCAAAGCCTCCTGCGAGAAGCGGCGCGCACAGCACAATCATCCATCCCGTGCGATGCCACCGGCACCATCCTGTCCGCTGCCCCACGTTTCGCGTGCTCATGCCGTATCTCCTCCAATGCGTGCCATTGTTAGAACAACGATCCGATGGAAAACTCGAAGACCTGTTTCCGCTCCTGAGGATTTGGGTCGAGATTGAACCCGTAGGCGAGACGGAGCGGCCCGAACGGCGACAGCCAGCGGGCTTCGACACCGGCCGACTGGCGAAACTTCATCGTGAATTCTTCGCCCTCCAGGAACCCTTTGCCGTAATCGAAAAAGATGACGCCGTTCAGCTTCGCCTCGGCCGAAATGGGAAAAATAAAATCGTTGTTGATAATGACCTGGCGATTGGCGCCGATCAGCGTCCCGCTCGGCGTCACAGGTCCAGCACGGCCGAAGACGAATCCGCGCATCGTGTTGATACCGCCGACATAAAACAGTTCTGTCAGCGGAATCGGCGCGCCGTCGAGGCCCTCCGTAACTCCGAACCGTGCGCGAATCGCATGGCGGGTGTCCCAGAACAATGGCGTGTACTTGACGGCATCGATCTGGAATTTATAGAAGTTGTTCGACCCTCCCAGGTACTTGCTGCCGTAATCGAGGTTGATCGCGCTTCGGGTTCCATTCCTGGGATCCATGTAATTGTCCCTGGTATCGCGGGACAGCACGGAACGAAATCCCGATGTTGACTGTTTCCCGAGCTGGGCTTTGGCGAACTGCGGGGCGTCCTGCTGCACATCTTTGATCGTCAAATTTTCCGCAATGGGGCTGAACGCACCGGACGCGAACTCCGAAAACCACCGCCCAAACGACAAGGTGACGCCGGATTTATTCTCGATGTACGTCTGATAATTGGTCACCGTATTGAACACATCCAACTGCATCGACATCTGCGAATCCCTGAAGTACGGTTCGCGGAAAGTGATCAATCCGAGGTTGCGCCGCTGGCCCAACTGGCCACGGATTTTGAGCATGTGCCCGCGCCCTTGCAGGTTGCCTTCGGTGATATCTATCACCGACGTCAACTGGTCCAGGGTGCTGTAACCGCCGCCGATGCTGAACTGCCCCGTGTTCTTCTCTTTGACCTTGACGTTCAGATCCACCTTGTCCGGAGAAACCTGCTGGGGCAAAATTTCGACCGTCTCGAAAAACTGGAGATTGTTGAGCCGCTGGAAGCTCCGCTGCATGGACACCGTATCGATCACTTCCTGCTCGTTGATGCGGACCTCGCGACGAATGACATTGTCGCGGGTTTTATCGTTGCCAGAAATGTTGATTTTTCGGACCCGAATCAGTTCGCCTTCCTTGATGTTGAAGACCAGCGCGGCCGTTTTGGCCTGCTCGTCCTTGGCCATCCCGTAATCCGAATCGGCAAACGAGTAGCCCTTCGTGCCGTACAAATCCTTGATGCGCTTGTTCTCGTCGAACACCTTCGAGACCTGGACGATTTCACCGGACACCAGCTTGGACCCGGCCCTCAACTCCTCTTCCTCGAACAACGTGTTGCCGCGATAGCCGATCTCGCCCACCGTGAACGCGTCGCCCTCCACGATCGTGAACGTCACCGTGAACCATTTTTTATCTTCGGTCAGTTCCACCACCGGCGCGCTCACCTGCACGTTCAGATGGCCTTTGTTGTAATAGTTGCCTCGAATCCGTTCGGCGTCATTCGCCATCTCGTCGCGCTTGAGCAGGCCGGAGTCGCTGAACGTCGACGGCAGCGACAGTTGCGTGATAATTCCGTACAGCGGGATCCACTCGCGCGTCGCGAGATTTTTCAGCATCTCCTTCTTTTTGAAGACGCTCATGCCCTCAAAGTTCACTGCCTTGATCTTCGCCCGGTCGCCCTCTTTGACGAACAACGTCAGGCGCTTCCGGTCTTCCTCCACGGATTGAATGATCGGCACCACCTGCACGTTGTAGTATCCGTCCTCCTGGTAGGCCTGGCGGACGCGCTCGGCGCTTTCCTTCGCCTGCTGTTGGTCCAAAAACGAGTTGTTGCGGATCGTGATTTTCTCCTTCAGCTTATCGTCGCTGAGACTGTCGTTGCCGTCAAACACGATATCCGTGATGAACGGCTTCTCCCGCACGACGAACACGATGGCGACGCCTCCCGGCACCGGCTCGGTCTCGATCCGCACATCTTCATAAAAACCCATCTCGTAGATGAGTCGAATCTGGGTCCGGACGGCCTCGCCCGTGTACTGATCGCCGACCTTGAGCGTGAGCCGCCCCCGTACGGCCGTTTCCTCGATCCGTTTGGCGCCCCGGATCTGAATGGATTTCACCTTCTGCTCGCCGTCCTGGGCTTGCACCACACCCGGCGTGGTGATCAGCAACGCGAGCAGGAGACTCAGAGCACGGATGAACCACCCCCCAGTCACAGTGGTCACTGCGGCCTTCCCGTCCAAGGCCATCGACCACGGATCGTGGAGATTGCACGTAAAGAATTAGAGCCTGTTTCGGATGCACGGGCACCGCCCCGGCCGTTTCGGATTGTACACATGCGCATCACTCTCACATCCAAACCAGAAGGAGCTGTGCTTCCGCACATGGCCACCCCCTGAGTTCTCCAAGGTTTTGAAAAATCTAAGGAATTATACTGGCCGATTCAATTTATGTAAAGCGATTTTCGACGCACCCGCGCCGGTTTCGCGCGTCCCGGGTTGCCTTGACTTTCTTTCGACCCATCCCCTAGTATCCGAAGCATGTCGTCCGCACTCGTCCGGAAAGCCATCATCCCGGCCGCAGGCCTCGGAACACGATTTCTGCCCGCAACCAAGGCCTCTCCCAAAGAAATGCTGCCGCTGGTGGACAAACCGCTGATCCAGTATGCCGTGGAGGAAGCCGTCGCCTCAGGCATTGAAGACATCATCATTATTACCGGGCGCGGCAAGCGGGCGATCGAGGACCATTTCGACCGGTCGTTTGAGCTCGAAGAGAATCTGAAAGGCAACGGAAAAGCACAACTACTCAAGGACATCCGCGACATTTCCCGATTGGCCAACTTTTGCTACGTCAGACAGCCGGAGGCCCTGGGTCTGGGACACGCCGTCCTCTGCGCGCAACACCTGATCGGCGACGAACCCTTTGCTGTCATTCTGGGCGATGAGGTGATTGATTCGAAGATCCCGGCGCTGGCCCAGTTGATGCGCATTTTCGATGCGGGCAACGGCGCGGTGCTGGGAGTCCAGAAAGTCCGCCGGCAGGACGTGAGTCACTACGGCATCATCGACGCCCAGCGCATCTCCGACGGCCTCCACCGCATCGTCGATCTCGTGGAAAAACCGGCTCCGGCCCAGGCCCCGTCCCGCTACGCCGTCATCGGACGCTACGTGCTGTCGCCGGAGATTTTTCCTATTCTCGAACGGACGCGCCCCGGCAAGAACCGTGAAATTCAACTGACGGATGCGCTCCGGCAGCTCGCACGGGAAGCTCCCAGCTACGCCAAGGAAATCGTCGGGCAGCGATACGACGCCGGCGACAAACTGGGCTTTCTCCAGGCCACCGTCGAGTTTGCGCTCAAAAGCCCGACGCTGGGGCGGCCGTTTTCCGCCTATCTCAAGCAGGTGGCCAGGCGATAGTCCGCACCGGCGGCACGCCATCCACCCGCAACCGTCACGAGGCCATGTCCATGCCAGCCGAATCCAACGAACGCGAGACGCCGCAGACGGAGATTCCGGATCAGTTGCCCCTCCTGCCGGTGCGTGACATCGTCGTATTCCCCTATATGGTCCTGCCGCTGTTCGTCGGCCGGGAGATGTCCATCAAGGCGATCGAAGCGGCCCTGGCAGGCAACCGGATGATCTTTCTGGCAACCCAAAAGGCGCTCGATGTGGAGAATCCCTCGCCGGACGACATCCACGCCGTCGGCACGGTCGGCATCATCATGCGCATGCTCAAGCTGCCCGACGAGCGCATCAAAATTCTCGTCCAGGGGCTCGCCAAAGCCAAGTCGGTCGAATACATCCAGACCGATCCCTACTATTCTGTCCGCATCGTCAAGATTCTGGACGCCAAGGCCGCTCCCTCGCCGCTCGAGTCCGAGGCGGTCATGCGGACGGTCAAGGAGCAGCTCGAACGCATCGTCGGTCTGGGCAGGGTCCTGATGCCGGACGTGATGGTCGTCATCGAAAACCTGGACGACCCGGGCCGTCTGGCCGACATAATCGTGTCCAATCTGGGGCTCAAGGTGGACATCACGCAGAGCGTCCTGGAAATCGAGCATCCGCTCGTCCGACTCAAGCGGGTCAGCGAGATTCTGGCCAAGGAAATCGACGTCCTCTCGATGCAGCAGAAAATTCAGCAGCAGGCCAAGGGGGAGATGGACAAAACGCAGCGCGAGTACTTCCTGCGCGAACAGCTCAAGGCCATCCAGAAGGAACTGGGCGAACTGGACGAACGGACCGAAGAGGCCACCGAGTTCCGCACGCGCATCAAAGACGCGAAGATGCCCGAGAAAGTCTTGAAAGAGTGCGAGAAACAACTCAAGCGACTCGAAAAAATGCACCCCGATACGGCCGAATCCGCCACCGTCAGGACCTATCTCGAGTGGATGGTGGACCTGCCGTGGAGCAAACGCTCCAAGGACAATCTGGACATCAAGGCCGCGGCCAAGGTTCTGGACGAAGACCATTACGATCTGGAGAAGGTCAAGGAGCGTATTCTCGAGTACCTCGCGGTCCGCAAGCTGAAAGAGAAAATGAAGGGCCCCATTCTCTGCTTTGTCGGACCGCCGGGAGTCGGCAAAACATCGCTGGGCAAATCCATCGCGCGCGCGCTGGGACGGGAGTTCGTCCGGATCAGCCTCGGCGGCGTCCGCGACGAAGCCGAGATCCGCGGCCATCGCCGGACCTACGTCGGCGCCCTGCCCGGCCGCATCCTCCAGAGCATCAAACAGGCCGGCACCAGCAATCCCGTCTTCATGATGGACGAGATCGACAAGGTCGGCGCAGATTTCCGGGGCGATCCCTCGGCCGCTCTGCTGGAGGTCCTGGATCCGGAACAAAACCACGCGTTCAGCGATCACTATCTGAGCGTGCCGTTCGATCTGTCAGAGGTCATGTTCGTCACGACCGCCAACCTCAGGGATCCGATTCTGTCCGCGCTGCGGGACCGAATGGAAATGATCGAGATCCCCGGCTATTCCGAGGAGGAAAAACTCGGCATCGCGCAGCGGTATCTGATCCCGCGGCAGCTCAAGGAGCACGGCATTACAGACGCCCACATCCGGCTGACCGAGCCGGCCCTGCTCCTGATGATCTCCCAATACACGCGGGAAGCCGGCGTCCGGAACCTCGAGCGCGAGATCGCCAATACCATGCGCAAGGTGGCCAAGAAGGTCGCGGAAGGTAAAACCCCGTGCCAGACCCTCACGCCGGCCAACCTGCACAAATTTCTCGGCGTGCCGAAGTTCACGCCGGAGGCCGAGCAGGAGCACGATGAAGTCGGCGTCGCGACCGGCCTGGCCTGGACCGAAACCGGCGGCGATGTCCTGCACATCGAAGCGACGGTCCTCAAAGGCAAGGGACAGTTGACCCTGACCGGCCACCTCGGCGACGTCATGAAGGAATCGGCCCAGGCGGCGCTCAGCTACGTGCGTTCGCGGGACAAATGGCTGGGGATCAGCCCCGACACCTTCGCCAAGCACGACATCCACATCCACGTGCCGGCCGGCGCAATCCCAAAAGACGGCCCGTCAGCCGGCATCACCATGGCCACGGCGCTGGCGTCGATCCTGTCAAATAAGCCGGTTCGTCACGACGTGGCGATGACGGGCGAGATCACCTTGCGAGGACGCGTGCTGCCGATCGGCGGCCTGAAAGAGAAGATTCTGGCGGCCAAACGGGCCAAGCTGACCACCGTCATCCTCCCCAAACGGAACAAAAAGGATCTGGAGGACATTCCCAAGCATTTGCTAAAGGGCCTCCATCTGGCGTTTGTCGAGACCATGGACGACGTATTGAGAGTCGGCCTTCGAAAATCGTCGCCAGCCAAGTCTCCGGCCCGGTCTGTCACCAATGGCCACGGGCGGAAACGCCGCGCGCAGCCCCCAGCCGTAGCACCGGTCAAACGAAGCAGCCGCCCCCGTCCCCGCCCGATTGCCCCATCGGTATCGGTCCATCCACGCCTCACGCACTGATGGCTGCCGGGCCTCGATTGCGTGAGTTTCAGCTGATCGAGCATCTGCGTCGTCGCTTCGGCCGAACCGGTCCGTCCGTCGTCCTGGGAATCGGCGACGATACCGCGATCATCAAGCCCCCTCCCGGACGCCATCTGCTGCTGACGACCGACCTGCTGGTTGAAGACATCCACTTCACCCTCTCCACCGCCACATACGAAGAGATCGGCTATAAGGCCGCGGTTGCCAACCTGAGTGACATCGCGGCAATGGGAGGCACGCCCCACGCGCTTGCCGTCTCCATCGCGATTCCTCGCTCCGTGAACGAAGCTGATGTGACCAGGCTGTATCGTGGGTTGATGGCCGCTTGCCATCCCTACGGAGTCTCGCTCGTCGGCGGAGATACGTCGGCATCCCGCCATGGTCTGTTCTTGAGCGTGACCCTGACCGGATACGTCGCGCCAAAGCGAGTCCTGCGTCGGGACGGCGCGTGCATCGGAGACATCGTGTACGTCACCGGCACACTTGGAGATTCTCTCGCAGGCCTGCAACTACTTCAAAAGCGGCCGAGAAATGGAATCAGCAGGCGGGACATCCGGTATCTGATCGCGCGCCATCGCAGACCGACGCCACGAGTTCAGGCGGGACAGTTCCTTGTCGCACGCGGGCTGGCCACCGCCGCCATCGATGTCTCCGACGGGCTGTCAGGAGACCTCGTGCATCTCTGCGAACAGAGCGCGGTCGGAGTTCACATCGATGCGTCGGCCCTGCCGCTCTCGCGCGCCTGCCGGGCCTATGCCGTAGCGACCAGGACCAATCCGATCCAACTGGCGCTTCGCGGAGGCGAAGATTACGAACTGCTATTCACCGTGCCGGCGACGCGGCGCGACGCACTGGAGCGCCTCCGGCGCCAGGCTGGATGCCGGTTCACGCCCATCGGTGTCATCCGATCCAAACGATTCGGCATGACGCTCGCTATCGGCCGCGGCGATGCGACCCCGATTCGCAACACCAGTTACCAACATTTCTCTGCCAACGGATAGGGCAACCATGCCGTCTCTGGATCAGATCCGCTCCTCTCTCAAGCAACTTCTTCATCTCAAGGAGTCGCCACACCGGACCGCGCTGGCCTTTGCCGTCGGAACGTTCATCGCCTTTTCACCAACCTATGGTCTGCACACACTCAGCGTCCTGGTCTGCGCCTGGGCTTTTCGCCTGAACGTCGTGGCTCTCATGGTGGGCTCTCTGATCAATAACCCGTGGACGCTCGTGCCCATTTTGGGCGCGAGCATCTGGACCGGCGTCCAGCTGACAGGCCTGCCTGAAGTGCCTTCCGCCAATTGGGCGGACCTGAGCATGATGGCTTTCTACGAGCAGGTCAAACCCTATGCGGCTCCGTTCTTACTGGGCGGGTTCGTCCTGAGCGCGATCGGCGCCGTCGTCAGTTATCCGATCGCCCATATGGCGATCACCGCGCAGCGCGGACGCCGGACTCAGACCGAAACAGAGCAATTGCCACCCGAGACCGGCCTGGGCTAAGATGCCCATGGAAATTCGCCGCTTGATGGACACCACCGCAACACGACTCAGCGCCCCCTACGACGGATCGGCCCTCATCGCCGACCCCATCCACGAATACATTACCTTCACGGTTCCCTATTCCGACCACGACCCGTCGGAAAAGACGGAAAAGGATCTCATCGACTCGGCCTGGGTTCAGCGGCTTCGCTATATCTACCAGCTCCAGAGCGCGCGCTGGGTCTATCCCTCAGCCGAACACAGCCGCTTTCAGCACTCCCTGGGCGTGATGCACGTCGCCGGGCGGTTTGCGCGCCACCTCTATCCCTCGCTTGCCAAAGTGATCCCGGATCTTCCCTCCCTGCCCTATGTCGAAGAACTCCTGCGCATCACAGCCCTTCTTCATGACATTGGCCACGGTCCGTTCTGCCATTTTTTCGACGAAAATTTTCTGGAACAGTTCGGGCTGACCCACGAACGCATCGGGCAAGTCATCATTCGCGAACATCTCGGCAAGATCATTCGTAAAATCCGCCGAAGCCCTCACGGCTCCTTCAATCCCGGCGAACAGTTGGATCCCGACCACATTGCATTCCTCATTCTCAAGGATCCCGAGAAGGACAGCGGCCGCTATCCCAAATGGCTGGCCTTTCTCCAGCCGGTGATCGGCGGCATTTATACCGCCGACAACCTGGACTATGTCCTGCGGGATTCGTACATGTGCGGCGTGGCCGTCGGGCCGGTGGATCTCACGCGCCTCATCCACTACACGCTCATGACCCCGAAAGGACTCACCATCCACCGGACCGGCCTCCCTGCACTGCAGATGTTTTTGAACACCAGGCTGTACCTCTACTCCAACGTGTACTACCACCGGACGACCCGGGCCATCGACATCCACCTGCGGGAAATCTTCGGCGACACCATGGCATTCCTCTTCCCGAACAATCCCCTGGATCACATGGACGACTACCTGCATCTCACCGACTGGTCGCTGATGGAAACCGTCCGGCGGTGGCCTCAGGACAGGAGCGAGAACAAGCGGAGGCTGGGGAAGGAATGGGCGCGCATCCTCGGGCGGGACGTGAAGTGGAAGATGGCGTATAGCGCATTCCTGCCGACGCGGGGGGACGAACGGGGCCGCACCTTCATGGACCGGCACACGATCGAATCTCGCATCCGGAAGGCCCTGCCTCCGAGCTTGCAGAAGCTGCAGTTCCGCGTGGATATGGCCAACCAGGATCCCCGCCCGATCAATCTACTCAATATGGGCGAGTTTCAAATCTACGTGTACGACCCCGCCACGCAGACCGTCTCCAAGGAGGCGCTGAAAGAGTTTTTCGATTATTTGCCGGCGAGAATCGTGCAATTCCGGATCTTCGCCAAGGATCACCGCGCCGACGCCGAATTGGCCCGCGTCGCCGAAAAGGTGATCGCCTCGGACGGCCACAGCATCAAGACCAATGTCTAGGCAGGCCACGCCAGCCTGTCAGGGACTGGCGTTCTTCTGAAGCGGTTTGGGCGCCGACTCCCGCACGGGACCCCTGTCGGCTTCCTCATGAATCCCGTACCCTCCCATCCGTTTGTCCCATCCGCGAAGATAGAGCGCGGACAACACCACCCCCTCGTCGACAGCATGCTGCTCTTGAGCGGCTTGCCCAGCCAGCACCCGGCCCACCACCGTCACGCGGGCCCAGTGTTGATAGTCATTGGGAAGATCTTTGTTCCAGACCATGACCCAGTAATACCCGGCCTCAGGCCCTTCGTTGGTGATGGGAATGTGCGGCACGTAATCCGCATCGAGCGGGCGATTCTTGATATGGAGCCAGACGCGATTGTCACCCGACTTGTGATCCACGATTACACCGCCGAGAATCACCACTTTCCCCTGATACTCGGCGTGCCGCTTCGACAACGCCGTCAGCGTGACATCTGGCTCCGCCTGTTTGATGTACTGGCTTGGGATCGGACCGCCGCACGCGACGAGTCCGCACGACAGGACAGCGGCGAGGAAACCCAGACCTCCGAATCGAACACCGCAGGCACGACGAACACCCCGAAAAGAACTGGCTCTCATGAACGAGACTCCTTCCTTCGCACGCACGCTCTAGCGTGAGACCTGCCTGGCACCATCCAGCGAAAGCTTCATCAGTGAATAGGGATTCACGCGGGCGCCATTGATCCGAACCCCGAGATGCAAATGCGGACCGGTCGCGCGGCCGGTCGCCCCGACTTTGCCGATCGCCTGCCCCTGCTTGACCATCTCGCCGTCCTGCACCAGCACTTCCGAGAGATGGAAATACATGGAATAAAGACCGAGCCCATGATCCACAAATACGCCCTTGCCGGAAAAGAAATGGTCGACGGTGAGCTGCGCGATCCCGCCGTTCATCGCCACCACCGTGGTTCCCAACGGCGCAGAGATATCCTCTCCGTTGTGGGGGCTCCGAGCCTGGCCATTGATCACCCGCGTGCGACCAAAGGCGCCCGCCGTCTCACCCTGCACCGGTTCGACAAACGGCCCGTCCCACAACCGCTCACGCGACACGCCTTGGAGCACAGCTGTCACCCGCTCCTGCTCCGTTTTCGCGCGAACGAGATTCTCGTCGTCCAAATCGACTTTTTCGCTCGGCAGCGTCAGGTGCTGGACGGGATATTTCTCCTTCAGCACCAGAACGCTGTAACTCAGGCGCCGCGCCGCATTGCGCTCGCGAACCTCCACCGTGAGTTCGTGCATGCCCGGCTTGTCCTGCATGTCGATGCCAAGCAACCCTATGACCCTGTCGGAGCGTCCATCCGAAGCCGTGAAGAACGGAATCGTGCGGCCGAGGAACCGCCCCGTCACGTCGGTCGCGCGGCTGCCGGTTCGTACCTGGACGAGCAGCACCTGCCCCTGCTTCCCGCTGTACTGTCCATCGGCTCCCTGGATCTCGTGCGGGGCGTTCGGAAACAGGTCGACAGGAAACACACTGGCCAGCAGAATCACAGCCATCATCGCCCAGACATGCATTCGGCCCCGCCTGATGACCGTGTTGGGATAGATCACATTTCTCATCGGTAGAACCGTGGACTGGCTACCTGAGAGACTAATTCTCCCACGCGTCTATTGACAGTACGAAAGGAATCCATGCAGAGCATCGTCTTTTCCCAAGGGCAGTTCGCCCAGGCATATCCCTTACAGACGTTCTGTCGATTTGACCCGCTCATCGGTAGAACCGTGGACCGGCCACTTGGGAGACTAATTCTTCCACGCGTCTATTGACCGAGCTGAACGGATCCATGCAGAGGATCGTCTCCTCCCAATAACCGTTGAGCTTGAGATAGGTCCAATCCACCGTGTACGACCGATTCTTGGCCCTGGCGAACCGGATGAAATCCCCGCGCACTTTGGCGCGCGTCGTTTGTGGCGGAACGGACATCGCCGCCTGGATCGCTTCTTCCTCCACCGCCCGTTCGACAAGTCCGCGCGACTCCATCAGGTAGTAGAGTCCGCGCGTCCGCTTGACGTCGTGATACTGGAGATCCATGAGAAACACTTTAGGATCGTCCCAGTTGCATCCTTTTTTATCCACATACGACTGAAGCAGCAGGCGCTTGCTCACCCAATCGACTTCGCGGGTCAATTGAGACGGATCGTCATCCAACTGATCCACGAGCCGCCCCCATTTGTCGAGCACATCTTCCAGAACCGGATCGTGCGGCTGCGTCTCCAGATACTCGCTCGCCCGTTCCCAATAGATCCGCTGAATTTCGATCGCGCTCATCTGCCGGCCGTCGTCCAGCTTGACCTTTTTCTTCAACGTCGGGTCGCGCGAGATTTCACGAATCGCCTTGACCGGATCCTCCAGCTCCATCCCGGCGACGGTGAACCCGTCTTCCACCATCGAGAGCACAAGCGACGCCGTGCCGACCTTCAGATAGGTGGCGTACTCGGACATGTTGGAGTCTCCGACGATGATGTGAAGCCTCCGGTACCTCTCCGCATCCGCATGCGGTTCGTCGCGTGTATTGATGATGCTGCGGGAGGACGTCGTGGAGGACGACGTTTTTTCATGAATGTGCTGCGCCCGCTGCGAGATGAAATACTGCGGCTTGCCCGATACCTTGAGCACCTTCCCCGCCCCCGCGAAAATCTGACGGGTCACGAAAAATGGGATCAGCTGTTCGGTCACCTTCCAGAAATCCACGTCCCGGCGCATGAGGTAATTTTCATGGCAACCGTAGGTATTGCCCAGCGAATCCGTGTTGTTCTTGAAAATATAAATTTCCCCTGACAGCCCCTCCTCCCGCAAGCGTTCTTCCGCCGCCGGAAGGCAGGCTTCCAGCAGCCGCTCCCCCGCCTTGTCATGGATCACGAGATCCGTGATGTTGTCGCATTCAGGCGTGGAGTATTCGGGATGACAGCCGGTGTCCTGATAGAACCGGGCACCGTTGACGAGAAACGCGTTGGACGGCCAGCTGTTGGGGATCAGGCCTTCGAAGATATAGCCCAGCACCTTCTCCATCGGAAGATAGATGCGTCCGTTCGGAGAGAAAATCAGCCCGTATTCGTTTTCGAGGCCGAAGATTCTCGGTTTCATAAGTGTGCCCCGAGTGGCCGAGGGAATAAAACCAGCATACACCCGCCCGACATCTTCTTCAACACCGCGGGAATATGGAAGATTACTCAGGCGAGTATCTGGCGGACTTCGGAAGCGGGCACGCGGCGAAACTTGCGGCCGGCGCGGCCGCGGGCAAGCACGGCGACTTCGAGCCCTTCCAGCGGGAGCTTCTGGCTGGTCACATGCTCCAGCGCATGCAGGCAGAGCGACACCGCATCTTTCAGAGACGACATCTCCTTGTACCGTTCTTTCAGAACAATCTGGACCGCTTCGGACTTCCCGCCGATCACGGCATATCCGTGCTCGTCAAAGATACTGCCGTCGAAGGAGATCCGATAGATCTCGTTGGAACGTCCATTGTCTCCCACCTGCACGACCAGCATTTCCACTTCCAGCGGCTTCAGCTCCTGGCTGAAAACGGTGCCCACGGTCTGCGAATAGGCGTTCGCCAGCGATCGCGCCGTCACATCTTCACGGCTGTACATGAACCCCTTCAGATCGGCGTGGCGAATGCCGGCCTTGCGCAGGTTTTCGAACTCGCTGTACTTGCCGGCCCCCGAAAGCGCGATGTTGTCGTAGACCTCTGAAATTTTGTACAGGGACGCGCTGGGGTTGTCCGCCACCAACAGCACGCCATCCTGATACTCCATGGCGATAATAGAGCGGCCTTTGGCAATACCCTTTTTGGCGTACTCCGCCTTATCCTGCATCACCTGTTCGGGCGAAACGTAATAGGGCAGCGGCATGTCAGCGCTCCTTCGTGCGCACGTCGCGCAACGCCGCGTAGACCGACTGAACACGCGACTCCTCGACATCCGCGATCCCGGCAGCCGCAACGACCTTGGCGGTCGGATAGATGCCCCGCACGAAATCCGGCCCGCCGGTTCCGACGTCCTCATCCGCCGCCGTGTACAGAGCGCGCAAAGCGATATTCAGCGCATCCTGCTCGGACAAGTCCTTGCGGAAATGCTCGCGCATGGAGTTGCGGGCATCCTTCCCGCCAGACCCGATGGCATGATAATCCGACTCCTCGTACCGGCCGCCGGTAATGTCGTATTTGTAAATCCGCCCCTCGTCCCGCTTGCCGTCATAGCCGACGTAAATCGGCAGGACGACGAGTCCCTGAAACACCATCGGCAGGTTGGCTTTCACCATTTGGCCCAGCTTGTTCGCCTTGCCCTCGCACGAAAGCGGCACCCCCTCGAGCTTTTCGTAGTGCTCCAGCTCAGTCTGGAACAGCCTGGCCATTTCGATGCAGGGCCCTGCGGCGCCGGCAATAGCCATCGCCGAATGCTCATCGATTTTAAAGACCTTTTCAATGCGGCGATCAGCGATCTGAAATCCCTCCGTGGCCCGGCGGTCGCCTGCAATCACGACGCCTCCACGATACTTGATCGCCAGTACGGTCGTCCCGTGGGTGACCGGCGGCGCCGCCGCGTTCCGATACTCGTCGGGGACGGTCCCTGAAGACGCCGGCCCGTGCCCCCCGCGCCCGGATGGCGTGAGATCGGGACGATGTTGAACGAGATAGTCAAAAAAGCTCGAATTGTGATACTCGTCAGAAAAAAGCGGCACGTGTCGTCGTCTCCTTAGGAAAGGCACACCTTCGGCTCACGCCTGCATCAGGCGGTCAGTTTGGCGAGCAGCGACTCCGCCGACTCCGATGCCTCCAGCAATTCACGCGTCAGCGATTCCGTCCCGCGCAACGGATCCATCAAGGGAATTTTTTTGATGGTGGTGTTCCCCACATCAAACAGCACCGACGTCCAGCTGGCCCCATAAATGGATCGGGGATACCGCATGAGGCACTGCCCGCGAAAATAGGCCCGCGTATCCGGCGGCGGCAGCCGGCCGGCCCGTTCGATCTCGCTGTCCTGCAACAGCCGGTCGATTCGATTGCCGCGCTCCAGCGTGTAGTACAACCCTTTATCGGGACGGATGTCGTGGTATTGCAAGTCGAGCATCGCAACCCGTGGATCGTCCCAGCCGCACCCTTTGCGCTCCATGTACGACCGGATCATCTGGCGTTTCGCCACCCAATCCAGCTCGCGCACGAGCAGCATCGGGTCCTGTTCGAGCTTGTCGAGCACCTCTTCCCATCGCACCAGAATGTCCTTGGTAATCTGATCCAATTCGTGGCACGCATAAAAATCCATCGCTGTTTTCAAATATACCCTCTGGACGCCGATGGCCGAGGTCGACCGCCCTCCGGCCAGTTTCAGAGACCGTTTCACATCGAGATCCCTCGACACCTCTTTGAGCGCCTGCACCGGGTCCTCGAGCTCGATCTTCGGAAACTCCGCGCCGGCCTCGATCATCCCCAACACCACCGCCAGCGTGCCGACCTTGAGATAGGTGGAGACCTCCGCCATGTTGGCGTCGCCCACGATCACGTGAAGCCGGCGATACTTTGAAAAATCGGCATGCGGTTCGTCGCGGGCATTGATGATCGGCCGCTTCACCATGGTATTGAGATCGACCAGACATTCGAAGAAATCGGCTCGCTGGGAAATCTGATACTCGGCGGGGTTCGTCTGATTCTCCGCCCCGACTTTTCCCGCCCCGGCGTAAATCGGACGCGTCACCAGAAACGGCAGCAGGACCTGTATCAGACGGTCGAAAGACACCGAGCGGGACAACAGATAATTCTCGTGATATCCGTAGCTGTTCCCCTTGCCGTCAGAATTGTTCTTGTAGAGAAGAAACTGCTCGTTGCCGCGGGTTTGGGACATCGCGCGCAGGCAGGCGGCAAGAATGCGCTCCCCGGCGCGCTCGAAGGCGACCACTTGCCGCGGGTTCGTGCATTCCGGCGTGGAATATTCCGGATGCGCACCGTCCACATACAGTCGCCCGCCGTTGGCCAGGGGCTTGTTCAGCAGCCGGTTGTATTCGGGGCCCGGCCGCTCGCGCTCGCCATCAACTTCGAAGCCACGGGCGTCCAGAAGCGGATTCTCGTTTTCGTAATCCCAGATCGCCTGCGGCGCCGGCAGCGCCGGGCACTGCCCGATCAGTTGCAACGAATGCGCAACCGGGTCCAGCGACTCGACGTTCCTGGCGGCGATTCCAAATTCCGTTTCTGTTCCAATGACACGTACCACGCTGGCGGTCTCCGTTCCGTCCCTCGACCTTAGAAGTAATGGCCCGTGCTGATCGTTTCGATCTGGCGGGATTCCTTCGAACCGGCGGTGATCGTCCGCACGTGGATGATCTTTTCGCCCTTCTTGCCGGAGATCTTCGCCCAGTCGTCCGGGTTCGTCGTGTTCGGCAGGTCTTCGTGCTCCCTGAATTCGTCGCGGATGGCTTTCAACAGGTCTTCCGCCTTGATCCCCTTCTCATTTGTGGCGATGGTGCGCTTGATCGCATATTTCTTGGCCCGCGCCGCGATGCCTTCGATCAACGCGCCGCTGGAGAAATCCTTGAAATAGAGCGTTTCCTTCTCGCCGTTGGCGTAGGTCACTTCGAGAAACTTGTTCTCGTCCGACATCGCATACATGGCATCCACCGTGGCGTCGACCAGCGATTCAACCAGCGCGCGCCGGTCGCCGTTGTGGCGGGACAGTTCGTCCTGCGCAAACGGCAGGTCGTCGCTGACGTATTTTGAGAAAATCTCACGCGCCGCATGGCGGTCCGGACGCGAAATCTTGATCTTCACGTCCAGCCGGCCCGGCCGCAGGACGGCCGGATCGATGAGATCCTGTCGGTTGCTGGCGCCGATGACGATGACGTTGCGCAACCGCTCCATCCCGTCGATCTCGGACAGGAACTGCGGCACGATCGTGGATTCGATGTCGGAGGAGATGCCCGTCCCGCGCGTCCTGAACAGCGCATCCATTTCATCGAAGAACACGATGACCGGGTTGCCGCTGGCCGCTTTCTCCTTGGCTTTCTTGAACACTTCGCGGACCTGCCGCTCGGATTCGCCCACATATTTATTGAGCAGTTCCGGCCCCTTCACATGGAGAAAGAAACTGCGGATCTCTTTTCCGGTCAGATGCGCCAGCCGCTTGGCGATCGAGTGGGCGACGGCTTTCGCAATCATGGTTTTCCCGCAGCCGGGCGGGCCATAGAGCAACACGCCTTTCGGCGGATTGAGCTTGTGCTCGACGAAGAGCTGCGGATGGAGGAACGGCAACTCGACCGCGTCGCGCACCTGTTCGATTTCCTGCGCGAGCCCGCCGATATGGTCATAGTTGACGTCCGGCACCTCTTCGAGGACCAATTCCTCCGCCTCAGACTTCGGCAATTTTTCGATCACATAGCCGGACCGCGTATCATAGAGCAGGTGGTCGCCGACGCTGAGGCGCTCCGTGAGCAGCGGTTCGCCGAGATCCGCCACCTTTTCCTCGTCGAAATGGAGCGTAACCAATGCACGGCGCCCTTCCAGCAAATCCTTCAACCGCACCACCTCGCCCTGGCCGTCGAACCCGCGCGTTTCGATGACGTTGAACGCTTCGTTGAGGATGACTTCCTGACCTTTGCGTAAGTCCTTCGCCTTGATCGAGGGATGGACGTTGACCTTCATCTTCCGGCCGGCCACGTACACGGTCGCCGTCTTGTCGTCTTCCAGTCTCGAGAAAATCGCGTAGGTGGAGGGCGGGGCGGTGAGCTTGTCCACTTCCGTGCGGAGGGTCTGAATCTGCGCCTTGGCTTCCTGCAACGTGGCCGCCAGCTTTGCATTCTGTCTGGACGCCTGATCCAGCTGCGAACGGGAGTGATGGAGTTGTCGCAACTCCTCTTCCATCGCCAGGATCTGGAGGCGCAACTTCTCGACTTCCCGATTGGCGTCGTCGCTTCGTTTCATCATGTCAGCATCCTTGTCCGCCAGCCGCTCGGTGATTTGCCTGACAGAATCGCGGAAGGAACTGAACCGGCCCGGACTCCCCTTCGATTCGGCCATCGTGTCGCTCCCCGATGCGCAAACCTTCCATGATCCCGGGAGTAAGCCTGTAAAATACTAACACCGACCAGAATGACGGTCAACCCAAACGCCAGTTCTGCATCACGCGCGTGCCAGCGCATCGAGAAACTCTCGCGTGGCGGATTCGGCCGACGCGGCGGATAAAATCGCGGAGACCACCGCCACGCCATAGGCGCCCGCCCTCCGCACCTCAGCCACGCGCGCGATGGTGATGCCGCCGATCGCAAACACCGGAATCCGGCAGCGCCGGCCCGCCTCTTCGAGCACGCGCAGACCGATCGGCTCCCCGTACTGGCGCTTGGACGGCGTCTCATAGATCGGCCCGAGCACGGCGAAGTCCGCTCCGTCCGATTCCGCCCGAACCACATCGTCCGCTGAGTGCGCGGAGACGCCAACCAAACGATCGGACCCCAGCAGCCGGCGGGCGACCGCGACCGGAAGACTATCCGCCCGCAGATGAACGCCATCGGCGCCGAGCGCCAGCACGAGGTCCACCCGATCATTGACCAGAACCCGGACTCCGCGCGCGCGGAGCGACGCGTGCAGCTCCTGCGCCAGGGCCAACACATCTCGCGTTGCAAGATCGCGCTCCCGCACTTGCACCGCGCAAAGCCCCCCTGCCGCAGCCTGCTCAATAAGCGGAACGAGCGGACGCCCGCCGGTCTGATGACAATCCGTGACGAGATAGAGAGGAAAATCAATGCGGGGCATTGAAAGCCGCGACGACTCTGCAGAACAGGCTACAACATTCCCTCGATGGGACTGCTCGCTGTGGCGTACAATTTTCTGGGGATGCGCCCCGCTCGATAGGCCAGCCGACCGGCATCGATGGCATATTTCATCGCTTCGGCCATCATGATCGGATCCTTGGCGCCGGCGATGGCGGTGTTCATCAGCACCGCGTCGGCGCCATATTCCATCGCCAATGCCGCATCGGAGGCAGTCCCCACGCCGGCATCCACGATGATCGGCACCTTGACGGTCTCGAGTATGATCTTGAGATTGTACGGATTGCGGATGCCGAGGCCGGATCCGATCGGCGCGGCCATCGGCATGACGGCGGGGCAGCCGATGTCCACCAGTTTTTTGGCGACGATGGGATCATCATTGGTATAGGGCAGCACGATGAACCCTTCCTTGATGAGAATTCTTGCGGCTTCGATGAGTCCCGCCGTGTCTGGGAACAAGGTCTTTTCATCGCCGATCACTTCCAGCTTGACGAGATCGGAGACACCGGCCGCGCGCGCCAGCCGCGCGTACCGGACCGCATCCTCCACCGTGTAGCAGCCAGCCGTATTGGGCAGGATCGTGTATTTCTTGGGATCGATGTAGTCGAGCAGGTTTTCTTTCGACCGGTCGGTGATGTTGACCCGGCGGACCGCGACGGTTACCACGTCCGCGCCGGACGCTTCGATGGCTTTCTTCGTCTCGACGAAGTCCTTGTACTTACCCGTTCCCACCCACAAACGGGACCTGAACTCGCGCCCGGCAATTGTCAGCCGATCGTCCGCCATCATGCCTCCTGCCCGCCGCCGATGAAGCTGATGATTTCGATCCGGTCGCCCTCTTGAAGACTCCGCCGGTCGAACTCGTTGCGATCCAGAATGGTCAAATTCAGTTCCACCGCGACACGGTCCGGACGGATGTCCAACTCTTTGAGCAGCCCGGCCACCGTCAACCCGGCCTGCACCGTCCGCTGCTCTCCGTTCACCTGCATCTGCATCGTGTCCAAACCGCGTGAAAGCATCGTACGAGACACAGAAACGCCTTGTCAACCGGGGCATCCCGGCACGTTCGACCGGGCTGGAGCTTTCGTCCCGACCCCGTTTCCTACTATTATATAGGGGTATGGATGAACGGAACCGGCAACTCGCCGAACTTTTCCAGTCCATTGCGGACTCGCTGGCAGATCAGGATGCGAATCCACACCGGGTCCGCGCCTACCGCCGCGCCGCAACTTCCATTCGAAGCTTGCACGAGGATATTGCTGCCATTTCCCAGAGGGGTGAACTGCAGGCTATTTCAGGCATCGGGCGAGAACTCTCAGCAAAGATTGAAGAATTTTTGGCGACCGGAACGGTTCACACTCAGAACACTACAGGGACTCCGCTGCCACCCGATGTCGCCACATGGACCAGCCTGCCTGGATTTTCGGAGAGCCTGGTCCAACACCTCTACAGCCGGCTGGGCATCCGCACGCTGGATGACCTGGAAACGCTGGTGCGCTCGCATCTCCTCAGAACGATGCCCGGCGTCACCATCCAGGAAGACACACTGCTCGCCGCGATCAAGGCCATGCGCCAGCATGAAGCAGGGTGACGAGGCTCTCGCGTCCCCGCCTCTCGAAGCGACCCTTCCGGACTTTAGCTGGCGGAAACCTTCTTGAATTCCCGCGGCCGCGGTCGTTGACCGCGGTGCCTTGGTCAGTTCCAGCTTTCCTGCCCGCTAACGCCTCGGCGGGTGCCCCGCTTCTCCGGCAACGTCCGCTCAACCTCGCCACCCCACTTTAAAATGGAACAGGGACAGGCCGCTCATGGACCTGTCCCTGTTCAACGCTTCGCCAAGTTCAGTAGGCTATGCCACGCTCGCCTCGCTTTTCATTCCGCAGCAACCGACACCGCGTCAGGATTTAGGACTGCGCCGGCACCGCCGCGGACGTCGGTTTCAGTTCCTTGAAGATCTTCCACGTCTTGAGCAGCTCGACCGCCTTCTGAAGCTGAGGATCATCCTCGATCGGCATATCGCCAAAGTCAGCCGGCGCCCCATTGCTCTTCGGGGCGGTGTCCGTGCCGGGTTTGGCGGCAGGCGGCGCTTCCTTGGAGCTCTGCGGTTTCTGCGCTTTCGCGTCGCCTTCTTTACCGTCTTTCTCGCCCGCCTTGGCCACGACTTGCGGCTGCGCCTTGACGGTGATATCCGGCGTGATCCCCGTGGATTGGATGGATCGTCCCTTCGGGGTGTAATACTTGGCTGTGGTCAGCCGCAAGCCCGAGCCGTCCGAGAGCGAAAGGATTGTCTGCACGGATCCCTTGCCGAACGTCGTCGTCCCGAGCACCACGGCCCGCCCCCAGTCTTGCATCGCCCCTGCGACAATCTCCGATGCGCTGGCTGATCCTTCGTTCACCAGCACGATCATCGGATAATCCGCAAGCGAATCCTTCGTCTTGGAGAAATACTCGTCCTTGCGCCCGTCACGTCCTTTAATATAGACGATGAGCTTCCCGCCGCCGATGAACTGCTCCGAGACCTCCACGGCCGATGTCAACAGACCGCCAGGATTGTTTCGAAGGTCCAGTACCAGCGCCTGCAGCTTCTGCTCATGGAACTGCTTCATGGCCTTGCTCAAATCCCTGGCCGAGGATTCCTGAAACTGCGTCAGGCGGACATAACCGACGTTGTTCTCGATCGTTTTGAAGCGAATGCTTTCGATTTTAATGGTATCCCGGAGCAGGGTGAAGACGAGCGGATCCAGCGTCCCTTCCCGTTGAATCGTCAGCGTGACTTTGGTCCCCTTCTGCCCCCGCATGCGCTGGACGGCATCCAGCAACGTCAGCTCCTTGGTCGGCTCGTCATCCACTTTGATGATGAAATCGCCGGCCTTGATCCCGGCCTTGTAGGCCGGCGTGCCTTCGATCGGCGCAATGACCGTCAGGCGATTGTCTTTCACCCCGATCTGGATGCCCACCCCGCCGAACTCCCCTTTCGTCTCGACCTGTATTTCCTTGTACATCTCCGGCGTCATGTAGGCGGAATGCGGGTCCAGCGTCGCCAGCATTCCGCGCATGGCTCCCTGGACGAGATTCTTGACCTTCACCTCATCCACGTAGTGCTTCTGAATCTGGCTCAAGACCTCGGCGAAGGTTTTGAGTTCTTCGTAGGTCTCGGTCGCGTGCCCGGTCCGTTCCCATCCTTTCCCGATGAGAACGCCGAGACACAACGTCATAACCGCGATCAAGTACCACGTCCGGCGGTGCTGTCCCTGTTCCATAGTGTGCGATTCCTTTCCGTCAATCTTCATTTGCGTTTGGCCAGCCAGATAACCGGATCCACCGGCTCCGCGCCTTCCCGCAACTCGAAGTAGAGCGTGTTGTCCTTAGTCATCCCGGTATCTCCGCTCGTTCCGATGGTCTGCCCGGCCTGCACATGCTCGCCGGTTTTTACGATCAGCACGGAGGCATGCGCATATAACGAAAAAAATCCGTTCGCATGGTCCACAATGATGACCAATCCGTAGCCTTTCAACCAGTCGGCAAAGGCCACCGTGCCGGTCATCACGGCCCGAATGCCGCTTCCCTCCGCCGTCCGGATGTCAATGCCCTTGCGATGGACGTAGGTATTGAACTGCGGGTGCTTCTGGCGACCGAAATGGGACACGATCTCTCCGTCCGCCGGCCAGAGGAACTGGCCGAGCAACGTGTGCGACTTGCCGCCCCGCTGCCTGACCTGGGCGGTGGCCTGCTTGGTCCGCTGTTCGAGCAGGTCTTTCAGCAGCGAGTCCACACGCCCGGCGGAGCGCTCCAATTCCGTCACCATGCGGTCGTACGACTCTTTCTCGTCCGTCATCTTGGCCAGGAAAATATTTTTTCTCCGCTTCCCCTCCTGCACCTCGCCCAACTTATGCTCGGTTTCTTCCTTCAACGAGAACATGGCCTCGCGGGCCGTGGCGCGCTGCCGCTCCACCTGTTCCAGGTGCCCCACATCGTTCTGATACGCCTGCATCAAATCGTACTCCCGCCGTGACACCGCCGCGAGATACTGATACCGCCGATGCAGGTCGGCATAACTGTCCGCCGCCAGCAGCACTTTCAGCCCGCCCACCCGGCCCTCCATATATTGGATGCGCAGACGGGCGAGAATCGAGCGCCGCCGCTCGCCGACACGTCCCCGCAGCGACGCCAGTTGCGCATTGATTTCTTCAAGTTCCTGGTCTTTGTATTTCAATTTGCGCCCGATCTCCTGGCGCTCCACACGGCTCTGCATCAATTTCGCGTCCAGCTCCTGAATCGACTCGAGCACGGATTCCATCTTCTTTTCCGCCTGCTCGGAGGACTTCTTCTTTTCCTTGATCTCCTCCTGCAACTTCTCAAGCGTCTGCCGCTGGCGTTCTATTTTTTGCGCCAGGGGATCGTGCTTCTCCTTCGCCGCCCAGGCGGGCGACACCATCAGGAGTCCGGCGGCCAAGCCCCCCACCACCGCGGCATTGAGAAGCGTACCCGCCTTCACGACTTGGCTCTCCCGAGATCCAGCACGGACACGGCGCTGCCGATGAACCCCAGCAGTAACCCCGCGCCCATGATCAAGACCGCGACCTGACCGGAAAAAAAGTGGAAGCCCGAGTCGATGCCCAAAAACCGGCCGGGCATGCCGAGACGGGCACTGAACAACTCGAATCCCCCCTTCAGCATCACCAGGGACACCGCGCTCCCCATGGCACCCAGCATTGCCCCTTCAATGAGATAGGGAATTTTGATAAAGCCTCCCGTGGCTCCGATCAGCCGCATGATTTCAATTTCATCCCGCCGGGCATAAAGCGTCAACCGGATGGTGCTGGCAATGATCGTCACCGACGCCGCCGACAGCACCGTTCCAATGCCCACCGCCGCCAGCTCGAGATAGCCGACAACCGTGGCCAGATTATCGATCCAATCGCGGCTGTATTGCACCTGGTCCACGCCGGGCTCGGATTTGAATCGTTCCGCCGCCCGCCGCACCGTATCCGGCGAGCGATGCGACGGCGCCAGCGTGACGATAAACGACGCGGGCAGCGGATTCTCCCCGAGTCCCTGCAGGAGATGCGACTCGTCTGGAAATTGCGCGCGAAAGTCCGCCAGCGCCTGTTCTTTCGAGACATAGACGAGGGCCTGCACGCCCGGATCGGCCTTGAGCAGGCCCTGCAACTCGGACACCCCGGACGGCGGCAGGCCGTCCTTCACGTACACGACGACTTTGAAATCGCCCTGGAGCGACGTCGCCACCGCGCGCAGGTTCAAATAGAGCAACAGAAACACGCCGAAACAGGCCAGCGTGAAGGCCGTCGTGGCGACCGCAATGATCGTGGTCGTCCGGTTCAACCGGATATTCGCCACCGCTTCCCGCACAAAATGGATCAACCGTCTCATAGCCCCCGCCCCTCGTCCGACACCACTTTCCCCTGATCCAGCGTGATGACCCGACGGCCAACCTGCTCGATGACCTGGCGATTATGCGTGGCCACCAGCACCGTCGTGCCCCGCGCATTGATCGTCTTGAACAGATCCACGATTTCGCGGGCCAAGCTTGCATCCATATTGCCTGTCGGCTCGTCCGCCAGCAGAATGATCGGGCTGTTGACGATCGAGCGGGCGATGCACACGCGCTGTTGCTCGCCGGCCGACAGCATGGTGGGGCGGCTTTCCTTCCGGTGCTCGACGCCGACGGCCTTCAGCGCCTCCATCACTTTCCGGCGCGTCTCGAAGGTCGAGAGCCCCTGCACCAACAACGGCAACGCGACGTTTTCGTACACGCTCTTTTTAGAAAGCAGCTTGAAGTCCTGGAACACCACCCCCATGGTCCGCCGCAGATACGGCACGTCGGAGGACTTGAGGCGGACCACGTTGCGCCCCTGAATGAGAATCTGCCCTTCGTCAAGCGAGGTCGCGCAATAGAGCAGTTTGAGGAGGGTCGTCTTGCCCGCCCCGCTGGGCCCCATGAGCAATACGAACTCGCCCTTCTCGATTTGGAGATTGACATCCGTGAGGGCGGGGCGCCGGTCGTAGTGCTTGGTGACATGAAAGATTTGAATCATGGGCGTAGGAACGCGTCATCCGTCATTGGCCATTCGCACAAGAACGTTACGCGCCCCTTCCGCCACGAACCACGGTTGACGACTGGCAGGTTCCTTACCACCGCAGATCGTCCCCCGGTACTTCGAACGCATGCTCGATGTGTTCGATCACCGCCGGTGCATCCGTCCCTCCCGCACACACAACCACATCAAATCGGCAGGACTGATTACGAAGCCGGTGCCGGGCGAGGTATTGCGCCGCCAGTTTGACAAGACGCGCCTGCTTCCGGCCGTCCACCGCTCCAACCGCCCCGCCATGCGTCGAGGAGCCGCGCGCTTTGACCTCCACGAACACCAGCACCGATCCCGATCGCGCCACAAGGTCCAGTTCTCCGGATGGCGTGCGCGCATTGCGCGCCAGGATGCGGTAGCCCTTGTTCCGAAGATATCGTTCGGCCTCGGATTCCGCCGCGTGTCCGAAGAGACGTCCTGCAACGCTCATTTCACCGCCTGCTCCGCTGCCAGCGTCGCCTCGCCGACCGGGCGGAAGCTGCGCCGGTGGATCGCGCAAGGGCCGTGCTCCGCCAGCATCCGCAGATGCTCGGCGGTTCCATACCCTTTATGGGCCTGAAAGTTGTATTGCGGATACTGCCGATGATAGTCCCTCATCAGGCGGTCCCGCGTGACTTTGGCAATCACGGAGGCCGCGGCAATCGACATAGACAACGTATCGCCCTTGATGATGGCACGCTGCGGGAGCGACACAGTGGAAAGTTCGATCGCGTCGAGCAGTAGATAATCCGGCATGGCCGGCAGCGCCTGGATCGCCCGGCACATGGCCAGCCGCGTCGCCTCCAGAATGTTTATCGCGTCAATCTCGCGCTCACTGGCCTGCCCGACCCCGATGCCCACGGCCCGCTGCCGGATTTCGTCATACAGCCGATCCCGCTCCATTTCCGTCAGTTGTTTGGAATCGTTGAGGCCGGCGAGCTGGCATCGGCGGGGCAGAATCACCGCTGCGGCGACGACAGGACCGGCCAGCGGGCCCCGTCCGGCTTCATCCAAGCCCGCGACGAGACGGTACCCGCACCGCCTCGCTTCCGTCTCGAAGAGGTCCGTCGGCTCCACGCAGGCCCTCTGCGCCCCGAAAGAAACGAACTACTTTTTCTTCGCAGGCACGGCCTTCGCCGGTTTGGCCTCGGCCTTGGTGCCCGTTTTCCCAGCCGGCGCCGCCTTGGCTTTCGCCGCATCCGGCTCGGCTCTTTTCTCCACTGCAGATGCCGATGCGTCAGCCGGTTGCGCCCGTGCGACCGGCGCGGTTTCGGTCTGGACGAACTCGCGGTCCTCAAGCTTGGCTGTCCGGCCCTTCTTGGCCCGCAGATAATAGAGCTTGGCCCGTCGCACCTTGCCCTGCCGCACCACGTCCACGCGCGTCACGATCGGCGAGTGGACCGGGAAAATCCGTTCGACCCCCACGCCATAGGAAATCTTTCGCACCGTGAACGTCTCGCTGTTCCGCCCGCCCTTGCGGGCGATGACGACACCTTCAAAGATCTGAATCCGTTCCTTGTCACCTTCGACGACCTTCACGTGGACCCGCACGGTATCTCCGATTTCAAACGACGGAATTGTTTTCTTCACCAGCGACTGCTGGATTCTTTCCAACTGATTCATGACTGATCTCCCTCCTCCTTACAGATATGCGCCCCGCATGTCGTCATTCGGAAAGCGCCGTTGAGTTTCACGAAAGACGCTTGGCGAACGACGCTTCGCGCGTCCCTTCCTCTACAATCTCCTCGATCAATCGCCGATCCTCGTCGGTCAGCGACCTGTCTTGCAGCAGATCCGGACGCTTCCAGTACGTGCTCCGCAGCGCTTCCTTCCTCCGCCACAGCCGGATGGCCTCGTGATTCCCGGACAGTAGCACCTCCGGCACCGGCAAACCGCGCAGCTCGGCCGGCCGCGTGTAGTGCGGATAATCCAGCAGCGACTCCGCAAACGAATCGCGCTCCGCGGATTCCGGATCGCCGAGCACGCCCGGGATCAGGCGCACCGCCGCGTCGATCATCACCAGCGCGGGCAATTCCCCTCCGGTCAGCACGTAATCGCCGACTGAGACTTCCTCCGGTTCGAGCCCGATCCGCACCCGTTCGTCGATTCCTTCGTAATGCCCGCACACAAATACCAGCCGGCGCCGCTCGTCGCGAAATTCCTCCGCTAACCGCTGCGTAAACGGACGCCCCTGTGGCGACGGCAGCAGCAGACGCAACGACGCCCCGGATTCTCCATGCTGCCGGCGTAGCGCCTCGACTGCGCGGAAGACCGGCTCCGCCTTCATGACCATCCCGGCCCCGCCGCCGTAGGGCGTATCATCCGCCACCAGATGGCGGCCTTCGGTATAGTCCCGCAAATTGTGTACGCGGGCTTCCAGCAACCCCTTCTCCTGCGCGCGCTTGAGCATGCTCTGTCCCAGGACCGGCTGTATCAAATCGGGAAACAGCGTGATGATGTCACAACGTAGCACGGACCGTCTCCTTCGCCGCCACTTCGTCCGTCCGCCGAATCGTCATCGTTTTGTTCGGCACATCCACCGCGGCCACCGCGACCTTCGCCGCCGGGATCAGCACTTCGCCGTCTTCGCCACGCACGACAAACACATGATGGCCGGGCGTCTTGAGTATGTCTTCCAGCGTTCCCACCAGGCGGCCGGTCTCGTCCTGCACCGCGAGGCCGATCAATTCGTATTCGTAATACTGCCCCTGCGGCAGCGGCGGCGCCGAGCCCTGCGGAATCTTCAGCGCCCAGCCCCGAAACAACGCGGCCTCTTCCGGCGTCGAGCAGACGTCCATGCCCAGCACATACGACCCGTTCATCGCCCGCACACTGCGAATCGTGGCCTCCTTCACGGTTCCGGACGGCGCCTCTAGCGTGACGCGCGTCAGCCCTTCGAACCGGCCCGGCACGTCGCTCAGCGATCGGACGCGCAGTTCGCCGCACACGCCAAACGACTTTTCAATCACACCGATTGCCACGAGTTCCACCGGGTCCGCCACAGCACCTCGCTACTTTTTAATGACGCCGGCCCGTTTCAGCAGCGTCCGCACCGTCACCGACGGCTGCGCGCCCTTGCTGAGCCAATCGAGAATCCGCTCCTGCTTGAGCACCGTCACCGGCGGATGCTTGGCCGGATCGTGCGTGCCCAGGATTTCAAGATATCGCCCGTCCCGCGGCTTGCGGGAATCCGCCGCCACCAGCCGGTAAAATACCAGATTCTTCCGTCCGCCTCTCGATAACCGTAAATGAACCGCCACTGTGTCCTCCTTAAAACAAGTTACCCCTGCTCACCGCATGCCCCGCATCTGCGCCAACTGTCTTTTCCCGCCGCCGCCCGACATGGCCTTCATCATCGTACGGGCGCCCAGAAACTGCTTGATCAGCCGGTTCACGTCCTGCACGCTGGTGCCGCTGCCGCGCGCGATCCGCTTCTTCCGGCTGCCGCTGATGATCGTATGGTCCCGGCGCTCCCTCAGCGTCATTGAATTGACGATGGCCACCGTCCTGGGAATCTCTTTCTCCGGCACGCCGCCGTCTCCGGCCAGCTCCTTGAGCCGCTGCCCGCCGGGCAGCATGCCGAGAATCTCGTCCATCGAACCCATCTTGTTGACCTGCCCGATCTGGTCACGAAAATCCTCCAGCGTGAAGGACTTCGAGGTCAGCGTCTTCTGCAGCGCCTGGGCCTGTTCCTGTGAAAAGGCCTCCTGCGCCTTTTCGACGAGCGACAGCACATCGCCCATGCCCAGGATGCGGGACGCCATCCGGTCCGGATGGAACGCCTCCAGCGCTTCCAGCTTTTCGCCGACGCCCAGATACTTGACCGGTTTGCCGGTCACGGCCCGGATCGAGAGCACCGCGCCGCCGCGCGCGTCACCCTCCACCTTGGTCAGGATCACGCCGGTGAGCCCCACCTTCCGCTCGAACTGCTCCGCCATGGTCACGGCATCCTGCCCTGTCATGGCGTCGGCAACGAGCAGAACCTCGTGCGGATTGACGGCCTGCCTGACGGCAACCAGCTCACCCATCAACTCGTCGTCAATGTGCAGGCGACCGCCCGTATCCAGCACAATCACATCGAAGCCCTGTTCGCGGCCGCGCGCGACACCATCCAAACATGTCTGCGCGACATCAGCCTGCGCAGACGCCGCCCGATGCACGGGCACGTCCAGGGAGGCGCCAAGACTGGCCAATTGTTCCACCGCCGCGGGCCGCCGCGGGTCCGCCGCCACCAGCAGCACGCGCTTGCCCTGACGCTTGAACTGCCGGGCCAGTTTCCCGCAGGTCGTCGTCTTGCCGGCACCCTGCAAGCCGACCATCATGATGACCGTGGGCGGCTCGGAGGCCAGCTTCACACCAGACTGCTCGCGCCCCATCAAGTCGCGGAGTTCGTCCCAGACAATCTTGATGACCTGCTGCCCAGGCGCAAGGCTCTGCAAAACTTCCTGGCCGACCGCTTTCACCCTGACGCGCTCGATGAACTCCTTGACGATCTTGAAGTTGACGTCCGCCTCCAGGAGCGCGAGACGCACCTCTTTCAACGCGTCGGCAATATTCTGCTCCGTCAAAACTCCATGGCCACGGAGTTTTTCCAGAATTTGGTCAAACTTCCGGCTGAGCGTATCGAGCATTGCCAAACGCTCCTAATCCCATCAAAAAGACTGAAAAAGTTTATCAAGAAGTGTACTGTCCGAAGGGCTCGTAAGTCAAGGCAGAATCAAGCGAATCTGAGGACCCAGGGAATGATTCTACTGCTTGCAGGTGGGCAAAACGGCCGCGTTTTTTGGCGACGCCGGCTGCGCGGCGGTGGCTGCGCGGTCAGCCGCGTCTGACGGTTCTCCAAACAGCAGGACCATAATCGTGTGAATTTCCTGGGGCGAAATGCGGTAGGCCGGCGCGAGGTAGCGCTTCTGCGCGAGCTTGCGCTCGTGCGGATCTTCCGGTTCGTAGTAGCCGACAAGTATGCTGTCGTGATCGGCCTTCTTCAAGCGTTTCAGCCATCCCTCGGTGACAAGACCGGGCTTGCCGCGCGACGCAATCAATTCGAGCTTCGTCCAAATGGCCCATTGGACAAAGACCCCCCAAGTCTCATGCTGTGTTTCCCAGGCCTCCCGCTCGGACAAATACCGCACTTCGGTGGAAGTCCGCCGCTGCAGGACCGGGGTAATTTTCACTTCGGCGTAGCGACACTTCTGCAACTCCTGCGTCGCGGCAAGCAGGCGCCCGCCGTCGGTGCTCGGATCTGGCGGCTTTGTTTCGAGGTAATCCATGTAGGCGTGATACAGCTCGTGATACAGATTGCCGACTTCAGAGGTAGTCATCTTCGTGAGCGGCCGCAACGAACCGGCCGCCTGGTTGAAGGACAGGGCCCGGTTCAGGATCATGTGGTGCTCTTCCGGATGGTACTCCGCCCCCCAACGGTGGAGATCCTCGAAAGTCACGGTCACAAAATCCGACGGCAGATCTCTGAGAAATTTGGTGGGCAGACCCAATTCTTCGGACTGGCTGATGAGCGCGGCCAGGGGCAGCCGCGTCAAGTCGGCCGCCGGCTGCGGCGATTCCGCCCGGACCGGCACGGCCGCCGCCACGATGATGCACGCCACTGCCAATCGATTAATCCAGGACACGAGGATATCCCCCACCAAGACTCACATGTTTCATGTTCGGATTGTGTGTACCGAGGCAACGAGAGGGTTTCAATCCGGACGGTCCAGCGCGCATGGCTCATGAGCGCTTCTGCTGCAATCGCAGATTCGCCGCTGCGACAAGCCCGCATGCGGCTGCGGTGCATGCAGGCGGGCGGACTCGCCGCTCGGTCGGTCAACGTACTGTTTCAAGTATGTCTCCCTCCCTCGCGTCTCCGTGCGCCCGTCTCGCGTGGCGACTCTGCAATTTCGCGACGAACCGTCATGAACCATGCGCGCTATGAATCCCAATGATGGTACCCGCCTTCCTCAATTAATGCCCATGTATCTAACATGGAGGAGGGTACGGCGTCGAGAAATCGCGAAGGTTTCGACAGGACCGCCCCCGTCGCCTTGTCATAGACATTGATCGGATAGGTGAGATGCAGATGCTTCTTCGCGCGCGTCACCGCCACATAGAACAGACGCCGCTCCTCTTCCAATTCTTCGTCAGACGTGAATGAATAGGCCGAGGGAAACCGGCCGTCCACGGCCCAGATCACGAACACGCACTGCCATTCCAGCCCCTTGGCGGAGTGAATGGTGGACAGCACCAGCCGCTCGTCGTCCCGATCGCCCGCCTCCACATCGGCCACGCTTGCGTCCGGCGGCTCGAGCGCCAGATCGGCCAGAAAGTCGCTCAGCCCGGCGTACCGCTCGGCGATCGTATAGAGATGCTCCAGATCGCGCATCCGCTTCGGATAATCGTCGTAATGCTCCTTGAGAATCGGCAGGTAATAGCGATAGACCTCGTTCACCTGCTCTGCCGGCGTGAGCGATGTCGAACGCGCCGCTTCTTCCAGCATGATCGCCAGATCCTTGAGCGGGCGCGACGACCGGCCGCTCACCTCCCGCAGCACCGCCAGCGGCTGCTCGCTCCTCACAAACGAGGCGATCAGGTCCTGCGCCTTCTTGGGCCCAACTCCCTCCACCAGCATCAGGAGACGATTCCAGCTCACCGCATCGAGCGGATTTTCGATGACCCGGAGATGCGCCAGCAGATCCTTCACGTGCGACGTCTCGATGAACTTGAACCCGCCGCGCTTCACGAACGGCAGGTTCCGCCGCGACAGCTCGATTTCAAGATCGAACGAATGGAAGCTGGAACGGAAGAGCACGGCGATTTCGTCCAGCGGCACGCCCTCCTCTCGCAGTTCCAGAATCCGTTGCGCAATGAACCGCGACTGGGCGTTCTCCCCCGCCGCCTGCACCAGCGCCGGCAGCGGGCCGTCGAGTTTTCGCGTAAAGAGATGCTTCGCATATTTCTCGGTGGCGCCCTGGATGATTTCGTTGGCGAGATTCAGGATCGGCTGCGTGCTGCGATAGTTTTCCTCCAGCTTGTAGACCTTCGTCCCGGGAAACAGCGTCGGAAAATCCATGATGTTCCGGAACGTGGCGCCGCGAAACGCATAGATGCTTTGCGCATCATCGCCCACGGCCATCACGTTCTCGTGCGTCGCGGCCAGTTGCCGGACCAGATCGGCCTGCAACCGGTTCGTGTCCTGATACTCGTCCACGAGGATGTAGCGGAAATTCTGCGAGATCGCCTGCCGCGTCGGCTCGTGCGCGCCCAGCAGCTCCCGCAGCTTGGCCAGAAGATCGTCGTAGTCCAGGAGCTGCTTCTGCCGTTTGGCGGCCACATACGCGTTTTTCAGTTTGTCGAGATCGTTCAGATGCTCCGCGAAGTGGGCGAACTCGCCGAGCAGCACATCTTCCAGGCTCGCGAGCGTATTCTCGCACTTGCTGAAAATTTCCGCGATCGTTCCCTTGCGCGGGAACCGCTTGTCCTTTTCGTTGAGTCCGAGCTGATTACGCATCAGCGCGATCAAATCCTCGGCGTCGCCGCGATCCAGGATGGTAAAGCCCGGCTCCAGCCCGATCGGCCGCCCGTACCGTCGCAGAAGCATGTTGGCCACGGAATGGAACGTTCCGCCGGCGACCCGCTCGCTGCGCGCGCCGATCAGGAGTCCGGCCCGTTGCAGCATTTCCTGCGCGGCCTTGCGCGTGAAGGTCAGGAGTAGAATTGAAGTCGGATCGACGCCTTTGTCGATGAGGTAGGCGACCCGATAGATGAGCGTGCGCGTCTTGCCGCTCCCGGCGCCGGCAATCACGAGCGAGGGACCGTCGGCCGCCGTGACCGCCGCCAACTGCTGCGGATTCAGCGCGGCCGCATAGTCCAACGACAGCTTGGCCGGCTGGGATTCTTCCGCCGACTTCTTCAATATGTAGGGCTTGATCTCCCGATCCATGAATCTACCTGCGTGCGACGTGCGTCCATCGAAGCCTGACCGAAGGCGGGTATAGCATACCCCCGCCCTTGGCGCAATGAGCCCTCCCGCCCTACCATTGGTTGCGTATTGTGTGGAAAGACTGGAGTGAACCTGTATATACTAAAAGCTGATTTTTTGGAGACGCCGATGTCTGCTACTCAAGATCCCTACGCTGCAACTTTACGCGATCTGGCCTCGTTGATGGTCGCCGTCTCTGGCGAGTCCGTCACGCTGGTCAAGCGCAGCGCGCCCGAACAGGCCATGAAGATCAAAAAGTCCGGCGAATGGGAAATCTATCTGGAATTTCTCAAGCTGCTGTTCAATCTGGCCGATCGGCTGTCGGCTCATTACATCCCCCTCAAAGACCAGCCGCTCTTCATGGACGGCCTGGTCGATGCCGTCACCCAGCAGCTCAAGAACGTGCTGGCGCCGGCGCTGGGACCCGATACCGATGAGATGGAAGTCGTCCTCGCGATCGGCCAGACCGTCGGCCAAAGCCGCGAGCGCTATGAATGGTTCAAATTCCTGGCGACCGAGGACAGCAAACAGAAGGACGAGTACTTCAAAACTTTCGGCGAAACGATCGCGCACCTGCTTGGCGCGCGGGACAACGGCATGGTGATTTCGTCCGCCACGCTCTGCGGGAGCACCGTCATTCCCGTCATGATATCCCTGCTCGAATCGGTCGCGTCAGGATCGGCCCCTGGCCGGACAGCCGCAGCACCGGCCGCCCCGGCGATGGAAGGCAGGATCGGCAACGAGATCAAACTGATCAGCGTCATGTCCACCGTCCAGGGCGAGGAAATCGAAACTCGCTGGGGTCTGCATCCCCGCTTCCGGCAGGATCTGAAACCCGATCAAGCGCAGGAATTAAACCAGCTGATGAATCGCATCGCGCAGATTCTGGGAACCCGTTATGCCTCCGTGGCCTTCTCGCCGAAATGGACAGCCTGGCATCAGCAGGCGGGAAACGCCTAGATGAGCGAGCATCGGCCGAACGAACAGTCCACGGGCAACATACCGGACGAACTGACCCGCTTGCAGGAACTGGCGTATAATCTCTGGTGGAGTTGGACCCCCGATGCGCGGCGGCTGTTCGAAACCATCGATCCGACGCTGTGGCGCCTTTCGCACCACAACCCCGTCAAGCTGCTCCACGAACTGAAACCGGAACGGCTGGCGTCGTTGAACGAAGATCCCGTCTTCAGCCGTCTCTACGCGTCCGTGCTCAAAGCCTATGATGAATATATGGGCGACTCGGCCACGTGGGTTGCCGGCCGGTACCCGCACTTGACCCGCAGCCCAGTCGCTTATTTCTCCGCCGAGTTCGGCCTGCACAATTCGATTCCGATCTACAGCGGCGGCCTGGGCATCCTGGCCGGAGACCACTGCAAGGAAGCCAGCGACCTCGGCATTCCCCTCGTCGGCCTCGGCTTCATGTATCCGCAGGGGTATTTTCACCAGCGGATTTCCGCCGACGGATGGCAGGAGGCGGAATACGAGCCGTTCAATAAACTGGAGTCGCCCATCCAACGGGCACTCACGCCGGACGGACAACCCTGCCAGATCAGCGTTCAGATGGACCATCATGCGATCGTCGGCATCGTGTGGCAGGTACGCGTCGGACGCGTCACGCTCTACCTGATCGATACCGACGTGCCGGAGAATCAGCCCTGGGATCGCGAGTTGTCGGCGCGGCTGTACGGCGGCGACCACAACGTCCGCCTGCGCCAGGAGATTCTGCTCGGCGTCGGCGGCGTGCGGGTCTTCCGTGCGCTCGGGATATCGCCCGCCGTCTGGCATGCCAACGAAGGCCACTCGGCATTCATGGCGCTCGAACGGGTGCGCGAGTTGGTGCAGGCCGGCCGCTCGCACGCCGAGGCGGTCGATGTGGTGCGCCAGAGCACCGTCTTTACCACGCACACGCCGGTCCCGGCCGGCCACGACGTCTTTTCGTTCCATCAGATCGAGCAGCATTTCGAAGGCTATTGGGAGCAGCTCGGCATGACGCGCGACGCCTTTCTGCAACTGGGCGCGCACCCGGACAATCCGGGCGCCGGCTTCAACATGACGGCGTTCGCGATGCGGCTGGCCGGGCATGTCAACGGCGTCAGCCGCGAGCATGGCTGCGTCTCCCGCGCCATGTGGCGCTCTCTGTGGCCGGGCCTAGAGGACGACCGCATCCCGATCCGAAGCATCACGAACGGCGTCCACGCGCCGACGTGGATCTCGGTTGAGATGAACCAGCTCTACGCCAAACATCTCGCCCCCGACTGGGCTGAGCGGGCGGACGATCCTGCCATCTGGCATCGCGTCACCGACATTCCGGACGGCGAACTCTGGAAGGCCCGTCAGGCGTTGAAGCGCAAGCTGATGAGCTTCATCCGCGAGCGTGCGCGCGAGGCGTGGATGCACGGGCGCATGCAGCCTCATCAAGTATTGGCCGGCGGCACGCTCCTCGATCCCGAAGCCTTGACCATCGGCTTTGCGCGGCGCTTCGCCACGTATAAGCGGGCCACGCTTATTTTCAGCACGTTGACCCGGATCCAACAGATGGTGCAGGACCGCTGGCGTCCCGTGCAGATCGTCTTCGCAGGCAAAGCCCATCCGGCCGACGAGCCGGGCCGCCAGTTCATCCAGCAGGTCTATTCTTTCTGCAAAGACCACGACATCGGCGGGCGCGTCGCGTTCGTGGAGGATTACGACATGCACACGGCCAAATATCTCGTGTGGGGCGTGGACGTCTGGCTGAATACGCCGCTCCCGCCGATGGAAGCCAGCGGCACCAGCGGTCAGAAAGCCGCGCTCAACGGCGTGCCGCACTTGAGCGTGCTGGACGGCTGGTGGAAGGAAGGCTACGACGGCGCGAACGGCTGGGCCATCCCGACGTCGGGACACCTCGGCGACTCCCACAGCCAGGACATGCACGATGCGGAACATCTGTATCGCCTGCTTGAGCACGACATCGTCCCGCTCTACTATGACCGGGACCGCGACGGCATCCCTCGCGGCTGGCTCCAGATCGTCAAAGACGCCGTCCGTACGGTCGCTCCACGGTTCTGCACTCGCCGAATGGTCAAAGAGTACATGGATCTCCTGTACGCGCCGGCCGCCTCTCCGACTGCTCCCCGCCAGTAATTCCATGCGCGCGCGCGGCATCCTGGCCATCGCAGTCAGTTGCGGGCTCTGGGTCGCGTGGCTTGCTGCGCCCGTCTTCGCCGTTCCCTCCCCCACATCGCTCCAGGACGACGCGCTGAAAGCCTTCCAGCAAGGCCGCTTCGACGACGTCGTCCGCCTGCTGGAAGGAACATCCGCGGAGCAGCGCCTCTCGCCGGAAGTCCTGCGCGCCGGCGTCCGCAGCGCGTTGCACGTCGGCCGGCCCGACACGGCGCTCACCTTCTATACGCGGCTCGTGCCGCCGGGCCGCCCCGATAACACCGCGTTGCTCCGCGACCTGGCGCTCGCCATCATCACCCGCCACGTGCGCGACCCTCAGGAGCACCTCCGCATTGCCGCCTATCTGGCGCTGACCGATGTCGCGCCGCACAACGCAGTGCCGCTCTTCGAAGACGGTCTGCTCGATTCGTCGGTCATGGTCCGTGCCCGGGCCGCCGAGGGACTGGCGCGAGCCCGGTCCTCCGCCACGACGTCGGCGCTTGCGCGCGCGCTGGACGATCCAGCGCCTTCCGTCCGCATCGCCGCATTGAATGCGCTGGGAACCAAAACCGATCCCGGACTTCGCCCTAGGATCGTCCGCTTATCAAAATCCGAGGAAGGCGTCCTCCATATCTTTGCGTTGGCCGCGCTGGCCCGCATGGGACAGTCGGACGCCGTGGACGAGATCGCCGGCGAAGCCACCCTGCCGTATGCGGAACTCCGCATGGCGGCAGTGGGCGCACTGGGACAGTTGAAGCGACCCTCCAGCTTGCCGATCCTGAGCCAATCCGTGTACGATCCCGATCCATCCGTGCGCGCATTTGCAGCCGGTGCCTTGGGCGACCTCGGCAACCCCAAGGGGGAACCGGCGCTGCTTCACGCGCTGGAAGACGACGACCCCCGCGTCCGCAGCATCGCGGCCGCCAGTCTCGGGCGGCTGAAGCTGGTACAGAGCCTGCCGGTGCTCCGGCAAGCAGCCCGCGATCCGGTGGGTATGGTGCGAGTCGGTGCGGTGGAAGGGCTGCTACGGCTGGGCGATCCCGAAGCGGTGCTGTTCGCAGCCGACCTGGCGAAGCATCCCGACCCCTCGGTCCGCGGCGCCACGGCACAGGCGGTGGCCTTGTCGGGAAACCGCAAGGCGTTCCTGGTCGTCGAATCGCTGTTGAAAGATCAGCAACCGCAGCCTCGCCTGATGGCGACTCGGGCCATCGGCAAACTTGGCGGACGCAATGCATTGGCGCTGCTGAAACAAGCGTTGAACGATTCCGATCCGGCCATCCGGATCGCCGCAGCCGGCGGCGTGATCAAGCTGCTGACCACCAAGTGACGAATCGCCATGGCGCATACTGAAAAAAAGGGGAACTCTATGTTAAAAATACTCGGCATCACGGTGCTGCTGGGCAGCGTGTTCCTGCTGGGCTACTACACAGGACAGCGTCCGGCGGAAGTCAGGAAAGCCGTTAAGGAACTCTCCTCGGAAGTCATTGATACGACCAAGGACCTCTCGCGCAATGTCATCGACACCACGCAAGGACTCGAACGCACATTGCGCTATCGGCAGGGCGTGGTGGACGCGAAAGAACGGCTGCTCGAAGCGCGATCCGATCTCAACGACAAGAACTTCGGCGACGCCGCCAAGGAACTGGCCGAGGCCGTCACCTATCTTGAAGGAGCCGGCTTGACCGGGGAAGTTGGCGGCAAGGCCGCCAACGCCAGGGCGCTCGCCGCAAAGATCAAAGACGTCGAAGGGGACCTGTCAAAGGGAAAAACGGTGAGCCGGGAAAAAATGAGCGCGATTCAGAAGGAGCTGGATTCGCTGCTGCAGAAGTGACCGGATAGACTACGCATTCGCCGTTGCTTTGTTCTTGTTCCACGCCGCCAAAATTCTCTCGACCCGCATCCGCACGACCATATCCGGATCTTTCATCAAGGGCTTGATCGCCTGGCGGCCACGCTCGTCGCCGAGCTTCTCCAGCGCGGCGGCGGCGGTCAGCCGGGAGAACCAATCCGAATCTTTCAGCATCTCGATTAACGGATCGATGGCAGCGGCATCCTTGATGCGCCCCAGCGCAATGATCGCCTGTTGGCGGACACCTTCGTCTTTATGCTTGAGCGCCCCCACCAGCCGCTCCACCGCCGGCGTGCCCAGCTCGATCAGGGCCTCGGTCGCATCGTGCTTGAATTCATCGTTGTGCAATAGCTGCAACAAGGGATCCAGGACCCGCTCGTCCTTGATCTTGCCGAGGGCACGGATCACGCTTTTGCGGAGATCCCAATCCCTCAGCACCTTGATGAGACGCTCGACCGCGGGAGAGCCGACCTGGCCCAGGGCCTCGATGACCGCCTCGCGGACCTGCCAATCGCCGTCGCGCAGCGCGCTCACGAGCGGCTCCACGCATCGCTCGTCGCCCATCTCGCCGAGCGTCACCACCGCTTCGCGGCGGGCGGTCCACTCCGGGTCTTTCAGAAAATCGATCTGAATATCGATCTCGTCCTTGACCTTTTCTTCTTCGAGAGCTGTTTCGGCGGCAGGCGCATCACCGGGCGACGGCTCGGCTGACTTCGTCAGCGCGTCCGACATCCGGTCAACCAGGGCATCAGTCGCCTCCGGCGCATCGGACATGAAGAAATCGTCTGGCTGATCGGGCTTCTCGGTCATGGATCACAACCTGTATCGGGCGGTGCAGGCTAGGCGGCTGGAGCGACAGGCTTCGCAGCGGCGTCGGCCTTTTTCTTTCCCATTGCGTGCTGCTTGCGGATCGCCAACCGGCGCCGCTGACGCTGGATGCGCTTCAACCGCTTGTGCAATTTTCTGAACGGCGCATCGCCTTCCGAATTCTCCAGCTTGCCGCGCTTTTCCGTCACCTTCTTTTCCAACCTCGTTTCCTCATCGGTCAGCGAGGTTTTCTTCTTCTTGGCCATTGCCGCACACTCCTCGAGTTAGGACTGAAAACACATCAGCCCGCACGAACGCATTGTTCGTACGAGCGTCCGCAGTGTAGTCGAGACTCCTCCAGCCTGTCAATCAGCGGGAATGTTAAACGGAGAAGAGCAGAAAGCGGAATCAGGGAATTTCCAACGAGGCCACGGCGGCATAGGCTCGCCGTTCCGCCGCTTGATAATCCGCCGCTCGGCGGACACGCCGTTGGCGCCAGAGGTCATTGGGCAGCGTCCGGACGGCGCGCACGTGCCGCGGCTGCGTCAGAACCAGGATACTGTCTCCGGCATCCGCCGTCATGGCAGCCGATGGGATCGGCAAGAGGTCGGCGGCGGAGATAAGCCCTGCGCTCTGATCCCCCACGACTTCGATTTGAACGGCGGCGACGCCGCTGTCCACCATGTCCAATGCCCGGGCGCCCGCGAGGGACAGGTCCAGCACGCGGCCATAGAGATAGGGACCACGGTCATTGATTCGGACACGCACCTGCTTTCCATTTTCAACGTTGGTCACAAGAATCGCCGTCCCAAGCGGCAAGGTCCGGTGTGCGGCGGTGAACGCTTCCATATCGTAAATCTCACCGTTGGCGGTCATCCATCCGTGAAAATCCTCGCCATACCACGAGGCGATGCCCCGCTCCTTCATGCTGACGTCCAAATCCGCCTGGCCCTTGGGCAGAACCGTGCAGGCGCTGACGGCAAAGCTGCACGCCAGCAGGCACATCCATGCTTGACTGACCCCTCGTCGTCCCATCACCATCGCCCTCCGTCTGCAGACATGCACACCTGTACGTTCCCTCGCACCTGATATGCCCCTACACCTAAACCTACACCGCGGTCTCAGCCCTAGATATTGTGTGTTGATGCTAATCGAACCGCAAGCTGGAGATGTATGAAGTGATTTGACTATACCCGGCGCGGCTGGAGGAAGTCAAGAGCCCTGTTCTGATGCTGAGCGGCCGGTTCAGCTTGGCTTGAGAAACACCACCGCGAGAGGCGGCAACGTCAGGCATACCGAGTAGGAATGTCCGTGCCAGGGAACCGGTTCGGCTTCCACGCCCCCGAGATTGCCGACACTCCCTCCGCCGTAAGCGGCCGCATCGCTGTTTAACAGCTCCCGGTACCGGCCAGGCGCCGACACGCCGATTCGGTAGCCATGCCGAGGCACCGGCGTGAAATTGCAGGCGCAGATCACAAAGTCGTCCGCATTCCTCGCCCGCCGGATGAAGGCCACGGCCGATTGCTCCCAGTCATTGTAGTCGGTCCATTGAAAGCCGTTCCACTCGAAATCCACTTCGTGGAGCGCCGGCTCGGTCCGGTAGAGCCGGTTGAGGTCGCGCACCCACTGGTGGAGCCCCCTGTGCGAGTCCTGCTCGAGCAGATGCCACTCGAGGCTGGAGTCGTGGTCCCACTCGCGCCACTGGCCGAACTCGCCGCCCATGAACAGCATCTTCTTGCCAGGATGCCCGTACATATAGCCGTATAGCGCGCGCAAGTTGGCAAACTTCTGCCACAGATCGCCCGGCATTTTGTCGAGCAGCGCGCGTTTGCCGTGGACCACTTCGTCGTGCGAAAGCACCAGCACAAAATTCTCGGTGAAGGCGTAGAGCAGCCCGAACGTGATGTGGTTGTGCTCGTGCTTCCGGTAGACCGGGTCGAGACTGAAGTAGCGCAGCATGTCGTGCATCCACCCCATGTTCCATTTCAGGCTGAACCCCAGGCCGCCCGTATAGGTCGGGCGCGACACGCCGGTCCAGGCCGTGGACTCTTCGGCAATGGTGAGCACGCCGGGATGATCCCGGTGCACCACGATGTTGAACTCCTTCAGAAACTCGATCGCGTCCAGATTTTCGTGACTGCCGAACTGGTTGGGAATCCATTCACCGGGCTGACGGGAATAATCCAGATAGAGCATGGACGCCACCGCGTCCACGCGCAGCCCGTCCACGTGATACTTGTCCAGCCAGAACAACGCGCTGTTGAGCAAAAAGTTTCGCACCTCCACGCGCCCGAAATTGAAAATGCGGCTGTGCCATTCCGGATGGTAGCCGAGGCGCGGGTCGTGATGGTCGTAGAGCTGCGTGCCGTCGAACCAGGCCAGTCCGTGCGGATCGTCCGGGAAATGCGACGGCACCCAGTCGAGCAGCACGCCCAGGCCCGCCCGGTGGCAGGCATCCACGAAGGCCATGAACTCCTCCGGCGAGCCATGGCGGCTGGTCGGCGCAAAATAACCGGTCGTCTGGTAGCCCCAGGAGCCGTCGAAGGGATGTTCGGTGATCGGCATCAGTTCGACGTGGGTATAGCCCAGGCCCGTCAAATACGGGATCAATTTAGCCGCCAGTTCGCGATAGGTCAGCCAGCGATTGTCTTCCTCCGGCACGCGCGCCCACGAACCAAGATGAACTTCATAGATCGCCATCGGCGCCGCGAGGGAGTCGTGCCGGCCGCGCTCGTCCATCCACGCGCGATCGTCCCATTGATATTTCGACAGATCGCGAACGATCGACGCCGTCTTGGGCCTGAGTTCGGCGGCAAACGCGTACGGATCCGCCTTGAGAAAGGCCGCGTCGGCGTCCTGCGGCCGGATCTCGTATTTATAGAGCGTACCCTCGGGCAGCTCCGGAATAAAGAGTTCCCACAGGCCCGTCGTCCCCCGGCTGCGCATCGCATGGCGGCGCCCATCCCAGCCGTTGAAATCACCGACGATGCTGACCCGCCGCGCGTTGGGCGCCCACACCGCGAAGTGCACGCCCAGCACGCCCGCCACCGTGCGCAGATGCGCGCCAAACCGGTCGTACGCCTGGTACAACCGGCCTTCGGCGAACAGGTGCAGATCGAAATCGGACAGGAGCGGAGGAAAAGCGTAGGGATCGTGCCGCTCTAAGACATTTCCCCAGCGGTCCGTCACGCGAAGCCGATAACCAGGCGGCGCCCCCTGAGGCAGATGAGCTTCATAGACGCCGGTGTACTGTACCGCCTGCATCGGAATCGCGCGGGCGGCCGATCCGTCCGGCACCAGTACGACTTCCACGGCCTCAGGCAGAAAGGCGCGCACCACCGTCCCCGACCCTTCGCCGGACGGCTGGGGGCCGAGAATCGAAAAGGGATCCCAATGCTCCGCTCGAACGAGCCGTTCGATTTCGTCGTTTGGAATCGTCATCAGCCGCACTCTATCGCGGGACCGGGAAAAAGGCAAAGCGCAAGTTGCTTGACCATTACTGACCGCGCACCTAAGATGCCTGACCCATGAGCGACCTCTCGCAACGAGATCCGGATCAGGCGGCCAGGCTGGCGCGCCTCGTCCTGGTCGCCGGCGTGGCCTATCTCCTCTTCCAAACCTTCAGCCCATTCTTCACCGCCATCGCCTGGGCCGCCGTGCTCTCCTACGCCCTCCACCCGCTCCACCGGCGCCTGGTCCGCGCCACCAGGGGACAAAAGATATTCAGTGCGCTGCTGATGTGCAGCGTCGTGACCGTGGTGATCATCCTGCCACTGTTCTATCTCTCCGCGCTGATCGGCGAAGAACTGGCCCGGACATACAAAGCCGCCATGGTGCTGGTCTCGCAAGGCAGCCTGCTGGAAAACATCCGCAGGGAATACCCCTTCGTCAGCGCGGTGGTGGAACGCCTGCAGGAATACGAACGGCTGACCGGGACCAGCCTGCGCGAGGCGCTCACAGACAACCTGCAGGGCATGGGCCAGTGGTTGTTCGAAGAAGCCACGCTGTTGGTCGCCAACGTTCTGCTGGGCCTGTTTCAGACCGCGGTCATGCTGGTGTGCACATTTTATTTTTTGCTCGACAGCGAACGCGTGGTGCGGTGGATCGAGAACACGCTGCCGCTGACGCTTCCGCAACAACGCATCGTGTTCCAGCGATTCAACGAAGTCGTCAGAGCCTCGGTCGAAGGCAGCACCATCGTGGCGATCCTGGAAGGGCTGATCGGCGGGTTGGCGTTCTGGGTCGCCGGACTCTCCACGCCGGTTTTATGGGGCGTGGTCATGGGCGTGCTCGCCTACGTGCCGGCGGTCGGCGCGTCGCTGGTGTGGATCCCCGGCGCCCTGTACCTCTGGTTCATCGGCGCCTACGGCAACATGGCGGTGGTGTGTGTCGCCGGAGGGATCATTGCGCTGCTCGACCACGTGTTGCGGACCATCCTCGTCGGCAACCGATCGAAGTTGCATCCGCTGCTGGTGTTCTGCAGCGTGCTGGGCGGGATTAAGTTCTTTGGGATACTGGGCATCGTGGCCGGGCCGCTCGTCGTCGCGATCGGCCGGGCGATGCTGGATATTTACCGGATCGAGAAAATAGGTTCGATCGACATGCCCTCGGCTGAAAAGCGGTGACGGACGCTACTTCAACCGCAGCATTTTCTTTTCGATCTTCGTCTCCGCGACAAACTTCTCAAGGCTTTCCGACAACGCGGCACTGAGCAACACCGCCGCATCCTCCGTATCGAACCAGACGACCGTCTGCGAGCCGGCGCCGCTGAGCGTCATCCGGACAATGCTTCCGTCTTCCGCATTCACGGCCTCGATGACGGTCTTCGCCGACGCCGTGATCTTCGTCGAGCCGAACGTGCTGGCGGCGTTGGCGGATAACTCGACGACCCTGCCGGCAATCGTCACATGCGGTCCGCCGTCCGGGCCGGTTCCGGAGACCGGCCTGGCCAATTCCACACGCCAGCCCCGTTTCTTGAGATAGTCGGTGACCGCCTGAGCCACCACCGCGCCGACTTTCCCTCCCGGCACGTTGAACAGGGTCTCGCCGCCGCCCTGATGGGTGCGGGTTCCCGCCCGCTGTTTGTCAGGCCGCCCGTCCTCAAAATCCGCCACGACGACAATAGTGTCAGCGGGAAGCTGCATCTTCGGCGCGTCAACCGGGGGAATCGCATGCAGATTCAACGCGACCATTTCGCCCTTGCCGGCGCAGCCGGTCAGCGTCAACAACCAGAGCCCCGCAACAATCATTCCTGTGCGCATGTCCACTGCCCCCTCCTTCACAGCCAGCCTTGATGCATGACGATAATTAATGATGCCGGATTCTCATGACCACGAGGCGCGACTATAACAGATTCACCCACCCCATCAAAGCCTCCCCTGAGCGCAAATACATTTCCTCCGCAACTGTCCCTTGACTGGCTGGAAAGCGGCAGTTAATATCCAGCCGCTTAACCCGCATCATTCATGACGGCTTCTACTACAACCACCGATACGCTGCTGCGACAAGCTTGGATGCAAGCTTCTCGCATCCAAGCGGGCGGGCTCGCCCCTCGTGACCTCGACAGACTGTTTCAAGTCTGCCTCGGCCTTTCGGGTCTCCACGCGCCCGTCTCGCGTGGCGTCTTGGCGGTTTCGCCACGAACCCTCATGAATGATGCAGATTGGCCTCTCGCATGATCGACGTTCAACACATCACCAAGCGATACGGCGACCGGACCGCCATCGAACGCGTGACGTTCTCCGTCAACAAGGGGGAAGTCCTCGCGTTCCTCGGGCCGAACGGCGCCGGCAAGACCACCACCATGCGCATCCTGACCTGCTTCATGCCGGCCACCGAAGGCACGGCGACCGTGGACGGGTTCGACTGCTCCGAGCAGCCGCAGGAAGTCAAAGCGCGCATCGGCTACCTGCCGGAAACCCCGCCGGTCTATCAGGAACTGACCGTGTCGGAATATCTGACCTTCGTGGGACGGCTCAAGGGCATGAAGAGCGCGGCCCTGCGCGAGCGGATGCCCCTCGTCATCGAACAGGTGTCGCTCGGCGACGTGCGCCACCGGCTGATCGCCAACCTGTCCCGCGGCTATCGCCAGCGGGTGGGATTGGCCCAGGCGCTGTTGCACGATCCGCCGGTGCTGATTCTGGACGAACCGACGGTCGGCCTCGATCCCAAGCAAATCATCGAGATTCTGGAATTGATCAAAAGCCTGGCCGGCTCGCACACCGTCATTCTCAGCACCCACATCCTGCCGGAGGCCACCGCGGTCTGCCAGCGGGTCGTCATCATCAACGAAGGCCGGATCGTCGCGGTGGACACACCGGAGCATCTCTCCGCCCGGCTGCGCCGCTCGGAAAAAATCAGCCTCACGGTGAAGACGCCGCCGCACAATTTCGCGGACCGCCTGCGCGGCATCCCCGGCATCGTCAGCGTCTTCGCGCCGGCGGACGGCGGCGTGTACCTGGTGGAGTGCGCCCTCGGCCGCGATCTGCGGGACGAATTGGCGCGGTTCATCGTCACCAACGGCTGGGGCCTGCTGGAACTCAAAACCATCTCGATGACGCTCGAAGACGTCTTCCTCCGCCTCACGCAGCACGAAGACGGCATGGGCGAACGGAGCGGCGGTGAAACACCGCAGGAGGCGCGCGCATGACGCCGGCTCAAGCCATCGTCGCGAAGGAACTCCGCTCGGCCTACTTCTCGCCCATCATCTACGTCGTGTGCGCCGTGTTCCTGGTGATCTTCGGCGTGCTGTCCTACATCGCGGTGGTGAACGCCGGCACCCAGGCCATCCGGCTGATGCAGATCCAGGGCCTGGCAGCAAAAATCAATTTGAACGATCTCGTCTTCCGCCCGACCTTCTACAGCACGGCGATCATCCTGCTGCTCGTGCTGCCGATCCTGACCATGCGCAGCTTCGCGGAAGAGCACAAGCTCAAGACCTTCGAACTCCTGATGACCTCCCCGATCGGGATCAACCACATCGTCGCGGGAAAATTCGTGGCCGTGTTCGTGATCTACCTGGGCATGCTGGCCCTGACCGGCGTCGTGCCGGTGGTGCTCGCCATGTTCAACAGTTTCGATTGGGCGCCCGTGTTCACCGGGTATCTGGGCCTCCTGCTGATGGGTGCGCTGTTTCTGGCCGTCGGCCTGCTTGCCTCGGCCGTGACTGAAAATCAGATCATCGCCGCGTTCCTCAGCTTCGGCATTCTCTTGTCCGTCTGGTTGATGGGCGCGTTGGGCTCCATTCTGGGCGATACGCCGGTCGGCAACACGATCGCGTATCTGTCCTTCATCGAGCATTACGACCGGCTGGTGCGCGGCCTTGTGGACACCAAAGATCTGGTCTATTACGCCAGCGGCATCCTGTTCATGCTCTTCCTGACGCACCGCGTCGTGGAGTCTGATAGGTGATAGCCTCTGATCAAATCAGTTCTTTATCTTTGTACGTCGAGAAGGATGCTCCGGCTATTAATAGTTATGAGGCATGGTTACGGGCTCTTCGTAGTAACCCGTTCTCTGCAGGATGGAATGGTACTTTCTTCGTTTTATTCGTTCTTGCTGTAACACTCACCTCGGCGTTTTTAGGGACTTTCTTATTCCCACCAGGTCGGTATCCCAGAATCGTTCTGGCGATGCCTGGCTTAGTTGTAGGCTTTATTGTCTCCATTTTGATGGCACGACTGTTTTATCTTTTGGGGTCGTGGAGCAAACGCGAGATTTCCAAACCGAAGTCGTAGAGAAAATTTGGATAACATCGCAAAATTCACGGGGATGGTTGGTACCATATTGGGTGCCAGCGGACTAGTTGCCTACAGCCTCTACCCCGAAGAGCTGTGGCTAGCAACTCTATTGGAAGGACTGGCGCTGATCTGCCTGATCGTCTTCTTCGTTCTCCATTTCGAAACGGTCAAAGCCTTTTCCACCAAGCGCTCGACGCGCATGGGAGCCAACAGCCTGCTGATGGTGGTGCTGTTCGCCGGCATCCTGGTCATCGTGAATTTCCTCGCCACGCGTCACACCATGCAGTGGGATTTTTCCGAGACTCAGCGCTTCACCCTGTCGCCGCAGACGCATCGCGTGCTGCGCGGGCTCACGCGGGAGGTGAAGATCACGGTGTTTTCGCAGGAGCGCAGCGCATCGTTCAATACGTACCGGGACCTGCTCGACAGCTACCGCTCGCACAGCGACAAACTGCGCATCGAGTACGTGGACCCTGAGCGGCGGCCCGGCCTGGCGCGGCAACTTGGCGTCACGCGAACGGACACGGCCATCGTCGAGAGCGGCGGGCAGACCAACCGCGTGACCACCGCCTCCGAAGCCGAATTGACCGGCGCGCTCATCCGCGTCTCCAAAGACGAGAAAAAACGAATCGTCTTTCTCGAAGGCCACGGCGAACGGGGCACGGCCGATCAGAACAAGGGCGGCTTCTCGCTCGTGAAGGCGGCGCTGGAGAAGCAGGGGTACGACGTCGGCGCCCTGACGCTGCTGCAGGAAAGCGCGGTGCCGGCAAACACGGCGGTGCTCGTGCTGGCCGGCCCCCGCCGCCCCGTGACCAAAGAGGAACAGGACCGGATCGGCCGCTACGTCGCCGGCGGCGGCCGCCTGCTGGCCATGGTAGACCCCGGCTCGCAAGCCGACTTGGACGGGCTTCTGGCGCCGTGGGGCGTGAAAACCGGAAAAGGCGTGCTCGTGGATTTTCAGGATCGGCTGGCGCAAAGCGGCATCAATTTTCTTCTGATCCGGCGCTTCACGGAACACGAGATCACCCAGGATCTCACGTCCGTCGTCCTGTTTCCGGATTCGCGCCATCTCGTCCTGGATGACGCGGAGAACCGCACATGGTCGGCCATTCCGCTCGCCCAGACCTCGCCGCAGAGCCGCGCGGTGATGAACGCGCAGGGAGGGGCCTTCAAACTGGACGACAAATCGGACGTCAAGGGCCCGCTGCCGTTGGCGGTGGCGAGCACGCCCAAACAACCGGCTGCGGAAGGCCACCACCAGCCGGCGATCGTCATCGTCGGCAACTCGTCGTTCGCCAGCAACGCCTACGTCAACTTTCCCGGCAACACCGATTTTCTGCTGCATGCGATGGGCTGGCTGGCCGAAGAACGCGACCTGATCTCCATCACGCCCAAGGAGCCGGCCATGCGCCCCTTCGTGCCCAACCCGGCGGAGGAGCGCACCTTGTTCTATGTCCAGGTGCTCCTGCTGCCTGCGCTGACTGTTTTCTGGGGCATCATGACGTGGCGACGCCGACGCCGTCTCTGAGCCCATGAAGCAATACGGCTTCACCATCGCCCTCGCCATCTCGTTGGTTGGACTCGGCGCGTATCTCTATTTTGTCGAGTTTCCCACCGAACGCCAAAAACTCCAGACCGATACACAAGCCAAAAAGCTCCTGCCCTTTGAGGAGCGGGCCATCACAGGCCTCACGGTCCACACTGCCGCCGGCGGGCCCGATATCGTCCTGACGCCGGGCGAGAAGCTGACCTGGACCATCACCGCCCCGATTCAGACCGATGCCGATGCGCGCGAGGTGGGCGACCTGCTGCGGGCGCTGCTGCTCGGCACCGTCACCCGGGTTGTCGAGGAACAGGCGGCCTCGCTCGAGCCGTTCGGCCTGGAACATCCTCCTGTCATGCTGACCATCGTCGCAGGCGACCGTCGGGAGACGCTGTCGCTGGGCGACATCGGTCCGATTTCGTCCACCCTCTACGCCATGCGGGCTTCGGACAAGCAGGTGCTGCTCACAGACCTGCCGCACAAAATCCTGGTAAACAAGACGCTGACGAGTCTGCGGAGAAAAGACGTGCTGCCGCTCCCGCAGGATGCGATCGAGCGGCTGCGGATGAGCAATCCCAAAACCGAAGTGCTGCTGGAACGATTCGACGAGAAGGACAAAAAACTGTGGCGCATTCGTTTTCCCATCGAGGCCAGAGCCGACCAGCCGGCAGTCCGCAACCTCATCATCAAGCTCGCGGACCTGAAAGCGCTGGCCTTCGTGGATGCAGGTCCGGACCGCGACAAACTGGCCGCGCGGCTCGGGCCACCGCTCGTGAAGATCACCGCCACCGTCGGCAGCGCCGACCAGATTCTCAAACTCTACCAGCCGAACCCGTCCAGCGGGGAAGCCTATGCCGTGACCACTCCGGACGCGCCGATCTACAAAGTCAATCCGACGGCCATCCAGAATTTCACGAAAGACCTCTTCGCCTTGCAGGATAAGCGCCTCCTGGGCATGGAGACGGACCAGATCGCGATGCTGTCGGTGAAAACCAGGAAAAGCCGGTTCGTGCTGATTCATCAGAACGACGAGTGGGTACTCGAAGACCAGCCGACCAATAAACTGGAACAACAGGTCGTTGACCTGTTCGTCGCCCGAGTGGTGGACCTGCCGGCCGAACTGCGGGTCGTCAAGGACCCGGGTCCGCTCGCTCCCTACGGCCTCTCCTCACCGGCCGCCGAATTCGTCGCCACGGCCAAGGACGGCACAACCGCACACCGGCTGCTGCTGGGCAACAAAACAAGCGGATTAGTGTATGCCATGGGCAGCAGCCTCCCCGGTATCTACCAGGCCCGCGCGGACCTGCTGAATCAGATTCCGGACAAAGATTCACTCTTCACTAAAACCGACAAACCGTGAGCTTGCTATTTACATAGACTCCCCCTATAGTCGGCCCATTCTTAATTCCCTTCTTGCCCTTCCCCTCATCGTTTATCCGCACTCGCTGTAGTTTGACGTTCACTAAGGAGGTTCCATGACGATTCGACGGATTGACGTGCGAATTCTCTTGTCCGCATTGGTTCTTATGGCCAGCGCCTGCGCCTCGGATGGCGGATATGCTGGTCCTTCAGGAGGCGGCAGGGGCATCGCCTCCGGCTCTGTTGAGGACAGCCTGAGTGCCTGCATGAGCCGGATTCCGAGCGACGCCACCGAAGGCCAGCGCATGGTTGCAGAACAAAGCTGCACGCGAGATCAGTCGAACCGGAAGTAAGCCAACAGGTTGCGGCTGAGCTCAGGGTTGAGCGAGGAACCCCGCCCAGTTTTCTTAACCTCAGTCTGAGTCTCGCCTTCCCAATGTTTGGAGAGCCCTTTCCAGCATCCTGGTAGACATTCCTCAACTCCTTCGGTATCGTTGTTATTGAGCCCCCGTAGCTCAGTGGATAGAGCAGCGGTTTCCTAAACCGTAGGTCGTACGTTCAATTCGTATCGGGGGCACCATACCAAGCTTCGCTTGAGCCGCCGCCTCGTCATCGCTTTATCGTTATTATGGCGGCGGAGAAACACCTCAAGTGTTATCTTTGGGTGGCTTACGCGAGGTCA